>JADCFN010000015.1 GCA_020249505.1 Roseomonas sp. | reverse complement strand
TGATCACATTCGCGTGGACATCGAATTGCGCGGCAAGCTCTGCCAGCGTCTTCTCGCCCTTCACAGCGGCAAGCGCCACCTTCGCCTTGAAGGCAGGGCTGTGGTTCCGGCGGGGTCGCCTCGTCATGGTGTCTTCTGTTCACGGCCTCATGCCGCAGTCAGGCAGAAAATCCACTTACCCCAGATCCGCAGATTCCCCGAGCCAGCTCTAATCTCACCACTGGGCGGCAACCCGCGCAATGTGGATGAGCGCGCGGTGATGAATGGGCCGATCTATGTGTTGAGCACCGGCTGCCAGTGCCGGCGCCTGAGTAAGGATTGGGAGTGCCCGAACCGAAACGCCCTCGCCTTCCTCCCATGGGCACCGGTTCGACTGATGCTGCGAAGGCTTTGCCGTTCATAAATGTGATCTTGGGCGGATCCTAATTTTTGAAAAATCCGGGCGCCAAACCCTGGGCGCCCGGTGAATTCCATATCAGCCCATTCTGATATTGGGTGCCGGCTGACCTTCAATCACCACATTCACGCAAGCGGGCTTGCCAGAGGCAAAGGCGCGTTCCAGCGCAGGCGCAATCTCCTCCGCGCGCGTGACGTATTCGCCATGCCCACCCAGCGCCACCGCCACCAGGTCATACCGCGTGCCGGGGGCCAATTCGCAGCCATGGGTGCGGTTGGCGCCGTAATCGCGCTTCTGGATTTCATATTCCGCATTCCAGCGGGAATCATTGCCCACAATGGCGACGAAGGGCAGCTTGTGGCGGCAGGCGGTATCGAATTCCGCCATGTGAAAGCCGAAAGTGCCATCGCCCATAATCGCCAGAATGCGCGCTTCGGGCTTGGCCGCGCGTGCGGCCATGGCGAAGGGAATGGATGGGCCAATTGCGCCCGCCAGACCATTGATGATTCGCGTTGGCGCAGCAAGAATCGCCTGCGCCCATTGGCCGATTTCCCCACCATCGCTGATCAGTACCGGGTCTTGGGCTTCATCCAAAAACGGTTTGGCCGCCTGAAACAGCGTTGCGGGATGGATCGGGCTGCCTGTCGCCCCCGCCAAAGCCGCCCAGGCCGGCGGGCGGAACGCCAAAGCCGCCGCAAGCCGCTCGGCCCAGGCTTGATTGGCATGGGGCTTCAAGGCGCGGGTCAGCGCCTCGGTCGCCTCGGAAGCACTTGCCACCGCCGAGAGCGCAATCCGCCCCGGCAAGGCCCGCGCACCGCGCGCAATCACACCGGCATCGGGGTCAATCTGGATGAAGCGCGCCTCGGCCGAAATCCCCGGCGCGCGGCCGAAGCGGAGCGAGAAATCAAGCGCCTTGCCAACCAGCACCACCAAATCGGCCTCAGCCAATACCCCGGCATAGGTACCAAGCGAGGGATCATTCAGCCCGCGCGGGCTTTCCATCGGGATCACCGGCAGGCCAGCGGCAGCGCTGAGTGCGGCCATAAGCGGCTTGCCGCGCGAGCTGCACAGGGCGGGCGGCGCCAGGATGATGGGCCGCGCGGCCTCAGCGATCATCCCCGCAATCGCCTGGGCTGTGCCCTCGCCAAGCGGCATGACCTCAGCGCCGAAGGCGGCGGCATCGGGCAAAGCGGGGGCGGCGATACGCGCATCCATCAGATCGGTCGGCAGGCTGAGATGCACCGGCCCGGGCCGCCCTGACCGCGCCACACGAAAGGCGCGCGCCAGATCGGCGCCAATCCCCGCCGTGCTGGATGCGGTGAAGGAGAGTTTTGTTAGCGGTTCGGCGATATCTGCCTGGCGCATTTCCTGGAAACTGCCCATGCCCAATTCGCGCAAGGGCGCATGGCCGGAAAGCAGCACCACCGGCACTTCGCCCGCCATGGCGGTCGGCATGGCGGCGATGGCATTGGTATGGCCCTGCCCGCCAGTCACCATCGCCACGCCAACCTCGCCAGTGAGCCTTGCCCAGGCATCGGCCATATGCACCGCGGCGGCTTCCTGGCGGGTATGCACAAGATCAATCCCGCTGCCGAGCAAGGCATCGAAGATCGTCATGATGTGATTGCCCGAAAGCGTGAAAATGCGGCTGACACCAGCCTGCTTCAGCGCCGCCACCAGAATGTCCGCCCCGCGTTTTTCCATGCCTGCTTCCTCCCGTTTCGCGCAGCAGGCCATGGGCTGGACAGGCTGTCCAGTGGCCTTAGTCTGGCGCGCATGGAACAGCTTAAGGTCAGTGTCTGGCGAGGTGAGGAAGCGGGCGGTTTTGCGCGTTATGACGTGCCGGCGCGCGACAATCAGACCGTGCTTGATGTCGTCACACATATCCAACGAGAGCTTGACCCAAGCCTTGCCTATCGCTTCGCCTGCCGCGTTGGCATGTGCGGGTCCTGCGCCATGACAGTGAATGGCCGCGCGCGCTGGACCTGCCGGACGCATGTGCGGAAAGTGGTTGGCGCTGATGGCGCTTTGGAATTGCGCCCCTTGGCCAATCTGCCGGTGATCCGCGATCTGGCGGCTGATCTGGCGCCCTTCTTCGACAAATGGCAGCGCGCACAAGGGTTTTTCCAGCCGAAGGACGCGCCGGATGGCGCCGTGCCGGATGAATTTGCCGTAGTCGCCCCCGGCAGCAAGGCCCGCAAGGAAGCCGATGCAGGCATTGAATGCATCGGCTGCGCCGTTTGCTACGCTTCCTGCGATGTTGTCGCCTGGAATGGCGATTATCTGGGGCCGGCGGCACTCAACCGCGCCTGGACCTTGGTGAATGATGCGCGGGATGGCGCGCGTGGCGAAAGGCTGGATGCGGTGGCGGGCGATGCCGGTTGCCATTCCTGCCATTCCACGCGTTCCTGCACCGAACGCTGCCCGAAGCAGATTGACCCATCAGGCGCCATTGCCGGGCTGAAGCGGACCTTGTTCTGGGAGAGCCTGTTCGGCGGCAAGCGCCATGGCTGACAGGGCCGCGCGCGGGCAGGCGCATCTTTGGGTGGTGCAGCGCATCACCGCCATGATCCTGGCGCTCGCCGTGCTGGTGCATCTGGTAACGATTTTGCTCGCTGTGCGCGGCGGGCTATCGGCGCGGGAGATTTTGGCGCGCACCCAAGGCTCAGAGGCTTGGCTGATCTTTTATGTGATCTTTGCATTGGCGGCCGGGCTGCATGGAGCGATTGGGCTCCGCAACATCGCGGGCGAAACGCTTGGCTGGCGCGGGCGGGGGCTGGATTTCTGCTGGCTTGGGCTTGGGCTGCTGACAGCGGCTTTTGGTATCCGCGCCGCCTTCGGGCTTTACGCCTGATGGATTTCCGCGCGCGTTCCCACCCAAGCTGGATCGGCTTTGCGGTGCATCGGGTCTCTGGCCTCTTGCTGGCGCTATTTCTGCCGCTGCATTTCTGGGCACTCGGCAGCGCCATTCAGGGGGAAGCGCGGCTGGATGGTTTTTTGCGCTGGGCAGACAACCCGCTGGTGAAGGCGGCTGAAACCGCGCTGGTGGTCCTGCTGGCGGCGCATCTGGCCGGAGGATTGCGCGTCATGGCGCTGGAGTTCCTGGGCTGGGGGCGGGCGCAGAAGGATTTGGTCGCGCTTTCCTTCGGGCTGTCACTGCTGGTGGGATTGGTTTTCCTGTTCAATGTCCTTTGATCTTCTGGCGCTGCTTGGCGGCTGCTTCATCGCGGCGTTTTGCTCGGGGCTTGCGGGCTTTGCCTTCAACCTGGTGGCGGCGGGAATACTATATCACTGGGTCACCCCGCAGGAGATCGCGCCAGTTTTGGTGCTGGGATCACTCCTGATCCAAAGCGTGACCTTGCGTGTGGTATGGCCGGCCATCCGTTGGCCGGTGCTGAAGCCCTATGTCTTCGCCGGCGCCCTGGGCACGCCTTTCGGCGTTTGGGCGCTGAGTGTGGTGGAAGCGCGCGTGATTGTGGCCGGCATCGGTATTTTATTGGTGGGCTATGCCGGCTTCATGCTGGCACGGATTGCGCTCCGCCTCGCACCGCCCAAACTCGCCGCCGGGCAGCGCGCCGATGCGGTTGTCGGGTTTTTCGCGGGCGCCTTGGGCGGTATTGGCGGGTTTTCCGGCGCTCTGCCTTCCATGTGGACGGATGTGAAGGGCCTAAGAAAGGATGAAGCCCGCGCGATTTTCCAGCCCTTCATTGTGGTGATGCAGATCATCGCCGCAGCCGGGCTGGCCTATGCAGGGTTTTTCACGCTGGACACCGCCAAAACTCTGCTGATTGCCCTGCCCGCCTTGGGTCTTGGCACCTGGCTTGGCCTGCGCGCCTATCGCGTGATCCCGGCGGAGGGGTTCCGGCTAGTGCTGTTGGGGCTGCTGTTTTTATCGGGCCTTTCGCTTGTGCTTTGAAACGCTTTCATCATGCCGGCGCTTGTGGGAAACTATGTTCACCGGGGGGATGATTGCATGAGCCTGATGTCAAAGACCGAAATCGCGCCGCTGGTTGTGACGCCGGAGGCGATCGAGGAAGCGGCCAAGCTGCTTTACATTCGCGCCTGTAAAATCCTGCCCGATGACATTAAGGCCGGCTTCACGCGGCTGGATGCTACCGAGACCGATGCCACCGCCAAGACCATCCTGGCCACCATGATTGAGAATATCGGCGTGGCGGAACGGATGGATAATCTTTTGTGCCAGGATACCGGTATTCCGATCTTCAACCTGCTGATCGGGCGCAATGTCGCGGTGGATGGCTTTGCGCTGAAGGAAGCCATTGCCCGCGGCACGGCGCGCGCCACGCGCGAACACCCGCTGCGGTCTTCCGTGGTGCATCCGATTACGCGGAAGAATGAACATACTTCCTGCGGTGAACGCGTACCCGTGATCAATATTGATTTCACCGATGCGGATCGTGAATTGCGGTTGGAGATGATCCCAAAGGGATCGGGTTCGGAAAACGGGTCCTTCCTGCAAATGCTGATCCCGGCCGATGGGCTTTCTGCCGTGAAGCGCTTTGTGGTGGACCGTGTGATCCAGGCTGGCGGCAAGGTCTGCCCGCCGACGATTGTGGGTGTGGGCGTGGGCGGCACTTCCGATCTTTGCATGCATTTGGCGAAGATTGCGGCAACCCGCCCGCTCGGTTCGCGCTGCACTGATGCAGAAGGCGCCAAGCTGGAAGCAGAGCTTTCGGAAGCGGTGAATGCACTTGGCATCGGCCCCCAAGGCTTGGGCGGTGACAGCACTTCCTTCGCCGTGCATGTTGAGGTGGCAGCGACGCACATCACCATGAATCCGGTGGCGGTGAATATCCAATGCCATAGCGCACGCCGCGCGAGTGCGACCTTCACGCCCGCCGGCATCAGCATCGGTTTTTGAACCATGTCTTCTGCCAGCATCGTCGTGACCTTGGCAGGGCCGCCGGATCGGCCCGCCTTGATGCGCGTGCTGGCGGAAATGGGTGATTTTTACGATGAATTGCTGGGCCATACGCGGCTTGTTGCGGCGGCAGAGGCGCTGACCTCGCCCGCCAATCGCGCTGGCCCCTTTTGCCTGATCGGGCGCGCGGGGGATGAACCGGCGGGGCTTGTTGCCCTTTCCGGCTTTTTCCCGGCGCGGGATTTCACCTGGGGCCTTTTGCTGCGTGATATTTTTGTGATGGAAGCACATCGCGGCACCCGCGCCGCCCGCGCCCTGATGCGCGGCGCGATGCGTTTTGCCGTGACAGGCGGCTATAGCCGCGTGGAATGGGGCATGGCGGAGGAAAACCTGCGTGCTCGTGCCTTTTATGCCAAGCTTGGCACCGTGCCAGCGGCGCGGCTTTCCTATCGCCTGGAAGATGAGGCCTTGGCCGAAGCCGCGCAAGGGCGCTGGCCAGTCCCAGAGGAAGAGACATGACGCATCACATCCTGCCCATGCCGATCACCGAAACCCAAGTGCGCGCGCTGTGCGTGGGCGATACGGTAACGCTTGAGGAAACGCTTTATGGCATCCGGGATGCGACGCAGATCCATATGTTCGATCATGGCCGGCGCACGAAGTTCAATCTGCAAGGCCATGCCGTGATCCATACCGCGCCCAATCTGCGCAAGGTGGAACGCGTGGGCAATAATCATTCCGGTTATGAGGCGGTATGCGTGGGCACCACGACATCAGACCGCATGGAACGCTTCACCCGCCCACTCATGGAACGTGAAGGGGTGCGGATCATCATCGGCAAAGGCGGTTTGCGTGATGGATCACTCGCGGCCTTTCGTGATTTGGGCGGTGCCTATCTGGCCGTGGTCGGCGGCGCTGCGGCTTTGGAGACCACCTGGATCGAAGCGGTGGAGGATGTGGATATGGATGATCTCAATCCCGAAAGCCTCTACAAGTTTCGCATCAAAGGCTTCGGGCCATTGCTGGTGGCGATGGATAGCCATGGTGGCAGCCTTTTCGCCAAGGTGAATGATGAAGCGGCACGCCGACGCCAGGCCGTGCTTGAAAAACTGGGGGCGGCGTGATGCCCACCGAAATCACACGCCGCAGCACGGATATTCTGGTGTTGGGCGCGGGCGGCGCGGGCTTGCTCGCGGCCCTGCATGCCAAGGCCGGCAATCCTGCGCTGGAAGTCACCATTGCGGTGAAGGGCCTGCTTGGCAAATGCGGCTGCACGCGCATGGTCCAAGGCGGCTATAATGTGGCGATTGCAGAGGGTGATTCCGCTGAGCGCCATTTCATGGACACGCTTGATGGCGGCAAATGGCTGAATGATCAGGATTTGGCCTGGACGCTGGTGGTGGGCGCGCAGCGACGCATTCGTGAATTGGAAAATCGCTGGGGCTGTTTTTTCGATCGCAACGCCGATGGCACAATCCATCAAAAGGCCTTTGCCGGGCAGACATTTGATCGCACCGTGCATAAGGGTGATCTGACCGGGATTGAGATTGTCAATCGCCTGGCGGAACAGGTTTGGGCGCGCGGTATTCAGCGCCTGGAAGAACATCGCGCTGTGGCGCTGATCCCAAGCGCGGATGGCGCGCGGCTTTCGGGCGTGCTGCTGATTGATATGCGAAGCGGTGGTTTGGTCTTTGTGCAGGCCAAGGCCGTGATGCTCGGCACCGGTGGTGGGCCCACCATGTATAAATACCATACGCCATCAGGCGATAAATCCTGCGATGGCATGGCAATGGCGCTGCGCGCGGGCTTGCCTTTGCGTGATATGGAAATGGTGCAGTTCCATCCGACCGGCGTGCTGGCGGGCCCAGGCACGCGCATGACAGGCACCATTATTGAAGAAGGCTTGCGCGGCGCGGGCGGCTATCTGCTGGGCGGTGATGGCAAGCGCTTCATGGCGAAGTATGACAAGCGCGCCGAGCGTGCGACGCGCGATATTGTCAGCCGTTCCATGCAGCGCGAAATCCTGGCCGGTAATGTGAATGATGCCGGCGGGCTTTGGATTGAAATGGGGCACCTCGGCCCGGATCGCGTGCGGCGCGAATTCAAGGGCATGGTGGAACGCTGCGCCGATATGGGGTTTGACTTGGCCGGTGGCCGCGTGCCTGTGGTGCCGACCGCGCATTACATGATGGGCGGCCTGGTGTTCCGACCTGATGGCAGCACTGCCTTGCCCGGGCTTTTCGCCGCTGGCGAGGATACCGGCGGCGTGCATGGCGCCAATCGGTTGGGCGGGAATGGGGTTGCGAATTCCACTGTCTTTGGCGGGATTGCCGGCGATACCATGGCCGCTTGGGTGCCGCGCGAAGGTGCGCTGGTAGCACCCGATGCCACGGCGCTTGATGCCGCCATCGCTGCGCTGGAAGCGCCTTTCGCGCGGCCAGCGCGCAACCTGTCCCCACTGCGTGACGCCTTGCAGGAAATGATGTGGGACAAGGCCGGCATTCTGCGCCACGCCGCAGGGCTTGCTGACGCGACCAGCGCGTTAGATGCTTTGGAGGCTGAGCTTGATGCCTCCGGCGTTGATGGCGCCAATCGCGCCTTCAACCTGACCTGGCATGATTGGCTCAATCTGAAATCGCTGTTGTTGGTGAGTCGCGCGATTGTGGTGGCGTCCCAGGCGCGCGAGGAATCGCGCGGCGCGCATTGGCGTGAGGATTTCCCGGAAACGCGCGATGACCGGGCAGGGCTTGCGGCAACATCCGTGCGGCTGAACGAAGGCCGCGTGGTTCTGGAATGGCAACCGGTTGCCTTCACGCGCTTGAAGCCGGGCGAAAGCCTGCTCACGCCGGTCGCGGCGGAGTAACGCAATGACGCCAGCCTTCCCCAGCTTTGCCGAGGCTTTGCGCGTGTGGCTGCGCATCGGGTTGCTGTCCTTCGGCGGGCCGGCGGCACAGATTGCGGTGATGCATCGCGAAGTGGTGGAACAGCGGCATTGGGTATCCGATGCGCGGTTTCTGCATGCGCTGAATTTCTGCATGCTGCTGCCGGGGCCAGAGGCGCAGCAATTGGCGACCTATCTCGGCTGGCTGATGCATGGCGTGCGTGGGGGGCTGGCGGCGGGGTTGCTGTTCATTCTGCCCGGCGCGGCGGTGATGCTGGCGCTTTCCATCATCTATGCAACCTTGGGCGATGTGCCGATTGTCGCCGCGCTGTTCTTTGGCTTGAAATGCGCGGTGCTGGTGCTGGTGGTGGAAGCGCTGATCAAGGTGGCGAAACGCGCGCTGAAGGGGCCGGTGCCCGTTGCGCTTGCCATCGCAGCCTTCGCCGCACTCGCGCTGTTCAATGTGCCATTTCCCTTGGTGGTGCTGGGTGCGCTCGCGATTGGTTTTGCTTTGCCCCAGGCTTTCGGCGGCGCCGGCCATGGTGCCGCGAAGGATGGCCCGCCCGCGCTATTGGATGCCGCCATCGCGGCCGATCCGGAACGCGCAACGCGTATGGCCGGTGCCGCACGGCGCGCTGGGCTGATTGCGCTGGCGCTTTGGCTTTGGCCCGTGGTGCTGCTGCTGGGATCGGGCGTTTATGGCGATATTGCCTGGTTTTTCTCAAAGCTCGCGGTGGTGACTTTTGGTGGCGCCTATGCCGTGCTTGCCTATGCCGCGCAGGAAGCGGTGGAGCATTACCAATGGCTCTCCGCGCCCGAAATGCTGGCCGGGCTTGGCTTGGCAGAAACCACGCCCGGGCCGCTCATTCTCGTGCTGCAATTTGTGGGCTTCCTGGCGGGGTATCGCGCCGATGCTGTGTTGGGTGGGGTTGCGGGCAGTGCGCTGACGCTATGGGTGACATTCGCACCATGCTTTGCCTGGATTTTTCTGGGCGCGCCCTTTGTTGAAAAACTGCATGCCGCGCCGCGCTTGAAGGGCGCTTTGGGTGCGGTGACTGCGGCGGTGGTTGGTGTGATTGCCAACCTCGCGCTTTGGTTTGGGCTGCGCGTGATTTTCCGCGATGTGCAGGTCAGCAGCTATGGGCCGATCAGGCTTGATCTGCCGGTGCTGAGCAGCCTTGATCCGGCGGCGCTGGCGCTTGCGGTCTTTGCTGCCGTGCTGCTTTTCGCGATGAAGCAAGGCTTGGCGCGCAGCCTTGGCTTCACCGCGATTGCAGGATTGGTATTGAAATTCGCGGGGTTTTGAGGGAACCAATTACCCCGGCGTGAAAGCCTCATGCACCGCGGTCTGGATGCCGCCGCCAACAATCGGCCCGCCGCCCGCGACATAAATCCAATCGCCAATCAGCGCCGCGCCCAAACCATGCCGCGGTGTCGGCATCGGCGCGTGGTGCTGCCAGCTATCAGTGGCGGGGTCATAGGATTCCACCGTGCCGATCACGCGATCAATTGGGCGGTTTTGCGGGTCATAAAGCCGTTCCTCGCCACCCATGCACCAGAAGCGCCCGCGCAGCACCGCCATGCCATGGCCGGAACGCGGTGTCGGGATTGGCGCACGTAGCCGCCAGGTATCGCTTGCGGGATCATAGACGTGATGCAGGCCGGTATTGTTTTCAAAAGTGTTGAAGCGCCCGCCGGCGACATGAATGCGCCCTTCCCAGACCACGACGCCGGCATGGTCACGCCCGGCCGGCAGCGGGCGGAGCAGAGTCCATTTGTCCGTCTGCGGATCATAAACCTCATTCCAGGAAATGCTGGCGCGTTCGGGCGCGGGGTCTGTTGCGCCGCCGATGTGATAAATCTTGCCACCAACAGCCGCGACAGCACCCGCGCCACGCGGGCGCGGCATGGGCGCAATGGCGGACCAGCGATCCGCTGCGACATCATAGACAAAGGCCTTATTGTCGGAAGCGCGGTTCTGTTCCGTAAAACCACCCAGCGCATAAATCCGCCCGGCATCGGCCACCACGCCGACATGATTGGCGCCGCGCGGCAAGGGTGCGGCTTCCTGCCAGCGATCCGCCGCCGGATCATAGACATGGTGATAGGGCTTATCCACCTGCCCTTGGGCATAGCCGCCAATCACATGCAGCTTGCCGGCCCAGGCGGTGGCCCAGGCCATTTCGCTGCGCGGCAGTGGCAAAGGCGCGCGGGATACCCAGCGCCCAGGCGGCCCGGCCGGCGCGGGGCTGGTCACCACGCGCTGCGCCAATTGCTCAGGGGTTAGAGCCTGCGGATTGGGCCCGCGCAGCGCAGACATTTGATCCGCCGGAATATTCGCGCCGTGATGGCCATGATGCTGGGCCTGGGCTGCCCCAGCCAGCACCGCCGCACTTGTGCCTAGAAAAATCCTGCGCCGCATTCGTTATGCCCCCTGCCTGGATGGCCGAAAGCTTGCGCGAATGCGGCGCCTGATCAAGCCCTTTTCAGGCAGCCTCGGCCTGGGAAGGTTCCGGCGCAGCATGGCGCACTTCCAGCCCATCGGGGCTGGCCGTGACCGTCAGGCTTTCGCCATCCTTCACGCTGCCTTCCAGCAATAGCCCCGCCAGCTTGTCTTGCAGGTTCCGCTGAATGACGCGCTTCAAGGGACGCGCGCCATAAACCGGATCATAGCCCGCTTCCGCCAGCCATTCCCGCGCGGCCTCATCCAGCGTGAGCGTGATTTTGCGATCTTCCAGCAACCGGCGTAGGCCGCGCAGCTGGATATCCACAATCGCTGCCATATCCCCGCGTGCGAGGCGCCGGAACAGCACAATCTCATCCAACCGGTTGAGGAATTCCGGCCGGAAACGTTCGCGCACCGAACGCATTACAGAAGGCCGCGCCGCTTCGATATCGGCGCTTTCCGGCAATTCCGCGATGGCATGCGCGCCGAGATTGCTGGTCAGCACGATGATGGTGTTGCGGAAATCAACCGTCCGCCCCTGGCCATCTGTCAGCCGCCCATCATCCAGCACCTGCAACAGCACATTGAAGACATCATCATGTGCCTTTTCGACCTCATCGAACAAAATGACTTGGTAGGGTCGCCGGCGCACGGCTTCCGTCAGCGCGCCACCTTCCTCATACCCCACATAGCCAGGCGGCGCGCCGATCAGCCGCGATACCGCGTGCTTTTCCATATACTCAGACATGTCAATGCGCGTCATGGCGCGTTCATCATCGAACAGGAAGGAAGCCAACGACTTCACCAATTCCGTCTTGCCGACACCGGTCGGGCCGAGGAACAGGAAGCTGCCGATCGGGCGATTGGGGTCCTGCAAGCCGGCGCGCGCACGGCGCACGGCCTTGGAAACCGCTTCAAGCGCTTCTTCCTGGCCGACCACGCGCTTGCGCAACTGGTCTTCCATGCGCAGCAGCTTGGCGCGTTCGCCTTCCAGCATTTTCTCAACCGGAATACCGGTCCAGCGGCTGACAACCGCCGCAATGCCTTCTTCCGTAACCGCTTCATTGACCAGCTTGGCATCACCATTGCCGGCATCCGCGAGCTTCTTTTCAATGCCCGGAATGACGCCATAAAGCAGTTCAGAAGCCTTGGTCAGATCGCCGCGGCGTTGGGCCAATTCAACCTCGGTCCGCGCCTTGTCCAATTCCTCCTTGAGCTTCTGGCTTTCAACCACCTCACCCTTTTCCGCTTCCCAACGCGCGGTCATGGCGGCTGAGCTTTCCTCAAGTTCCGCCAATTCCTTCTCAAGCTTCAGCAGCCGATCACGCGACGCCGCGTCATCTTCCTTCTTCAGCGCTTCGCGTTCGATCTTGAGGCGCATGAGGTCGCGGTCAATCGCGTCCAGCTCCTCGGGCTTGCTATCCACCTGCATGCGAAGGCGGGATGATGCCTCATCCACCAAATCAATCGCCTTGTCGGGTAGGAAGCGATCGGTGATGTAGCGGTTGGAGAGTGTGGCGGCGGCCACCAACGCACCATCGGCGATGCGTACGCCGTGATGGAGTTCATATTTTTCCTTGATGCCGCGGAGGATGGAGATGGTGTCTTCCACACTCGGCTCACCCACAAATACGGGCTGGAAGCGCCGCGCCAGCGCGGCATCTTTCTCCACATGCTTGCGATATTCATCCAGCGTGGTGGCGCCGATGCAATGCAATTCGCCGCGCGCCAAAGCAGGCTTCAGCAGGTTTGAGGCATCCATCGCCCCATCCGCCTTGCCCGCGCCGACCAGCGTGTGCATTTCATCAATGAACAGGATGATCTCGCCTTCCGCCTGCGTGGTTTCCGCAAGTACGGCCTTTAGGCGTTCCTCAAATTCACCGCGATATTTCGCACCTGCCACCATGGCGCCCAGGTCAAGCGCCATGACGCGCTTGGTTTTCAGCGCTTCCGGCACATCACCATTGACGATGCGCAGCGCCAGCCCTTCCACAATCGCGGTCTTGCCGACACCTGGTTCGCCGATCAGCACCGGGTTGTTCTTGGTGCGGCGCGCGAGCACCTGAATGGCGCGGCGGATTTCCTCATCACGGCCAATCACCGGGTCAAGCTTGCCCTGGCGTGCCACTTCCGTGATGTCGCGCGCGTATTTCTTCAACGCATCGAAGCTGTCTTCGGCGTTTTGGCTATTCACCGTGCGGCCCTTGCGGATTTGCGCAATGGCCTTCTCCAGCTTGTCGGGCTCGGCGCCCGCCACGCGCAGCGCGCGCCCGGCATCGCCTTCACTGCCGGCGAGTGCCACCAGCACGCGATCCTGCGCCACAAAGGCATCGCCGGCACGATTCGCCTGTTCCTGGGCATTGCTCAGGATACGGACGATATCGGCGGTGAAGCTTGGTTGGCCGGAAGCGCCGCCGCCGGTCACTTTCGGCAGGCGCGCCATGAAGTTTTCCACCGCGTTCTTGGCGCGAATCGGGTCACCCCCGGCAGCGCGGATCAACCCGCTTGCCGCCCCTTCCGGGTCATCCAGCAGCGCCTTCAGCAAATGCGTCGGCGTCACCTGCTGGTGGAATTCGCGGATCGCGATGGTTTGCGCCGCTTGCAGAAAACCGCGGGCGCGGTCGGTAAATTTTTCGATGTCCATGTGGTCCCTCTCCTGAGCGGACGATGCCCCTCGCCCCCGAATGGGCAACGAATGACACCAGAATGCTTGATATGTGGTATCTGTCCTTGATCTGCTTCAAGGGGGTGCCCGATGCGCATCGAAAAGATCTACCGCTACCCGGTAAAGGGCCTGTCTGCCGAGGCCTTGGAAGCCGTGGCGCTGACGCCCGGCGAAATGCTGGCGCATGATAGGCGCTTTGCCTTGGCACAGGGCGATGCGCCCTTTGATGTGGCGGCCCCGCGCTGGCTTTCCAAGCGCAATTTCGGGTGCCTGATGGCCAATGAACGCCTGGCCCTGCTGCATACCGCCTTTGACCCGCATGACGGGAGCCTTGCCATCCGCGCCCCCGGCGCCGCGCCCTTTCTGGGCGATACGCGGACCGAGGAAGGCAAGGCCGCCATTGCGCGCTATTTGACCGATTTCCTGGGACAAGAAGCGCGCGGCGAACCCCGCTTCATCGAAGCCCCCGGCCATCGTTTTTCCGATGTGGCGATGAAGGTGGTTTCCATCATTGGCCTTTCCAGCCTGCATGCGCTGGAAGCTGAAGCCGGTATGGTGCTGGACCCGCTCCGTTTTCGCGCGAATTTCTATTTCTCCGGCGGCCGGCCTTGGGCGGAATTCGATTGGATCGGCCAGGAAATCCAGATCGGCCAGGCGCGGCTCAAGGTCGTGAAGCGCATCGTGCGCTGTGCAGCGACCGAGGTGAACCCGGAAACCGCCGTGCGTGATGCTGACCCGCCGCGCGATCTGCGCCGGCATTTCGGCCATGCCGATTTGGGGGTTTATGCCGAGGTTTTGGACGGCGGGAATATCGCGCTTGGCGATGCGCTGGAACCGATGATGCTGGATCTTTGAGGGTTATGTTCTCGCCGGTTGAAGTCCCAGGATAGATCGGTCAACTCAAGACTAATTTGCGCAGACCATTACCGAGCGTGCTCGTCAAATCGACAAAGATATTACCTCCCGGATTCGGACCATGCTTCTTTTAATTGGAAGCACGTCCTGAGTTGGCGAAGTAGTATCTGCACTCGCCTGGCCTTACGATATCGATGAGCGCGCTGCGCTTTCGCCAAGTTTCTTCGACGGTGCGTGGCTATGCGGCGCGCATGAGGTGCTTGAGCGTGGCGAAGAGCTGTTCGCTTGGGTGTAAACGCTAGTTGCGCCCCACCTTTTTAGCTTGCCTGCTTAGGTTCGCGTCTGCGTCGGCTCATGCAGCAAGTCCAGCGCGCTTTGCATCGCGCCAAACCCAGGGCAAAAGCGATGCAAGGCCCTGATTGCTCACCTTACCGCTCACAAGCTGTTCCCGCACATCGGTCAGCCTGGCCTGAGGATGAACACTATTCAGGATCGCCGTACGGTTCAGCGTGACAGCGATGGCCCCATTCTCACCGCCACCCTCACTGCCCGCGAATAGCGCTGGCTTGCGGGTCACAGCCACCGGCCTGATTTCGCGTTCGACCGTGTTGATATCCATCTCCAACCGGCCATCACTCAGGAACTCACTCAGGCCCTGCCCGTGGCGCAGCCCGTAGCGGATCGCCTCGGCCAGCCTAATACGGCGGCTCAGCCGATTCGGCTGCGCGTGCAGCCAAGGACTCAAGCTCAGCCACCAGCGGCGCGCTTTGGGCTTGGCGCATGGTAAGGCGTCCCGCCACTCATCGACGGCGTCTCATTTTGCAGATCAATCGCCAACACAGCATTCAACAGCAATTCAATCGTCACTAATTGAAAAAAGCGCAGCGCAAAGATTGTGATTTCCAAACACTCTTGAAGGGCTACCCCTCTCAAGATAGCAGCAAAAACCTACAAGAGACGCCAACTGATCCCTCATTCATGCGCCAAGCTGCCGGAGTTTAAGCGGATCTCCATGCGCGCAGACAAGACAGATCAGATCTTCTCCGCCATGATTTACCTGCCAACCGCAGTCATAAACTCACCATGGATCTCAGCAGTCCCTATTCCAGCCCTAGATCCTGATGAAATCGGAAATTTTCGTATCCTGCCGCAAGGCAGCCAAATCAGCCGCATCCGGCAATAGCGGCCGGTCACGCTCGGCCGCCACCAAACACAGGAAGCCAAGCGGCGCATCTTCGGCCGCGCGGAATTGGTGCCATTGCAGGGGCGCGATTTCCACCAGATCATGCTCGGCGATGGCGCTGATCTCATCGCCCACCAGGCAGGCGCCACGCCCGCGCAGGATCAGCACCCAATGGATATGCTCATGGCGTTCCAAGGTGGAATGGCCGCCGGGCTGCACCTCAAAATAGCGCCACTGAACGGGGAGAGTTTCCGCGCCTTCAAACAGAATCTGGCGCGTCACATCCTTATACGGGCCGCCTTCCTTATAGGACAGGACGGGCACATTTTCCCAGCCGAAGGCATTGAAGCGACGCACGGTCATTCGGCGGCCTTTCCGGCAGCAACGGCGTTTTCGATCGCGTCCAGGAAGGCACGTGCGCCAATTTCGGGATCAGGCGAATGGCGCATCAGCGCGCCGCCAATCAGAAACACGGCATCATGGCCAAAGGCCGCCACCATGCTGTCAATGCGTTCAATCGTCATGCCACCCGCCGGAGAAGGAAAACCGGGTTTTACCTCGCCCAGCGGTTCCTGCATGGCAATGGCCAAATCGCGGCATTCCTGTTCGGTGAAGGTAAAGCGCCCGCCGGCATTGGGAAAAACCGAGATATCCGCCCCAAAAACCCGAAACAGGCGCCCGAGCAGCATGGCCGGTGTCATGCCATGCTCGGGGTCATGGAAATGCGTCCCCGAAAAGCTTGGATGCGCCATCACCGCCAAGCCGTATTTGCGCGCGAGGTGAAAGCCCGTGTCGGGTCCGATCAATAGCGGCGCAATCAACGCGCCAGCGCAGCCCTCGGCGGCCGCGAAGGCCATTTGGTCTTCAATCTGATCAAACCGCCCGGAGACCATCGGGAAATAGAGCGTCTTCCGCCCAGTCCTGGCATTGGCATTGCGGATCGCTTCCTGCAGGCGGGCCACCCTTTCCTTGAAGGGGTGGAAGGGCTGGTCCATCAGCCCGTGATCATCCTTGATCACATCAAGCCCGCCAAGCGCGTAACCACCCGCAAGCCGCGCCAATTCCGGCACAGAAAGCCCAAGCGGCTTGATCGCCGTCGCCGCCAAGGGCCGGCCAAAAACGCCAAGCCTTTGGCGCAGGCCCGCAACGCCAAAGCCCGGCCCGCCAAAGGCGCGCAGCTGTTCGGGCGTCAGGCGGATATCAATGATTTTAATGCCCCGCCTGATCGAGATATTGCCGAAAACGACATTCAGCAGATTGGGGATCGAGTTATTGACGATATCGGCCCGGTAGCTGATGGCGACATCGAAGGCCCGTGATGGCGGCGGGCAGGGCGAAATGGCCTCAACCTGCCCCACAATGCCAGCATCCCAGATGGCGGGCGGTACGCAATCGGCCGGGATTTCCACCGTTTCCTCAAGGCAGATATCCTTGGCATGGGCTTCAATCGGCCGGGCATCATCCGGGGTGATGCGATAGAGAATCTGAAACCGCAGCGCGCCCATAAAACCCTGAAACCTCTCCAAGCCTGCCAAGGGCAGCCAAACGGCGTTTGGCTTACCCCGCCCCCTTCACGAAAACGCTATTATCGCGAAGTTGGGCCTTGGCGATAGGCGGGCACGGTCCAGGGTTCAACCCTGCTTGGCAGGGGCTGTTTCCACCCAGCGCAAATAGGGCCGATCCGCCTTCCAGCCCTGCGGGAAAAGCTTCGCCGCTTCGGCATCGGGGATAGAGGGCGGGATGATCGCCCGCCCACCGGGGCGCCAATTCACCGGCGTTGCCAGCTTGGCGCCATCGGTCAATTGCAGGCTGTCAATCACGCGCAAAATCTCATCAAAATTGCGCCCGGCACTCGGCGGATAGGTCATCGTCAGCCGCACCTTATGCGCGGGATCAATCACATAAACCGTGCGCACGGTGATGCTTGGGTCGGTATCGGGATGCACCATGCCATAAAGGTTCGAAACCTTGCGATCCGGGTCGGCGATCATCGGAAAATTCACCGCATGGCCCTGGGTTTCCTTGATGTCAGCCTCCCACCCCGCATGGTTGGTCAGCGGGTCCACCGAAAGGCCAATCACCTTCACACCGCGCTTGTCGAATTCCGGCTTCAGCCGCGCGGCCTCGCCCAATTCCGTGGTGCAGACCGGCGTGAAATCCTTGGGGTGGCTGAACAGCACAACCCAGGACGCACCCTTCCATTCATGAAAGCGGATCGGGCCGGTGGTAGTTTCCGCCGCGAAATCCGGGGCGATCTGGCCGAGTTGCAGGCTCATTTGACTAGTCCTTTGCTTTGACAGTGCAGTAACGCGCGGACGATCAGCGCGTGGCGATCCACTCCGGTTCATCAACCGGCACCAGATCGGGCAGGTTCACCACCACTTCCTCAGTCCCGGAACGCACAAGCGCGCAATGCAGGACCTCGGTCGCGGAGGCATTGATTTCCTGATGCGGCACATAAGGCGGCACCAGGAAGAAATCGCCCGCACGCGCTTCGGTGATGAATTCCAGCCGATCACCCCAACGCATATGGGCGGTGCCGCTGATGATATAAATCACGCTTTCCAACGCGCCGTGATGATGCGCGCCGGTGCGCGAATTGGGCTCGATCCTATTGGTGCCGGCCCAAAGCGCGACCGAGCCGGTGCGCGCGCCACTGATCGCGACTTCGCGGTTCATGCCAAGGGTTTCGGGCGTATCGCCGCTTTTGGCGCTGGCAGCGACATGCTTGATGCCGCGGGTGCGCCAATCAATCGGGTTCAGGCTATCGGGCATGGGGGTTCTCCTTCAGGGTCAATCGGGTTGCGCGCCGGTACGGCGCACCAAGGCGGGCCAGCGCCGCGCTTCGGCCTGGATCAGGCTCGCGAATTGGGCGGGGCCTTGGCTGGTCACTTCAAAACCCTGGGCGGTGAGTTGCTCCGCGACCTCGGGCTTCGCCAAAATACGTTCCAAGGCGCCAGCCAGGCGCCGGATCGCCGCCGGGGAGGTGCCGGCCGGGGCCAGAATGCCCTGCCAGGTAATCACCTCAAATTCCGCAAAACCTGCTTCGGCGATGGTGGGTACCTCCGGCAGGGCGGGGACGCGCTTGGCGCTGGTGACGGCGAGCGCCCGCAGCCGCCCGGCGCGGATATGTTCAATGGCAGCCGGCAGGGTGACGAAGAGCGCCTGGATATGCCCCGCGACCAGGTCAATCACGGCCGGCCCGCCGCCGCGATAGGGCACATGGGTGAAACTAAGCCCGGCATCCTGTGCAAATAGCGCCCCGGCCAGATGGCCGATGGACCCATTCCCCTGCGACGCCAGCGTCAGCTTGCCATTCGCCTGCCGCGCCCAGGCGATGAAGCCCGGCACATCCCGCACTGGGGCCGAGGGGTGCACCACCAGCACCTGCGGCGCGCGCACGGCTTCAATCACCGGGCTGAAATCGCGGACGGGGTCAAAGCCAACACGCGGGTAAAGCGCAGGGTTGATCGTCAGCGGGTCAGAGCCCACCAGCAGCGTCAGCCCATCCGGCGCGGCGCGGGCGACGAATTCAAAGCCGATATTGCTGCCGGCACCGGGCTTGTTTTCGGTGACGACATTCTGGCCCAAAGCCTCGGTCAAATGCCGCGCCAGCAGCCGGCCCAGAATATCCAGGCTGCCGCCCGGAGCGACGGGCACCACGATGCGAACGGTGCGGTCAGGATTCCAGGCGGTATCGGCTTGAGCTTGGGTGGCGAGGAGCCCGGCAGAGGCGAAAAGGGCGGAGCGGAGCAGCAGGTCGCGACGGAGGGTCATGGCGGTAAAATCCGAGTTTGTTTAAAAAAATTTTCTATCTAATTACGTGAAAAATCAAGAAAAAGGAATTTATTTTTTTACTTCAGCTTTAAGCCAAACGATTTTCCCTGCCTCCAGAAGAAAACGAATTTTCTCTCTTTTAGCAAATCATCCACCGACAGCAGCGCCGTCTATCGTTGCCACTCAATGCGCTACTGCTGGCAGCACTGAAGCACAGTTCCGCAGATCAGGACGGCGGACCGCAAGCGCGAGGAGGCCAAGGCCGCGCTCAGCTTTCGTCCGGCACCGGTGCCGTCCCTGCCGGCGCGGCGCCGCCGCGTCCTCCGCTGTGCTTGCCTCGCCCTCTATGCGAAGGCGCAAGGTAAGGCGCGGGTTCGCCAGCAGCGCTGCATCGTCCAGCCCTGCGGCGGCGAGCGCGGATGAACGTTACGCTCACGGAAGTCTTCGCAATAGGGGCGCATCCGTATCGGCTTCGTCTGCCCAGCAAACAGTTCGCGTCAGCTACCGCCCCGTTTCAGTAATCTGGATGCCGCAAGAACACAGCCGTTCTAACGCCGCCGCAGCACTGCCTCCCGCGCCAGCGCCATCACCGCAGCGCGCGCAATCGCCTGATCCGGCATGCCCGTCGTCTTGGTTTGGCGTTCGGCTTCCAGCAGCGCATCACCAGCCGCGGCCAAAGCCGGCGCGGGCCATAGGCGCAATGCTCTTTCAAAAGCCGGGCGGCTTTTGAAAAACACCGGTGGCCGCAGGGAAGACAGCGCATCGCCAGGGCTTGAACCCTTCGCCACCGCAAGCGCTGCCAGATGCAAGCGCTGCACATGCCGAAGCGCCGCACGCACCACCTGCACTGCCGCCGCGCCTTCGGCGAAAGCCTGATCCAGGGAACGATCCGTGAGCGCCGCATCGCCCGCGGTTGCCGCCAGCAGCGCCTGGTCAAGATCAAGCGTTGAGCCCTCAGCGATGCAGGCGATGGCGTCTTCTTCCGTCACGCGCTTGGCGGGGCCGACATAAAGCGCCAGTTTCTCAACTTCCTGACGTATTTGCAGGCGGTTTTCGCCAAGCCGCGCTGCCATGAACGATAGCGCGCTGACATCCGCCGCGACACCGCGTTCCTTCAACATGCGCCCAAGGCTTGCTTCCAGTTCGGCGCCGGTTTCGGGGTAGCAGGCAATCACCGCTGCTGCGTCATTGGCGCGTTCCAAAGCAGGGCGAAGGCCCTTATTGCCGGCCAGCGCGCCCGCTTCCAACAGAACAAGCCCAGGGCCTGGACCCGCCAGCGCCGCCTTGGCTGCATTGGCCAGGCCATCGGTTGCATCGCGCACCCGCACGAGGCGCCGCCCGCCAGTCAAGGCAGATTGCGCGGCCTCACCGGCCAATAGCCCAACATCGCGGCTGGCGGCTTCGCGTGGCAGATCCACCAGGCCAAAGGGATCATCACCCACCACGGCGCGCATCAGCTGGTCCGCCCTTTCGCGCACCAGCCCCAGATCATCGCCATAAATCAGCACAACCCGCGTGGTTGCCGGTGGATCGGCCAGGAAACCAACAATGCGCCGCGCATCAATCTTGGCCATGGTCAGGCCGGCGCCGCGCCTTGGGATGCGGTGCGGAAATGCATGGCGAGCCTTTCCAGGATCTGTCGCGCCAATTGCTCGATCAATTGGCGCTCCATGGTGTCCCGGGCCACGTCCGCAGCAAAGAATTGGTTTTCCGGTATGTCATAGGCATCAGAGGCGCGTTCGGAACCGCGCGTGATTTCGCGCGGCGGTGTGCCAACATCAAACAGGAGCCAAGTCGCAGTGGCATTGAAACGCACCCGGCTTGGAAAGCCGTCGCGGCGAAAGCCCTGAAGTTCGACCCCATAGCCAAGCCCGACGCGTAGATCATATTTAGGCGGCACGCCCTCTCGGCCTTTGGGGGCCAAGCCCTCTTCCAAGCGTCTCCGCAGCAATTGTCCCTGGCGTTCGGTGATGAGCCCTATTTTTACCGCGGCCAGTGATGCCGCGACTTGCGCATCCTCTTGCCCGCCACGCTGGCCATAGATGGGGCGAAAGCCGCAGCCAGCCGCCACCAGCGGCAGGCCAAGCGCGATGAGGGCGCGCCTAGATGACAAAATTTACCACCCTCCCGGGTACATAAATGCGCTTTTTGATCGGCTTGCCAGCAAGCGCGCGTTGCACGTTTTCCTCAGCCTCGGCCGCGGCGAAAATCGCTTCCTCGCTGGCGCCCACCGGCACTTCGATGGTCGAACGAAGCTTGCCCAAAACCTGCACGGCAAGGGTCACGCTTTCGGCCACGAGTAGCGCGGCATCAGCTTCCGGCCAGGGGAGTTCGGCGACCAGCGCCGCATCGTCGGGCCGCAGCAGGGACCAAACCTCCTCTGCCAGATGCGGCATCATTGGCGCGGAAAGTCGTGCCAGCATCTCAAGCGCTTCGCGCTTTGCCCCACCTGGCGCATCCTTCGCCGCTTCAATCGCATTGGCGAATTCATAAAGCCGGGCGACCGCGACATTAAAGGCGAAGGTCTCCAAAGCCTCAGTCACCGTCGCAATGGCGCGATGTGTGGCGCGCCGTAACGCCTTGCCGGTTTCCTCTGGCGCAGTGCCTGCCGGCGGCAGGGTAGGAAGGGCCGCTTCCACAATCCGAAACACGCGCTGCGTGAAGCGATAGGCACCAGCCACGCCGGCTTCCGT
Organism: Roseomonas sp.; assembly: GCA_020249505.1. Classification (GTDB taxonomy): domain Bacteria; phylum Pseudomonadota; class Alphaproteobacteria; order Acetobacterales; family Acetobacteraceae; genus Neoroseomonas. Next base: position 43,119 of record JADCFN010000015.1, on the reverse strand, counting down.
CCATTCCATATCGCGTTCGGGTGGATTGTCGGAAAGGATGAACCAGCGCGCGGTATCGGCGCCGTATTTCGCGATGATCGCGCCAGGGTCCACCGTATTGCGCTTGGATTTGGACATGGCCTCAACCCGGCCAATCGTCACCGCTTCTGTGCTGCCCTTCACGGTCGCGCTGCGCGTGCCATCCGCCGCAACCGCGAATTCCACTTCCTCCGGATAAAGCCAGCGGCCATCGGCGCCCTTGTAGCTTTCATGCTGGACCATGCCTTGCGTGAAAAGCCCAGCGAAGGGTTCATCCACGGAAAGATGCCCAGCTTCCTTCATGGCGCGGGAGAAGAAGCGTGAATAGAGCAGATGCAAAATCGCATGTTCAATGCCACCGATATATTGATCCACCGGCAACCAGCCATCCACGGCGCCCTTGATCACCGGTTCCGCCGCGCGCGGTGAGCAGAAGCGCGCGTAATACCAAGATGAATCCACGAAAGTATCGCAGGTATCGGTCTCCCGCCGCGCGGGCTTGCTGCATTTCGGGCAGGCCACATGCTTCCAACTTGGGTGATTGTCCAAGGGGTTGCCGGGCTTGGCGAAATCCACATCATCGGGCAGTCGCACTGGTAGCTGATCATCCGGCACCGGCACCACGCCGCAATCATCGCAATGGATGAAGGGAATGGGACAGCCCCAATAGCGCTGGCGCGAAACGCCCCAATCGCGCAGACGCCAATTCACAATGCCCTGGCCGGCGCCAAGCTTTTCCAATTCATCAATCACGCGGCGTTTCGCGGCCGGGACACCAAGCCCATCCAGGAAACCGGAATTATACGCGACCCCATCTTCGGTATGCGCGACATCGCCAACGCTGAAGGTGGCGGCATCCGCACCTTGCGGTAGCACCACCGGCGTCACGGAAAGCCCGTATTTGCGCGCGAAATCCAGATCGCGCTGATCATGCGCGGGGCAGCCGAAAATCGCCCCCGTACCATATTCCATCAGCACGAAATTCGCGATCCAAACTGGGTATTCCTGTCCATTGAAGGGATGCTTCACGCGAAAGCCCGTATCAAAACCGCGCTTTTCCGCCTGTTCGATCGCGGCTTCCGAGGTGCCCATACGGCGACATTCGGCGATGAATTCGGCGGCTTTGGCATCACGCGTGCCAGCGGCAGCGGCCAAGGGATGCTCTGCCGCCACAGCCAGGAATGACATGCCGAACAAGGTATCCGGGCGCGTGGTAAAAACTTCAATCTCTGAAAGGTCGCCCGCAGTCTGTGTTAACGCAAACCTCACCCGCGCCCCTTCGCTCCGCCCGATCCAATTGGATTGCATCAGCTTGACGCGTTCCGGCCAGCGATCCAGCCCGCCAAGCGCTTCCAGCAGATCAGGCGCGAATTTCGTGATGCTCAGGAACCATTGGCTAAGCTGCTTTTTCTCAACCAGCGCACCAGACCGCCAGCCGCGCCCATCAATCACCTGCTCATTGGCGAGTACCGTGCCATCCACCGGGTCCCAATTCACCCAGCTTTCCTTGCGCTCGACCAACCCCGCGCGCCAGAAATCCAGCAATAATTTCTGCTGCCGCCCGTAATATTCCACATCGCAGGTCGCGAATTCCCGCGCCCAATCAAGCGAAAGCCCCATGCGCTGCAATTCCGCGCGCATATTGGCAATATTGTCATAGGTCCATTTGGCGGGATGGATGCCACGTTCGCGCGCTGCGTTTTCCGCCGGCAAGCCAAAGGCATCCCAGCCCATGGGGTGCATCACCAAATGCCCCCGCGCGCGCTTGTAGCGCGCCACCACATCGCCCAGCGTGTAATTGCGCACATGGCCCATATGAATCTTGCCGCTGGGGTAGGGGAACATCTCCAGCACATAGTATTTCCGCGCGCCTTCAGGCGGCACATCGGGCACCACAAAACAGGCGCGGTCCTGCCAAGCCTGCTGCCAGCGCGGCTCGGCACGGTTGAAATCATAACGCGGCGCGGCTTTCTCGGCCGCTGCAGGGGTATTGTTCATGTGAAGCGAAGGCCAATGCGGAAATGAGGTCTACGGCCTGATTAGAACATAAAACGCCCCGGGGAAATCGGCCCTGATCTTCCCGCTTGGGGCCGGCCATGGCATGAAAGGGTCATGCCCTACCTCATGATGTTCCTGGTCCTCAGCTTCCTGACGCTGCTTGCCACCTGCGTCATGCTATGAAGCGGCGCTTTCTTGCCGTTTTGGCGCTACTGGCGCTCGCCGCCTGTGGCGATTTGCCGCAACCCTTTCGCGGTAATCCCGGCGGCATGGCTGGCCGGCTCGCGGTCCCGCCCCCCTATCGCGTGGCGGTACCAACCCCTGATGCCGCGATGCTCACCGGCACCGAATCGGAGGCCCTCGCCCGCGCCATTGCCCAGGCCCTGCTCAAGCGGGAAGTGCCGGCCGTGGCGGAAGACCCGCTGCCGCTCGATTGGCGCCTGGCCGTGGATATGCGCCTGGAAGGCAACCGCGTGGTGCCCCGCTACGCCCTGTTCGACCCCGATGGCGCCCCGCAAGGCGTGGCCGAGGGCAGCGCCATCCCGGCGCGCGATTGGTCGCGCCCGAATGCCGCGCTTTTGGCCGATGTCGCCAATGATGCCGCGCGCCGCGGGGCGGATTTGCTGCTCAGGGCCGAAGCCGCACGCAAATCCACGGCCCCCTCGGCCCTGACGTCAGCTGGCCCGCCAAGGGTCTATCTGCTGCCGGTGCGCGGCGCCCCAGGCGATGGCAATGAAAGCCTGACGGCGCGGATGCGCGAAGCCTTGGGCGATCAAGGAATCCTGGCCCAGGATGTCGCGGATGGCGCGGGCTTCGCTGCCGATGGGCGCGTCAATGTCGTATCAACGGGGCGCGGCATGCAAAGGGTGGAAATCCTTTGGATTGTCTCTCGCCGTGATGGGCAGGATTTGGGCCGCGTGCTGCAAATGAATGAAATCCCGGCCGGGCTTTTGGACCGGCATTGGGGCGATATCGCCTTTGCTGCGGCGGCCGAGGCAGCCGGCGGGGTGCAGCGCGTCATCGAAAATGCTGGTGGCATGCCCGCGCGCGAAGCTTCCGGCCAGCGTCCCCAGCAGCCCAATGCCGCGCCCGGTGGCCTTGCCCTGCCGCCCCGCGCCGCAGCACTTCCCAGGCCCGAGCCTGCGCAATGACCCGCGCGCGCATCCTGCTGCTGGGGGCGGGGGGGCATGGCAAGGCGATGGCTGATCTGCTGCTGTCGCATGGCGGGTTCGAAATTGTCGGCTTTGTGGATGCCGCACCCAAGGCAAGCCAGGTGCTGGGCCTGCCGGTGCTGGGGGATGAAAGCCTGCTTGCAGGACTGGCCGGCCAAGGCATCACGCTGGCACACCCTTCGGTCGGCAATAATGCGCAGCGCCTTGCTGCGGCGGGTCGCCTTCGCGCCGCGGGCTTTGCTCTGCCAAGCCTGATCCACCCCACTGCCCTAATCGGCCATGGCGCAAGGATCGGGGAGGGCGCCGCCATCCTCGCCCGCGCCGTGATCGGGCCTGAGGCCGAGATTGGCGCACTCGCCCTCATCAATACCGGCGCGATTGTGGAACATGATTGCGTGGTGGAAGAAGCCGCGCATATCGGCCCCGGCGCAGTTCTGGCCGGTGGGGTACGCATTGGCGCGCGTGCCTTGATTGGCGCGGGCGCGGTGCTTCGCCCAGGTGTCTTCATTGGCGCCGGCGCGGTGATTGCCGCTGGTGCGGCGGTGGTCGAAGATATCCCCCCTGGCGCGCGGGTGGCGGGCGTACCGGCCAGGCCGATTTAGCATCGGCGCAACGCAGCGCCCCCCAAAACGGCTATGGCGCGATCCGCCAAAATGGATCAGGTTACCGCATCAAACAATGAATGCCGGAGGAAGCCCGCATGACCTACCCCAATGTCCAATTACACGTGAATGGCGAATGGCGCGCCGCGCGCAGTGGCAAGACCATCAATGTGCTGAACCCGGCCAATGAGGAAGTGATCGGCACCGTCGCCCATGCGGAAAAGCCCGATCTGGATGAGGCGCTTGCCGCTGCCGAGAAAGGCTTTGCGGTCTGGAAGAAGGTCTCGGCCTATGAACGCGCAAAACTGATGCGCAAGGCGGCTGATCTGGTGCGCGCCCGCGCTGACGAGATTGCGCGGCTGATGACGCTGGAACAGGGCAAGCCGCTTGGCGAATCCAAGATGGAAATCATGGCAGCCGCCGACATTATTGATTGGTTCGCCGAAGAAGCCCGCCGCGCCTATGGCCGCGTGGTGCCCGCGCGCGCCGAGGGCATCTATCAGCTTGTGGTGAAGGAACCAATTGGCCCTGTTGCTGCCTTCACGCCGTGGAATTTCCCGATCAATCAGGTGGTGCGGAAACTCTCCGCCGCCGTTGCCACGGGCTGTTCCATCATTGTGAAGGCGCCGGAAGAAACCCCCGCTTCGCCCGCGGAATTGATCCGCGCCTTCATTGATGCCGGGTTGCCGGCAGGTGTCGCCAATCTGGTCTATGGCGTGCCGGCAGAGATTTCATCTTATCTGATCGCGCATCCGATCATCCGGAAGGTTACCTTCACGGGCTCCACCCCGGTCGGCAAGCAATTGGCTGCACTCGCGGGCCAGCACATGAAGCGCGTGACGATGGAATTGGGCGGCCATGCGCCAGCCATTGTCTTCAATGACGCCGATCTTGATCTGGCGGCTAAGACGCTCGCCTTCGCCAAGTTCCGCAATGCCGGCCAGGTCTGCGTGAGCCCGACCCGCTTCCTGGTGCAGGAAGAACTTTATGATGGCTTCGTCGAAAAATTCGTAGCCCACGCCAAGACCCTGAAGGTGGGCGATGGCATGGCGGCGGATACCAATATGGGACCGCTTGCGCATGATCGCCGCGTGCCTTGGGTTGAGATGATGGTGCAGGACGCGCAATCCAAGGGCGGCAAGGTGCATACCGGCGGTAAGCGCATCGGCAATAAAGGCTATTTCTATGAGCCCACGGTCATGACCGATGTGCCCAAGGATGCGCGGGCGATGAATGAGGAACCCTTCGGCCCCATGGCTATGATCTCCCGCTTCAAGGATTTGGATGAGGTGGTGGAAGAAGCCAATCGCCTGCCCTATGGCCTGGCTTCCTACGCCTTCACCCGTTCCGCCAAGACTGCCAATGCGGTCGCGGCGCGCGTTGAAAGCGGCATGATGACGATCAATCACCTTGGTCTTGCGCTGCCGGAAGTGCCCTTCGGCGGCATCAAGGATTCCGGCTATGGCTCCGAAGGCGGGCTTGAGGCGATTGAGGCCTATCTCAACACCAAATTCGTCTCCCAGGCTGGCTTGTGACATTGCAGGCCGGTCAGGTTTTTCCTGACCGGCCTTGCATCATGCGTAGGGCGCCGTGGCGCTGACCGAAACCCATTGGCGAAGCCTGTTTCAGGAGCGTGACTTTCGTCGGCTCTGGATGGTGGGGTTTTCGATTTTTGTGGTGCGCTGGCTGGAAATGCTGGCGGTGGGTGTCTTCGCCTATAACGCCACCGGTTCGGCCTTTATTGTTGCGATGCTGACCATGCTGCGGCTTTTGCCCATGGGGTTGTTTGGCGCGTTTTTAGGCGCGGCGGCTGAGCGGATGGATCTGCGCCGCGTGCAAATCCTGATCCTGGTGATGCAAATCCTGGCCTCGGCCGTGATTGCGCTGCTCGCTTTACTGGGGCTGATTGCCGTTTGGCATTTGGCGGTGGCGGCCTTCATCAATGGCGTTGGTTGGGCGGCGGATAATCCGGTGCGCCGCGCCATGATTGGCGCCGTGGTGGGGCCGGCGCGCATGGGTGCGGCCATGTCCATTGACGTGGGCACCAGCAATGCCAGCCGCATGCTGGGGCCAACGCTGGGTGGCGTGTTGCTGGCGCTGCTTGGGCTTGATGGCACTTTCGTGCTGGCAACCTTGCTGTATCTGCCGGCACTGATTGCGGCCCTGTTGCTGCCCGCAACGCCACGCGTCACCGCAAGTCGTCCCGCACCTGTGCTGGCGCGCATTGCGGAAGGGCTCGCCGCTGTGCGCGCCGATAAGCGGCTGAGCGGCACGCTGATGATCACGCTGATCTACAACCTATTCGGTTGGCCCTTCACCAGCATGATTCCGGTAATTGGCAAGGATCAATTGGCGCTGGGACCGGAAGGCGTTGGCGTGCTGGCCAGCATGGATGGCGTGGGCTCGCTGCTCGGTGCCGTACTGATTACGCTCTTCATTGGGCCGGCGCTTTATCGTCGCTGCTATCTGGGCGGTGTCACGCTCTACATGGTCATGGTGATTGTCTTCGCGCTGATCCCCAATCCTTGGCTCGCGGGGCTTGCGCTGATTCTTGTGGGGATTGGTGGCTCAGGCTTTGGCATCATGCAGCCCACGCTGATTTATCTGGCGACACCGGTGGAATTGCGCAGCCGCGTCTTGGGCCTGCTTTCGGTTTGCATCGGCATGGGGCCGATTGGCTTCATCGGCCTTGGCATCGCCGCCGAATTTCTGGGCGCGCCCATCGCCACCGCGCTGATGGCGGGCTGCGGGCTGGTGGCGCTGGCGGTGACGCATCGCTATTGGAAACACATCTCCGGCGGATAAAGGATAATCAGCATGAACGCCTTGCATGTTTCAGCTTCTGCGTTCGCCGCCTGCCTGAAGGCGAAGCGCCAGCGCATTGCGGTGGCGGAATCCTCAACCGGCGGGCTGATCGCGGCGGCCTTGCTCGCTGAACCGGGCGCATCCGCCTATTTCCTGGGTGGCGGCGTGATCTACACGGCCCAAGCGCGTGAGGCGCTGCTCGGCATCACACCAGCTGACATGGCCGGCATGCGTTCGGCGAGTGAACCCTATGCCCTGCTGCTCGCGCGGCGTGTGCGCGAAAATCATGGCGCGGAGTGGGGCTTGGCGGAAACCGGCGCCGCCGGCCCCACCGGCAATCGCTATGGCGATGCGGCCGGGCATAGCTGCATCGCCGTGGTGGGGCCGGGGGTTGAGCGCGTGATCACGCTTGAAACCGGCAGCGCTGATCGTCGCGCCAATATGCGCCGCTTCGCCCAAGGCGCCTTTGGGCTGGCGATCAAGACCATCGCTTAACGGAGCTACTATTGGCTCGCCCAGACAATCCGGTGCACCCAGGCTATTTCCGGCAATTCGAAACTATAGCTTGGATGCGCGGGATTGAGGCTGGCGACATCAATCCGCTTCGCCGAATGCCGGCGCAATTCCTTTGCCATCACCTCACCGCGGCGCGTACGCACGACAACGCGATCCCCCCGGCGTACCGGCGCAGCGGGGGAGACGATCACCACATCCCCATCGCGAAACACCGGTTCCATGGAATCGCCGGAAATCTCCAGCGCATAGGCATTAGGGTCGCCGATATCGGGCAATGAGATTTCATCCCAACTGCCGCCCACCGGATAACCGCCATCATCGAAATACCCCTCACCCCCCGCCTGAGCGAGGCCGATCAGGGGAATGCGGCGATTGACCACGCCGCGCCCGCCACGCGAAATCGCGGTGGCGCCGGTGACCAGCGCCGCGAAATCATCCATGCGCGCGCCCAGCGAATCCAGCACCTTCGCGATGCTTTCTGTGGATGGCCACCGCGCGCGGCCATCCGCGCCGATGCGCTTCGATGGGTTGAAGGCTGTCGGGTCAAGCCCAGCCTTTTTCGCGAGCCCCGAAGCCGAGAGCCCGTATTCCGCCGCGAGCGCATCCAGCGCGCGCCAAATATCCTCATGCCGCATGGGCTACTTCCTCATATGCCCGCGATGCTGCGGGGGTCCCGACTCCAGATATGGTTCTGGTTTCTGTGCAATATATCCTAGGTCTTGTGTCAAATTTCAATAGGTCAGTTTTCCTTTTTTCTCTTGCTCGCGGCAATTTATGCGGTTATTCTCCCTTTGTTCCACAACCATAAGGCGAGATTTCCCCCAATGATCGCAGCACAAAAAACCCATTACAGCCCCCGCTTTGCCTCGCTGAGCCAGGCCGAGCCCTTCCATTCCGCAGAGGAAGCCTGGTTCTGGACCATGGCCGCCCTGATCGCCCGGCGCGATGGTGCCCGCATTGTTGCCGGCAAGGGCGATAAGCAGCGCCCTTGTGAACCGGATGACGTGGTGAAGTGCCTCGACCGGCTTTATCGGCACCGCCGCATTGATCTGACCCATGCGCGCATTCTCCGCATCTGGGGCGAAAGGGGCTCGGCGCCCGACCCGCGCTACCCTTCCGAAAAACATGATTGGCGCTTGTGGCGTGAAGCTTTGGATCGGCTGGAATGGCCGCTTCGGGTCAAGGGCATCGTCGCATGAAGCCAAGATTTTCCCATACCAGGACAGAGGATTTTCAGCAAAGCATCTGGCTTTTTTTCGGCGGCCGCGCTGATCAGCCCTGGCTTTATCCCTTGAAGCGCGGCTTTCGCCATTGCTTCGCCGCCATCCAGGATGCACAAGGCTGGACCGTGCTGGACCCGCTTTCGGGCCGGCTGATTGTGGCACACCTGCCGCTTGACCCGGGCTTCGATCTGCCGGGCTTTTACCGCCGCGCAGGCTTTCACCTGCGCGGCCCCTTCACCCCCAGCCCTGCCGCACCGCGCTTGCTGCCGCCGATCTTCGGGCTGAGCTGCGTGGCGCTTTGCCGCGCCCTTTTGGGCGCCGATGCACCGCGCGCCGTGACGCCTTTCGGGCTCTATCGCAGGTTGCAAAATCGCCCCGAAAATTTTTTAGGAAAAATATCTTGACGCGCTTCTGGTTTTAGGCTATCAAACTCACGCCAACGGGCGAAGTGCGCCTGAAGGTCTTCCTCTCTCGCTCCTCCCGAAACTTCCATGGGCCCGGCCTCTTCCACAAGAAGGCGCCGGGCTCATGGCTTTTTGGCGGGGCGGCAACCCTTTCCCGGAGAAGCGCGCGCATGGGCGGCCTGTTCGAAGCACCAAAGCCGAAAGTCACCGTTCAGCCCGTGGCGCCTACCCCCACCCCGGAAGCCGCGGCCTCCGAAACGCGCATCGAAAATCGCGAAGGCGCTATGCGCGGGCTGCCCGGCACCATCGCCACCTCCGCCCGCGGCTTGCTCGGCAGCATGCCGGATTTCCTCACCACCCGCCGCTCCTTGCTTGGGGAATGAAGCGCATGACCCCGCATGACATCCGCGCGCGTTACGAAGCCGCACTCGCCGCACGGCAACGCCATGAAGGCATCTGGCGCGATTGCTACAACCACGTCCTGCCACCCATCGGCAGCGGCGCCACGTTGTTTGATGCAACCGCCGCTGATGCGGCGGAACAGCTTTCTGCGTCGCTGCTCGCGGAACTGACCCCGCCCTGGTCGCGTTGGTTCGGCCTTGCCCCGGGCCGCCCCACGCAGGACAGCGATGAAGAAAACGCCGCCGCTGTCTTGGAAGAAGCGGCCGAGGTGCTGCAAACCCATTTTGATCGCTCCAACTTCGCGCTTGAAATGCACCAGGCCTTTCTTGACCTGGTGATCACCGGCACCGGCCTGATGCTGGTGGAAGAAGCGGCACCCGGCGAAGCTTCTGCGCTGCGCTTCACCGCCATCCCAATGCAGGATGCAGTATTGGAAGAAGGGCCGTCCGGCCGGCTGGATACGGTGTTTCGTGCGCTGAGCATGAGCGAAGCGGCGTTGCACAAACGCTTTCCGGGCAGCCTGCCACCGCGCAGCAAGGGCGACACGGTAGATGAAACCACCCATCGCGTGATTGAAGCGATCTGGCCCGATCGTGCCGGCTATCGCTTCGCCGCCATCAGCGCGGATGGTGATGCGCCTTCAGTATTGGCTGAAGGTAGTTTCGCGGAAAATCCTTTCATCGCCTTCCGTTGGCTCAAGGCGCCTGGCGAACGCTATGGCCGCGGCCCAGTGGCGAAAGCGCTGCCCGATATCCGCACCGCGAATAAGGTAGTGGAATTGGTGCTCGCGAATGCCTCCATCGCGGTCACCGGCATTTGGCAGGCGGAAGATGATGGCGTGCTGAACCCAGCCACCGTGCGGTTGGTACCCGGTGCCATTATCCCGAAAGCGCCAGGATCTTCGGGGCTGACACCGCTGGCCGCACCGGGCAGCTTCGATGTCTCCCAGCTTGTGCTGAATGATCTGCGCGCGCGCATCCGCACAGCCTTGCTCGCGGATCGGCTTGGCCCGCAGCGCGACCAGCGCATGACCGCGACCGAAGTGCTGGAACGCGCTGCCGAAACATCGCGCCTTCTGGGTGCGACTTACGGGCGGCTGCAAGCGGAATTGCTGACGCCGCTGATTGCGCGCTGCATTTCCATCCTGCGCCGGCGTGGCGATATCGCCCCGCTGCTACTGGATGGGCGCGAAGCAGTGCTGCGCTATCGCAGCCCACTCGCGCAAGTGCAGGGCCGCGCGGATGCGGCGAATGCGCTGCTGTTCCTGGAAGCCTTGCGCGGTCTTGGCCCGCAAGCGGTCGCTGAAATCAATATCCCCGCCACAACACGCTGGCTTTCGCGCACCCTCGGCACCCCCGCCGAAATGCTCTCATCCCCCCATCAGGAGTAAGCCCCATGCCCGAGGATCTGCTGGCCAATGCGCTTGGCGACCAGCCCAACCCATCAACGCGCCCCGAAGATGTGCCAGAAAAATTCTGGGATCAGGAAGCGGGCCAGCTGCGCGTGGATGCATTGTTGAAATCCTACCGCGAATTGGAACGCCGCCTGTCGCAGCGCATCGCCCCGCCAGGCGCCGATGCGCCGGCGGAAGAACTGCAGCGCTTTCGCCGCAGCCTTGGCATTCCGGACAGCCCCGAAGAATATCAGATCACGCCGAAACATGATCTTTGCTGCGCGGATGAGGATGTGAATACGCGCCTGCATGAAGCAGGCTTCACGCCGGCCCAGGCGCAGCTTGTCTATGACCTTGCCGCCGAGCGCCTGCTGCCGATGATTGCGGAAGCCGCCGCGCAATTCGAAGCCGATCGCCAGGTGGAAAAACTGCGTGAGCAATTCGGTGGCGAGGAACGCTTCCGCCGTATCGCGCAACAGCTTTCAGCCTGGGGCCGCGCCAATTTGCCGGATGCGGTGTTTGAAGCGCTCTCCACCACCTCGGAAGGTGTCATGGCGCTTTACCGCATGATGGAAAAGGGCGAACCCGCAGTGACGCGCAAGGCTGATGCTGCGCCGGCCACGGATGAGGCTGGCTTACGCGAGATGATGCGCGACCCGCGTTACTGGCGCACCCGTGAACCCGAATTCGTGAAGCGCGTCACGGATGGCTTCCGCCGCATGGTGAATGGCTGATCCAGCTTCCGGTGGGGCTTAAGTCGAAAGTTACTCGCCCCGACCGAAGGGGGCGGGTGCGCAAAACCTTAGCCATGCTCGAGTGTCGTGACTAAAGCTCGTGCGAGTAGACGATGAAGCCAGCATGGTGTGCAACTTTGTCGTAGAGTGCCCGGCCGGAGGCGTTGGTCGCCTGCGTTTGCCAATAAACGCGACTACTTCCGGCCTCGCGCGCTGCTGCATATACAGCCTCGATGAGTTTCTGAGCGATGCGAAGACCCCGATGACTTGGGCGCGTGAACAGGTCTTGTAGATAGCAGACCTCGTTTAGCCGTGTTGTGCTGCGATGGAACAAGTAGTGTACCAGCCCGACAACGAGGGTGCCCTCTACAGCAACCAACGCATGTACCGGTTCAGTCTGATTGTGGAACCTATCCCATGTGGCTTGCGTAATTACCTCGGGCAAGGCTGTGCTTCCCGCTCTGCCGTAAAAGGCGTTGTAGCCCTCCCAGAGCGCTCGCCACTGCGGGAAGTCGTCGCTCGTGACGGGTCGGATGGTTATGACGGAGGGCATGCGACGCAACTTTCCTGCGAGGTTGAAGGTTCCAGTTAACGCGCTCGGAGCGGATGCCTAGCTCACGAACCCGCTGATGATGACCCAACGCGGTTGACCCGGCAAGGCGACTAATCCTGAAGAGTTGCGCGTTTAGAAAGAGGCTAAACATTGGATTTCTTTCGAGCCAATTGGAACCATCTGAAGGCTCAGAAAATGCGCTCCAACAAACCTTAAGAACGTGTGCCGTACACAAAAGTGAACGGCACACGCTCTCAACGGCTTCCGGCGGGGCTTGAGTAACAAGAGGCTCGCCCCGACCGAAGGGGGCGGGTGCGCGCCACCCCTGAACGCGCACCCGCCCCACCCCATTGCCGCCACATAACCCTGAAGGGCGTGGCGTGCCTTCGCCTGACACCGGCCCAATGCGTCAACCGGCGCGGCGATATTCCCAACAACCCAAAATGAAAGACAGGTAACCGCATGTCCGGAACCATTGAAGCCGCTTTCGTCAAGCAATTCGAAGCCGAAGTCGCCGAAGCCTATCAGCGCCAGGGCAGCAAGCTGCGCCCCACGGTGCGCAGCAAGACTGATGTGAAGGGCGCTTCCACCATCTTCCCGCGCGTCGGCAAAGGCACCGCCGCGGCCAAGGCGCGCAACGGCGCCGTGCCGGTGATGAACCTTACCTACAGCAATGCCGAATGCTTCCTGCAGGATTATTACGCGGGCGAATGGATTGACAAGCTGGATGAAATCAAGACGAATGTTGATGAACGTGGCGTCATTGCCAATGCTGGTGCCTATGCGCTGGGCCGCAAGACCGATGAACTGATTGTCGCCGCCCTTGATGCCGCGACGCAAGAAGCGGTGGGCACTGGTATTGGCCTGGCCGATACGGATGGCCTGACCAAGCAGAAAATCCTGATGGCGTTTGAAATGCTGGGCGCGGCCGATGTGCCGGATGATGGCCAGCGCTTCGCCGTTGTTGGCTGGAAACAATGGTCTGAGCTGCTGCAAATCCAGGAATTCGCCAGCACCGAATATGTTGGCGATGACGCGCTGCCCTGGAAGGGTACGCAGGCGAAGCGCTGGCTGGGCGCACTGTGGATGCCGCATTCCGGCCTCACCAAATCCGGCACGCTGCGCTACTGCTACTTCTACCACAAGACCGCGATTGGTCATGCCGTCGCCAGCGAAGTGATGACTGACATCACCTGGCATGGCGACCGCGCCGCGCATTTCGTGAACAACATGATGTCCCAGGGTGCAGTTATGATTGACCCAACGGGTGTCGTTAGAATGCGCGCGAAGGAATAAGCGCGGCATCTGGCGCGGGCGGGTCCCTGCCCGCGCCCCCTTCTTCCCCCAAACATCGGAGAGCACCCCATGGCGCTGACCGCTATCACGCTATGCGCAAGCGCATTGATCAAGATTGGCGCGCAGCCCATCGCCTCATTTGAAGACGGCACCGCCGAAGGAGAAGTCGCGAAAAGCCTCTATCCTGGCGTGCGTGATGCCTTGCTCGCATCCCACCCCTGGTCCTTTGCCACCACCCAAGCGACGCTGCCGCGTCTTGCGCAAAGCCCCAGCGCGGAATTCCGCTACGCGTTCCAATTGCCCCCCGATTTTCTGCGCGCCATTTCTGCCGGTACGGCAGGGCGCGCCACTGGCCTGCTGTATCGGATCCAAGGCAGCAAGCTGATGACCGATGTAGAAACCGTGGCGCTCACGCATATTTTTCGCCCGGATGAAGGTAGCTTTCCGCCCTTCTTCGCCTCGGCCCTCATGGCGCGCCTGGCTGCGGAATTCTGCCTACCGCTTACAGAAAACACGTCCCGCGCTGAACTGCTTGCACGGCTTGCGGAGGCAGAACTCCGCAGTGCGCGGCGCGCCGATAGCCAACAGGCCAGCGCCACAGCGCTTGGTTCATTCCCGCTGATTTCGGTCAGGGGCTGATCCATGCCCGCCATCAAACGCACCAAAACAAGCTTCACTGCTGGCGAATTGGCCCCTGAATTGCTCGGTCGTGCCGATCTGCGCGCCTATGAAAATGGCGCAAGGCGTCTGCGCAATGTCGTGATCCAGCCGACCGGCGGCGTCACCCGCAGGCCCGGTCTGCGCCATGTTGCGATACTGCCTGGCACAGCACGCCTGCTGCCCTTCGAATTCAATACCGAACAGACCTATCTGATGGTGCTGACGGACGGGAAGCTTGCGGTCTATGCTGCGGATCTGAAAATCGCGGAATTGATTGCACCTTGGACCGAAACCATGCTGCCGCAAATCGGCTTTACGCAGAACGCCGATACGCTACTGCTAACGCATCCCGATATGCGGCCACAAAAGGTTCAGCGCAGTAATACCGGCTGGTCCATTACGCCCTGGTCCTTCACACAAGATGCCTATTTCCGCTTTGCTGCCCCTGAGATTACGCTAACGCCAAGTGCGCTGACTGGCACCATCACCATCACTGCAAGCGCACCAGTTTTTGCGGTGGAGCATATCGGTGTGCGGCTGCGTCTCGGGGGTAAGCGCGTCCTGGTTTCAGCGATGAATTCGCAATCCACGATAGTTGCGACCGTGGAGCAAACCTTGACCAGTAGCACAGCCACCAAGGATTGGGACGAAGCCGCCTTTAGCACCGCACGCGGTTGGCCCATCACCTGCTGCTTTCATCAGGATAGGCTGGTAATCGGCGGTTCGCGCGATTTGCCCAATCGGCTTTGGCTCTCTCGTACCGGCGATCTGTTCAACTTCGATCCAGGTACTGGCCTGGATGATGAGGCGATTGCCTTCAGCCTGTTGTCCGATCAGGTGAATGCCATTCGCGGCGTTTTCTCCGGCCAGCATCTGCAACTTTTTACCTCTGGAGCGGAATGGATGGTGACGGGCGATCCGCTCACGCCAGCCAATATTCAGATCAATCGCCAAACCCGTGTGGGCTCACCGGTGGATCGTCTTGTACCGCCTGTGGATGTTGATGGGTCAACCATTTTCGTCTCTCGCAGCGGGCAGGGTGTCTATGAATTTGCCTATACACAGGTGCAGCAAGCCTACCAGGCCAATGATCTTGCGATACTTGGTCGCCATCTGATCAAATCACCACGCGCCATGGCCTATGATCAGGGCGCGAGACTTTTGCATCTGGTGATGGAAGATGGTGCGCTTGCCACCTTAACGCTCTATCGTGCGGAGCAAGTCACGGCCTGGACGCGGCAGGAAACCAGCGGTAGCTTTCGCGCCATTACCGAAGTGGAAGGCACGCTCTGGTGCGTGGTTGAACGCGCAGGCGGCATATCGCTCGAACGTTTTGAAGCCGGCTTGATGCAGGATGCTGCGCTGACGGGTACATCCATCACGCCGAAATCCACCTGGACCGGTCTGGCGCATTTGAATGGTCGGCAGGTCGCCATCCTGGCAAATGGAGCGGTGCGCCCGAACGCAACTGTCTCGGGTGGTGCTGTCACATTGACAGCACCTGCCACAGAGGTCGCAATCGGCCTTGCCTTCACGCATGAGATTGAGCCCCTGCCCGCCGATCTCATCACCCCTGCCGGCAGCGCCACGGGCCCGTCACGCCTGGTCGCGGTCACTTTCCGCCTTTTGGAAACACCCGCAGTGGATGTGGATCTTGGCAAAGGTCCGCAAGCCTTGGCGCTGCGCCGCTTCAACATTGATCACTTTGATGCGCCGCCCGCACCCTTTACCGGCGATGCCACGCTCCGCGGCATGGGCTGGCGGCGGAATCGCATTGCCCCGCTTTGGCGTATCACCGGCGCGGCACCGCTGCCGCTGACGCTGCTTTCCGTCACAACCGAAATCAGGATGAATGACTGATGGCCCAGATCGCGTCTATCGCCAGCCTCGCTCTTGCCGGCGCTTCAATGCAAAACCAGGCGAAGAATCGCAAGGTGGAAGCGCGCGCACGCGAAGCACAACAGCAATATATCGCAAGCCAGCAGGCCGCGCAGCAACGCGCGCGCCAGGATATACTGGCGCGCAGCATCGCCGCCACGCGTGCGCGCTTTGCCGCGAGCGGTGTCTCCCCGGATGAGGGCTCGGCCTCTGCGCTGCTTGCCGGCATGCGCGCTGATGCTGCGCAGACGGATTCGGAGAGCGCCGATCTGCTGCGCCAGCGCCTGGCTGCGGGTCGCCCATCCCTGCTCAATGCCAATGGTGATTTCCAAGGTTTTGTACGTGCCACGCAATCCTTCGGGTCCATTGCGCGCAACCTGCTTGACTGATCCACGCCCCTCCATCCGCAAGGAACCGCAATGTCCGAACACATCACCATCGGCGATGTGTCGCCACGCGCGCTCTATATCGCCAATGGCACGCAGCGCGATTTCACGTTCGCCTTCCCCATCTTCAACGATAGAGACCTTGAAATAAGCATTGATGGCCTGATCCAGGCGACCGGCTTTAGCATCACTGGCGCTGGTGAATCCGATGGCGGGCTTATCACCTTCGTCGAAGCGCCACCCAATGGCGCGCGCATCATGCTGCGCCGCCGCGTTATTCTGGCACGTGTGACAGATTTTCAGGAAAACAGCGTCTTGCGCGCCAGCGCGCTGAATGATGAGCTGGATTTCCAAATGGCCGCCCTGCAACAGGTGGCCAGCGACCTAACCCAAGCCATCCGTACAGATTCCGCCGATGAGGGCAAGATGTTGCTGCCCTTGCGCGCAGCACGCGGCAATCGCTTGCTGGGTTTTGATGCGCTTGGCGATATCACGGTTTTCGATCGCGACGGACCGGAAATTACACTGCCCTATCCGGGTGCAGTGCCGCGTGCGGTAGAAGACAAGCTGAATGAACGTCTTTCGGTGCGAGATTTCGGCGCACTCGGCGATGGCGTCGCTGATGATGGGCCAGCGCTTCAAGCCGCCATGAATGCTGCCGTTGTATCCGGGCGTTTTCTTGAGATTGGTGAGGGCAGCTACCGCACCGGCCAACCGCTGCTGCTGGGTGGCGGCGCCGCGGGTCTGATCATGCGCGGCAGCATTCTCTATGCCGGGCCGTCTGGTCAGACCGCACTTACCATCGGTGATGGGAGCACAGTGCGCAATGCAACCAAGCTCTACATGGGCATTCGCATCATCCGCGCCAGCATTTCCGATTGGGAGAATGAAGCGGATATCGGCCTGGTACTGCGGAATTTCGATTCATGCCAGGTTGAAATCCGCCAGATCGAAGGCTTCACCATCGGCATTCGCACACTTGGCGAAGAACGCGGTTTTGAGGATACCACGCTAACGCTTGGCCGCATCGTCAATAATCGCATTGGGCTTGATGTCCGCACCGCAAGCGCGGCCGGCTGGAATACCTCCGTGCGCTACTACGGCGGGCATTTCGCCATCGCTTCCAGCCTGCATACCACCAAGGACCGCTTCGGCGTGCGTTTCTCTGCCGCCCCCGGCGCCTATGTCGCACATAATCGGCACATATTTGATGCACCTGGCTTTGAATTGCAGGCACGGAATCGCCCCATCAGCGGCATCCCATTTTTATGCGAGGTCAATAGCCGCGCGATTTGGGCGCGTGCCATGCGTATGGAAGGCTGTAGCCCCTTTGTAGCGCGCCACACCTCCGGCGCTCAGGACCATGTCTATGAAATTGCTTGGGCCAGCCAAGCCTATCTTGTGGATGTGGATTACACACCAAGCGCCACACGTATCGGCGCAAGCGTGCGGCGTTTCCATCAGGCCGCGGCCTTTCGTGATGCATCACGCGAAATCGCGGCCGTGCCCAATCTGCGCGCCGCTCGGTTTCGCTGGTCTATTCAGGAATGGGGTTTTGAAAAACTCGCCTGTCTTTCAACCAATGTTTCCTTCTCCCCCACACGGCTTGAGGATTTTGCTTTTCCGGGCCTTGATGATTTTACCTTCACCGATCGTGGCGTATTGCTGAATGGCGGACGCGGGCTTGGCTTTGTGGTGGATACCCGCAATTGCCGAGAATTCGCCCTTGCCGTGGATGCGGATGGCGCACGCTTGGTGGTGATGTGTTTCGACCAGGATCGCTATCTGATCAGCGAAGGCACCACACCCGTGGTGCGCGCTTCCGGTCAATCCCTGATGTGGAATGCAACCGCGCGCTGGTGGCAAAGCTCGGCTGATATGGATGATGAGACCTTCACCCGCCCGCAGGTCATTCGGCTTGGGGATCAAGTCGCCTACGCCATCATCGGTGTGGCGCGCATCGCGCGGGATTATGAAGTGCGCGCGCTGCGCCTGGCTTGTGATCCGCTTTACGCTCCGCCCTTGCTCTATGGCTTGCCCGATCTGCCACATGGCGCGCGTGAACTGGCCGCTGAACTGCCTTGGGACCCCGGCTCCATCGCGGCTGGTGCTTCGGCGCAAATCAATGTGCCGCTGCAAGGCGCGCGGCCTGGTGATTTCGCGACCGCCGCCTTTAGCCTTGCCACTTCCGGCATTGTCATGCTGGCACAAGTGGGTGCCACCAATATCGTCACCGTCACCGCCTGGAATCGCAGTGGCATCGCCATCAACCTTGCCGCCGGCACCGTACGTGCCCGGGTCACCAAGGCATGAGGCGCCGCAAAAACACCATTGACCTCGGGCTTGACCTGCGTGAGGCCATCAAGCGCGTGAGCGCCAGCTATGAAGCGGTGCTCAGCCTTGATCCGCTGGTAGAAGATGAGGCGCTGATGCGCGCTCATCGCAATCATATCCAACTTTGCCGTGCAGCACTCGGCCATTTGGAAGCGCTGCTGCGCCTGGCGCGCGCCACGCATCAGGCCGATCAGCGCGAAGTGACCGAAGCCGAACGCCTGCTGGCCGAGGCCCGCCAAGCCTTGGCCAATGCCCCCATGCCCGATGATGTCCCGCATGAGGAATGATCCAGATTTCCTGGAATTTCTCTGGCTTTGGAATCAACGCAGCGCGCAGGAAACGCCCGCCATTCATCGGCGCATCGCGCGCTGGCTGATGGCGCGGCGCGAAACCAGTGATCGGCGCCTACTGCTGATGGCCTTTCGCGGCTGCGGCAAATCAACGCTGATCGGGCTTTGGTGCGCTTGGCTTTTGCTCAATAATCCTTCCACGCGCATTCTGGTGGTGGCTGCAGATGCGCGGCTTGCCACGCGCATGGTCGCAACCGTGCGGCGCATTCTGGAATCCCACCCGCTTTGCGCCGAATTGCTGCCCGATGTGCCAGAGAATTGGGCGGCGGATCGCTTCACCGTCGCCCGCCCCGGCGCTTTGCGAGATCCTTCCATGCTGGCGCAGGGCATATCCGGCAATATCACCGGTGCGCGCGCCGATGTCATCATTTGTGATGATGTCGAAGTTGCCGGCAATTGCGACACACCCGGCAAGCGCGAAGCCTTGCGTGAACGCCTGGCTGAACTTGAATTCATCCTGACACCGGGCGGTACGATTCTGTTCGTCGGCACGCCCCATTGTGAGGAAAGCCTCTATCGCGATCCGAAGCATGAGGATGCCTTCCTGCGATCCTATCGCCGCTTAGTTCTGCCCATCATGAATGCGGCAGGCGCCAGCGCCTGGCCGGAACGCTTCCCGAAGGATACGATTGCGGCACTCCGCCAACGCGTCGGTGCGTTGCATTTTGAGCGGCAGATGATGCTGAAGGCGCTGCCGGCGGAAGCTGCGCGGCTCGATCCTGCCGCACTCATTCGTTATGTGGAGGAACCGGAATATCGCGAAGCCGGCGGGCGGGCGGAACTCAGCCTGCTTGGTCGGCGGTTGGTCTCCGGAGGTGGTTATTGGGACCCTGCCTATGGCCGGCCTGGCAGCGGCGACTCATCCGTGCTGGCGGCGTGTTATGCGGATAAGGAAGGCAATCATTTCCTGCATCGGCTGCGCTATTTGACGCATGACCCGGATGCGGCGGAAGACCCTGCCACGCAACAATGCCGGCAAGTCGCGCATATTGCGCGGGATTTGCTGCTGCCTGTCATTCGCGTGGAAACCAATGGTATTGGGCGCTTTCTGCCCGCGCTGTTGCGCCGCGAATTAGCCAAGGCAGGTGCGGCTTGCGCGGTGGTGGAACAGAACAACCATCGCGCCAAGGCGGATCGGATTCTGGGCGCCTTGGAACCTGCCCTCGCCGCGCGGCGCCTGCATGCGCATGAAAGTGTCTTCCGCACCCGTTTCCCCGCCGAAATGGCGGAATGGGCGCCAAATGTCACCGGTGCGCGGGATGATGCGCTGGATGCGCTCGCGGGGTGCTTGCTCGCGGAACCGGTGCGCCTCGCGCGTGCCGGCCCGCCACCGCGCGCTGCCTATTGGCGGGGCAGCTAAACCGCAGTCGCTTTCAGAATTTCCGAGGCATGCCGCGCGCGGCCCGCATCGGTAATCTCAAACCGTCCATCGGGGCGCTGCTGCGCCAAGGCCATGCCGGTCAGGCGCAGCAGGCAGGGGCCATCCTTCAGCCCCTCGGGCCGCCCATGCGGGCCCACCAGCGTCAGCCGATGCAGCGCTGAACGGCAGCAGGTTTCCAGATACGGCTCATTCCACATGGGCCCGGCTTTCTCCTCAGGCGTCTCGTCACCCCTGTTCTGGGGAGGCAGCGCCCCTTCTTCAAGCTTTCAGCACAAGGCCAAGCAGCATGTCCATGCAGATTGACCCCCAATGGTGGTTCACCGCCATAGAGGCGCCGGTCGTCGCCGCGCTTTTTTGGATGATCCACGGCCTACGGCGCGAATTGCACGCGCGCATCGAACGCGGTGACGAACGAGATTCGGATGCGCTGACCCGCACGCGCGAAGATTTGGCGCAATTCAAGCTGGAAGTGGCGCGCACCTATGTGCCGCTCTCGCTCATTCGCGATCTGGACCGAAGAATCTCAGACCATTTGGTGCGGATCGAGGAGAAATTGGAAGACGTCTCACGCACCGGCATTGCCGCGGTACAAGCCGTGCGCCGGATGGAGGAACGCGAATGACCAAGCTACCCCCGCCGCGCGCGATTGATATTGAAATCCTCGCCATGACGCTTTGGGCTGAGGCGGCGGAAAAGCCCGTGCGCGCCATTGAAGCCTTGGCCGCTTTGGTGATGAACCGCTTGAAGGCAGGGCGCGATCCCAATGCGCGCCATATTGCGGCGATTTGTCGCGCGCCTTTCCTGTTTTCGTGCTGGAACAGGCGAGACCCGCGGCATGCCGCGCTGCGTGCCATTCCGCCCGGTGATGCGGCGCTGGCGATTTGTCGGCGCATCGCGCAACGCGCGGCATCCGGTCTGCTGCCGGACCCGACTGGGGGTGCGACACTTTGGCATGATGCGGCGCATCTGCCTGCCTGGGCGGTGGGGCAAGCGAGCATCACGGAAATCGGTGGCTTGTGTTTCTATCGGGCCGAGGAAATCACCACGCCGCCGCCACGCGCCGCGCGCCTGGTACTGGTTTTGGCCGAAGCAAGCTAGGAATTATCCAACCCGCACCATCTCTCGTTGTGTGGCAACCGATGCGCCGTCATTCAGCCGATGCCAGGCGCCGCTCATCAGGATCTCACTCGGCCGGAAGCGCGCCTTATAGGCCATCTTGCGGCTTTCCGGCACCCAATAGCCAAGATAGACATAAGGCAGGCCAAGCGACCGCGCGCGGCCAATCAGCCACAGCACGGCAAAGGTGCCGAGTGAACGCTTATCCTCATCCGTATCGAAAAAGGAATAAACTGCGGAAAGCCCATCGGCCAGCCAATCTGTCAGGCACGCGCCCAAAAGCCGGTCCTGTGCATCGCGGAATTCAAGAATACCGGTGCTGATCGGCGTATCCTCGATCATGGCGCGATAATCGTAATAGCCCATGGCGGCCATATCGCCATCGGCATGGCGATTTTTCTGATAGCGCTGGAACAGCGTGAATTGCTCCGCCGTGGCGCGGGCCGGCATTTCGGAAACGGTCAAATCCGCATTGGCGCGCAGGATGCGCCGCTGTGTGCGGTCCGGCGTGAAATCCTCGCTCACAACGCGGATCGGCACGCAGGCCTGGCAGCCGGGGCAGACCGGCGCATAGGCGATATTATGGCTGCGGCGAAACCCAGCGCGAGAGAGGCGTTCATGCAATGCCTCCGCCTCCGTGCCGGATAATTCGGTCACGATCTTCCGCTCCGTCCGGCCCGGCAGATAGGGGCAGGGCAGCGGCGCGGTCGTATAGAAAAATTGCGGACGGCGAGGTGGGCGATGCAGCATACGACCGTATTTTCGCCTCAGACCGCTTTGGAATCAACCACCTTGCACATGCCCCCTATGGCGCGGGGTTCAGGCGGATGCGCCCGGTCACGTCCCGTGCTGCCGCCAGCGGCAAAAGCGCGCCATCGCGCCAGAGCGGCAGCATATCACCCCAATGCCGGCTGAAAGGGTGGCCGGATTGGCCAGTCGCTATCACGGCAAAGGCGCCATCCGGCTGGGCCAAATCCATCACGCCGCGAAAGCCGGCGCCATGTACGGCACCAAAGCCAGCGCCCCGAAAAGCGGCGCGGGCCACGGTTTCGCCATCCCCACCCGGAGCAGCGCGCAAGCCCAGCCAATCGCGCACATAGGGAATGAAGCGCAGAATGGCGTGATCAAACCGCGCGATGTGTGCTGCCCCCCAGCGCCATTGCCGCGGATTGGCGCCATGTTCCGCCGCAAGCGCCACGACCGCTTCCGCCAAGGCCGCCGCCAGCATGGGCGCGCAGCCCCCTTCCCCGCACCAGCGCGAAGCCGCATCGCTGCCTTGCAGCAGCGGGCGCAGAAATTCCGGCGATGGCGCGAAACCATCTTGCGGCAGCTTGGCGCGCGCCAATAGCGCCCGACCAAAACCGCGCATGGTCGTGTGGAAGATCAAGGGCTCTGGCCGATCTGCTGCCATTTCCCCATCCCAGGCTTGCAGCAGAGCAAGCGCAGCCCCAGCCGCACCTTCCATGGGCGGCAGGGCGCGAAAAGCGGTCAAAGCCTCGGCTGCGAAAAGACTGGTGCGATCCATCTGCAAGGCCGCGAAATCCGCCGGCGTGTGTTGGGGCTGCGCGGCCAAGCCGGCACCGATCCGCCGGAACCGCCAATCGCCATACCAATCGCGGCTGAGAAACGCCGGGTGATCCGCCGGTGCGACGCGGTTATTCGCATTCGCGATCACACCGCTTGTTGGGTTTTCGACATGCGGCTTTGCCTCAAAAGGCAAAAACCCATCCCACCCCGCCGCACCATCCCAAGCTGGGCGCGGCAGCGCGCCATCACCGGCGCGGCGCTGGGGCACGCGGCCCACAATGAACATGGCAATGCCGCCGGTGCGATCCGCCAGCATCAGATTTTGCACCGGGCTGGTAATGTCTTCCGCCGCCATACGCGCTTCTGCGATGCTCCCCGCGCGATTGATCCGCAGCAACCCGCGCGCGGAGGTCTCGCCCGCCGCAAGGCTCGCCATGGCCAACGCCAGCACTGTCCCGGCTTCACTTTGAAAACTTGGATCGATGTCGGAAATCACCGGCCCATGGCGCGTTTCACGGAAACGAAACCGCACCGGCGCTGCACCACGCACGGCGATATCGGTTTCATGCCAAGTAAAATCACGCGACCCTTCGGGCGTTGTATAGCGCCCATCCTCGGTCAGTTTTTCGATGAAAATATCCTGCGTATCGGCATGCGTGGTGGTGAAACCCCAGGCGAGGTTTTCATTCCGACCAATCACAATCCCCGGCACGCCGGGCGCGGTGGCGCCCATCAGGCTGCGCCCATCCGGCAGGCTGATGCGCGCCAGATACCAAAGAATGGGCGCGCTATGGGAAAGATGCGGGTCTGACGCCAGCAGCGGCGCACCCGTCGTGCTTCGCCCCGCCCCAATAGCCCAGGCATTGGAAGCAATTTCCGGCAAAGGCGCATCTTCCGGAAAGCGCGGTAAGTGCTGGGCAAGTGCTGCCAGTGCCGCGCCATTCAGCCCCTCAGCATGCAGCGCACCGCTTGCCTTCGCTTCTGTCTGCATCAGCGGTTCATCGGGGCGGCCGGCTGTTGTATCCTCCGGCCAAAGATCCGCAAGTTGTTCGGGCGTAAGCCGCGCCGCCAGCCGCGCACGTTCCAACTCCATGCGCCAATTGCCGCCAAGCCAAAGCCCCATGATCTTGCCCCAGAGCAGGCTATCCACCGCCTGCCAGGGTGCGGGCGCGCCAAGGGCGATGAATTCCGGCGCGGCAAATCGCCCGCGCGCTGTGATCCAGCCATTCACGCCGCGCGCATAGGCTTCCAGCATCGCGCGGGTTTCAGAATCCAGCGCGGCCAGATCCGCTGTCGCGCGTTCTTCCAGCCGCAATAACCGCATGAAGCGATCAAGCCGGAGCGCCGCCGCACCCGCCACCGCCGCAGTTTGGCCACGCGCGCCACGGCGCATCATGTCCATCTGAAACATCCGGTCGCGCGCATGGAGAAACCCGAGCGCGGTCCAGGCATCTTCTTCGCTGCTGGCTTCAATATGCGGAATGCCGCGTGTATCGAGCGTGATCGCAACCGGCGCTGCAAGCCCTGGCAAGGCAAGTTCAGCATTGCGCGCAGGCAGGCTCCACCACAAAGCACCGGCAAGACCGCCGATGATCAGCAGGATCAGCGCCGCGAGAAAAACACCAAGCCGCTTCGCCCAAAAGCCAAAGCCCCGGCTGCGCGGGCGGCGGTGCCTCATGCTGGGGGCGGCAGATTGCCGGTGCGGATCAGAAACGCCGCACGCTCAACCGCGCCGCGCCAATCTGCATTGCCATCCGGGCAGCGCACCAAGCGTACGGAAGGATACCAGAGCGTATCCTCCCGTCCCTGTAGCCAGCGCCAATCAGAATTGCGCCCATGGGTCAGCATCAGCGCAGGCCGCCCAAGCGCGCCGGCCAGATGCAAAACAGCCGTGTCCACCGTCACCACCAAATCAAGCGCCATAATGGCGGCGGCGGTATCCAGGAACCAATCCGGGCTATTATCCATCTCTGGCCCCAGCCGATCGAGTGCGAAGGGCGCTTCGGTATCCTCACCCGGTCCCTTTTGCAGGGCGAAAAGCCGCGCGCCGCGCAAGGCCGCGATGGGCGCAAAGACCGAAAGCGGCACGGAACGATTGCGATCCACCGGCGCCTTGGGATTGCCCTGCCAGACAATGCCGATGCGATAGCCTTGGTTGCCGATACGCTGGCGCCAGCGCGCCACCCGCGCGGGTTCCGCCGCCAGATAGGGGATGCGCCCCTGATATTGCTGCGGGCGCAAGCCAAGCGCGCGCGGCAGATTGAGCAAGGGCAGCCAGGCCTTCACGCCATGCACGCGCCCGCCCTCACCACCCGGGCGCGCGTCAATGCCTTCCAACACCGGCGCCAGCAGTTTTATGATGCGTGGATCAAGCACCGCATGCACACGCACACCGCGTGCACGCAGCATGGGCAGAAAGCGCGCGAATTGAATGGTATCGCCAAGCCCTTGTTCACCCATCACCAGAAGCGCTTCGGGCAAGGCACCGCCGCGCCAAATCGGCATGGGTTCAGGGCCATTAGGGCCGGGGCGCGTCACCTTGGTGAAGACCTCCGGCATCAAATCAAAGCGTACTTCATAGGCATCCCAGGCTTCCTGCCAAAGCCCGGCACCAAAAAGCGCGCGTGCCAGCGCTGCCCTTACGTGCAGATTTTCTGGCCGAAGTTGCGATAGAACGCGCAGCGCCGCCGCCGCCTCGGCACAGCGTCCGGCATCACGCGCATCTTCAAGCAGGGCAATGATCGGCGCGATATCGGGCGCGTCTGACATGGCTTAGCTGCTAGTGGTCCGATCGCCGCTGTCGGTTCCCGACAGCGGCGTGAATCGGCCCACCAGATAAACGGCTAGTGGTGCGCGGGGGCTTTTTGGGCAGGGGATACGTCAGCATGAGTCGCACCACTAGCGCCGGCCCGAGGCAAAGCGCACCGCCTCTTCCGCCGCACGAAACAATGCGCGGGCCTTTTGGCGCGTTTCTTCATATTCCGCCTTGGGATCACTATCCGCCACCACGCCGGCGCCGGCCTGCACATACATCACACCGTCCTTCACCAGCGCGGTGCGGAGCGCGATGCAGGTATCCATGCCGCCATCGGCACCGAAATAACCGACCCCGCCCGCATAAAGGCCACGGCGCGATGGTTCCAATTCCTCGATGATTTCCATGGCGCGGATTTTTGGCGCACCGGTCAGCGTGCCGGCCGGGAAGCCAGCGCAATAGGCATCCAAAGCATCCAGCCCCGCGCGCAAGCGCCCCTGCACTTCGGAACCGATATGCATCACCTGCGAGTAACGTTCTACCTGGAATTGCGCGGTAACCTTCACGGAACCGATTTCGGAGACGCGCCCGACATCATTGCGCCCGAGATCGAGCAGCATCAGATGCTCAGCACGCTCCTTCGGATCGGCCAGCAATTCCACTTCAAGCGCGCGATCTTCTTCCGGTGTCGCACCGCGCCGACGCGTGCCCGCCAGCGGACGTACCGTCACCACGCCATCGCGCGCGCGGACCAGAATCTCCGGGCTCGCACCCACTGCAGCAAAGCCACCGAAATCGCAGAAGAACAGGAAGGGTGCAGGGTTGATCCGGCGCAGCGCGCGATAGAGCGCGAAGGGCGGCAGCGCGAAGGGGGCAGAAAAACGCTGCGCCGGCACGATCTGAAAACAATCCCCGGCGCGGATGTAATCCTTCGCGCGTTCCACCGCCGCGATGTAGCCCGCTTCGGTAAAATTACTGTCAGGCTGGGGCAAGGCGGGCAGGTCCGCGGGTGGCGCCGGGCGCGGCACGGGGCGATCCAGCGCGGCCTCAGCCTCATCCAACCTGGCATTCGCCGCTTCCCAGGCGGTTTGCGGATCAGCGCCCGGCCAGACCGGCGCGCAGAGCAATAAGGTATCGCGCACATGGTCAAACACTGCCATCAGCGTCGGGCGTGTCATCACCGCATCCGGGATGCCCAGCACATCGGGGTTGGTCGCGGGCAGTTTTTCAATCAACCGCACCATGTCATAGCCAAGATAACCGAAAAGCCCCGCCGCAATCGGCGGTAAATTCGCAGGTACCACCATGCGGCATTCATTGATCAGGGCGCGCAGACTATCGAGCGCAGGTACCGTTTCTGGCACGAAACCATGCGGTGCGGAGAGCGCGTGGCGATTGAGCTCTGCCTTGCCATTGCGGCAGCGCCAGATCAAATCCGGCGCCATGCCAATCGCGGAATAGCGCCCGCGCGCGGCACCGCCTTCAATGCTTTCTAACAGAAAGGCATTGGCCTGCGCGCCGCCGGTCAGTTTCAGGAAGGCGCCAACAGGGGTGTCCAGATCGGCCACGCGCTCACGAACCAGGATCTGTCCCCGCCCCGCTTCCAACGCCGCGCGAAACGCTGCGAAACCGCCGCCACTCATCTGCCTGTCACCTGTTCCAGCAAGCGTTCATTGATGCGCACATTGGCGCGCGTGCGCAATGCTGCCTGGAATTGCTGTTCCAGATCATCACCCACGGCCTGTTCGATTTCCACACGCACGCGGCCCATGCCGAGTGGATCGCTGGTGGGATCAAGCCTCAGGATTTCCGCAACAGCCGCCACAGCAAAGCCGCCGCGGATTTCCGCCATGGTGGCTTCCCCGCGCTTGGCTTCAAACAAGGGCGGCAGCAATTCCGGCGGCACCGGGCTGCCCTGCGCGGGGTCTCGCCCGAAAGGCGCGGTGCGTGTGCTGATCAAGCTTATTTCCTGCGCTGCCTCAGACAAAGTCTTGCCGCTGCGCTGCGCCGCCAAAAGCCCGGCCGCGCGAGTTTCAGTGAAGCGCCGGCGCGCATCGGCAATCACGGCGCGGCGGAGTTCCTGCTCAACCTCGGCAAAGGGGCGAAGCTGAGATGGCGTGATACCGGTCACTTCAATAGCTGCAAAAGCATCGCCGAATTCCCGCAAGCGCGGCGCCGCACCCTGATCCTGCGTGAAAATCGCGCGCAGCACGGCATTGCGCTGATCGGCTGCCACCGGCAGCGCCACCGCTTCATTGGCGGGGCTGCGCCCACCGGGATCGAGCGTCGCATTCACCAACACTAGCCCAAAACGCGGCGCGGCTTCGGCCAATGTCATGCCGCCGGCCAGCGCATCTTCCACCTTATTGCCACGCTCATAAGCAAGATCGAGTGCGCGGTCCTTCGCAACATCGCGGCGCAGTTGATCGCGCAGCTGATCCAGCGTGAAAATCTGCGCGGGTTCCACCGCTTCAATGCCAATCACATGCCAGCCAAAGGGGCTTTGCACCGGGTCCGTCACGCTTTGCGGTGGGGCGGCGAAAGCAGCATCTGCCAGCGCGGGAATGGGCAGGCTTGCCTTATCCCCCATGGGCAGCGCCATGGCCTGCCCGCCTGCGGCGGTGGCAGCCGCTTCCACAGTTTCCCACTCCGCCCCCGCTTGCCAAAGCTGCGCCACATCCCGCGCGCGGGCTTCATCGGCCAGCACCACCTGGCGGATCTGGCGCCGTTCTGGCCGGTCATATTGGCCATGGCGCGCATCGAAAGCTTGCTTGATATCGTCTTCCGAAACGGCGATCTCATTTGCCAGCGTTTCCGCCGACAGCACCGCGATGCTGATCTGGCGATATTCCGGCGTGGAAAAGCGCTGCGGGTTGTTTTCCAGGAAACGCTGCAATTGCGCTTCTGTGGGTGCTTCCGGTTCCGGCGCGGCCGAGAAAGGCAGCAGCACCACATCAGCAATGCGCCGTTCGGTCTGCCAGACCAGTTGCGGCGCGGTCATGGCATCGGGCGCGGCAGCACCCGCGCGCACCGCGCCCAACAATTGCTGGCGTAGCAGATCGCCCCGGATCAGGGATAGGAATTGCCCTTCGGTCAGTTCATTGCTGCGCAGCACCTGCGCCAAAATCTCACGCGAAAACCGACCATCCGGGGTGCGCAGACCAGGAATGGCGAAGACCGTATCACGCACCAATTCCTCAGGCGCCACTACGCCCATGCGCTGCGCTTCCGCCACCATGGCGCGTTCGCCGATCAGGTTTTCCAAGGCACCGGCAGCGACCGCGCGGCGGATCGCCTCATTCGGCTCAAAGCGATTGCCCAATTGGCGTGCGATTCGCGACATTTCGCGCCGCGCGGCCATCTGCGCTTCCTCGGCTTCGATCCGCTGATCACCAACCCGCGCCACCGCGGTATCGCGGCCAAAATTGCGCACGACATCCTCAATCCCCCAGACGGCGAAGGACAGGACGAGCAGGACGAAAAGCGCCTTGGCGACCCAGGTGGAGGCCAGGCGACGCATAAAGGTGATCATGGGAAAGGTGATTACCGCCGCGCGGCGCCGCGCGAAAGGCCCGATGCTTGCCAAGCCCCCAAGCGGCGGCTAGCCACGCGGGGCAAAGCAACGCCCCAAGCCCAGGAGGAACCCCAGCATGACCCCCGGTGTGCGCCCGCTGATCGCCGGCAATTGGAAAATGCATGGGCTGGCCGCGGATGGCCTGACCTTGGCCCGGGCCGTCGCCACCGGTGCTGCGGGGCTGAAGGCGGAGCTGCTGATCTGCCCCCCCGCCACGCTGATCGCCCCCTTGGCCCAGGCTTGCGCCGGGGTGGTGGCGCTCGGCGGACAGGATTGCCATGAGGCCGCCAAGGGCGCCCATACCGGGGATATCGCCGCCGCCATGCTGAAGGATGCCGGGGCCAGTTATGTGATTCTGGGCCATTCCGAACGCCGCATGGCGTATCGGGAGACCAGCCACCGCGTCCGCGCCAAGGCCGAAGCCGCTTTGGCCGCCGGCCTGATCCCGGTGGTGTGCGTGGGTGAGCCTGAGGATGACCGGCTTTTGGGCCGGGCCGAAGAAGTGGTGGCCGAACAAATGGCGGAAAGCCTGCCCGCGGGCTTTGGCGCCGCCGGCGGCGTGGTGGCTTATGAACCCGTCTGGGCCATTGGCACGGGCCGCACACCGACCGAGACCGATATTTCCGCCATGCATGCCATGATGCGCGCCAAGCTGACCGAGACCTTCCCTGGACAGGGCGCGGGGCTGCGCTTGCTCTATGGTGGTTCGGTCAAGCCCGGCAATGCCGTGGCGATCCTGGCGCTACCCCATGTGGATGGGGCGCTGGTGGGCGGTGCCAGCCTGGTAGCCGAGGATTTCCTGGCGATTGCCCGCGCAGCGGGTTAAGCCCCACTTCCCGCCTTGTCGCGGCGCGCCTTGGCGCCTAACTTCCGTTTTCCCAATTCCAGGAGGATGCCAGCATGTTCAAGGGTTCCATGGTTGCGCTGATTACGCCCATGCGCGCGGATGGGTCCGTGGACGAAAAAGCCTTCGTGGAATTGGTGCATTGGCAGATTGCCGAGGGCACTGAAGGCTTGATCCCCGTTGGCACCACCGGCGAAAGCCCGACGCTTTCGCATGAGGAACACAAGCGCGTGGTGGAGCTTTGCGTGGAAGCCGCTGCCGGGCGCGTGCCCGTGATTGCGGGTACCGGCAGCAACAGCACATCTGAGGCGATTGATTTCACCCGCCACGCCAAGAAGGCCGGCGCCGATGCCTGCTTGGTGGTCACGCCCTATTACAACAAGCCCACGCAAGAAGGCCTGTTCCTGCATTTCAAGGCGATTGCCGATGCGGTGGACCTGCCCATGGTGATGTACAATATCCCCGGGCGCAGCGTGATTGACATGAGTGTTGAGACCATGGCGCGGCTGGCCAAGCACCCGAATATCATCGGCGTGAAGGATGCCACCGCGAACCTGGCGCGCCCGCTGCATACGCGTCGCGCCTGCGGGGAAGAATTCGCTCAGCTTGCCGGTGAGGATCACACTGCCGTATCCTTCCTGGCCGCGGGCGGGCATGGCTGCATCAGCGTCACCGCCAATGTCGCCCCCCGGCTTTGCGCGGAAATGCACAAGGCCTGGCGCCTGGGCCGGGTGGATGAGGCGATTGAAATTCAGGACCGCCTGGTGCCTTTGCATGATGCGCTGTTTTCCGAGACCTCCCCAGGCCCCGTGAAATATGCGGCGAGCTTGCTGGCCAAAAGCAGCGATCATTGCCGCCTGCCGCTGGCGCCCTGTGGTGAGGCCACGCGCGCAAGGGTGCGTGAGGCGATGGTCTCCGCCGGCCTGTTGAACTGAAGGGATGCGCCCGCGCGGTGGGCGCGTAGAACATGGCTGAACCGCGCAAAAAGGGGATGATTTCCCACGGCATCGCCGCACAAAACCGCAAGGCGCGGTTTGACTATAAGATCCTTGAGACCATCGAGGCGGGGCTTGCGCTGGTGGGGCCTGAGGTGAAGTCCTTGCGCGCCGGGCGTGCCACGCTGACGGAAGCCTGGGCCGGGGAGCGTGATGGGGAGATGTGGCTATTCAATGCCCATATCCCGGAATGGCAGGCGGGTTCCTTCATGGCGCGTTTTGAGCCTCGGCGCCCGCGCAAATTATTGCTGCATCGGAAGCAGGCGCGCGAATTGATCGGCGCCATCACGCGCGACGGGGCGACGCTTGTGCCGCTGGATATTCATTTCAATGAACGCGGGCGGGCGAAGGTGTTGCTGGGCCTGGCTGAGGGCAAGAAGAAGCATGACAAGCGGGCCGCGATTGCGGCGCGGGATTGGCAACGGGATAAGGCGCGGTTGATGCGGGATAGGGGGTAGGGCGTGCATGGCCCCGCGCCAGTCGGCGTGCGAATTACGACTGGCTCGTAAGGCAAACGACAGCGGCCAAAATACAGGCTAGCCTATACCCGCCTCAATATCATTCTGTCAGGCAAACATCGTATCTGTAGACAACCCGGCGATGCGCGGGGCGTTTTCATTACGAAGGCGAATGATGCCATGAATGCAAAGCGCCGCCGGGCCGTCCAATCGCGGATTTGGCCACTTACAGCGCGTTGCGTTCACATGGGTTCACGCAACCCGCTCTCCATCGTTGTTGTCGAGCATCTTCACACGTTCAGATGATTCCATCTGAATGTGATATGCCCTGGTGTCCGGTCGCTGCTATCGGTTCCCGACAGCAGCGTGAATCGGCCCACCATATAGAGGGCTCGTCGTGAGCGGGGGCCGTTTTGCATTGGGTAAGGCCAGCCTGATCCAGCCATACTAAGAATCAGGATTGCATACATTATCCTCCTTACTGTATAGCAACATGGTCTTTGTCTTTGCCTTGGATGCTCCATGACCACAGCCTGGGAACAGGCCTATCTGGCGCTACGCCGCTGCCTTGCGGATGGAACCTATCCGCCGGGCGCGCATTTGCGTGAAGAAGACCTGGCAACCCAGCTTGGCATGAGCCGCACCCCTATTCGCGAAGCGCTGCGGCGCCTGGATGCCGAGGGATGGCTCCGCGTTGTGCCGAACCAAGGGGCTTTCGCCGCTGAATGGTCGCTGCCGGAAATGGTCGAAATTTTTGACCTGCGTGCCATGCTGGAAGCCCATGCGGCGGAGCATGCCGCCATGGCGCCAACCCCCCAAGGGATGGCCGCGCTGCGCGCGGCTTGTGAGGCGGGGGAAGCAGCCATGCCGGGCACGGATCTCGCCGGGATCGAACAGATTTCGGAAGCGAATGTGCGCTTTCATCAAACGCTTTGGGACATGAGCGGACAGCACCGCACCCGCGCCAGCCTGATCAGCCTGGCGGTACCGCCGATGATCCTGCGCAATTTCCGCAAATTCAGCGAAGCCAATCTGCGTCGCAGCCTGGCGCAGCACCGCGAAATGACCGAGGCGATTGCAGCGCGCAACCCATCCTGGGCCGGGGCGGTGATGCGCGCGCATGTGGAAGCGGGCAAGGCCGTGTTTCTGGCTGCGGCCGCGCAGGCCGGGCAGGCGGCAGCATGACAACCCCTATGCATACAGGTTGTATGCAATCTGAATTCCCGACCATTGCCGGGGCGCTCTCGGCCATGGCCGAAGGCAGGCTTGAGCCGGCGACAGTGCTGGATGCCTGTTTGGCACGCATCGCCGCACTGAACGGCACGCTGCATGCGGTACATCATCTGGATGCAGCAGGCGCGCGGGCCACGCGTGATGCCGGCGCGCTCACGGGTATTCCCTGGGGCATCAAGGATAATTTCGATGTTGCCGGCCTGCCTTGCACCGCAAATTCCCGGCTGCGCGCTGGGCGAATGGCGCCGCAGGATGCGCCCATCGTTTCCATGCTGCGCCAAACCGGGGCGCCGCTGATCGGCAAGCTCGCCACCTGGGAATATGGCACCGGCACGGGGGCAGAACATTTTGATCTGCCGAACCCGCCGGCGCGAAACCCTTGGGACACAGCGCGCTTCACCGGCGGGTCTTCCACCGGGGCCGGCGTTGCTGTTGCGACCGGCATGGCACTTTTCGCGATTGGTTCAGACACCACCGGTTCCGTGCGCCTGCCCGCCGCCGCCACTGGCTGCTGCGGCGTGCTGATGACGCCAGGCGTGCTACCCATGGAAGGCGGCTTACCGAACACCTATTCCATGGACCGCCCCGGCCCCATCACCTGGACTGCCGAGGATGCCGCAATTGTGCTGGATGCCATGCTGGGCACGCAATTACGCGCTGCCGGCAGCTTGGGTGCGAAGGATTTACGGATCGCCGTGGTGCGTGATCCTGGCCCCGGATTGCCTGCTGCCCAGGCAGAACTCGCCGCTGCTTTTGAAGCGGGGCTTTCGGTTCTGTCGCGGCTTGGGGCGCGCATTACGGAAGCGAAGCTGCCTTGGACAGCATCCACATGCCTGGATGCGGCGCGGGTGATTGGCGCGGCTGAATCCGCTTCCATCCATGAGGAGGACTTGCGCAAGACGCCGGAATTGATGGGCGCTGCGCTGCGCGACAAATTGCTCGCCGGCATGGGCGTTTCGGCGGTGGATTATCTGGCCGCACAGCGCCTGCGCCGTGCCTTCACCGATGCAATGGAACGCTTCTGGGATGCGCATGATGTGGTGCTGTGCTTTGGCACGCTGCATCTGCCGCCGCGCCTGGGTGTGGAGCCGGAATCCTCCAACTACACCATGGAAACCATGCTGACGCCCGCAAGCCTCGCGGGGTTGCCGGCGCTCGTGCAATGCACGGGCTTTTCTGAAGCCGGGCTGCCGCTGCATTGGCAGATCATGACGCGCCAGGGGAATGAGGCAGCGATGTTCCGCGCCGCCATGGCCTTTGAGCGTGCGACCGATTGGCGCAGCAGGAGGCCCGCATGATCCCACCGCAATACGCCGCGCGCGCGGCTGAATTGGCCAAGGGCATTACCGCCATTGCAGCGCGCTTGCCGCGCGATTGGCCGAAGGAGCATCCGCCGGCAAACCTCGCCTGCGAAGCAGCAACAGCATCAGCAAAATCGGGAGAGCAAAAACATGGCTGAGACGAGTATGGCGCCGGGTTTTGGTCGGCGCGCCTGGATGGGCGGCGCCGCGGCGCTGGCCTTTGGGGCCGGCTTTGGCGTGCCGGTGATGGCGCAAGGGGCACGCACGCTGCGTGTGCGGTTCGGGTCTGATATTTCCGTGCTGGATCCGGCGCGGATTTTCCAGATCGAAAATCAATCCATCGCTGGCCATATCTATAACGGCCTGGTGCAATATGATCAGCGCACCAATGAAATCGTGCCCGACCTTGCGACAGGTCATGAGGTTTCCGCCGATGGCACGGTCTGGACCTTTCGGCTGCGGCCGAATGTTACATGGCACAAGAATTATGGCGCCTTTACATCGGATGATGTGAAGTTTTCCTTCGAACGCGTGCTGGATCCCGCCACGGGCAGCCTCTATCGCGGGCAGCTTGCGGGGCTCAAGGAAGTCCAAACACCTGATCCGCTGACGGTGCGCCTGGTGCTGGAAGCACCCAATTCCGGCTTCCTGCATAAGCTCTGCGCGTTCAACCAAGGCTGGATCGTTTCTCGCCGCGCGGTCACTGAACTTGGTGAGCGTTACACCATGAACCCGATCGGCACCGGTCCCTTCATGTTTGACCGTTGGACGACGGGCAATGAGGTGCGGCTGGTGGCGAATACCGCTTACTTCGGTGGTGCGCCGGCGCTGACTGATATCATTTTCCGCGTTGTGCGTGATGAAACGGCGGCGGCGATTGCGCTCGAAAACCGCGAATTGGATGTATTCTTCGCGCTGCAAAGCCCGGACGTGATTGAGCGTTTGCGCCGCGCCAATGGCGTGACCTTGTTGGATCGCCCGGCGAACAACACCGCCAATCTGGTGCTGAATACCACGGCTGGTCCTTTGGCCGATGTGCGCGTGCGTCGCGCCATGATCCATGCGCTGAATCGCAAGGCGCTGATTGATGGTTTCTTCCGCGGCACCAAATTTGAAGCGACCAGCGTGCTCACCTCCACCTTCCAGGAATTTAGTGATGAGGGCGTGCCGCGCTATCCCTATGATCCGGATCGTGCGCGCGCCCTGCTGCGGGAGGCGGGCGTTTCCAATTTCCGGTTCGAGATCACCACGGTCGGCCTGAATCCCTTTGACCGTTTCCCGGTGCCGCTCGCGAATGATTTGCAGCAGGTCGGCATTCAGGCGACGGTGCGCGTGCTGGAACGCGGCGCCTATGTGCAGGCGCGGTCTTCGGGCAATCTGCAGTCCTGCATCACGGCGGTGGTTGGCCCGCCCGATCCGGATAGCCCGCTGGTCACGCTGTATCACACGCGTTCCCATCCGCCGGGGCTGAATACATCGCGCTATAACCGCGCTGATGATCTATTGGCGGAAGCGGCGCGCGCGCCTGATCTGGCTGGGCGCCGCGCTGTCTATAACCGCCTGCTGCGCCAGACCATGGAAGATGTGCCGGTGATTCCGCTTTATGCCGATAGGCTTTTCATTGCCCATGGGCCGAATGTGCAGGGCTTTGTGCAGAACAGCCTGTTTACGGTGAATGCGTCACCGGTATCGCTGCGCGGGGCCTGATGCTGTTTTACCTCGCCCGCTGTGCGGCGCAGCTTATCGTTGCGCTGGTCGGGATCGTCACGGTGGCCTTCTTTCTGATGCGGGCCATTCCGGGCGATCCCGCGCTTTACATGCTGGGCGATTTCGCGACGGCCGAGGCGCTCGCGACCCTTCGCGCGCGCCTTGGCCTTGATCTGCCGGTTTGGCAGCAATATGGCGTGTTTCTGCTCCGCGCAGCGCAGGGCGATATGGGTGTTTCGGTGGTGACCGGACAGCCCGCTCTGGCCGAGATTTGGGCCGCAGTGCCACCTTCCGCCACGCTCGCCGTCGCGGGCATGGCGATTGCCATATGTTTTGGTGTGCCCCTCGGCATTATCGCAGCGGTGCGCCAAGGTAGCGTGGTTGATCTGGCCGTGATGCTGCTGGCCTTGGGCGGCATTTCCTTTCCGGTGTTTTGGCTAGGATTGGTTGCGATCCTCACACTTTCACATGCACTTGGTCTTTTCCCGGCGCTGGGCGCGACAAGTGAGCCCGGCTTCTGGAAGGGCCTGCATCATCTGGCCTTGCCCGCCTTGGTTTTGGGGCTTTCGGTTGCGGCCTATATCGCGCGGCTCACACGTTCTGCCATGCTGGAAATTTTGGGGCAGGATTTCATTCGTGTGGCGCGCGCCATGGGTGTGCCGGAGAGGCGTATTGTCTGGCATTTGGCTTTCCGCAATGCGCTGATCCCTGTGCTCGCAGTGATTGGTGTGACCTTCGCCTGGTCCTTGGGCAATGCGATTTTGGTGGAGGCAGTCTTCAGCCGACCAGGCTTGGGCTCTACCATTTTGAAGGCGATTTTGTCGCGCGATTACCAGCTGGTGCAGGCTGGGGTTCTGGTGCTGGCGGCAGCGGTTGTGCTGCTGAATACTGCGCTTGATCTGATTTATGGCGCGATAGACCCAAGGCTACGGCGCACATGACAGCTATGACCGAAGCCGAGGAAGCGCTGGAAGATAATGCCGCGCGCAAACGCGCCACGTTGCGCCGCTATTTGCGCCATCCTGGCTTCATGATAGGGGCAATTGGGATCGGGCTTTTGGTTCTGGTAGCGCTCTTCGCGCCCTGGATTGCACCGCATTCGCCGACGCGCACGGATTTGATGAATACGCTGGCGCAGCCTTCAGCGACATATTGGCTAGGCACTGATCAATTCGGCCGCTGCGTGCTTTCCCGCCTGATCCATGGCGCGCAGGTTTCGCTGCAAGTCGGGTTTTTCGTTGTGCTGATCTCGCTTTCCGCCGGCACGCTGCTCGGAGCCATCGCTGGTTATGCAGGGGGCTTTGTGGAACGCGCGCTGGTCGCGATTATTGATATCATGTTGGCCTTTCCATCGTTTCTATTGGCGCTTGCGCTAGTGGCGGCGCGCGGCAATACGCTTGATTCGATTATTCTGGCGGTGGCCATTGCCTATACGCCGCGCGTGGCGGCAGTGATGCGCTCAGTCGTGCTCACCATCCGTCCGCGGCCCTTCATTGAAGCATCGCGGGCGATTGGGCTTTCCACCTGGACCATCATCATCCGCCATGTGATCCCAAATGCGCTGCCGCCGGTGATTGTGGTGGCAACCGTCAGCGCTGCCACGGCCATTCTGGCGGAAGCTGGGCTTTCCTTCCTTGGGCTTGGCGTGCAGCCGCCCACACCAACCTGGGGCAATGTGATTGCGGAAGGCCAAACCGCCATCACCACCAATCCGCTGATTTCGCTTTCCGCCGGCCTTTGCATAGCCTTTACCGTGATTGTACTGAACCTGCTGGGCGATGGGCTGCGCGATACGCTGGACCCGCAAATGCGCCGCAATACGGGCAAGCTGCTATGACCGCGATGTTCGAATTGCGGAACCTGACCGCTGCCGTGCCGGGCGAAGCGGGCGCGGTGCGCTTGGTTGAAGATGTTTCCTTGCAGGTGCAGGCAGGTGAAACGCTGGCCATTGTGGGCGAAAGTGGGTCCGGCAAGACAGTGACCTTCACCTCTGCGCTTGGCCTGCTGCCCAAGCCCGGCCGCGTGATCGCCGGCCAAGCGCTGCTGGAAGGCGAGGATTTATTGCAGCTCTCGCCTGAGGAATTGCGCCGACGCCGCGGTGCGCGGATTGGCATGGTGTTCCAAGACCCGCTGACGGGCCTGAACCCGGTGTTTCGGATTGGTGATCAGATCATTGAGGTTTTGCGTGCCCATCTGCCGATTTCCCGCGCAGAGGCGCGCGAAAGGGCCATCGCCTTGCTCGCGCGGGTGCAAATCCCAGACCCCGTGCGCCGCGTTGATGATTACCCGCACCAGTTTTCCGGCGGCATGCGCCAGCGTGTGTTGATCGCCATGGCGATTGCGCTCGGCCCGCGTGTGCTGATCGCCGATGAACCAACCACCGCGCTTGATGTGACGGTACAGGCACAGGTGCTCGATCTGCTCACGGATTTGCGTGAGGCCGATGGCATGGCCATGGTACTGATCACGCATGATCTTGGCGTAGTGGCGCGCCAGGCGGATCGGGTTGCGGTCATGTATGCCGGGCGCGTGGTGGAAACCGGCACGGTGGAGGAAGTGTTTCGCGCGCCGCGCCATCCCTACACCATCTCACTCTTTCGCAGCATTCCAGATTTGGAATCGCCCGCTGGGGCAAAGCTTGCGCCCATTTCCGGAGCGCCGCCTGATCCCGCACGCCGGCCAGCGGGTTGCGCCTTTGCGCAGCGCTGCTTCGCCATGCGCGAAGATGCCGGCTGCCTGCGCGAACGCCCAAGCCTGACTGCGGATCAGCACGCGGTCGCCTGCCACAGGGCAGGACTGCTGGAGGCCGCGCCATGACCGCCCTGCTGGAGGTTGAAGCGCTGCAAAAGAATTTCGGCGGCGGCAATACCCTGTTTGGCGCCAAGCGCGCCCTGGTTCGTGCGGTGGATGGGGTTTCCTTCACCCTTGCGGCGGGAGAAACACTCGGCCTGGTTGGGGAAACCGGCAGTGGCAAATCCACCCTTGGCCGGCTGGTGCTGCGCCTGATTGAACCAAGCGGCGGGCGGCTCCGTTTTGAAGGGCGCGATGTGATCAGCGCTTCCGCTGGCGAATTGCGCGCCATGCGCCCGCGCATGCAAATGGTATTTCAGGATCCCTACGGCTCGCTTGATCCGCGCATGACGGCTGGACAGATCATCGCGGAACCCATGACAACCCAGGGTATGTCGCGCCAGGAAGCGCGTGAACGTGTTGGCGCCTTGCTGTCACTGGTTGGGCTGCGTGCTGCCATGGCGGGGCGCTACCCGCATGAATTTTCTGGTGGCCAGCGCCAGCGTATCGGTATTGCGCGCGCCATCGCGCTTGATCCCGCGCTGGTGGTGCTCGATGAACCTGTCTCGGCGCTTGATGTTTCAGTGCAGGCGCAAATCCTCAATCTACTGGCAGAGATTCAGGCGCGCTCATCCGTTGCATACCTGTTCATCGCGCATGATCTGGCCGTCGTGCGGCATGTCAGTGATCGCGTGGCGGTCATGTATCTGGGGCGCATAGTGGAAATCGCGCCGCGTGATGCGCTGTATCGCACACCGCGCCATCCATATACTGTTTCGTTGCTGTCTGCTGTGCCGCATGCGGACCCGGTGCGCGAAAGAACGCGCGAACGTATCCGCCCGATTGGGGAGATCGGCTCAGCCGCCGCGCTGCCGACCGGTTGCCGTTTTCATCCGCGCTGCCCACGCGCGCGCATCATTGCTGCGCGCGGTGGTGATACCGTTACGGCAGCGGGCACGCGCCTGCCGGTGGCTTGCGTGACAGAAGACCCGGGGCTTACGCCCTCAGGTGGCGCGCAGCATTTCACCGCCTGTCATTTCCCAGAAGAGCATTGAGGAGAATCGCTGATGTCGGTCTCTCGTGAAGACAATTACACGGGCGTTTTTGATGGCAAGGTGGGCTATGGGCGAAACCCGGCCGTGGTGGTGATTGATTTCACCCTTGCCTATACTACGCCGGGCTCACCGTTTTTCGCCGAAGGCGTGGTGCGCGCGGCGGCGGATACCGTGCCGTTGCTGGATGCCGCGCGCGCGGCCGGCATTCCGGTGATCCATACCAAGGTGATGTATCACCCCTCAGGCGCTGATGGCGGCTGGTTCGTGCGCAAGGTGCCTGCACTGCGCAATCTGGTGCCGGGTGAACCGCTCGCTGAAATAGATCCGAAAGTGGCGCCACTTCCGGAAGAGGTCGTGATCGTCAAGCAATACCCAAGCCCCTTCTTTGGCACGCCGCTTGCGCCCATGCTGGCGACACTCGGCGTTGATACGCTGATCCTGGCCGGTTGTTCGACCAGCGGCTGCGTGCGTGCTGGCGCGCTGGATGGCGTGCAGCATGGCTACCGGGTGATTGTGCCGCGCGAATGCGTGGGGGATCGCCATGATGGGCCGCATGACGCCAATCTTTTCGATATCAACGCCAAATACGGCGATGTTGTCGGGCGCGATGAAGTGATCCAGTATCTTGCCAATCTCGCCAAACGCAATGACTGAGGAAAAACGCCCATGAATAATATCACCGCACCGGATGAAGC
Organism: Roseomonas sp.; assembly: GCA_020249505.1. Taxonomy (GTDB): domain Bacteria; phylum Pseudomonadota; class Alphaproteobacteria; order Acetobacterales; family Acetobacteraceae; genus Neoroseomonas. The sequence continues at coordinate 2,964 of JADCFN010000015.1, read as the reverse complement.
CATTCGCGTCTATTGGATGACCGGATGTTCTTCCTGCCTGCGCACCAAGGAATTCCTCACGCGTCACGGCGTGCCCTTCATTTCCCGCAATGTGCTGGAAGATGAAGGCGCTTATGATGAACTCGCACGTTTCGGCCTTCGGCAAGTGCCCATTGTCACGCGCGGCGATGCCTGGGCCAATGGCCAGGTACTGCGCGATATCGCCAAGCTTTGCGACATCAAACTCGGTGAACAGCGCATGCTGCCGATCGAGGAAATGCGCCGCCGTCTGGATGCGATTTTGGCCGGCAGCGCGCGGTTTCTGGCGCAAATGCCCGATGCCGCGCTGGCGCAAATGCTGCCCAAGCGCCCGCGTTCCTTCGCGCAGCTTGGCTGGCATATCGCCAATATCGCCGATGCCTTTCTGGAACATGAAAACGGCATACCGCTGACCTTCGATAGCTATATGCGCGTGCCGGAAGAAAAGGACGCGACGCGGGAAAAGCTGATCGCCTATTGCGAGGAAATGCGCCAGCGCATGTCCGATTGGTTCGATGGACCCGGCCGCACGCGGGATTGGTCGGCGCGCGCTGATGTCTATTACGGCGAACAGACCATGCATGAATTCATGGAACGCACGGTCTGGCATGCAGGCCAGCATTCGCGGCAATTGATGTGGGTACTGGAAGGCTTGGGCATTGCGCCGGATCAACCGCTGGGGCCGGAAGTTTTTGCAGGCCTGCCCATGCCTGAGAGTGTTTGGGATGAGGCTGATCCGGCGAAGATGCGGCGCCCGAGCTGAGCAGGTTGCACCCACCTTTGGTAAAGAAGCTTTCCTGCATCTCACCAGGCGAAGGCCCAGCGACCGGTTTTTGGGACAGCAGCTCGTGAACGTGACATCAACTCGTTAACCCTTTTTCTGCGTCCACAAGCCATATTACTTGCTCTAGATCCCTATCCTATGAGCCAGGGGCCAATACCCCGATGCGAGAGCCACTTTCTGCCGCCGATAACAAATTTCGTGAAGCCATCGCCCTGCTCCAGCAAGGTGATGTGGCTGCGGCGGAGGCTGCCTGCCTTTCCGCACTTCAGGCGGATCCGCTGCATGTGGATGCGCTACATCTCTCAGGTTTGGCGGCAACACAGGCTGGGCGCGTGGATGAAGGCGTCAGCCGGCTGCAGCGCGCAGCGCAGATCAGACCAAAAGATCCAGGAATACATGGTAATCTGGCTCTTGCCCTATCCCAGCAGGGGCGTGACTTGGATGCACTTGCTAGTTTCGAAACCGCACTAGCCCTCAATCCCAATGGATTTGACGTGCGCCAGAATGCGGGCAATTTGCTGCACAAGCTTGGCCGCTATGCGCAAGCCATCGCAGAATTTGACCTCATCATCGCTGCCGAGCCTGATCGGCCGGAGGCGCATTTTCACCGCGGGAATGCATTGGCGGAGCTTGGGCGGTTTGAAGATGCCTATTGCGCATATGAAAAAGCTTCTGACCTGCGACCAAACTCTACAGATTATTTGGCGAGCATGGCCTCAGCGCTCTGTAACCTGAAGCGCCACAAGGAGGCGATGCCCATTATTGAAAGGGTGCTCGCAATCAATCCGAGACTGGAGCTGGCACTTTTGTGTCGCGTTGATCTGCTACTTTCTCAGGGTTATTTGCAAGAAAGCCTGGGTGCGGCGGAGGCGGTGATTACGGCGAATCCGCAATCACTCCAGGGCCATCTGTGGCGCAGTAAAATACTGATCCTTTTGGGACAGCCAGAAAGGGCCTTGTTGTTATCAGCGGCGTCACGTGGCCTTGCCTTGGACAACCCTCTAACCCTTATCAATCATGGTTTCATCCTGGCCGCACAGAACCGACTTGAAGAAGCCATCGGCTTTTATGATCGGGCGTTGAAAATAAAGCCCGCTGATCCTGAAGCCCATCACAATCGTGCCTTTGCTCTACTAACACTCGGGCGTTTCGAAGAAGGATGGCTTGCCTACGAATATCGCAATTTGCGGACCAAAACTTTGGTGGCGCGCAAATATCCGAAGCCTCTTTGGTGGGGTGCGGAACCGCTCCGGGATCAGATGCTTTATGCCTATTGTGAGCAGGGACTGGGTGATACGATCCATTTCAGTCGCTATGCCTTACTGGCCGCTGAGCGTGGGGCGACGGTATTCCTTTCGGTCCAAAAGCCTCTCCATCGGCTGTTTCAAGGCTTTCACCCGAAGGTGATTGTTATCAACTATAATGAAGCGCCCTTGGAATTCGATTTGCATTGCCCGTTACTCAGCATGCCGCTTGCTTTCCGAACCAGGCTTGAAAGTATCCCCGCCTGGCCAGAAGGCTATCTTAAGACGCCAGCAGAAGAAGTAGCGCGCTGGGCGCAACGCCTGCCGCCAGGTCGCCGGATTGGTCTTGTCTGGAGCGGCAGTACCACCCACAGCAATGATGCCAATCGTTCCATGTCGCTTGCGCGTTTGGCACCCTTATTCCAATCCGGCGATGTCTGGGTTTCACTGCAAAAGGAGGTGCGGGAGAGAGACCGAGACACACTGCAAGCCTCTGGCCTGCTTGATCTGACCGCTGAGCTTGATGATTTCGCCGATACAGCGGCCCTGATTTCAGCACTCGATCTGGTGATCGCGGTGGATACGTCTGTCGCGCATCTGGCGGCGGCTTTGGGCAAACCTGTTTGGCTGATGCTGCCCTATGCGCCGGATTTTCGTTGGTTATTGGATCGGGAAGATTCGCCCTGGTATCCCAACATGCGGCTGTTTCGCCAGCAACAGCCTGGTGACTGGGACAGCGTGATCACAAGAATTACCAAGGCGCTACAGGCTTAGCCCGCATTATTCACCAAGAGTTGGCGGATGTGGTATATTCTTTTGAGATATCGTATGATTTTGCTGTTGAATTTCAAAACCCACGCATTCAAAGGCCACACCCGCCGTGACGGAAACTACCCCATCTCTGCCCAGCCTGTCACC
>JADCFN010000014.1 GCA_020249505.1 Roseomonas sp. | reverse complement strand
GAAAAATGATCCAGGAGTGACGCAGAAGACATGGAGAAACCTCATCAAATCGAGGTAACCCATGAATCACATTACGCCGCAATCAGGAATCCCGACCAATCTCAAGCGATTGCCCTGGGGGTAGTTCTGCCGCTGCACCTACCCCGGAAAGGATTGGCCGTTGTTCTGAAGCTCCAAACGGAGAAGAAATTGACTACATGAATTTCAGTAAATGTACGATTGCAATAATGGAACATTATCTTCCTGCCAGAATTACCCAAAGGCTGTCTCGTACTGGAACCATGGGCGAGCCCGGTATGGTACGGGACGTATGACGTCAGGAGTAAGGGGTGGGGGAGTGAGTTGGATGGCGAGGGGGATGCGATGGCAAAACTCACGCGTTTCCAGGAGTTTACCAATGCCAATTGCCCAAGATTTGTTCCTGTGCCCGGCACTATTGAATGTGCGCGGCCGTTTCGTACGAGTTTACGTGACTTGCGTGGATACATGTTCCGCCTTTCCCAGCCCACGGGTCCCTGTCGGCAGGGGGTGATCCGCTTTTCAATAGACATACCAAACGCGCAGGACTTGCGCGTGAAACAAGTGCGTTTCGATTCAGTTCAGCCCTGTAGTTGAGGGTAAGCCGAGAAGCCAATTAAGGCAGCCTTAGCTGAACTTATTGATTTTGACAGGCATCAGACCGCAATGGCTGGAAGGCTCGGCCTGTAATCAAGGCTCCCGCGCCTCGGTCACCCCAATCATCGCATCGCGCGTGACAAGCTGTTCCAGCTTCGCCGCATCCCAGCCTTCCGTCCCGGCGGGCCTGCGTGGCACCACCAGGTAGCGTAGCTCCGCATTGCTATCATGCACGCGAATGCTGGTGCCTTCCGGCAAATGCGTGCCGAATTCAGCAAGCACCCCGCGCGGGTCGCGCACTGCGCGCGCGCGGTAGGCGCGGCTTTTGTACCAGGCGGGCGGGCGGCCCAGCACGCTTCGCGGATAACAGGAACAAAGCGTGCAAACGACCAGATTATGCACATCCGGCGTATTGAACAGCGCCGTCAGCACAGTCTCCCCACGCGACAGGCCCAATTCTTCCACCGCAGCACCGGCATCGGCGGCAAGCCGCGCAGCAAAGCCGGGATCGGTCCAGGCGCGCACCACAACCCGCGCGCCGAGATGCTCACCCCGGCTATCCATCGCCTCAATCTGGGCGCGGATTTCAGCCGCGGTCAGAATGCCGCGCGCGATCAGCAGATTGCGCACCGCCCGCCCGCGCAATTGCAGGGGGGATAGCACGGCAACCCCCGCATCATCATCTTCCTGATAGGGGTGGTGATCATGGTCATGGTCGTGGTCGTGATCATGATGGTGGTGGTGATGCCCGCCGGGCGGGTCTTCCACCTTGTCTTCCCCAGCGGCGCGCAGCCGCGCTTCCTCGGTGATAAGGTCGGCTTCCTGAAGCACGCCCTTTTCCTTGAGCAGACTCGAAAAACCGTGAATCCAGCGTTCATAATAGGGCAGCTTCCAATAGGTTTCGGCATCGAGCGCTTCCTGCACGCGCCGGCTTTCATCGGTGGTGAAGATATGGCGCTCTTTATCCGCCAGCAGCAGGCGGATCGCGTCAGCCTCCTTCTCCCAATGCGCGGGTTCATGCGCGGTCTGGTCAATGGGCGCAGCGAAGCGGCCGGCGACATCATGGGTCGGCAGGTTGTCGGGTTTTTGGGTCATGCGGGGTACTCCATCCGGCGCATCTTGCCAGGGGCGCCAATTCAGGCAAAGCGTCGCGGAAACCGGGAAGAAGGCTACACCATATGAACCGTGTCACACGCCGTACCACCATCGCTGCCGCTGCCGGGCTGCTTGCTGCCCCGGCACTCCGCGCGCAGGCCACCTGGCCGAATAAGGATTTGCGCCTGGTCTGCCCCTTCCCGCCGGGGGGTACCACGGATGTGGTGGCGCGGCTGATCGCAGCCGCCATGCGGGACAGGCTCGGGCGTAATGTTGTCGTGGAAAACCAGCCGGGTGCTGGCAGCACGCTGGCCGCCGGGCGCTTTGCGCGCGAAGCGGATGATCATGCGCTGTTCCTAAGCCAGATTGCTTCCCACGCCATTGGCCCGGCGCTGTTCCGCAACCTTGCCTATGATCCGGAAGCGGATTTCCGTGCCGTGACGTTGGTTGTGACCGTGCCGAATGTCTGGGTCGCCAATCCGCGCCGCGTGCCGGGCGGTGATCTCCGCGCCTTTCTGCGTGATGCCAAGGCGAAGCCGGGTGAACGCAATTTCGCCTCTGCCGGCAATGGTACCTCGACGCATCTGACCGGGGAGTTGATCAACCAGTTGGCCGGCGTGCGCGTGCAGCATGTGCCCTATCGCGGTGCCGGCCCGGCCATGACCGCGGTGATCGGCGGCGAGGTGGATAGCCTGATTGACAATCTGCCGACTGCGCTGCCGCAAATCCAGAATGGCAATGTGGTCGCGCTGGCCGTGACGTCCCGCGAACGCCTGCCCGATCTGCCCAATGTGCCGGCGGTCTCGGAACTGGGTGCCGAGTTCAACCTGGTGGGGTTTGAGGCTGAAGCCTGGTTCGGCCTGCATGCGCATAAATCGGCATCAGACGCCGTGGTGGCGCGTATGGCGGAAGTGGCGCAGGCCGCGCTGAATGACCCGGCGGTGCGCCAGCAATTGGCCGCGCGTGGCACCACCCCGCGCGGCGGCCCGCCCGCCGATTACGCCGCGCTCGTCACGCGCGAACGCCAGCGCTGGTTGGAGGTAGTGCGCCAGGGGAATGTGCAGGCGGATTAAAGGGGCTTGCCAGCGTTAAGGGGGTTTGACCGAAAGCCCCACTCGCCCGATGCTGCGCCCCTGGAGGAAACAGACACATGAGCAAATACCCCTTTACCGCCGCCGATCTTGAAGCGCTGCGCAATTGGGACACGCCCACCATCTGCAATGCGCTGGAAGTCGTCGCACCCCATCGGCGCAATTATGGCTTCACCGTGCGCCCCTTTGTGGCGGTGGATCGGAAACTCCCCCCGATTTGCGGCTTGGCGCGCACCGGCACGCAGCGCGCGGCTTATCCCTCTGGCCGCAGCAAGGATGCCGATAAGGCCATGCGGATCGGCTGGTATGAATATGTCGCCGATGCCTCGCTGCCGACGATTGTCTGCTTGCAGGATTTGGATGACACCCCCGGCGTTGGCGCCTTTTGGGGCGAAGTGAATAGCGCCGTGCATAAGGGCCTTGGCGCGCTTGGCGTTGTCACGAATGGCTCGGTGCGTGACCTTGAGATGTTCGCACCGGGCTTTCAGGGCATTGCCGGGGTGGTCAATCCCTCGCATTCATACGTGCATATCGTGGCGCTGAAGTGTGAGGTCACTATCCATGGCATGCAGGTATCCCATGATGATGTGATCCATGCGGACCATCACGGCGCGGTGGTGATCCCGCATGATGTGGTGACGAAAATCCCCGCCGCGATTGATCTTGGTGCGCGGAAGGAAGCGGTGATCCTGGATATGGCGCGCGCCCCTGGCTTCAATATCGCGAAGCTGCGCGAAGCGCTGGCGAAATCCGAAGACATCCACTGATTGGGACGGGGGCGGGCAACCGCCCCCATCTTCACCGCGCATGACAGAACGCCCGATCCTGACCGAGGTGAAGCCCGCATGGGTGGATCACTACGGCCATATGAATCTGGCCTATTACCTTGTGGTCTTTGACATGGCCTGCGATGTGCAGTGGCTCGATCTTGGCTTCGGGCCTGAGTATCGTGCACGCGGCATGGGCACTTTCGCCGCTGAATCCTGGCAGGCCTATATCCGCGAAGTGCGCGAAGGCGCGCCGCTCGCCTGTGAAAGCATCGTCCTGGATTTTGACGATAAGCGCCTGCTCTGCCGACATCTCATGTTCCATGCCAAAGAAGGCTGGCAGGTCGCGGAAAATGAGGTTCTTTACCTCAGCATTGACCTGACCAAGCGGCGCGTGGCGCCCTGGCCGCAAGATATCCTGGCGCGCTTGGCGGCGCGCCGATCTGGCGAAGCGCCCAAGCGGCTCTCGCTCAAACCAAAAACCCGTTGAATTTGCAGGAAAGGAAGCAAGCCATGGCACGTATCGGCTTTGTTGGTCTTGGCAATATGGGCGCGCATATGGTGCGCAACCTGCTCAAGGCCGGGCATGAGGTCTCGGTCTATGATCTGGTGCCTGCCGCCATTGCCTCGGTCACGCCGAATGGCGCGAAAGCGGCGGCCAATGCCGCCGATGCGGCACGCGGCGCCGAATATGTCATCACCATGCTGCCTGCGGGCCAGCATGTGCGTGATGCCTGGCTTGGCGCCGGTGGCATGGCGGCGGCGAGCGCGCCCGATGCGCTGCTGATTGATTGCTCCACCATTGATGTCGCCACCGCGCGCGATGTTGCCGCGAAATCCGGCCGCGCCTTTGTGGATGCGCCGGTCTCCGGCGGAACCATGGGGGCGGAAGCCGGCACGCTGACTTTCATGGTGGGTGGCACGCCAGAGCATTTCGCGCGCGCCGAGCCGATCCTGAAGCAGATGGGGCGCAATGTCATTCATTGCGGTGTCGCTGGCGCGGGGCAGGGTGTTAAGCTCTGCAATAACATGATGCTGGCGGCGACCATGATTGTCACCTCGGAAGCCTTTGTTCTGGCGGAAAAACTCGGGCTTTCGCATCAGGCGCTGTTCGATGTCTGCTCCACCTCCACCAGCAATTCCTGGGCGCTGTCCAGCTATTGCCCGGTTCCTGGGCCAGTGCCCGCCAGCCCTGCCAATCGCGATTACAAGCCCGGCTTTGCAGCGGCATTGATGGCGAAGGATTTGGGGCTGGCGCAGGAAGCGGTGGAACAGGTCGGCACGGCGTCACCCATCGGGGCGCATGCCTTGTCCCTGTTCCGGCAATATCTGGAACGCGGCGGTGGCGATAAGGATTTCTCCGGCATCATCAATATGATCCGCGAAGGGGGTGTTAAGTGACGACCTCCTTCGTCTCACCCCGCCTGCTTGTGATGGGCGGGGGGTCTATCGGTCAGGCGGCGGCGGTGCTGGCGCAGCTGGGGCTGTCGCGCCCGCTGGTCGTGACCGATCCCTGGATGATGTCTTCCGGCACGGTCGAAAAACTGCTCGCCCCCTTGAAGGCGGCTGGGATCAGCTACGGCGTTTTCAGCGATACCGTGCCGGACCCGACCGATACCGTGATCGCCACTGGCGTCGCTGCCATGCAGGGGCACGATTATGATTGCCTGATCGGTTTTGGCGGCGGGAGCCCGATGGATACCGCCAAGGCCATGACCATCCTGGCCGCCGCACCAGCGGGTGCGAAAATGCGCGACTTCAAGGTGCCGGCCCAGGCGAATAAGGCCGCGCTGCCGGTGATCTGCATCCCCACCACGGCCGGCACGGGCAGTGAGGCGACGCGCTTCACCGTGATCACCGATACCGAAACCGATGAGAAGATGCTGATCGCGGGGCTGGGCGCGCTGCCCTTGGCCGCGATTGTGGATTACGAACTGACCTTCAGCGTGCCGCCGCGCACCACCGCCGATACGGGCATTGATAGCCTGACCCATGCGCTGGAAGCCTTGGTGTCTCGTCGCGCCAATTCGGAATCGGATGAATATGCCCTGCGCGCCATGCGCCTGATCGGGCCCAATCTGCGGACTGTCTATCACGACCCCACGAACGCCGCAGCGCGGGAAGCGATGATGAAGGGCGCCACACTTGCGGGGCTTGCCTTCAGCAATAGCTCGGTCGCGCTGGTGCATGGCATGTCGCGCCCGATCGGGGCGCATTTCCATGTGCCGCATGGGCTTTCCAACGCCATGCTGCTGCCCGCTGTGACAGCCTATTCGCTCAATGCCGCGCTGCCGCGTTACGCCGAAGCGGCACGCGCCATTGGCGTGGCGGGCCGGGATGAGGGCGACCAAAGCGCGGGGGCGAAACTGCTTGAGGAGCTTTCGGCACTCAACCGCGAATTGGCGGTGCCTACCCCGGCGGCTTACGGCATTGATGCAGCGAAATGGGACGGGCTGCTGCCGACCATGGCAGCGCAGGCCTTGGCTTCCGGCAGCCCGGCCAATAACCCCGCAGTGCCGGATGCAGAGGCGATTATGGCGCTCTACCGCCGCGCCTGGCAGGGCTGAGGCGCGTCTGGCCGCCGCGGTTCTGTTGCGGCGGCTCGGGCTGGCCAAGCAAAAAGCCTTGGGCGAAATCCACGCCAAGGCCGCGGGTGGTGCGGCGGAGTAGCGGGTTTGCAACGCCCTCGGCGATCACATAGCGGCCCTTGGCGTGGGAATCGGTCAGGATGCGGCGCAGGAAATGCCGCGCGCGCATCTGGTTCGGCAAAGCCTCGATCAGGCTGCGGTCGAGCTTGACCCCGGCAAAGGGCAGGCCCGCAAGCCGCCAGCGATGATCGCCCAGCGTCACATCATCAAGTAGTACTGAAATGCCAAGGCGCTTTAGGCGCATCATCACTTGGCGCAGGCGCGATGGGTCGCGGATGGCCTCGGTTTCCGTGAGTTCCAGCAAAAGCGGCCCGCGCCTTTTGCCATGCTGGCGCAATGTCGCCGCGAGGCGAGCCGGCATTTCCGGCAGCATGAGGACACTGAGCGGCATGTTTACGGCAAGCCCGCCCTTGGGAGAGGGCATCTGCTGCCAATCATGCGCGACGCGTTCCAACACGGCGTGGGTCAGATCGAGCGCAAGCCCAAGTTTTTCCGCCAAGGGTACAAAGGCGCCCGCGTGCAGTAGCGCTTCCTGGCGCGGCCAGCGCACCAGCCCCTCCAAAGCCGCGATATGGCCGTTGCGCAGGCGGATGATGGGCTGATAGCGCAGCAGCAGCATGCGCCCGGAAAGGGCAGCGCGCAATTCCTGTTCCTGATCGGACAGGTTTTTCGCGCGCGTCTGAGGGGGCAGCTTGCGCCTTTGCCCTTTTCCCCCAAGCCCGCTTTTTCCGCGCTGCGCCACGCGCCCTTATCCCCTGCCGTCGGCAAACCTATTTCCGGAACTGTAACAGCATTCCGGCCGGAGGAAACCTGCTCTGCCTGGGCAGGTTCTAGCGTGCCGCCGCACCCTCTGCTTTGTCTGGTGGGGCGGCGTCCGGCATGCGCAGCCGGTTGCGCCCGGTGAACAGCACAATCGGTGCCGCGATAAACACCGAAGACCCCGCCGAAATCACAATGCCGACCACCATCACCCAGGCGAAGCCCGAAAGCGTATCACCGCCAAACAGCGCCAAGGGCAACGCTGACAGCAGCAAGGTCATGGAAGTGCCGAGTGAGCGGTTCATTGTCTCATTGATCGAAAGATCAACCAATTGTTCCAGCGGCATGGCTTTGAACTTGCGCAAATTCTCGCGCATGCGGTCGAAGACAACGACCTTGTCATTCGCCGAAAAGCCAATGATGGTCAGGATTGCTGCAACGGTGGTCAGGTTGAATTCAATGCCGAACAGCACCATGAAGCCGATGGTTTTTGTTGCATCCAGGATCAGCGTGGTGATGGCGGCGATGCCGAACTGCCATTCAAACCTGATCCAGATATAGATCAGCATGGCAAGGAAGCTCAGGCCAAGCGCCATCAGCCCGCCCAGGAAAAGCTCATCCGAAATACGATTGCCAACAGCCTCGACTCGCAGGATGCGCGTGCCGGGGGCGGCGCGTTCCAAAGCCTCTCGCACCGCAGTGACTGCCCTTTGCACGCCGCCTTCATCGCCCTGCGCAGGCAGGCGGAGCGCGAAGGTGGCCGGATCGCCGAATTGCAGCAGCGTCGCATCGCCAAGCCCAAGCCCGGCAACCGCACCGCGGAGCACGCCGATATCGCCAGGGCCTGGTGTGCGGATTTCCATCTCCACCCCGCCCTTGAAATCAATCCCCTTTTCAAGCCCTGGATGAAAGGCAATGGCGACGGAAATACTGGACAGCAGCGCCGAGATAATCAGCCCCATCTTAGCGCCACGCATGAAGGGAATGCGTGTGCCATCGGGGAAAATACGAAATAGTGGGCGGCGCAGCCTTTCCAGCAGGGAGAGCCCTGGGCGCTGGAAAACCGGCAATTCCTTGGGCCGCGTCCGGCGATACCACCAGGAAGCGAAAAGCCGCGTCAGCACGGTCGCCGTCCACATCTGCACAATGGTGCCGATGGCAACCGTGACGGCAAAACCCTTCACCGGACCAGAGCCAAAGCCATACAAGCAGGCCATGGCGATCAGGTTAGTCAGGTTCGAGTCAAGGATGGTGCCCGATGCCTTGGTATAGCCGGCTTCCAGAGCATTGATCGGCGTTCGCCCGTTTTTTACTTCCTCGCGTATGCGTTCATTGATCAGGATATTCGCATCAAGCGCGGTGCCAAGCGTCAGCACTATCCCGGCAATGCCCGGCAGGGTCAGAGTCGCCCCCAGCACCGAAAGCCCGGCCATCAGCAGGATGATATTGATGGCAAGCGCGATATTGGCGAACCAGCCCAAGACGCCATAGGCAAAACCCATATAGAGAAAGACAAACAGTGTCCCGACCGCGAGCGAGATCATGCCCGCGCGAATGGCATCTGCGCCCAATTCCGGCCCGACGGTGCGTTCTTCCACAATGGTCAGCGGCGCAGGCAAGGCGCCGGCGCGCAGCAGCACGGAAAGGTCATTGGCGGTGCGCACGGTAAAGGAACCGCTGATCTGCCCCTGGCCACCGGTAATGGGCTCACGGATCACGGGCGCGCTGATCACCTTGTCATCCAGCACAATGGCGAAGGGGCGCCCGACATTGGCCCGCGTGATATCGGCAAAGCGCCGGGTGCCGGTGCCATCAAAGGTGAAATTCACCACCCATTCGCCGGTGCGCGAATCCTGCCCGGCGCGGGCATTGGTCAGGTTCTTGCCATCCACCGCGACATTGCGGCGGACCGCCACGCGTTCGCCGGGACGTTCGCTGGGCAGGAACATCACACCAGGCGGCGGGCTGCCGGCCAGATTGGCGCTTTCATCCACCAAATGGAAGGTCATGCGCGCGGTGCGACCCAGCAAATCCTTTATGCGATTGGGGTCTTCCACGCCGGGCAGTGTCACTAGAATGCGCGCCTGACCCTGGCGGGCGATCAGCGCTTCGGCGACGCCAGTTTCATCCACGCGGCGGCGGATGATTTCAATGGATTGCTCTACCGCTGCACTCGCCTTGGCGCGCAGCCCGGCTTCGCTCAGCGTGGCGGTGACGGTGCCATCGGGTGCGGTGGTGACCTCAATATCTGGGACATTCTGCCCGGTGGGCAGAGTCACGGGTTCGGCCAATTCGCGCAAAGCCGCGGCCGCAGCGCTGACCTGCGCCGGATCCAGCACACGGAAACCCATGCGGCGGTTCGGGCCATCAGCAGCCAAATTCACATAGCGGATATTGGCGGTGCGGAGCTTGCCGCGCACACCATCCACCGCAGATTCCAGCCTTTCCCGCACAACAGTGTTCAAATCCACTTCCAGCAGCAGATAGGACCCGCCGCGCAAATCAAGCCCCAGGCTGATCTGGCGGGGTTCCATCCAAGATGGAAAGGCCGAACGCGGCATAAAGTTCGGCAGGCACAAAAGCACCCCGAGCAGACAAACGCCGAGAATGACAGCCTGTTTCCAGCGCGCGAAATGAAGCATGGGCTGGTGGAATCCCCTGGTTGAGCGGGCGGACAATGGCGAGGCACCTCAGGGGATGCAAGCCCGCCCCGCTTAGGTGTAGCTTTAGCGCATGAATGTGAACCCCGCCCCGCTTCGCCTTGGCATTTTGGGGGTTGGCCATTTTGGCCGATTCCATGCGCTCAAGGCCGCCGCCAACCCTGCCATCCACCTGATCGGCCTGCATGATGCCTCGGCCGAGAGGGCCGCCCAGATCGCTGGGGAGGTCGGCGCCCCGGCCCTGGCGCCAGAGGAAGTGATCGCGGCGGCGGAGGCGGTGATCATCGCCGCGCCCACGCGGTTTCATTACGCGCTGGCGGAACAGGCGCTGGCAGCCGGGCGGCATGTCTTTATCGAAAAGCCCATTGCGGCGAGCCTTGATGAGGCGGATCGGCTGATTGCGTTGGCCGCGCGCCAGGGGCGCGTGTTGCAGGTGGGGCATATTGAACGGTTTTCGGCGGCGTTTCGGACTGTGATGGCCGCACCTTCCGGTGGGCGGGCGCTGTCTTTTGAAGCGATGCGCGCTGCGCCCTTCCGCCCGCGCAGCCTGGATGTCTCCGTGGTTTTGGACCTGATGATCCATGATCTGGACCTGGTCATGGAATTGGCGGGCGGGGAGCCGGAGGCGGTGGAGGCGGTGGGGGCGGCCATTGCATCCGACCATCCCGATTTCGCCGTGGCCAGGTTGCGCTTTCCGGGCGGGCGGGCGGCGTCCATCACGGCGTCGCGGGTATCGCTCGCCATGGAAAGGCGGCTTCGTGTGCTGGGGACCGAAGGCGAAATGGCGGTGGATTTCCTGACGCGGTCCCTTGCGGTGCTGCGCCGGGGCGGGGCGGAGCCAGTCGAGACCATGCCGGGCCATGGCGTGGATCGGGCCACCTGGACGGATCATGACAGTCTGGAAGCCGAACAGGCGGCCTTCATTGCGGCCTGCCAGGGGCGGGGGCCAGTGGTGGTTGATGGGGCTGCCGGGCGGCGCGCGTTGAAATGGGCGCTCGCGATTGAAGAAGCGATCAAGGCGCAACACTGACCCCCTCTTGCCGCCGGGCGATTCCGGGCGGAGCATCGCGCCAGCTTAAGTTGGGGAAACGCGATGAAGCCAAGAATAGCGATTTTCGGTGCGGGCGCTGTTGGCGGTTATGCCGGCGCGCATATGGTCCAGGCGGGTGAGGATGTGACCTTCATTGACCCCTGGCCCGAACATGTGGAGGCGATGCGCAAGACGGGCCTCAAGATCACCCATTTGCGCGATGTGCCGGAATTCACCGTGAAGCCGCGCGCGCTGCATTTGACGGAAGTGCAGGCTCTGGCTAAAGAAAAGCCGATTGATATCGCCTTCATGTGCATGAAGTCTTACGATACCGCTTGGGCGACCACGATGATTGCGCAGTATCTCTCGCCGGGTGGTTACGTTGTATCCTTGCAAAATTGCATCAATGAGGAAGTGATCGCGGGGATTGTCGGCTGGGGCCGCGTGCTGGGCGCGATTGCCAGCCTGATCACGGTAGAATTGGCGGAGCCTGGCCATGTGCGGCGCGCGGCGGGCAAAAGTGGAACATCGCATATGGTGTTTCGCGTGGGCGAACCGCATGGGCGGATTTCACCGCGCGCGGAACACATCACGAAGCTTGTCGGGCTGACCGATAGTGCCTTGACCACCAGCAATCTTTGGGGCGAGCGCTGGTCCAAACTTGTGGCCAATGTCATGGGCAATGGGCTTTCCGCCTGCACGGGGCTGACCACGCGCGACATGGTGGCCGATGATGCCATTCGCGGTTTTGCCGCGCGTTTGGGGTCTGAGGCGATACGCATCGGCCAGGCGCTCGGCTATGATCTGGAGGAGGTTTTCCACCTGGATCCCGAAATCATCGCCCGCGCTGGTGAGGGCGATGCGGCAGCGCGCCAGAGTTATGATGAGCATCGTTTGGCTGAAACATCCAAGGGTGGTGGCGGCGCGCATCGGCCTTCCATGGGCCAGGATATGGTGAAGGGCCGGCGGACGGAGATTGAATATCTGAACGGCTTTGTCGTGGATAAGGGTGCAACAATCGGCATTGATGCGCCGGCCAATGCAGCGCTGACAGATATCGTCAAGCGTGTCGAACGCGGAGACGCCAAGCCCAGCCCAGAGTTGATTCGTGGGCTGCGTTTGAATTGAAAGCGTAGTTTTTGCAGACAAGATAAGGAGGAAAACGACAATGATGAATCCGATGGCACTCACAGGCAAGACCATCATCGTGACTGGCGCGGGGCAGGGGATTGGCCGCGCCATCTCCGAATTGGTGCTGGGGCTTGGCGGCAATCTGGTGATGGTGGAACGCAACCGCGAAACGCTGATGCAGGTGGCGGAAGCGCTCGCCGGGGATCGCACCATGGCGATTGAAGGCGATGTCGCAGCAGAAGAATTCGGCCCGCAATGCGTGGCGGATGTCGTGGCGCGTTTCGGCGCCGTGCATGGCCTGGTGAATTGCGCCGGCATCACGCGGCCTGCGATGATCGAGAAAATGACCTTCCGGCAATGGCAGGAAGTGATCAATGTGAACCTGACCGGCTGCCATTTGATGCAGCAGGCGGTGGGCAAGCACATGATCGAACGTGCGCGCGCCGGTGAGGAACGGCCAGGTGCGATTGTGAATATCTCCTCGACCGCCGGCAAAAGGGGCAGCATCGGCCAGGTGAATTACGCCGCCGCCAAATCCGGGCTTTTTGGCATCACCATGACTGCGGCAGGCGAATGGGCACGCTATGGCATTCGCGTGAACAGCGTTGGTTTTGGTACGGTGGAAACGCCAATGACCGAGGTTATCCGTTCAGAACGCTTCCGCGAACGCACGCTGGCGCGCATCCCGCTGGGGCGCGTGGCGCAGCCATCGGAAGTGGCGCCCTTGATCTGCTTCCTGCTGTCTGAAGGGGCTTCCTTCATCACCGGGCAGAATTGGGTGCAGTGTGGCGGGGCGCATATGCAGCCCTGAAAAGTCTATGGAAGGGCGGCAAGCACCGCCGCCGCTGCCGCTTCGGATGGCGTGCCTTGTGGCGCGCTTAACTTCGCCAGGGTTTCCGCGAAACCCTGGCGCTGCGCTGCGACCACCGCTTGGTCCTGCAATAAGGGCCGCAGCGCGGCGCCAAGTGCTTCGGGTGTGCAACTTTCCTGAATGCGTTCGGGCACCACTTCCCGCGCACAGAGCAGATTGACGAGCGAGGCATGCGGCACCTTGATCAGCCGCCGCGCAATCGCCGCCGTGATGGGGTTAACGCGATAGGCAACGATATGCGGCACGCCGGCCATCGCCATTTCCAGTGATGATGTGCCGGATTTGATCAACCCCGCGCCATTTTCAGCCGCCGCCGCAAAGGCATCATGTTTGTCTGCGATTTCTTCGACCAGAATGGGTGCCGCTGGCCAGGATGCCGACGCTTCACGCACCAGCGATGCAACAATAGGTGAGACAGCGATCACAGGGCGCAGCGCTGGGTTTTGCGGCAGCACCGCTGTGAGCGTGGCGCCGAAAATCGGCAGCAAACGCGTTGCTTCAATGCGTCGGCTGCCTGGCATGATGATCAGCGGGCGGTCGGTTGCCGCCAGCCCATGACGGGCGCGGAAGCGGGCGGCATTGCCCTGATCCACCCCGCTTTCCAGCACGGGGTGGCCGACGAAAGTTACTGGTATGTCTGCCGCTTCGAAAAACGCAGGCTCGAAGGGCAGCAGGCACAGCAAATGATCAATCTTGTGCCGCAGTTTTTTGACGCGCCCCGGACGCCAGGCCCAGACTTGTGGGGCGACGTAATGCAACACGCGAATGCCCTGCGGCTTCACGGCCTCTGCAATCCGTAGCGTAAAGCCGGGGCTATCAATCGTGACCAGCAGGGCGGGTTGGCGGGCGAGGATATCAGCCTCGGTCTCTGCCAGACGGCGATTCAATTGGCGGATGCGCGGCAGCACTTCCAGCAAGCCCATCAGCGCCAATTCGCGGTAGGGGAAAAGGCTTGGCATGCCCTGTTCGGCCATGCGTTCGCCGCCAATGCCGGCAAAGCTCAGATCAGGCCGTGCCTTGCGCAGGGCCGCGATCAGCCGGGCGCCGAGCACATCGCCCGAAGCTTCACCGGCGATGATGTAGATCAGCGTCATGCGAAAAGGGCGGCTTTGGGGGGTGCAAACGGCGCCCTTGGCCAATCGCGGTGATTGAGCACCGCGCCATCGCGCCGCACGGTCTCAATCAGGCTGGGATCGAGCGTGCAAAATACCCAGCCTGGTGTATCCATTTCGCCTTCTGCCATGATGCCATCCGCCGGAAAGCCGCGATCCATCGGGCCAAAAACGCCGGCCCGGCCATGATTGACGTCAAGCGCGGCGGACCAGGGCGCATCACCGATTGTTGGCGTAATCGCGACATAGCATTGGTTTTCCAGGGCGCGCGCGCGCGCCGAGAAATGCACACGATTGAAACCAGCGAGCGTATCCGTGCAGCTTGGCGAAAGGATCAGCCAGGCGCCGGCCATGACTTGCACGCGCGCATGCTTCGGGAATTCGATATCATAGCAGATGGAAATGCCAATCCTGCCCCAGGGCGTGTCAAACACATTGGGATCAGCGCCTTGGCTGATGCCCCAGCGTTCAGTTTCAAACCGCGTCATGGCGCGCTTGTCCTGAAAGGCGACGCGGCCTTCTGGCGTGATCAAAGGCGCGCGATTGATCACGCGGCCATCTGGTGTGCGCATTGGCAGCGTGCCGGGCTGTAACCAAATGCGGTGGCGCCGCGCGGCGTCGCGCATCACGGCCAGGATGTCCGGTGCGGCGGTGATCATGGCGGCAAGCTCTGCGGCTTCGGTCGCCTCGCCACCATTCAGCCCGGCGCCGAGTTCCACCGCGGCATATTCCGGCAGCACCAGCAAATCCGCGCTCGCGCGGCCTTCTTCCAGCCAGCGATCAAGCCCCTTGGCGAAATCCGCGATGGAGGCTGGGTGCCCCACCGGATATTGCAGCAAGCCAAGGCGGATGGGGGCGGCTTCCGTCATGAAAGCCGCTTGATCCAGAAGGAAAGCACATGCGGTGTTTCGCGGGTATCGCCCACTTCGCGCCAGGACATGACGGTGGAGATATCTGGCCGCGCTTCATAGCCGCGATTACGCCAAAACTTATCCAGCGGCGTGTAATCGCGCGGCCGACGCGGGTCGTTTTCATTGCGCACTACGGAACAGAAGGCAGCGATGGAAAGCCCCAAGCGGCGCGCATGGGCTTCGCGTTCCTGAAAGAAGCGCACGCCCGCACCCTGGCCGCGATATTCGGGCAGCAATACGCTCTCACCGAAATAACATAGCGTCGCCGCATCCAGCCCAGCACTGGCCCAGGAAGCGCGGAGCTTTTCGCTGGCTTCATGCCCTGGCTGGCAGGTGGCCATGCCAACGGCCTCCCCCTGCGCCGTGCTGGCCGCCACCACCAAGGCGCCGGGGCTTTGGGCGTAAGCCGTAAGGTAGCGCGCCTCATGCGCCGCATCGCCATCGTAAAGATACGGCCATTCGCGAAAGACGCGGATGCGCAGGCCAGCCAGCGCATCCAACCGCGCAGTGAGCGCCGCGCCAGAGAGGGTTTCGAAGGTCAAAGGGGTAGGGGGCATGGCGGGTTATTAGCGGAGATTGCCGCGCGGCGGAATCATTTCGCACCGGCGGCAAGCGCAGCCTTGTTACGCGCCGCTTGCAGGAAGGCGGCCAAGCCTTCTTCCACCACGGCGCGGTCCAGATCCCGCAGGATAAAGACCAGGCGTGATTGCCGATCATGCCCTGCTGGCCAGGCGGCCAGGCGTTCCGGCGGGTGAAATACATGCTGCACGCCATGCAGCACCACCGGGCGATCTTCCCCTTGCAGGTTCAGAATCGCTTTTAGCCGCAGAATGCTGGCGCCGCGCGTGATAGCGAGCATTTCAAGCCAACTCGCCAAACCTTCCCAGGGAAGGGGCTCAGTGAAAGTCAGGCCGAAAGCCTGAATGCGGGCATCATGGCGGTTCGGGTCATGATGATGGTCGTGGTGATGGTGGTGATGCGCGGCCTCTGCCGCCAACCAGGCAGCAACCTCGGCGATCTTTGCGCTGGGGTCAAAGCCGCCCGCGCCAAAGAGGAAATCCGGTGCGACATCTCCCGCCACAACGTGCCTGATTGGTGCGCCGGGATTGAGCGCGCGTAGCCGCGTCTCAAGCGCGCTGATCTGATCGGCGCTTGCGATATCCGTCTTGCTCAGGATCAGCCGATCCGCCACGGCGGCCTGCTTCACAGCTTCAATCTGGGCGTCCAAAGTGGCCGCACCAAGTACCGCATCCACCACCGTCACGATCCCATCCAATCGGAAGGACCGCAACGCCACCGGGTCGCTCATCAGCGTTTGCAGAATGGGGGCGGGGTCAGCCAGGCCGGTGGTTTCAATCAGCACGCGGCGCATTTCATGCCCGGCTTCGGCCTTCAGCGCCAAATCACGCAAAGCGCGCTGCAAATCGCCGCGAATAGTGCAGCAAAGGCAGCCGGCATTGAGCAGCACGGTATCTTCATCCAGCTTTTCGACCAGCAGATGATCCAGCCCAATCTCGCCGAATTCATTGATGAGAACAGCACTGCCCGCCATGTCAGGATGCTTGAGCAGCCGGTTGAGCAGCGTGGTCTTGCCCGCGCCCAGAAAGCCGGTCAGCACCGTGATGGGAATAGGCATCATTTGCGGTAAAGCGCTTCCGGGTCCATCAGTGGCTCCGCGATATTGGCCAACGCATCGCCGCGCGGTGCGCGATAGAAGCAATTGCGCCGCCCGGTATGGCAGGCAACCCCTTGCTGGTCCACCAGCAGCAGAATTGTATCGCCATCGCAATCAAGCCGCAGATCCACCAGCATTTGCACCTGGCCGGATGTTTCCCCCTTGCGCCACAGCGCTTTGCGGGAGCGTGAATAGTAGCAGACCCGACCGGTTGTCAGGGTCTCAGAAAGACTCTCCGCATTCATCCAGGCCATCATCAGCACTTCGCCCGTATCATGCTGCTGGGCGATTGCCGGGATCAGCCCCGCGGCATCGGGCGTCAGCGCGGCCAGCAAGGCTTCGCGGGCAGGGGCGGGGAAAGGGATAGCGATTGGTGACATTGTTACTTTATAACACTCGTGACTTCTGTTAGGAAGCGTCATGCATGATTCGGGTCATCATTTGACGGCGCTTGAAAGGGCGGAGGCGCTTTGCCAGACGCGCGGCGTGCAGCTGACACCGCTGCGGCGAGAGGTGCTGCGCCTGGTGCTGGAAGCGGAAGCGCCGATTGGCGCCTATGCGCTGCTTGATCAATTGAAGGCAAGCCGCGCTAAGGCTGCGCCGCCAACTGTATATCGCGCGCTCGATTTTCTGCTGGAACAGGGGTTGATCCATCGTCTGGAACGGCTGAATGCCTTCATGGGTTGTGCGGAGGCGCTTGATGGGCATGGGCACCATCACGATCACGCGCATGACCATCCGCATCAATTCCTGATCTGTCGCGGTTGTGGTGCGACGCGGGAGATTTCCGATCACGGCGTGGCTGAGGCGATCAGCGCTGCTGCCGCCAAGGCCGGTTTTTCCGCGGCGCGCAGCACGGTGGAGATCGAGGGCTATTGCGGGAAATGCGGGGACGCTGTGCACAGCATACAGACGTGATTGGATTGCCAAGCCCAAGGCCCGGCGCCTAAGCTCAAATCTCCTTTCGGAACAGGAGGGCGTGATGGCGTTACGCGGTTTTGCTTCTTTCCTTCCCATCGCGGCATGTGCGCTTGTTTTGGGCGCCGCGCTGCCGGCTTCGGCGCAGGGTGGCGCCATTTCGGGTGAGACTTTCAGCGCCGGCACCAGCGGCGCCTTAGCGCGGCTATGTGGCGCCACGGCGCAGGAACCTGCTTACGCGGCGGCGATCCATTTCTGCCATGGCGTGCTAGTGGGCTCAGGCCAAACGAGCGATATGATGCATAAGCGCCAAGGCACACGCCCCGGCTTTTGCCTGCCGACACCTTCGCCCACCTTGGATCAGGTAGCAGCAAGTTTTGTTGCCTGGTCGGCGGCCAATCCACAGTTCCAAGGCATGCGTGCTGCCGATGGGCTGATGCGCTTTGCCGCCGCGCAATACCCCTGCGCCGCGCGTTCGGCGCGGCGCTGATGCAAGATCGAAATACGGCAAACGCCAAGGAGATTCCCATGGCTCGTAAATGGAAAACAGGTTTTGCTTGCGTGGCGCTGCTGGCTGCGACCGGCTGTGCGGATATGACCGACAAGCAGCGCAGCACCGCGATTGGTGCGGGGGCCGGCGCGCTGGGTGGTGCGGCGATTGGCTCTTTTTCCGGCAATGCCGGCTGGGGCGCGCTGATCGGCGCTGGCGTTGGCGCGGCGGGTGGTTTGGCGGTTGGCCAATCGCGTGAAAATGAACGGCGCGCCTATCAGCGTGGTGTGGAGACGGGGCGCAGCCAGCGCTAGCGCCCTTCGGGCCGCCTTTTTGCTCAGGCGGCCCGTTACGCGCAGCGCTACTTCGGCAGCGTTGCCAAACCCTGCGTCAAATCAGCGATCAGATCGCCCACATCCTCAAGCCCGATATGAATGCGCACCGTGAAGCCGCCCATATCCGGGCTGGTCGCGGTGCGGGTGATGAAGCCGGTGGTGGGAAGTGCCAGGCTTTCAAACCCGCCCCAGGAAGCACCAATGCCGAAAAGCTTGAGATGATCAATGAAGTTGAAGATATCCGCTTCCGTATAGCGCGGCTTGAACACCACGCCGAATAGGCTGCAGGCACCAGTAAAATCGCGTTTCCACAAGGCATGCTGCGGATGAGATGGCAGGGCAGGGTGCAGCACGCTCAGCACCTCTGGCCGGTTTTCAAACCAGCGCGCCACTTCAAGCCCGCTTTTTTCCTGCTGCTGCAAGCGAATAGGCATGGTGCGCGCACCACGCAGCGCCAGCCAGCAATCATCCGGTGCGGCGAAATGCCCCATTTGAGAGGCCGCGCCGCGCACAATCTCATAATCCTTTTCGCTATTCACAGTGATGGAACCAAGCAGCACATCCGAATGCCCGCCGACATATTTCGTCAGCGCCTGGATCGAAACATCCACACCATGCTGGAAGGGCATGAAGTGGTGAATGCCCCAGGTATTGTCCATCATCACCACGCAGCCCGCCGCATGCGCCGCACGCGCAATGGCTGGCACATCTTGTACTTCGGAGGTGTGGCTGCCCGGGCTTTCGGTATAAACGACCTTGGTATTCGGGCGGATCAGTGCGCGAATGCCGGCCTCATCAATCAGCGGGTCGTAATAGGTGGTCTCGATCCCCCAATCCTTGAGCAGCCCATTGCAAACATTGCGCGCGGGGCCATAGGCTGAATCTGGCATCAGGCAATGATCGCCGGTCTTCAGATAGGCCATGAGCGGCACCGTCACGGCAGCCAGGCCGGTACCCACCAGCACGCAGCGCGTGCCGCCTTCAATCTCCGCCACCACATCTTCCAAAGCATACTGCGTGGGACCGCCGGCGGTGCCGTAGGTCATTACGCGGTTCCACTTATCCTTCTGGAAAGCGCGGCGCGATTCGGAATTCGGGTGCAACACGGTGGACCCGCGATGCACGGCGGGATTCACGAAGCCATGCGCTCGCGTTCCCGCGCGCCCGGCATGAGACATGCGTGTGGCAAAGCCTTGCCCGTGTTTGGCGTTGTTGTCGGCCATATCAGCTACTCTTTTCCTTTTGGGTTTCAGGCCTGCCGGCCCATTCGGTCCAGGAACCATCATAGATCGCGGCATCACCAAGCCCGGCCTGCCTCAGCCCGAGTGCAAGGATGCACGCGGTGACACCGGTGCCGCAGCTGGTGACGATGGGCTTGCTGCCATCTGCCCCGGCTGCAGCGAAACGTGCGCGCAGCGCTGCCGCATCCTTCATGGTGAAATCAGCATTGAGCAATTCATTGAAGGGCACGCTTTTCGCACCTGGCATATGGCCGGAAGGCAGGCCCGGGCGCGGTTCCGGCGCTGAGCCATCAAAGCGCCCTTTGGCGCGCGCATCCAGGATCAGCGCGCTGCCGCTGGCGATGATGCGCTTAACATCGCCAATGCCTTTCACCAGATCAGCGCGGAAATCCGGCGTGTAGCTGCTGGGGGCGGCGGATTTCGCATCGCCAGTTTCAGTCGCACGGCCTTCGGCCAACCATTTCGGCAAACCGCCATCCAACACAGCCGCCTTTTCATGCCCAAACAACTTCATCAGCCACCAGCCGCGCGCCGAGGATTGCAGCCCTTTCTGGTCATAGAAGATCACGCGCGTTGCATTGCTGATGCCCATTTCCCCCATCAGCCGCGCAAAGCGGCCAGCCGTTGGCGCCATATGCGGTAAATTGGTGTCGGGATCGGCCACCACATCAATATCGAAAAAACGCGCGCCCGGGATATGCGCTTCACGATATTTGGTCAGGCCGTCAAAGGGTTCATTGGGCAAACATTTGGTGGCGTCGAATACCATCAGATCAGGCGCGCCTAGAGCGCCGGCAAGCCATTCGGTTGAAACCAGATCATGCATGGATCAATCCTCCACCAGCACCAGGGAAACGCGGCGATTCTGCCTGCCCTTGTTTTCGATTTTCGTGACCTCCACACGCCCGATCTCGCCGGTGTGGCGCACATGCGTTCCGCCGCAGGGTTGCAGGTCAATCGGCGCATCAGCGCTGCCAATACGCACGAGGCGAATGCGCCCGGCACCGCGCGGCGGCTGCACGGAAAGCGTTCGCACCAAGCCGGGGTTCGCATCCAGTTCCGCTTCGGAAATCCATTCCTGCGTGATGGGGTAATTGACAGCGATCAGCGCATTCAGCCCTTCGGTCAGGCTTTCCTTGCTGGGTGGTTCCGGCAGGTCGAAATCAAGGCGCGATTTCTCAAGCCCGATCTGCCCGCCCGTAACCCCCGCGCCGGGGATTAGGCTGCACAGCAAATGCAGCGTGGTGTGCATGCGCATCAGGCGTAGGCGTCGCGGCCAATCAAGCGCGAGCGTGATTGTCGCCCCCACTTCCGGCAAAGCAGCGCCGGCTTCGGGCACATGCAGCACCGTATCTTCCGGCCCCTTGATGGTATTGGCGATGCGCGCCTCGCCGCCCGGCCAGCGCAGCACACCGGTATCACCGGGCTGACCGCCCGCCTGGGCGTAGAAATTCGTCCGGTCCGTCACGATCGCCTCGGCCGAGGCAGCCAGCACCTTGGCGCCGATCTCGGCAGCATAGGCATCGTTGCGAAAGATCAAATCAGTCATGCGTTTCCTGAGTGTCAGTTTGATTGCATAGGCTAGGCCAGAAAGCGGCGGAACAAAACCTCTGCCCCTCAGGCGCGTTTCGGGTTAGGTTTGCTCCGCCAGTCGCATGAACCAAAACGATTCCCCTGCCCAAGATCCCGCCCGGACCCGGCGTGCGCGCCGCCGTGGCGTCATTCTGGTGGTTCTGGCTGCGGCAAGCTTTTCCATCTCGGCCGCTTTCGCCAAGACCATCGGCACAGGCATTCCAGTCGCCGAGGTAATTTTCTTCCGCAATTTCTTCGCGCTGATCCCGCTTTTGCCCGTGATCATCAGCGCGGGAGGCTTGGCGGCGCTGCGCATGCGCAACCCTGGCAGCCATGTGCTGCGCATGATTTTCGGCATGGTTGGGATGGTCGGGTCCTTTTACGGCTATGTCCATCTGCCACTGGTGACGGTAACGGCGCTTGGCTTCACCATGCCGCTATTCCTGACTCTATTGGCCACGCCGATTCTGGGTGAAAAGGTTGGCTGGCGCCGCTGGCTTGCGGTGTTGGTCGGGTTTTGCGGCGTGCTGTTGATGGTGCGGCCCGAACAGGGCACCACGGATACGCAATGGCTGGCACTAGGGCTTTGCCTGTTGGGCGCGCTGGCTTGGGCCTTGGCCATGATCACCATTCGCAAAATGGGTGAGGCCGGCGAAAGCGGCGTTGCCATTGTGTTTTGGTTTGCGTTTTTCTCGTCTGTGCTGGCCGGGATTGCGATGATCCCTGTTTGGGTCTGGCCAAGCCCCGTGCAATGGGCGCTGCTGGCTGGCATTGGATTGGTTTCCGCGATTGCGCAAATCATGATGACGGATGCCTACCGTAAAGGAGAGGCTTCCTTGCTTGCCCCCTTTGAATATTCGGCAATCATCTGGACCACGGCGCTTGGTGCCCTGATCTGGGCAGAAATGCCGGATGCCTGGGATTTCCTTGGCATCCTGGTGCTGGTGGGGGCGGGGCTTTACATCTGGTATCGCGAAATGAAGCTGGGCGTGAAGCGCTGATACTAGTTTCCCCAATGCGCCCGCAGACTGGCGGCGGCGTGTTGCAGCACCAGATCGGATTTCGGGATGAAGCGCCCCATGGTCAGGCAGGCATGGATCTGATCCGCGACATGAACATGCGTGACATTCACGCCTTCCTCATCCAAGCGCTTCGCATAGGCAATGCCTTCATCCACCAGGGGATCAACGCCCGCTGTCATCAGGAAAGCCGGCGGCAAGCCAGCTAGTGATGGCGCACGCAAGGGTGACGCGCGCCAGTCAATGCCCTTTTCCTTGGGGCCGAGATAATGCGCAATGAACCACTTCATCACATCGCGCGTCAGAACTAGGCCTTCGGTGAAGCGATCATAGGATGGCGGATTACCCGCCATATCGGTGACAGGATAAAATAAAACCTGATAGTCCGGCATGGGGAGTTCGCCATGCAGCGCCATAAGCGCCAGCACGGCAGCAAGGTTGCCGCCAGCGCTATCGCCGCCCACTGCGATGCGGGTACGATCTATGCCAAGGCGCTTCGCCTGTCGGCAAATATAGCTATAGGCTGCGGCCGAGTCTTCGACCGCGGCCGGGTAGCGGTGTTCCGGCGCAAGGCGGTAGTCAATGGCAATGACACAAGCCTGGCTGAGATTGGCAAGGCGCCGGCAGACCTGATCATGGCTGTCCAGATCACCAATCACCCAGCCGCCACCATGCATATAGACAAGGCAGGGGAGTGCCGCTTCGGGATCGGTGCCGATGCCGCGATAGCGGCGCAAGCGTATCTTGCCGGCGGGCCCCGGGCATTTCAAATCTTCCACCAGCGCGACCTCGGGCGGGTCTGGCTGCATCACGCGGCGGGAAGCGGCGGAAACCTCCCGAGCTTCGGCGGGAGTCAGTGTATTGAAGGCCGGACGCTTGGCTTCCTTGATCAGATTGAGAACATGTTGTGCGCCTGCATCAAGTGTCATGAGACTCCCCCCTATTCCGCCGCTGCGGCAGGCCGTTCAGCACCGCCAAAATGAAAGCCGCGATAGCCATCTGCAGCGATTTCATCACAAAGCACGCGATAATTTCCAACGCCACCCACATAAGGCATGAACAGCCTTGGTTTGCCCGGCACATTGGCCCCCATGTACCAGGATGCTGCGCGTGGGTAGAGCGTGCGATGCGCGACCTTGTTCACTTCCTCTACCCAATTATCTTCCGCGCTACGATCGGCTTCGATGGTGGTCTGGCCCTTGGCCTGCATTTGCGCCAGGCAATCCATGATCCAATCCACATGCTGTTCGATGGAAACGATCATATTGCTGAGGACGGAGGGGCTGCCCGGCCCCGTGATCATGAACATGTTCGGAAAACCTGCCGTCATGATGCCAAGCAGCGTGCGCGGCCCCGCTTCCCATTTGGCATTCAGGGATTCACCCGCGCGGCCCTTGATATCAACGCCAAGCAGCGCGCCGGTCATGGCATCAAAGCCTGTCGCAAAAACGATGTCATCGAAATCATGCTGCACTCCGCCCGCTTCAATGCCAGTTGCGGTAATGCGCGTGATCGGCGCTTCGTTGATGTCAATCAGCGTGACATTGGGGCGGTTATAGGTCTCATAATAATGCGTATCCACGCAAATGCGCTTGGTGCCGATTGGGTGATTGCGTGGGCAGAGTTTTTCGGCTGTCGCAGTGTCTTTCACGGTTTCGCGAATCTTGCTGCGTACAAATTCCGCTGCCGTTTCATTGGCGGCCTGATCCAGCAGCAGATCGCGGAAGGACCCCATGAAGGCCGTGCCGCCGGCAGCCCAGCGTTTTTCGTATTCCGCTTTCCGTTCTTCGGCGCTGACGGACATCGCAGGCGTGTCGCTCAGGCCATACAGAATGCCGGTGCGCATCATGCGCGCCTTCTGCCGCAGATTGGCGTAATCGCCCTTCCAGCCTTGTTCGTATTCATCATCCATCGGGCGATTGCGCGATGGGATGCTGAAATTGGGTGTGCGCTGAAACACCGTGAGCTGCGCGGCCTGTTCAGCAATCACGGGGATGGATTGAATGGCGGAAGACCCGGTGCCGATAACCGCCACCCTGCGGCCGGTGAAATCAACCTTGTGATGCGGCCAATAGCCAGTATGGAATTGCTGCCCTTTGAAATCGGCAAGGCCCGGAACATCGGGCAGCCGGGCCGCGGAAAGGCACCCGGTCGCCATGAAGAAATAGCGCGCCGTCAGCCTCTCCCCGCGATTGGTGGCAATGCGCCAAAGCCCGGCCGCATCATCCCAGGCGGCATCCGTCACACGGGTTTCAAAACGAATGTCGCTCCGCAGATCATAGCGTTCCGCGACATGGCGCGCATAGGCCAGGATTTCCGGCTGCGCCGCAAAGCGTTCAGACCAGCGCCATTCCTGCTGCAATTCCTCAGAGAAGGAGAAGGAATATTGCATGCTTTCCACATCGCAGCGGGCACCTGGATAGCGATTCCAATACCAAGTGCCGCCCACATCATCCGCTGCTTCCAGGCAAATGGCCGGGATGCCAAGCCCGCGCAGGCGATACAGCAGGTAAAGCCCGGCGAAGCCCGCGCCAACAATGACAGCGCCATGATGTTCCTGTGCCATGTTCGTCCTCCTCGGCGTGTCTTCCAGGGGCCAGCGGAAAGCCTTCCGCCGGGACTGTCAACGCCCGCCAGCCGCGCTATGCTACCCGAATTGCGCAAAGGGAAAAGTCCATGGATAAAGGTTTTCAGCTTGGCGAGCTCACGATTCAACGGGTTGTTGAGGAAGAAAGACCTATCTTCGATCCGCTGACCTTCTTCCCGAACCTGACGCCGGAATTGCTGGCCGAAAATCGCGCATGGCTGGAACCCCAGGCGCTTGATCCGGCAACGGGCAAGCTTGTGCTTTGCATCCAATCCTGGGTCGTGCGCACGCCGCATCATAACATCCTGATTGATACCTGCGTCGGCAATGACAAGAACCGCCCGACGCATCCCTTCTGGCACCAGATGAAGAGCGAAGCCTATATGCGCAACCTGGCCGCGCTTGGGCTTGGCGTGGGCGATATTGATTTCGTCATGTGTACGCATTTGCACGTGGATCATGTCGGCTGGAATACGCGGCTTGAGAATGGCCGCTGGGTGCCGAGCTTCCCCAAGGCGCGCTACCTTTTCGCGAAGGAAGAATATGCCCATTGGGAAAGGGAACACGCCAAGGCGCCATCGCCGGTTTTTGCCGATAGCGTCTTGCCCGTGGTGGAAGCGGGGCGCGTGGATTTTGTGACTAATGACTATCAGATGAATGATCTGGTGAAGTTGGAATCAACGCCCGGCCATACGCCGGATCACGTGGCTGTGCGGCTCGGCAAAAAAGGTGCTGATGCGCTTGCGACAGGGGATTTGATCCATTCGCCTTTGCAGACCCGCTATCCGGAAATTTCGATGCGTGCCGATAGTGATCCCGTGCAGGCCGCGGCCACGCGGCGGCGCGTGATGGAATGCGCCTGTGATACCTCCACCATTCTCTGCTTCGGGCATTTCCCATCACCATCGCGCGGGCGGATCAAGCGTTGGGGCAATGGTTTCCGCGCTGAAGCGGTGGATTGAACCATGTGGCGGATTGTCACGCTATTTTCCTGGCTATTGCTGCCAGCTTTCGCTTTTGCTCAAACAGCCTGGCCCAATCGGCCCATTAGCCTGATTGTGCCTTACCCGCCGGGCGGCAGCACTGATAATGTCGCGCGTCCCTTGGTGCAGGAATGGGGCAAGGTGCTGGGCCAAACCGTGGTGATTGAAAATCGCGGCGGGGCAGGGGGTACTATTGGCGCTGATCTGGTGGCGCGCGCGCGGCCCGATGGCCATACGCTGCTGCTTTTCCCGACGGCGATTTTCACCATCAGCCCGCATATGATGCAGCTTCCCTATGATGTGGATCGTGCCTTTGTGCCGATTGCCCGCGTGGCAGCTTCCGATGCTTTTGTGATCATCCATCCCTCGGTCCCCGCGCGGCATATCCGTGATCTGGTGGCGTTGGCCAAACAAAAGCCGGGCGAATTGCGCTTTGGTTCCGCCGGCAATGGCACCATCACGCAATTGCAGTGTGAAATCTTTGCCGAGGCTGCCGGCATCAAGCTTGAACACGTGCCTTATCGCGGTTCCGGGCAATCCTTCATCGACCTGCTCGCCGGGCGCATTCAGATGATTTGCGACCCTGCCGCGCTGCCAGGTGTGCGTGATGGCCGGCTGATTGCACTCGCGAGTTTTGGCGATCGGCGGCATGAGGAATTCAAGGATGTGCCGACACTCTTGGAACTGGGCCTTGCGGAACGCGGCGCCATGTCCTGGTTCGGCATTGCTGCGCCTGCAGGCACGCCAGCTGATATTCAAGCGCGCATTACGGCCAGCTTGGAGGAATCGCTGCGCGCGCCGGCGGTTGCCTCCGGCATGGCAATTGGCGGGCTGCGGCCCGCTTTTGAGACAGGTGATGCCTTCGCCCGGCGTATCCGCGAAGATCGCGCCGTTTTCCAGGGCGTGATCGAAAGAACAGGAGCGAAAGTAAACTGACATGGAACATGTAACTGTCACCGATGAAGGCCCGATCCGCATCGTTACGCTGAACAACCCCGCCAAGGGCAATGCCATCAGCAAACCAATGGGGGAGACGGTGCAGGCCGCGATGCGCGAATTTGAAGCGCGCGATGATTTGCGCTGCGCGATCATTACCGCCGCCGGCACGCGCGCCTTTACCTTTGGCGCTGATGTCTCGGACCCGCCGGAATTGTGGCGCACCATTCCAAGTGTCGGCTATCGGCCGCTCAAGCCCGTAATTTGTGCGGTTGAAGGCTGGTGTGTGGGCGGCGGCATTGTACTGGCGATGATGGCCGATCTGCTGGTCTGCGGCAAAAGCGCCAAATTCTATTATCCGGAAGCGAAGCTTGGCCTGACGGGTGGCATGATCGCCGGCCTCGTCAGCCGCATTCCGCATAAGATCGCGATGGAAATCATGCTGCTCTGCCGCACCGTGGATGCGGATCGTGCTGCTTCCATCGGGTTGGTGAATGAGGTGGTGGAAGACGGCAAGGCTTTGGAAACTGCCAAGGCCTGGGCTGTGGAACTGACCGGCATGGCGCCCATGGTAGTTGCGGAATTGAAGCGCATGGTGACCGATGAAATCCTGCCGCGCGGTCCTTCGGAACAAATGGCGATCCATGGCCAGCGCATGGGCGCCATTCGCGCGTCAGAGGATTTCGCCGAAGGCAAGGCCGCCTTCCGGGAAAAGCGCCCGCCACGTTTTCGCGGGCGCTGATCCCAAAGGATATCAGGGGAACATGGCAACGGCACGGATGGGGCTTGCCGTGCCGCCCCTGATTTTCAGTGGAAAGCCGATAAAGGTGAAGCGCCCGCGGCCAATGAGCTTATCCAGATTGGCAAGGCATTCCATATGCGTAATGCCGCGTTCCGCGCAGGCCATATGCGCCTGGAAATTCAACTCACCTTCGGGTGCGGGGCTGATCGCTTCCACGCCAAACATGCCAATGCCGCGATCCGCAAGCCAATGGACGGATTCTAGCGCAAGGCCTGGGAAGTCATGCAAATAGCCAGGCTTGCCGAGCAGCCTTTCATTGGTTGCCATCCAGATCAGCACCGTATCGCCCTTGCGGATTTCCTGGCCTGATTTGGCGAGTGCGGCTTCCATTTCCGCAACCGTGATCGCGTGTTTCAGCGGCACATGGGAAAGGTCAAGGCAAATCGCGCTGGTGTAGAATTTCTCAAGCGGCATTTGTTCGACCGAAAGCGCATCCGGGCGCGGATCGAAATGCACCGGCGCATCCACATGCGTGCCGGCATGGTCCGACATGGAAAAATAGAGCGCCTTGCTGGTGAACGTCGTATTACCTGCTACCTTCTTTTCAGAATGATCGCCCCAGACCGTCATTACCACGGGCGGGTGGCTTGGGTGTGTCTGCGTGCGGTGAAAGATTTCACGGCTGAGATCAACGAATTCCATGGATCTTTTCCTTTGTTGTAATGCGTCTAAACATTGACGCCGCGAATGGCGTTGATGATGGCGTCTGTCACCTGATCCGTCGTCGCCTTACCGCCAAGATCGGGCGTCAGCACATCGCCGCGCCGTGTCACCATTTCCACCGCGTGCATCAACTGTGCTGCTGCTGGCGCCTCGCCCAAATGTTCCAGCATCATAGAAGCGGTCCAGAAAGCGCCAAGCGGATTGGCAATGCCTTTGCCGGTGATATCAAAAGCCGAGCCATGAATGGGTTCAAACATGGAAGGGCGCTTGCGCGACGGATCAATATTGCCTGTGGCGCCAATGCCGAGTGAACCGGCCAAAGCTGCCGCGAGATCAGAAAGGATATCGGCATGCAGATTGGTAGCGACCACGGTATCAACGCTGCCAGGTTTCATGACCATGCGCGCGGTCATGGCATCCACCAGCATTTTCTCGACCGTGAGGGCCGGATATTGCGTGGTGATTTCCGCGCACACCTCATCCCACATCACCATGCCGTGACGCTGCGCGTTGGATTTCGTCACCACCGTCAAATGCTTGCGCGGGCGCGCCATGGCCACTTCACAGGCATGGCGGCAGATGCGTGCCACCCCTTCGCGGGTGAAGACGGAAACATCCATGGCGACTTCAATCGGCAAGCCGCGATGCGCGCGCCCGCCAACGCCGGCATATTCGCCTTCGCTGTTTTCGCGCACAATCACCCAATCAATCTGCTCACCCAGATCAGGGCGCAATGGCCCCTTGATGCCAGGCAGAAGGCGCGTCGGGCGGACATTGGCATATTGATCAAAGCCCTGACAGATCGCGAGGCGCAATTCCCACAACGTGACATGATCAGGAATATCCGGTGCACCGACCGCACCGAAGAAAATCGCGTCAAAGCCTTCAAGCTGCTTCAGACCATCTTCCGGCATCATGCGCCCGGTGCGTCGATAGTAATCGCTGCCCCAATCGAAATCCTGGAAGCTCAGCGCGAATCTGCCATTCTTTTCAGCCAAAGCCTGCAAAACACGGCAGCCCGCCTTGATGACATCCGGCCCAATGCCGTCGCCACCCATGGCGGCAATTCGATAAGTCTTCATGGTCAAAACTTTCCTTTCACGGGCGGCTCAGGCGCAAATCCAGGCCGCGCGCAATCCAGGCGGCTTCAATCACATCAAGATCGGTCTCGCCGGAAGGATTAGCCTTGCTGGGCCGGGAAGCAAGCCCAGGCTCGGCCTGAATGCGCCACAAGCCAAGCAGCCGACGCAATTCGGCAAGCGGTTCGGGATGATCATCAACGCGCAGATTGATGTCCGGGAAATCCTCGGTCGTAGTGAGCACCAGGGCCGCAGATTGCTTACCGCGTTTGTCACCGCCTGCCACTTGGCCGGCATCCAGCGCCGTGATGAGGCGTTCCGGTAGCGCAAGGCCGCTGTTGGCGCGGAAACTGTCAAAGCTTGCCTGCACCACGGCGCCGCCTGCCAGCATATTGCCGGCGACGCTGACGCCATCGCCACTCAGATGCCCACACCATTCAACGCAATTATCGCCGGTCCAGGCAGCGTTGCGGCCATGGCGATCCACGGCGTGGATTTGCCGCAGGCCCTTGCCTTCATCGCCCACCAGCGCCGCTTCAATTGCCTGGGCGGGAGTGAGGCCGCGTTCCAGGCCCTGCAGTACAGCAGGCCCCAAATAGCGGTTGCTCATGGATTGTGTGCTGACGGCACCAACGTCCGATTTCAGGAAAGGGCAGGTGGCGCCGACCGCGATATTGCAGGTGGTGACCGCCACCGCAAAGGCGCCCGTGGCAGGATCATGCGCAACAATGGACCAGGTCATAGGGTTGGCCTTTCTTGAATTTTCAGCCGAAACCTTAACCGCGCCGCAGCGCTTGCAGGAAGCCCAGCCCGTGCCAAAATAGGGCAAAACGGGAGGTTTCTTGCCATGTCCATTTCCATTTCCATTTCTCGCCGTGGCCTTGCCGGTCTTGGCCTTACTTCGCTTTTGCCCTCGGCGGTTTCCGCGCAAGGCGCCTGGCCTGACCGGCAGGTGCGGCTGATCGTGCCCTTCGGCGCTGGCGGCGCGGTGGATACGCTTTCTCGCCTGGTTGCCAATGGCTTTGCCGCGCAGGCCAATGGTCAGGCGCTGGTGGTGGAAAACCGTTCCGGCGCTGGCGGTGCCATCGCGGGCGCTTTCGTCGCGCAAAGTCGGCCGGATGGCTATACGTTGATGATGGCGGATCTTGGCGCCAATTGCATCGGCAAGGAATTGCAGCCGGCGCTGAATTACGACCCGATGCGCGCCTTCACCCCTGTCTCGCACTTGGTCAATCTGCCGATTGCGGTGATCGTGCCCGCCAATCTGCCGGTGCAGACGCTGGAAGATTTGCTCGCGCGTGCGCGGGCGCGCGCTGATGGCATTCAATATGCCTCACCGGGTGTTGGCCATGTCAGCCATTTGGCCGCCGAGCTTCTGGGCCGCCGCGCTGGCGTGAAGCTGACGGCCGTGCATTACCGTAGTGGCGCTGATGTGATGCGCAGCCTGATCCAAGGTGAGACGGAATTCTCCTTCCCCTCTGTTTCCACGGCACTTCCCTTCATTCGCGAAGGCCGCGTGCGTGCGCTTGCCATCGGCACGCCAGCCCCTGTTGCGGCGCTGCCGGGTGTGCCCTCCGTGGCCGCGACCTTTGCGGGATTTGAGGCGATGACCTGGCACGGCATTGTGGGCCCCGCCGGCATGCCGGATGATGTGGTGGCGGCGTCCAACCGCATCTTCCGCGCCATCATCACCTCAGCCGAGGTGAAGGAAACCGTTCAGCGCGTGCAGGCTGCCGATGTTATTGCCTCAAGCCCCGCGGAATTCGCCGCGCTGATCGCGCGTGATCATGCAAAGTGGACACCGGTGATCCGTGAGGGAAATATCCGCGCCGAATAGGCCTCAGCGCCTCAGCCTTCCAACGCCGACGGGCGCGCCTTGAGCAAGGGCCGCAACAATGGATTCGGAAAGGACCGCGCGATGGTCACGGCGTAGAAGGTCTCAATCAGGCCCGAAAGCTGCGTTGCGCGAATAAGCGTCCCGGCGCGGAGTTCATCGCGCACCACAATGGCGGGCATCACGGCAAGCCCGACATCCTGGCGCGCGAGCAGGCGCATCATCGCCATGTCATCAACTTCGGCCGCGATGCGGGGGGCGACGCGCAGCCGATTGACTAGGGCTTCGAATTCGGCGCGCAGCCCGCTTTCCGGCCCCGGCACAATCACCGGATGGCGCGCCAGCAATTCCGGCAGGCTGCCCACCTGACGAAGCCTTTTGGGCGTGCCGAAAAGCTCAACGCGCTGCCGCGCCACGCGATGCCCGACCAAGGCAGGTCCATGCCCGGCGGCCGGCAGCCGATCCATCAGCACCACATCAAGATTGAGCGCGCGCAATTCAGCGAGCAATTCTGCGGGCCCGCCTGAGCGCAGCACCAAATGAAGATCGCCCCGTTCCAGCAAGGGCTGCAGGAAGGCCAATTGGAAATTGCGCGAAAGCGTCGCCAGCGCGCCAATGCGCAAGGTTGCCTGGGCGGCATTTTCGCCCTTCAGCGTCGCCAATAATTCTTCGCCCGTCGCGAAAATCGCATCCGCATGGTCAAGCGCGATGCGCCCGGCCTCGGTCAGCGCCAGCTTGCGCTGCGTGCGTTCAAACAGCGGGTGCCCCAGCCGCGCTTCCAAATCGCGGATCTGCACCGAAAGGGCGGATTGCGAAAGGCCAAGCTTTGTTGCCGCGCGCGTCAGGTTTCCCTCATGCGCGACAGCGCGGAAATAGCCGAGATGGCGCAGGTTCAGGCGGTTCATAGTTCTATTTTATAGAACGATAAAATAGATACAATGTATTTTATTTATCTTTTTGCACAGCCTATGGGGCGGGTCCCTTCATCTGGACGGAACCATCCCCATGCCCGGCTTGGACCTATTGGTCACCAATCTGCTCTCGCCCATCGTGCTCGCCTTCGCGCTTGGCGCGGTGGCGGGCTTCATCCGATCCGAGCTTGAATTGCCCGAAGCGGTGCTGAAGCTCATTTCGATCTATCTGTTGTTTTCCATTGGCCTCACGGGCGGGCGCGAACTTGCGCAGGTTTCCTTCAGCGATGTCTCAACCCTGATCGCCGCCGCCGCCGCCATGACCATTGCCATTCCCGTCACCTGCTATGCGGTGCTGCGCCGGGTGGGTGGTTTTGATGTCTCCAATGCAGCGGCGGTGGCGGCGCATTATGGCTCGGTTTCCAGTGTTACCTTCTTCGCCGCCATCGCCTTTGCGCGCGCCATGGAAACCCCGGCGGAAGGCTATATGACTGCGATTGTCGCGCTCATGGAATTCGCCGTCATCATCTCACTCGCCATTGGGCGCTGGGGCAATCAGACCAGTAAGGGCAATTTCCGCCTGGGTGAGCTTTTGCTTGATACGCTCCGGGGCCGGGGCATTCTGCTGCTCACGGGCGGCATGTTCATCGGCTATATGGCGAGCGATGCGGAATGGCGGCGGATCGCGCCCTTCTACGAACATCTGTTCCGCGGCTTCCTGATGCTGTTCCTGCTTGAAATGGGCATGACCGCGGCGCGGCAAATTCGGGCCTTTGCTGAGGTGGGGCGCTTCATGACGGGCTTTGCCATTCTGGCGCCAATCTGCTTCGGCCTGGCCGGGCTGATGGCGGGCTGGCTGGTTGGCCTGTCGCAAGGCGGCGCCTTTGTCTTCGCCGCGATTTGCGCCAGCGCATCCTATATTGATGCGCCGGCTGCCTGCCGCGCGGCGCTGCCAGAAGCAAGCCCAGGCATTTACCTGACCGCCTCGCTCGGCATCACTTTTCCCTTCAACCTGCTCATCAATATGCCGCTGCTTTATGCGGCAAGTGGTTGGTTCTATGCGTAAGGCCAGCGCGACATGATCGAAGGGCGGGGGGCGTCATCTCGGGCGCAGCGAGCCCCCCGCCTGACGCGGTGGAAAAGCGCGGAGCGATTCCTGATGCTCCGCCATGATGTCGATGATCCGCCCACCCAAAAACGCCTTACGCATGGCGAGCAGGTTGGAACGATGCCCATCGCGTTGCTCAAAAGGGTCCATGCGCAAATTGAAGATCAGGGCGCTTTCGCTGAAGGCATCAAAGAAACCATCACGCGTCTGGAAATGCGCCTTCCATGGGCCGAAGCGGAGCGCGCTCAGCCGAGCCTCATTATACATGATCTGCACTTGCCGCGCGCTTTCAGCACCTTGCGTCCAATGCGCGAGGTTATTCACACCATCAATATGGACATTATGGCTGGCGCGCAGCCGCGCCGCGACATCAGGCACACCTGCCGCAGCGGCAAAGGTGGTGAATAGATCCATGTGGCTTTGAATGCCGTTGGAAACGGACCCCGCGCGGATGCGCGCCGGCCAGCGGATCAGCATGGGCACACGCACGCCGCCTTCCCAGGTGGTGGCTTTCTCACTCCGGAATGGGGTGGTGCCGCCATCGGGCCACCAAGCCGCCATGGCGCCATTGTCTGACGTGAAGGCGATGATCGTATTGTCGCGAATGCCAAGCTGATCGACGCGGTCCAGAATGCGCCCGACCTGCGCATCCAATTCCATCATGCCGGCGCCATAAATGTCATCACCCGATGAATGGGGCCGCGCGAGCAGCCGGTTTTCCGGGCGCAGATTCGTGTAGATATGCATGCGCGTCGGGTTGTGCCACAGGAAGAAGGGCTGACGCGCGCGCACGCTGTCTTCAATAAAGCTCAGCGAACGATCAACGAATTCATCATCCACCGTTTCCATGCGTTTGCGCGTGAGCGGCCCGGTATCCGTGCAGCGCTGCGCGCCCCAGGGGCCGAAGCGCGCATCCGTCACCGGCGCGGGATTATCCGCTTGCAGTGCCACGCAATCCAAAACCCCGCGCGGGCGATAGCGCGCATTGAAGCCGGGATCGGTCGGCCAATCGGGGTCTTCCGGCTCATCTTCCGAATTGAGGTGATAGAGATTGCCGAAAAACATGTCGAAGCCATGCACCGTCGGCAAATGGCGGTTCAAATCGCCCAGGTGATTCTTGCCGATCTGCGCCGTGCGATAACCCTGCGCGCGCAGCACCGTCGCAAGCGTCGGGTCGCGCTGGTCAATGCCGATAGGTGAGCCCGGCAGCCCAACCGTGGTGAGCCCCGTGCGGATGGGCATTTGCCCTGTGATGAAGGCAGCGCGGCCTGGCGTGCAGGTGGGTTCCGCGTAATGATCGGTGAACAGCATCCCTTCCCGCGCCAGACGGTCGAGGTTCGGCGTGGGCACCATCATGCCGTGGCTATAGGCGCCGACATTCCAGTAGCCGACATCATCGGCCATGATCATGATGATATTGGGCCGGGAAGCGGCACCCGGCGCGGCAGGCTGGGCAGAGGCGCCGCGCAGCAGCCCCGGCGCCGCGCCGGCAAAGGCCGCTGCCAGACCGCCGCCCAGAATCGCCCTTCTATTGGTCATTTCTGCCTCTCCCAGCCATCCATACTGCGAAATTAACCTGCCCTTGGCGGGGGCGCCACGCCCACCGCTTGATTCTTCCCCCCCTTCGGCCCAAGGATCACGCCCATGATCCTGCTGATCGACAATTATGACAGTTTCACCTTCAACCTTTTCCACTTCCTGGGCGATCTTGGCGCGCGGGTGGAGGTCAGGCGAAACGACGCCATAGACCCGCAAGGGGTGCTAGCGATGAAGCCCGAAGCCGTGGTGCTCTCCCCCGGCCCCTGCACGCCGAATGAGGCCGGCATCTGCCTGCCGCTGATATCGCTCGCGGCCGAGGTGAAGCTGCCGATTTTGGGCGTGTGTCTGGGCCATCAGGCGATTGGCCAGGCTTTCGGAGGGCGCGTGATCCGCGCGCCGGAACCCGTGCATGGCAAGGTCTGGGATGTGCATCATGGCGGGACGGATATCTTCGCGGGCCTGCCCTCCCCCTTCGCTGCCACGCGCTATCATTCCCTGATCGTGGAACGCGAAACCCTGCCCGAATGCCTCCGCCCCACCGCCTGGACTGAAGATGGGCTGATCATGGGCCTCGCGCATCGGGAATTGCCGGTCTGGGGCGTGCAATTCCACCCGGAAAGCATCGCCTCTGCCCATGGGCACGACCTTTTGCGCAATTTCCTGAAACTGGCCGGCGCCAGCCATGGCGCTGCCGTCCCGGCCTGATCCCATGTCGCTGAAACCCATCCTGGCACGGTTGGCTGACGGCGCCCGCCTGACCGAGATCGAGGCCGAGGAAGCCTTCGGCATTATCATGGCCGGCGAAGCCACACCGGCGCAGATCGCGGGCATGCTGATGGCGATGCGCGTGCGCGGCGAAACGGTGGAGGAAATGACCGGCGCGGTGCGCGCCATGCGCGCGCGGATGGTGGCGATTGAAGCACCGCCGGGGGCGATGGATATCGTCGGCACCGGGGGTGATGCGGCGGGCACGCTGAACATCTCGACCACTACTGCCATGGTGGTGGCGGGCTGCGGCGTGCCGGTCGCGAAGCACGGGAATCGGGCGCTCTCATCACGTTCAGGTGCGGCGGATGCGATCTCGGCGCTTGGCATTTCGCTGGATGTGCCAATGGAAAGGCTGCCCGAAGTGCTGCGCGAAGCGGGGATGGTGTTTCTGATGGCGCCGCGCCATCACGCTTCCATGCGCCACGCCGCCGGGCCGCGCATGGAATTGGGCACGCGCACGATTTTCAACCTGCTGGGGCCGCTGGCCAATCCCGCCCGCGTCACGCGGCAGATGACCGGCGCCTTTTCGCCCCAATGGCTGCGCCCGATGGCGGAGACACTCGCGCGCCTTGGGACTGAACGCGCCTGGCTGGTGCATGGGCAGGGGCTGGATGAACTCACCCTATCCGGTGAAAGCCAGGTGGTGTCGCTGGAAGATGGCGCCATTCGGGAATTTACCGTGACGCCGGAAGATGCGGGGCTGCCCCGCGCCCCGGCCTCGGCGCTCAAGGGCGGGGACCCGGCGGAAAACGCCACCGCACTGGAAGCCTTGTTGCGCGGCGCCCATGGCGCCTATCGCGATGTTGTGTTGCTGAATGCCGCGGCGTCGCTGATCGTCGCCGGCAAGGCGGCGGACCTCAAGGCCGGGGTGGCGCTGGCCGCCAAGGCCATAGACGAAGGCGCCGCCTTTGGAGTATTGGCGCGCCTTCGGGCGTTATGCCCCCCCAAGGACACTGCTGGATGAACGCACCCCATATCTCGGTGCCCTCGACCGATACTGCATCGGTCCCTGACACCCTGGCCCGTATCCTGGCCGATAAGGCGCGCGAAGTCGCCGAACGGATGGAGATCACGCCGCAGGCCGAAATCGAACGCCGCGCGGCGGCAGCGCCGCCTTTGCGCGATTTCGTGGGCGCGCTGTGCGAGCGCATTGGCGAAGGCCGCACCGGGCTGATTGCCGAAATCAAGCGCGCTTCGCCTTCCGGCGGCTTGATCCGTGATCCGTTTGAACCCGCGGCGCTTGCCCGCGCTTACGAGACGGGCGGCGCTGCCTGTCTTTCCGTGCTGACCGATGCGCCCTGGTTCCAAGGCGCGGTGGAGCATTTGGAAGCCGCGCGCGCCGCCTGTGCGCTGCCGGTGCTGCGCAAGGATTTCATGATCCATCCCTGGCAGGTGTTCGAAGCCCGCGCCATGGGCGCCGATTGCATTCTGCTGATCATGGCGGCACTGACCGATGCGCAGGCAAGCGAATTGGAAGATATCGCACGCTCCCTTGATATGTCCGTGCTGGCCGAAGTGCATGACCGGCGCGAATTGGACCGTGCCCTTGGCCTTGAGACGCGCCTGATCGGCATCAATAACCGTGATCTCCGCAGCTTGCAGACGGATCTGGCGACCAGCGAAGCGCTCGTCCCGCTGGTGCCGGCGGATCGCCTGCCGGTGGCCGAAAGCGGGATACGCACCCCTGATGATGTGCGCCGCATGGCCGCCGCCGGGGCGCGCTGCATTCTGGTGGGTGAGCATCTGATGCGCCAGGCGGATGTGGCTGCCGCCGCGCGCGAATTGGTGGACGTGTCCTGACCGACCAGCGCCTCACGCATTTTGACGCTGCCGGCCGCGCGGCCATGGTGGATGTCTCGCCCAAGGCCGAGACTGCGCGCACGGCCACCGCACGCGGGCGGATTGTGATGGCGCCGGAAACACTGGTGCTTATTCGCGAAGGCCGCGCGGGCAAGGGTGATGTGCTTGGGGTGGCGCGGTTGGCCGGGATCATGGCCGCCAAGCGCACATCGGATCTGATCCCGCTCTGCCACCCACTGATGATTTCCAAGGTTGCGGTTGATCTGGAACCGGAAGGCGATGATGCCATCATCATCGAAGCCACCGTCACACTGACCGGCAAGACCGGGGTGGAGATGGAGGCGCTGACAGCGGTCAGCATCGCCGCACTCACGGTCTATGACATGGTGAAGGCAGTGGATCGCGGCATGCGGATTGAGGATATTCGCCTGGTGCATAAGGTCGGCGGTAAATCGGGCGAGTTCATCGGTGGCTGAGAAGGGCGGCTTGCTGCCGGTTGAGGAAGCCCGCGCGCGCATCCTGGCCGCGCTGAGCCCCACCGCCGCCGAGACCATTGCTCTGCCCGAAGCCGCCGGGCGCGTGCTGGCGCGGCCGGTGCTGGCGCGCCTCACGCAGCCACCGGCGGCGGTCTCCGCCATGGATGGCTATGCACTGCGCGCGGCGGATGGCGTTTTGGGCGCGAGGCTTGCCGTGATTGGCGCGGCGCCGGCGGGGCATCCCTTTGCGGGCGCGGTCGGGCCGGGTCAGGCAGTGCGGATTTTCACCGGCGGCTTTTTGCCCGAAGGCACCGATTCGATCCTGTTGCAGGAAGATGCCGAAGCCGCCGATGGCGCTGTTGTGGTGAAGGAAGGCGTCACGCCAGGGCGCTGGGTGCGCAAGCGCGGCCTGGATTTCGCTGAGGGCGAAACGCTGCTTGCCACTGGGCGGCGCCTCACGGCGCGCGATATCGGCCTTGCGGCGGCCAGCAATAACCCCTGGCTTGCCGTGCATCGGCGCCCGCGTATCGGCATTCTGGCGACCGGGGATGAAATCGCGCTGCCCGGAGACCCCATCCCGCCCGGCGGCATTGTCAGTTCCAATGCGCATGCCTTGGCCGCGCTAATTCGCGCGGGGGGGGGCGAGCCCATCGTCCTGCCCATCGCCCCTGATGATGCCAGCGCCATTGCGGATGTTGCCGCCGCGGCGGGGGCCTATGACATGCTGGTGACCACCGGCGGCGCCAGCGTGGGTGAGCATGATCTGATCCAGCAGGCGCTGGGTGGCGAGGGGTTTGAACTCGGCTTCTGGAAAATCGCCATGCGACCGGGCAAGCCCTTGATCTGGGGGCGGTTGGGGCGCGTGCCGGTGCTTGGCCTGCCGGGCAATCCGGTCTCGGCGCTGGTTTGCGCCATTATTTTCCTGCTGCCGGCTTTGGCGCGGCTGTCCGGCCTGCCAGGTGCGCCCACGCCAAGCCGGCGCGTGATCTGCACCGCACCCTTGGCGGAGAATGACCGCCGCGCCGATTTTCTGCGCGCGAGCCTTGAGGTTGATGCGGAAGGGCACATCACGGTGCGGCCCTTTGCGGTGCAGGATAGTTCGATGCTGGCGACACTCGCCCGCGCAGATGCGCTGGTGCTGCGCGCGCCCTTCGCGCCCGCCTTACCGGTAGGGGCGGAGGTTGAGGCGATTATCCTCGGCGAATTGGGGGTTTGAGGCGCCGTTCCCGTTCGCGAAACCTGTGGCAAGATTGGTATCGTCTTGGCTGCCGGCGCGGCGCTCCTGTTACGGCCAAGATTACTTCATGTTTGCGCTTACCAACCTTCTATGGTTCCAAAGCCGAGGCCGAAAAAACCAGCGACATCTGCACGCGCCAGGTTCGCTTCATGACCCGATCAAATACATCTTGCGGATCCAGCTTCACCAAATTCGGGGTATACCAATTGAGTGATGCGAAGACCGAAAGAACATTGATCATTTGCGCGGCGCGAAACGGCTCCACCGGAAGATTTTCCGGGTTCAGATTCCATTCATGGAAACTTATGAACCAAATGCACCGTGAATTGGCGATCACATCGCTAATCCGTGGCAAGATGCGGAACTCGGCACCCTCAACATCCATCTTAATGAAGGTTCTGGCGTCGGCAGCGTAACCCTTTTCGCGAAACAGGGCGCGTGCATCGCGCATACCGACTTGAATTGATTGCGGATGCTGAAGAACCGCCGTGCCGCGTTGTTGGCGATGATATATTGAAGTCATAGAATTGCCGAATTCGGCAGAATGAATCTTGATGAACGCGTCTTCGTCGCCAACAGCGTGCTCATGAAGCCTGTATCGGTGCAACAAATCCGGATTGGCCGCTATATTCAGTCGCAAGGCCCCCAATGCCACGGGGTCACATTCATAGGCGTCAACTGAACCACATTTCTGGGCAGCATAAAGGCTTGTCGGCCCTATCCAAGCACCAATGTCAACAAAGCGCGAATGCGGCGTTAAAGGACGGTCAAAGAGCCGAAATGTCTCGGGCTCCCATCGCCCATTCTGCACATCGGACCAGAACCAATGCGGGAGTGTGTCATGAATATTGAAACTCGTTCCATTCACAGAAATCCGAGAACCCATGGTCACTACTCCTCCCTCGCGAAAAATAATTCATGCTCGAACCTGCAACGGGAGCCCGCAGGGCAATCGCTTGAGATTGGTCGGGATTCCTGATTGCGGCGTAATGTGATTCATGGGTTACCTCGATTTGATGAGGTTTCTCCATGTCTTCTGCGTCACTCCTGGAT
>JADCFN010000013.1 GCA_020249505.1 Roseomonas sp. | reverse complement strand
GGGGGGTACACACTGATGCAGCGAAGCAGGAAGTAGCCACCCCTGGTCCACATCCCACGCTCGGAAAGTCTTGCTCATGAAAACAAATGAATCAGAATTACAGAGAAGAAACTAGGGAATTCTCAGACAGGCTCCTAGCCCAATATTTGGTGGGCTAATTCATGCTGCTGTCGGGAACTGACAGCAGCGACCGGACCACTGGGTTGACCGAGCCAACTCTTTCCGGCGTTCTGCTTTGGTAACCCGTGGAGACCGTCGGCATGCCACCGCCCAAGCCGAAAATTCTTGAAACCCTTATCCACCCAAGCGCGAAGCTGCGTGAATCGCGCATCGGCGCCCGCTGCGAAATCCTGGAACGCACATCGGTTGAATACACGACACTTGGTGATGCATCCTATCTTGGGCATGATTGCCAGGTGGCAGATGCCGACATCGGCAAATTCTGCGCCATAGCGGCTTGTGTCAGGATCGGGCCGCCGGATCACCCAAGCGGCCGCCCCGCACAGCATCGCTTCACCTATGTGCCGGAGTATTATGACACGACCAAAAAGCGTGACGCCACGTTCTTTGCCGAACGTCGCGCAGCGCGGGTCAGAATTGGAAATGATGTCTGGATCGGACATGGCGTCACGGTGCTGGCCGGCGTGACCGTTGGTGATGGCGCGGTGCTGGCGGCGGGTGCAGTGGTTTCGCGGAATATTGCGCCCTATACCATTGTGGGCGGAGTTCCAGCACGCGTCATTAAGGAACGCTTCCCGCACGACACTGCTGCACGGCTGCAAGCGATTGC
This sequence comes from Roseomonas sp., assembly GCA_020249505.1. Taxonomy (GTDB): domain Bacteria; phylum Pseudomonadota; class Alphaproteobacteria; order Acetobacterales; family Acetobacteraceae; genus Neoroseomonas. The sequence goes on along the minus strand of JADCFN010000013.1, from coordinate 59,513 downwards.
CTGGTGGGACTGGCCTTTTGAAGAGATTATGGAGCGGTTGGAAAGCTTCCAATCCGAAGATGTGGAAGCCTTCTGTTCACGCTTCGAAAATCACGCATTCCCGCTGAGATAGGCCATCGCCACCTGCACCCCGCCCGATTGATGCGGCACGCCGGCAGCGCGCAGCCCCATTTCAACCCCGCCCAAGGTGCCGACCAATTGCAAATCACCGAAATCGCCCAAATGGCCAATGCGGAAAACGCGGTCATTCAATTGGCCAAGCCCATTGCCCAGGCTCATGTTGAAGCGTTCCAGGATGGTGGCGCGCAGCGCATTGGCACTATGGCCTTCCGGTAGCCGCACCGCGGTCAGCACGGATGAGTAATGGCGCGGATCTGCGCATTGAATCTCAAAACCCCAATGGCGTACGGCGCGGCGCGCCGCTTCCGCGTGGCGATCATGCCGGGCGAAGACGTTATCCAGGCCCTCTTCCAGCAGCATATCCACCGCCGCATCCAGCCCGTACAAAAGATTAGTCGCGGGTGTGTAAGGGAAATAGCCCGTGGCATTGGATGCGATCATCGGCTGCCAATCCCAAAAGCTGCGCGGCAGCTTGGCGGTCTCACTCGCCTTTAGCGCCTTGGCGCTGATCGCGTTGAAGGACAGGCCCGGAGGCAGCATCAGCCCCTTTTGTGAGCCCGATACGGTGACATCCACGCCCCATTCATCATGCCGGTAATCCATGGACCCGAGTGAGGAAATGGTATCCACCAGCAACAGGGCGGGGTGGCCGGCAGCATCCATGGCGCGGCGCACTTCGGCAATGCGGGAAGTGGCACCGGTGCTGGTTTCATTATGCACCACGGCCACGGCCTTGATAGTATGGCCCTTGTCTTCGCGCAGCTTTGCCTCAATCGCTTCCACATCCGCGCCGCGGCGCCAATCGGTCCGCACGTAATCCGTCACGATCCCAAGGCGCGATGCCATTTCATGCCAAAGATGCGCGAACCAGCCGGTTTCGCACATCAGCACCCGGTCGCCGGGCGAAAGCGTATTGGCCAAAGCGGCTTCCCAGGCGCCGGTGCCGCTGGCGGGGTAGATCACCACCGGGCCTTTGGTCTTGAAAACGTGGCGGATTTTCTCCAGTACCCTCTTGCCAAAGATGCCAAAATCCGGCCCGCGATGGTCCATGGTGGGGTTGTCCATCGCGCGCAGCACGCGGTCTGGCACATTGCTCGGCCCCGGGATTTGCAGGAAATGGCGCCCGGCGGTGGGCTTGGATTGGAAGTAAGCCATGGTGGAATCCTTGTTTGTGGCCCCTACATGGGCGAAACCCCCCATCCGTGCCAAGACCAATTCCGCATAAGATGTTTCAGGACCGCCCCGTATGAATGCCCTGCCCCCTGGCCGGATCACGCCCGGAGACCCCCGCCTGGCTGCCCGCTTGAGGCGTGAGACCAGCGCCGAGGTGCTGTTCCGCCCCGCGGATCGCGGCCGCTATGCCACTGATGCATCCATCTATCAGCAGGAACCGATTGGGGCTGTCGTGCCGCGTTCCATCGCCGATGTGGAAGCTGCCTTGGCGATTTGCCGGGAAGAAAGCGTGCCGATCCTGCCGCGGGGCGGCGGCACCAGCCAATGCGGGCAGACCGTCAACCGCGCCCTGGTGCTGGATTGCACCAAATACCTGAGGCGCGTGCTGGAAGTGGATGCCAAGGCCGGCATGGCGCGCGTTGAGCCTGGCATTACCCTCGGTGCGTTGAATGATGCGCTGAAGGCCCATGGGCTGTTCTATCCGGTGGACCCTTCCACCTGGCAGCGCTGCACCATTGGCGGGATGGCTGGGAATAATTCCTGCGGGTCCAAATCCATCCGCTACGGGCTGATGGCCGATAATGTGCTGGCGATTGATGCGCTGCTGGCCGATGGCACGCGGTTTCGCTTTGGCGATCTGCCCGACAATTTGGGCGCCGAAGTGCCGGGCGGCATTGCCGATCTGATCCAGCGCCTGCGGGCACTTGGCGCGCGGGAGGCTGAGGAGATTGCCGCGCGCTTCCCCGAACAACTCCGCCGCGTCGGTGGCTACAACATCGAAGCGCTGACACCGGCGGCGCGGGCAGCGGGGCGCGGCAATCTGGCGCGGCTGCTGGTGGGATCGGAAGGGACCTTGGCTTTCTCGGCAGCGCTTGATCTGAAGCTATGGCCGATCAAGCCGCGTAAGGTTTTGGGCATTTGCCAATTCCCAAGCTTCCGCAAGGCGATGGAGGCATCGAAGCATCTGGTTTCGCTGATGCCGGAAGCGGTGGAATTGGTGGATCGCACCATGATTGATCTGGGGCGTTCCATCCCGATCTATCGCGCAACGATTGACAAGATGCTGATCGGCGAACCGGATAGCCTGCTGATCGTGGAATTTCACGGCCAGGAAGATGGCCCGCTGCTGCGCGATTTGGCGCGGCTGGAAGAAATGATGGCCGATCTGGGCCATCCCGGCCAGGTGGTGCGCGCGACCGATGCGGGCTTTCAGGCCGCGATTGCTGAGGTGCGTGAAGCCGGCCTCAATATCATGATGTCCATGAAGGGGGACGGGAAGCCAGTTTCCTTCATTGAAGATTGCGCGGTTGGTTTGGATGATCTGGCCGATTACACCGAAAAGCTCAATGAGGTTTTCGCCAGGCACGGCACCAAGGGCACCTGGTATGCACATGCTTCTGTCGGCTGCTTGCATGTGCGCCCTGTCTTGAACATGAAGGATGGCGCGGAAGTTGCGAAAATGCGCGCCATTGCCGAGGAATGCTTCGCGCTGGTGCGCGAATATAAGGGCAGCCATTCCGGCGAACATGGCGATGGCATTGTGCGGTCTGAATTCCATCGCCCGATGTTTGGGGACCGGATCGTTACTGCCTTTGAAGAAGTGAAGGATGCTTTTGATCCGCGCGGTTTGCTGAACCCCAATCGCATCACGCGCCCGCCGCGCATGGATGATCGTTCGCTGTTTCGTTATGGGCCTGATTACTCCGCCGATCCGGCGATAACGCCGGTGCTGGATTGGTCTGACTATCCCGGCCCGCTTGGCGGTCTGCTGAGCGCGGTTGAGATGTGCAACAACAACGGTACCTGCCGGAAGTTTGATGCCAATGTCATGTGCCCATCCTATCGTACGACGCGGGATGAACAGCACCTGACGCGCGGGCGGGCGAATACGCTGCGCCTGGCACTCACGGGCCAATTGGGACCGGATGCGCTGGCGGGGGATGAGGTCGCCGCCGCCATGGCGCTGTGCGTTTCCTGCAAGGGCTGCAAGCGCGAATGCCCAACCGGCGTGGACATGGCGCGCATGAAGATCGAGGCTTTGGCCGCGCGCGCCAAGCGCCATGGCGTGCCATTGCGCGAACGCCTGATCGCGCGGCTGCCGCGCATTGCGCGCTTCGCTTCCATGGCGCCCATTCTTTTCAATCTGCGCGATATGATCCCTGGCCTGCCGGCGCTCACGCAAAGCATGCTGGGCCTGGCAGCAGACAGGCCGCTGCCGCGTTTTCGCGGTGATGTTTTCCATGATTGGGAATTGCGCGCCCCGGATGGCAGGGTAGGCGAAGTCATCCTGCTGCCCGATGCCTTCAACCGTTACTTTGAGCCGGAAAATTTGCGCGCCGCCATCCGCGTGTTGCGCGCGGCCGGCTATGATCCCGCCGTGGCGCGGCCACCACGTGGCATGCGCCCCTTGGATGAAGGCCGCACCTTGCTCGCCGCCGGGATGGTTGACGAAGCGCGTATTGAAGCGCGCCGCGTGATCGCGGCCCTGGCGCCCTTCGCATCGCCGGTGGTGGGCATTGAACCTTCATCACTGACCACGCTCCGCGATGAATTCCTGGTGCTGTTGCCGGGCGAAGAAAGTCGCGCCTTGGCCAAGCGTGCCTTGCTGCTGAGTGAATTGCTGGAGCGCGACAAGCCAGCGCTGGCCTTCAAGCCGCTGGAGGCGACTGTGCATATCCATGGCCATTGCCACCAAAAAGCTTTTGGTGCCTTTCCGGCGGCGGTCGCGCTGTTGAAGCGCATCCCAGGCGTGAATGTGAAGCCCATCACATCTTCCTGCTGCGGCATGGCGGGGGCCTTTGGCTATCAGGCCGAAAGCCTGGAAGCATCCAAAGCCATGGCGGAATTGTCGCTGCTGCCGGCCGTGCGGGCTGCTGCCGCCAATGATTTCATCATCGCCGATGGCACATCCTGCCGGCACCAAATCGGTGATCTCGGTGGGCGAGAGGCGATCCACTCCGTGCGGCTGCTGGACCGTGCCTTGGCATGAGTGACGCTGAAGCCATCCGCGCCTTCTGGTATGCCGAAGGACGCGACACTTATCGCCCGATCTGGTTTCAAAAGAACGATGCTTTCGATGCCGAAATCCGTGAGCGTTTCGGCGCGCTGATTGGCCCGGCACGCGAAGGCGCTTTCGATTCCTGGGCTGAAACGCCAACAGGCGCGCTGGCACTGCTGATCCTGCTTGATCAATTCCCGCGTAATGTGTTTCGCGGTAGCGGCGAAGCCTTTGCGAGTGACGCGCATGCCCGCGCCATTGCGCGCAAGGTGGTGCTGGAAAAGCGCTTTGACCTGCAGCTTGGTCCTTTCGAAAAGCCCTTCCTCTATCTGCCCTTTGAACATAGTGAGGCGATGGCGGATCAGGATTTGTCGGTCGCCTTATTTGAAGGGCTGCGAGATATCCCGCATCATGCGCGCGAAAAAGGTGCCATTGACTATGCTTGGCGACACCGCGTGGTCATCCAGGAATTCGGGCGCTTCCCGCATCGCAATGCCGCACTTGGTCGGATTTCAACGCCAACCGAACAGGCTTGGCTTGCTGCCGGGGGAGGCTTCTGATGGCGCTACCGATTGCCATCATTGGCGCTGGGCTTGCCGGCATTTCAGCGGCACGTGCGCTGATCGCGCGCGGCCATGCGGTGACGATCTTCGACAAGGGCCGCGGCCCAGGCGGGCGCCTTGCGACACGCAGGATCGAGGCTGAAGGGCGCAAGCTGCAATTCGATCATGGCGCGCAATATCTGCGTGCGGAGAGTGCGGAGTTCGCTTCTGCCTTGACTGAGGCTGGAACCGCGCCCTGGCCCGATGCGGCGCGGCACGTTGGCGTGCCTTCCATGTCAGCCGTGCCGCACGCCTTGCTCGGTGACATTCCTTGTGTTGCCTCGCGCCATGTCGGGCAAATCACCGGACAGCCCGGCGCCTGGACGCTGCGCCATTGGGATGCGCGGCAGGTGCGCCCGGGCAAGCCTTTGCCCGAGATCACGCCGGAAGAAGCCGGCCCTTTTGCTGCGGTGCTGCTGACCATGCCGGCGACGCAAGCGCGGGAGGTTCTGGGGCAACACGCGCCAAGGCTGCATGGAGCGCTTGCTGCCATTCGATACGCGCCTTGTTGGACGGTGATGGCGGCTTTCAACGCGCCGCTTGCCCTGCCGGAGACGCTCCGCCCTGAAGCCCATGCCATTGGCTGGGCGGCGCGGGATTCCGCCAAGCCCGGCCGCGATGCGGGCCAAGAAAACTGGGTGATCCAGGCGGCGCCTGCCTGGACGCGTGCGCATCTGGAATTGCCCGCAGAAGACATTGCGCAACCTTTACTCGCCGCGCTGGCCAGCTTCAGCGCCACACCCTTGCCCGTACCCTTCATGGCAGTGGCACATCGCTGGCGCTTTTCGCTGCTGGAAGCGCCCTTGGGCGAACCATGCCTTTGGGATGACACGGCGCGTATCGGCTATGCGAGCGATGGCTGCATTGGCGGGCGTGCTGAAGCGGCATGGCAAAGCGGTGCGGCGCTTGCCGCGCGGGTGCAGGCATGAAACCCGCGCGACCCGCTTTTGCCGATGACATCATGGCAAGCCTACAGGAAGCCTTTCGCCTGTTGGCGGATGCGGTGCCGAACCGGCGCAGCCCCTTCCATACGCCAACCATCGCCAGCCTGGATGATACCGGCGCACCCAGCTTGCGCACCGTTGTGCTGCGCGGCTTCGATGCGGATGCGCGCCGCCTGCGTTTCCATACCGACCGGCGCAGTGACAAGGCGCGCGGCATGGCGCGTGATCCGCGCGTCATGATGCATTTCTATGATGCGGCCTTGCATATCCAGCTACGCGTGGCGGGTCAGGCGGCGCTTCATTTGGATGATGCGGTGGCGGATGCTGCCTGGGAACGCAGCCGATCGAGCAGCCGCATGTGCTATGCTGCGCCCGATGCTTCTGGCGCCGTTGTACCCGCCCCGCCAGCCGCGCCGCAGGATGCGGAAATCGGTCGCCCGCATTTCGCCGCGGTGGCGATAGGCTTTCATCGGCTGGAATGGCTCTGGCTTGCCGCCGCCGGGCATCAACGCGCGCGCTTCATCTGGGATGAAGCGGGCCAGCTTACCGCCGATTGGATCGCGCCATGAATATCGAAGCCATCACCGCCACCATGCTCCGCATCGCCGCCGAACGCGGTCCGGAAAAAAGCATGTGCCCCACCGACGTGGCGCGCGCCGTTTCCGCTGAAAACTGGCGCCCCTTGCTGGGCGCGGTACGCAAGGTCGCGGCTGATTTAGCGCGCGACGGCAAGATCGAAATCCTGCGCAAGGGCAAACCCATCAGCCCTGATGAAATAAAGGGCGTCATTCGCTTGAGGGCCACATCATGATCTCTGCCCTATTCTCCCGTGGCGCTGATGGCCTTCCCGCCCCCGTACCGCTTGATTTCGCCACGCTGCAATTGCCGGCATCACCCAATACCTGCCTGCTGACGCCAAGCGTCGCACCGGGGCAGGGGCATTTGCATCGGGACCCGCTGCCAGCCTCACCGGAAGCAGTGATGGCGGCATTGGATCGTGTTGCGGCCGGCATGCCACGTACCTTCCCGCTGGCGCGCTTTCTGGCGCGCTTTCCGGCGCGCAACCAGGCGCAATGGGTGGTGCGCAGTGCGCTGATGAACTACCCCGATATCGTGGTGGCAGAAGCCGTACCGGTTGAAGGTGGCACCGGGCTTTGGATGTATTCGCGCAGCCTGATTGGCTGGTCTGATCTTGGCGTCAATCGCGCGCGCGTGATGGCTTGGCTTGCGGCGCTGGAAGCGGCGCTGCGCGCAGGCTAGCCCATGCGCTGGATCATCACCTTCATCGCCGAAGCCTGGGCGCTGATCGTCCCCTTTTGGCGGAGCGAAGAACGCTGGCGTGCGCGCCTACTGCTGGCGGTGGTGATCGCGCTCAATCTTTCGCTGGTGGGCATGACCGTGCTGCTCACCTATTGGCAACGCGCCTTCTACAATACGCTGGAGAATAAGGATTGGGATGGCTTCATCGCACTGCTTTTCACCTGGCATCGCACCGAAGCCGAAGGGCTGCTGCCAGGCTTTGTGCTGGTGGCCGCGCTATATATCCTTATTGCGGTGTATCAGCTTTATCTGCGCCAAGCCCTCCAAATGCGTTGGCGGCGCTGGCTCACGGATGTCTATCTTACGCAATGGCTGGCTGATCGTGCCTATTACCATATGGCCTTGACCGATCCTTATACGGATAACCCTGATCAGCGCATTGCCGATGATGCGCGGCTATTTGTGGAAGACACGCTTGGGCTTGGCATTGGCTTGCTCAATTCCATTGTCACGCTCGGGTCCTTCATTCTGGTGCTGTGGTCGCTTTCCGGTCCGGTCACCATCCTTGGTGTTGAAATTCCAGGCTATATGGTCTGGGTGGCGCTGATCTATGCGTTGCTTGGCACTTGGCTTGCGCATCTGATTGGGCGGCCTTTGATTGCGCTCAATTTCTCGCAGCAAAGGCTGGAAGCGGATTTCCGCTATGCGCTGGTACGGCTGCGCGAAAATACCGAAGGCATCGCGCTTTATGGTGGGGAGGCCGATGAAAAGCGCGGCCTCACGCAGCGCTTTACCAAGCTGATGGTGAATTGGTGGGACATCATGCGCGCCACCAAGCGCCTGACCTTTTTCACCGCGGGCTATGGGCAGGTGGCTTCCATCTTCCCGATTGTTGTCGCTGCGCCGGCCTATTTTTCCGGCCGCCTACCGCTTGGTGGCCTGATCCAGACCAGCAGCGCCTTTGGCCAGGTGCAAGGTTCCCTTTCCTGGTTTGTGGATAATTACGGCAAGCTGACAGAATGGCGCGCGACCGTGCAGCGCCTGACAGGCTTCACCCATGCTGTTGCAAAAGCGCGAGAGGCTGGTGCGGGCCCGAAAGTCAGCAAGGGGAGTGCTGAAGGTCTCGCCATGCGTGAAGTCAATCTAAGGCTTCCTGATGGGCGTGTGCTGCTAAGCGGCGCGGAGATGCATGTCGCCCCTGGTGAGGCCGTACTGATCAATGGTCCTTCGGGTTCAGGCAAATCCACCCTGTTTCGCGCCATCGCCGGCATCTGGCCCTTCGGCAGCGGCGTCATTTCACTGCCGCAGGACGCGCGCGCGTTGTTTCTGCCGCAGCGCCCATACTTGCCGCTTGGTACCCTGAAGCGCGCCGTCTGCTACCCGGAAGATGAAGCGCGCTTCACCGATGCTCAGGTTGTGGCGGCGCTCGGTGAAGCAGGGCTTGATCATCTTGCGCCCCGCCTTGCCGATAGCGATAGCTGGGGCCAACGGCTTTCCGGCGGTGAACAGCAAAGGCTTTCCTTCGCCCGCGCCTTTTTGCTGCGCCCTGATTGGCTATTCCTGGATGAGGCAACGGCCAGCCTTGATCCAGAAGCCGAGGACGCCTTGCATGAAAACCTTCAACGCATTCTGCCGGGCGTGACGATGCTTTCCATCGCACATCGCCCGGCTGTGGCGCGGTTTCATGACCGGGTGCTGCGCATGGAAGATGGGCGATTGGTCGAAATTGCGCGGCAGTGAAGCCACCGTCGCGTTATGCCGAAGGCGCAGCTTCCCGAATGATGCGCAAGATATCGGCGCCATAGCGTTCCACGCGCGATCGCCCCATACCCGGCACTTCCAGCAATTCCTCTGTGTTTGAAGGGCGGCGTGCTGCAATGCCGGCCAGGGTGCGATCATCCGCCACCACATAGGCCGGTACGGATTGCGCCTGCGCAATGCCGCGGCGCCAGACGCGCAGCGCCTCAAACACCGGATCATCGGAACCAATACCGGCCACGTCAGACCCCTTGCGCGCTGGGGCGGGTTTCTTGCCGGCCTGCAACACATCTTCGCGCAGCATCACCACATTCTCACCGCGCAGAATGGGACGCGCGGCTTCAGTCGCCACAAGCTCTCCGTGGTTTTCAACGGCCACATCCAGGGCGCCGCGGCCGACCAATTGCCGCGCCACGCCACGCCAGGCGGTATCGGGCAGATCCTTGCCGACGCCGAAAGTCGGCAGCTTGTCGTGGGAAAACTGCGCCACCTTATCGGTCAGCCGCCCACGCAGCACATCCACCACATGCATCACGCCAAAGCGCTGACCGGTGCGCAGCACGGCGGAGATCATTTTCTGCGCCGCGATGGTGCCATCAAAAAGCCGAGGCGGGCGCAAGCAAATATCGCAGTGCCCACAGGCCTCACGTTCCGGTTCTTCCCCAAAGCAGCGCAGCAATAGCGCACGGCGACAGGTGGCCGCTTCCGCAATACCCACCATGGCTTCAAGCCGCGCGCGTTCCACGCGCTTTTGATCCTCATTGGCTGGGCTTTCGGCAATGCGATGACGCGCCAGCGCAATATCACCCGCGCCATAAAGCAACAGGGCGCGCGCCGGCAGCCCATCGCGCCCGGCGCGGCCGATTTCCTGATACCAGCTTTCGGGTGAGCGCGGCAGATCGAGATGCGCAACCCAACGGAGATCAGGCCGATCAATGCCCATGCCAAAGGCGATGGTGGCTGTCATGACCATTTGCTCTCCGCGCGAAAAACGCCGATGGGCGTCACGCTTGGCGCTGGCCTCCATGCCCGCATGGAAAGAAATCGCTTCCAGCCCGTCATCACGCAGCCAGGCGGCGGTGCTTTCGGTCTTGGCGCGGCTGCCGCAATAGATGATGCCGGTGCCGCCCGCTTCACGGATCAGGGCGCGGATCTGGCCGCGTTCATTCTCTCGTGGCGCCGCTTCGATCAGGATATTGGGTCGGTCGAAGGAAGCGCGAAACACCGGCGCTTCCTGCAAGCCCAATTGCAGGCGGATGTCTTCCACCGTGCGCGGATCAGCCGTCGCAGTCAGTGCCACACGCGGCACATGCGGAAAGCGCGCACCCAAGACGCCAAGGCCGCGATATTCCGGGCGGAAATGATGGCCCCATTGGCTCACGCAATGCGCCTCATCCACCGCAAAAAGTGCGATGTCCAAGCCCTCGAGCCGCGCCTGCATCGTCTCCAAGGTTAGGCGCTCGGGCGAGATATAGAGCAGCTTCAGCGCACCATTGTGCAAATCGCGCAAGACCGCGCGCGCCTCATCGCCCGGCAGGTCCGAATGCAGCGCGCTTGCGGCCACACCCTGTTGGCGGAGCGCTGCCACCTGATCTTCCATCAGCGCAATCAAAGGGGAGACAACAATCCCGATCCCAGGGCGACAAAGTGCGGGCACCTGGAAACAGAGGCTTTTGCCGCCGCCCGTCGGCATCAGGACAAGCCCTGAACCACCAGCCGCGACATGGCGGATCACTTCTTCCTGCCGGCCGCGGAAAGCGCCATAGCCGAAGACGCGCCGCAAGGTCTCGCGCGGGGCGTCATGCATGGCATTCATGCGGGCGCGGCATTCTTCTGGCGGCAGCGCGTCACAAGGGGCTCCGATTCGGCGTTTCCCCTTGGTCGCGCGCCCAGCGCGCCCCGTCAATTCTCAGAACGTCAGCGGGAACAGGCCGCCCCGCCCAGGACGCAGAATTTGGCGCAATGCGGATGGTTCAAGGCAACGGGGCGGGATGCTTCGGCAAGCGTCGCGCCCAATTCGAATCGTGGATCATAGGCGAGCAGCGTGCAAGCCAGCACGGCGGGGCGCGCGGCACCCCTGCGCTTCACCACCATGCGTGCGGAGGCGCACATCAGGCTATCGGGTGATTTGCCCAAAATGCCCCAACAGGCGGTGGTGATTTCCGGCACATCCGCTGCCGCATCCATTTCGGGGAACAGCATCAGCGTCACGGGATCAGCGGCATCCACTGCAATACCATGAGTGGCGAAAAGCGCCGCGAAATCCGCGCGCAGCTTTGCCTCATCACCTGCGCCAAAGCTCGCCCGCCCGGTGATATGCAACCGAAAGCCATGACTTGCCAGAAACCGCAGCCCTTCAATGGTGCGATCAAAACTGCCAGCGCCGCGTTCTGCATCATGAATGGCGGGATCGGGGTGATCGAGTGAAACCCGCAGCGTCAGGCCATCGCCATATCTTTCCTGCAAGGCCAGCAGGCCCGCAGCCTGCTTCATCATGGGCTTCATGGCATTGGTCAGCACCAGCGCCTTGAACCCGCGGCGGAGCGTATCTTTCAACATCACCAGGAAGTCGGGTTTCATGAAGGGCTCACCACCCGTGAAGCCGATCTCCCGCAAGGGAAGTTTCGATACTTCCGCCTCCTCCAAAAACGCCACCACCTCGGCGGCGCTGATATAGGAAAGCGCGTCATTGCGCGGGCTGCTTTCGATGTAGCAATTTGCGCAGGTAATATTGCAGAGCGTGCCAGTATTGATCCAAAGCGTCTCCAGCGCCTTCAGCGGCACTTGCGCGCGCGTCTCACCTTTTGCGGTCACGTAAGGGTCGCGGAATTTTAGCGGGTCAAGCGGCTTGCGAAGCGGCTGATGGTTCATGAAAACCGCGTTTTCTGCGCTTGAAAAGAAGCCCATTTCATCGCCCGTTTCACCCTGTCGCCGCAATGGCCTTGCCACCCACCAGGCGCAGAATACGGCTTGGCCGTTCCACGCCGGTCAGCCGATGCAGAATCAAGATCACGCTGCGCCCGGCAGTGGCTTCGTCCAGCGTTTCCATGAAGGCGCGTTCCGTCGCGGCATCCAGCCCGGCGGCGGGCTCATCCAGGATCAGCACTGGCGCAGGAGATAGCAGCGCGCGCGCCAGCGCAATCCGCCGCGCCTGGCCGCCGGAAAACCGCGCGCCGGCCTCACCGCATTGCGTCTCGAGCCCTTCAGGCAAAGCGCGCACCACATCGCCAATGCGCGCGCGGTCCAAGGCGCGCCAAAGTGCGGCGTCATCCGCATCCGGCGCGGCCAGGCGCAGATTGGCGGCGATGCTGTCATCAAAAAGCCGCGCATCCTGCGTGAGCCAGGCAATGCGATCGCGCAGCACGGCAGCGGGTAGGGTCGCGATATCAACACCACCCAAGGTGATGCTGCCCCGTTGGGGGGCGGCGAATTTCAACAGCAGCGCGGCAAGTGTAGATTTGCCGGTGCCTGAAGGCCCGAGCAGCGCAATACGCGCCCCTTCCGGCACATCAAGGTCAAGCCCATCAAACACCAGTGGCCGATCCGGCGCCCAGGAAAACACCACATCACGCAACACCAGCGCATGGCCTGAAGGAGTGGCATTGGGCGTGGCAGGATCGGGCACCGGTTCCGCCTCATCCGCCGCTTCAAACAAGCGCCGCGCGCCCGCTGCTGCTGCCGCCACCGCCGCCCCGGCGCGCGGCATCAGCCCCAAAGCCTCGGCCGCCGCAATCGCCAGGAATACAGCGAGCACACCCGCTGCCATGCCGGGCTGCCCAGCCAGCATGGTCCAAGCCAGCGCAGCGAGCAGGGCGATTTGCGTGAGCAAGGCGCCCGCCGCGCCGCCCCAGGCCGCGCGCCGCGCCAGGGCACGTTGCGCGCCGGAAAGTGCCCGGTCCTCCTCAGCCACCCGCGCCAGCGCGCGCTTTTCGCCATTCGCCGCCAGCGTATCTTCAATGCCTGTCAGCGGATCAATCGTGGCGGCGCGCAGCGCGCCTTGGGCGCGCGACGTCGCCTCAGCCGCGCGTGCCGCATCGGGCGCCAGCAGCAAGGGCAGCACCAGCGCCGCGGTCAGCGGCAGCGCCACCAGCGCGGCAAGCCAGGGGTCCGCCGCGCCAAGGATCAGTGCAATCGCCAGCACCACGGCAATGGAAGCCGCCGCCGGCACCAAGGCGCGCAGATAAAGCCCATCAAGCGCTTCCACGTCGGCCACCAGCCGCCCGAGCAAATCCCCCGCGCGGCGCAAGCCAAGCCCGGTTGGCAAACGCTCAGCCAAGCGCCCGAAAAACCACACGCGCATATCTGCCAGCGCGCGGAAGGTCGCTTCATGTGTCGCGAGCCTTTCCAGATAGCGCATGATGGGCCTAAGCAGGATCAGCGGCCGCAACCACAACAGCGCCACCACCCCCGCCGCCGCCAGCGCCGCACTTTCCGCCCCACCGACCGATGCCGCCACCAGCTTGCCCGCAAAAGCCAGTAAGGCAGCGCCCGCCAGCGCCGAGATTACCGTCACGATAATCCCCACCACCAACCAGCCGGAGCGTTCCAGCCAAAGCCTCAGCACGCGGAAAAGATCAGCGGTCATGGCCTAATCATTCCCCGCGAGTCTGCTGCCCTGCGCCCGCCCATCGGCGATTTCGAGCCTCTGGCCGAAATAGGATCGCGCGGCCTTGGCATGGGTTGCGATAATCGCGGTGCGGCCCACGCAAAGCCGGCGCAGCGCATCCAGCACGGATGCTTCGGTGCCGGGGTCGAGATGCGCAGTCGGTTCATCCAACAGCACCAGGGGCGTATCGCGCAAAAATGCCCGAGCAAGCGCCACGCGCTGCGCCTGGCCACCGGAAAGCCCAAAGCCGCCTTCGCCGATCAGCGTATCCAGCCCCTGCGGCAGGTCACGCACAAAATCCATTACCTGCGCGGCTTCAGCGGCAGCGAGCACGGCGGCATCATCCGCATCTGGCCGCGCCAGGCGAATATTTTCGCGCAATGTCGCGCGGAACAAATGCGCGCGTTGCCCGACATAGGATGACAAACGCCGCAATTCGGAAGGCTTCAGCAGCATGGCGTCTTGGCCATTGATGGCAACGCGCCCCGATTCGGGCCGGGCGAAGCCCATCAGAATACGCAGCGCTGAAGTTTTGCCAGCACCCGATGCGCCCGTCAGCAACAGCGTCTCACCGGCTAGCACGCGAAAGGAAAGCCCATCCAAGGCGGGCGGGCGGGATGGATCATAGGAAAGCCGCACATCCTGGAAGGTGATGGTGACTTTAGGCGGCACTTCTTCCAGTAGCAGCCCGGTTTCTTCTGGTTGGTTCAACAAGGGGGCGAGGTCCGCCGCCGCGCCGCGCGCGCCAAGCTGTTCATGATAGGCAGCGGCGAAGGAGCGCAGCGGCAGAAAGAAAACCGGCACCAGCAGCACGACGAAAAACGCCGTCACAGGATCAGGATGCGCCCCGGTCAGCACCGCACCATGACGAATGGCGAGACAGGCGAGTGCAGCAGCGGCAATCAATTCCATCGCGCCCGAAGATATGAAGGCAACGCGCAGCACACGCATGGTGCGTTGGCGCAATTCCTCGGCCGCCGCGGCAAGCCTTTGGGTTTCCGCGCGCTGCTGATTGAACAGCACCAGCACGGGCAGGCCGCGCATGCGGTCCAGAAAACGCCCGGAAAGCCGTTGCAGCGCGGCGAATTGCCGACGGCTTGCTTGCGCGGCGCCAATGCCGGACGCTGCCTGCGCCGCCGGCACCATGAGACCCGCGACCAAAAGGATAAGGCCGCTCACGGGATCAAAGAACGCGGCGCAGCCGGCGATCAACAGCGGCGCAACAACAGCGATGATGGCAGCCGGCATCCAGCGCGCGAAATAGCCTTCCATGGCCTCCACACGTTCCACGACAAGCGCGCTTTTTTCCCCAACCGGGCGCTGATCTGCAGGGCCTTGCGCCAGCAAACGCGCGAAGATGCGGGCGCGGAGGCTCGCTTTGGCTTCTTCCCCGGCAGCGGTCTGGGCGCGTTCCTGGGCGATGCCAAGCGCTGCCATGATCAGCGCGAGCGCCCCGGCGCCGATGAAATCTGCCCAGGAAGCCTGGCTTCCGCCCAAAAGCGCGGCCAGCAGGCGGGCGATCAGCAATGCCTGCGCCACGGCCCCAAGTGCCAAGGCAAGGCCAAGCAGGACTGGCCCGTAAAGCCGCCCCCTCAGTGCCTTTGCTTCCCGCGCCAGAAGCGCGGCGGCGGCAGCCCCCTCCCGTTTATGCTCCGAAGCCATGACAGTCAGACTAGACCGATTTGGCTGACAGATACAGCCGAAAGGAGGGCTTTATCGCCAGGGCTCCACCAAAATCTTCGCATGGGTTTCGGGACTGGCCAGGTCCTTGAAGGCCTGCCCGACCTCGGCCAGGCCGATCCGCCCGGTAATGAGTGGCCGCACATCCAGCCGCCCGGCGCCGATATGGCCAAGGGTGGCCGCGAATTCCTGCGCGCTATAGCCCAGGACAAATTGCATGGATAACTGCTTCACAATGCCAAAAAACGGCTCGATCCCGTCGGGTTCCATGCAGACACCAACCACAATGATGCGCGCCCCGGTCGGCGCGCCTTCCATCATGGCGGCCAGCACGCCGGGGATACCCACGCATTCGAATAGCAGGGCGGGGCGGCGCTTGGGGCCAAGGCCAAAAAGTGCTGCGTAGCGGCTGGCATCATGGCCATCCGGCGTGATGGCGCGTTCCAAGGCCTGGTAGGGGGATTCAACGGCCGGGTCTATCACGATATCCGCGCCCATCTTCTTCGCGAGTGCCCTTCGCCCTGCCGAGAAATCCGCCGCAATGATTGGCGCATGGCCATGCAGCTTGAGCGCGGCGATGGTGGCAAGCCCGATCGGGCCGCAGCCAATCACCAGCGGCACTTCGGCATTATTCACGCCAAAATATTCCACCGCATGAAGGCCAATCGCCATGGGTTCGGTCAGCGCGGCGTGGTCGGGTTCCATCGTTTTGGGCAACGGCAGCAGCATGCGTTCCGCCAGCGGCATATACTCGGCAAAGCCGCCGGCGACATCCGGGTTATAGCCAAGGCCAAGCACGGTATTGCCCGCGATGGTGAGCGGCATGGAAGTGACCAAATCCCCCGGCTTGAACTTGCCTTCCGTGCCGGGGCCATTCGCCACCACCTCACCCATGAATTCATGGCCAAAGACCACGTCGCGTTCGGTATCCATCGTCCAGCGCCCGCCGCTGCGCTGCGAGAGGGAGACGAATTCACGCGTGAAGCGCGCGGCGTGCAAATCCGTGCCGCAAATACCGCAGGATTTCGTGCGCACCAGCACCTGGCCGGGCTGGAGTTGCGGGTCCGGCACATCGCCGAGCACAAAACTTCCTTGGCGGAATATCGCAGCGCGCATAGTGGTTCCTTCCCTTGGTTTTGGTGGGGGTTTGCCCTGGTTTGGCCGCAGCATGGCGCAGCCGCGCGGCGAAAAGCAACGCCTATTCCGCCGCTGCCTTGGGCCGCCAATCGCCGATGGTCGATATCGCCAGGCCCAGATGATCCCGCAAAGTCGCCCCCGCATATTCCTTGCGAAACAGCCCGCGGCGCTGCAGTTCCGGCACCACATGCGTCACGAAATCGCGGTAGCCATCCGGCACATAGGTCGCCGCCACCACAAAGCCATCGCAAGCGGGCTTGGTGAACCATTCTTCCATCTTATCGGCGATTTCCTTGGGGCCGCCCACCATATTCATATTGGGCCGACCGCGCCCACTGCCGGTGATGAATTCGCGCACGGTTGGGTTCTTCTTGCCGGTATTGCGGACAACGCGGTCACGAATGGCTTGCAGCCCTTGCATGCTGGCCATTTCCTCATCGCTGAAGGGCTCATCCATCCCCTTGGTCGCGAAATCGAAATTCAACGCTTCTGACAGCAGCGACAGCGCATCAATTTCCAAGGGCAGGCTTGCGATCAGCGCCGCCTTGTCTTCGGCTTCCGTCTTGGTCGCAGCGCAGATGGGGGAGATCAGCGTTGCCACCTTCACATGATCCGGATTGCGCCCGGCTTCCGCAATCATATGCTTGAATTCGGCATATTCCTTCGCGCCAGAAGCGACATCGTGATAGGCGACAAAGACAAGCTCTGCCCAGCGCGCGGAAAAGCGCTTGCCGCGCCCGCTGCTGCCAGCCTGGATCACAACGGGGCGGCCTTGCGGGCTGCGCGGCACGGTGAAGGGCCCGCGCGATTTCAGGAATTGCCCGCGATAATCCAAGCGCCGCACCTTATCGCCATCGGCAAAGCGGCCTGTGGTTTTGTCGACAATCAGCGCATCCGGGTCCCAGGCATCCCAGTGACCCAGCACGATTTCCACGAATTCATCGGCGCGATCATAGCGCCGGTCATGTTCCATCATTTCATCATGGCCCATATTGGCCGCTTCGCCGTCATTCAGCGATGTCACCACATTCCATGCCGCGCGCCCGTTGCTCATCAGATCAAGCGTCTGCATGGTGCGTGCGACATGGAAGGGCTCGTAATAAGTGGTGGACGCAGTGGAGCCGAGGCCAAGGCGCGAGGTGACCGCGGCCATCATCGTCAGCGTCACAATGGGATCAAGCTTCACGCAGCGAATGCCATGTTCCACCGTGTGGTGATGGTCATTGCCGTACCGATCCGGCATGGAAAGCCGGTCATCGAAAAAGCCAAGGTCGAATTTGCCGGCTTCCAGGATGCGGGCGATTTCCTGATAAAAATCGGCGGTCAGGAAATCCGTGCGTGAGAGCGGGTGCCGCCAGGAACTGGCGTAATTGGTGCAGTTCTGCGCCTGCATGAAGCCGACAAGATGCATTTGCCGCATGGTCTGTTCCCACCCTTGATTCAGGGTGAGTTTTGCACCTTGGTGGGCAGCGTCAACCTGCCTTTACGTTGTACTCAACCCAGCGCCGCAACCCCCGGCAATTCCTTGCCTTCCAGCCATTCCAGGAAGGCGCCGCCGGCGGTTGAGACATAACTCATGCGTTCCAGCACACCGGCATGGCGCAGAGCGGCCACCGTATCACCCCCGCCCGCGATGGATTTCAGCGCGCCGGATTGCGTGAGTGCGGCCACGGTTTGCGCCGCCGCCACCGTCGCCGCATCAAAGGGCGCGGTTTCAAACGCGCCGAGCGGACCGTTCCAGACCAGGGTGGAAGCGGTGCGCAGCCGCGCTTCCAAGGCGGCCTCAGTCTCCGGCCCCACATCCAGCGCCATCATATTGGCCGGCACGGCATTCGCGGCGACGGTGCGGGTTGGTGGATTGGGGCGAAATTCCTCGGCCACCACCAGGTCAACCGGCAGCAGGATTTCGCAATGCGCGGCCTTGGCCTGTTCCATGATCTGGCGCGCTGTTGCGTGCATTTCGGCTTCCTGGAGCGATTTGCCCATGCCATGGCCCTGTGCGGCAAGGAAGGTATTGGCCATGGCGCCACCTATCACCAGCACATCAACCTTGCTGCAAAGATTGCCGAGCAGTTCGAGCTTGGTCGAAACCTTGGCACCGCCAACAATGGCCACCACTGGCCGCGCCGGACTACCCAGCGCCGCATCCAACGCCTTCAATTCCGCTTCCATCAGCCGCCCGGCATAGGCCGGCAGCAGCCGCGCCACACCTTCCGTGCTGGCATGGGCGCGATGCGCTGCCGAAAACGCGTCATTCACAAAGGCGTCACCAAGCTTGGCGAGTGCGGCCGCCATGGCGGGATCATTCTTTTCCTCGCCGGCATGAAAGCGCGTGTTTTCCAACAGCAGCACGCCGCCATCGGCCAGCGCCGCCACAGCCGCTTCGGCTTCTGCGCCCACGCAATCATTGCACCAGGCAACCGGGCGATGTAGCGCTGCCGCCAAGGCTTCCTGCATCGGCTTCAGGGACATTTCCGGCACGCGTTTGCCCTTGGGCCGATCAAAATGGCTCAGCACCACAACGCGAGCACCCTTATGCGCCAATTCGGCGATGGTCGGGCACAGCCGTTCGATACGCGTGCGATCCGTGATGCGGCCATCCTTGACCGGCACATTCAAATCGGCGCGCAGCAATACGCGCTGACCCTTGGCATGCAGCGCATCAATCGTTTTGAAAGCCATGATGGAACCTCGGGCAGGGATGGGGCAGCACGTGGCGCGCTGCCCCTTAAGACCACATCAAAGCGAACCGAACAACGCCGCAGTATCGCTCATGCGGTTCGAAAAACCCCATTCATTGTCATACCAGGACAGCACGCGCACCAGCCCGCCATCCACCACCTGCGTCTGCGTCGCATCAAGGGTGGAAGACGCCGGGTTGTGGTTGAAATCAATGCTGACCAGCGGTTCGGTATTATAGCCAAGAATGCCCTTCAATTCGCCCTCAGCCGCCGCCTTCATCGCGGCATTCACAGCCTCCTTCGTCACACCTTCCTTGGCGGGCACGAAATCAAGCGACACGAGCGATACATTGGGCGTTGGAATACGAATGGCCGTGCCGTCCAGCTTGCCCTTCAATTCCGGCATCACCAGGCCCACGGCCTTGGCCGCGCCGGTTGAGGTCGGGATCGCGGAAACCGCCGCGGCGCGGGCGCGATGCAAATCCTTGTGCAGCGTATCCACGGTGTTCTGATCACCTGTATAGGCGTGGATCGTCACCATATAGCCGCGCAGAATGCCGAAGTTTTCATGCAGCACCTTGGCCACGGGTGCGAGGCAATTGGTGGTGCAGGATGCGTTGGAAATCACCGTCATGTCTTTCGTCAGCGTCTTGTGATTGACGCCATAGACAATCGTCGCATCCGCATTGTCGCCAGGGGCCGAAATCACAACTTTACGCGCGCCGGCGGTGATCAGCGCGGAAGCCTTTTCCTTGCTCGTGAAAATGCCGGTGCATTCCATGGCGACATCAACGCCCTGGAAGGGCACCTTGGTCGGGTCACGTTCGGCGCTGACAACAATCGGCGCATAAATTCGGCCATTGGCGGTGATGATGATCTTATTGCCATCCACCGCAACCTCACCGGGGAAGCGGCCATGCACACTGTCATAACGGAACAGATGCGCATTGGCTTCAACGCTACCAAGGTCATTGATCGCAACGCATTCCACATCGCGACGATTGCTTTCAATCATCGCGCGCAGCACCAGGCGCCCGATGCGCCCGAACCCATTGATGGCAACCTTGACGGCCATGATATTTTCCTTCCCCGAAAGAACCGAAATCAGATAGCAAGCCGTTTGCGTACGGCTTCAACCACCGCATCCGGCGTGATGCCGAAATGCTTGAACAAATCATCGGCGGGCGCCGAGGCGCCGAAGCCCGACATGCCAATGAAAACACCATCCGCGCCAAGCCAGCGTTCCCAGCCAAAGCCAACCGCGGCTTCAATCCCAAAACGCGGCGCGTTGCCCAGCACGCTGTTGCGATAGGCGTCATCCTGTGCGGCGAACAACTCCCAGCACGGCAGTGACACCACAGCGGTTGGAATGCCGGCTGCCTGCAAGGCATCCCGCGCGGTCATGGCGAGCGAGACCTCGCTGCCCGTTGCGATCAGCGTCGCCTGGCGCGCACCATCGGCTTCCGCCAGCACATAGCCGCCGCGGGCGGAGCGATTTTCCGCAGTATCGGTGCGCAGCGTCGGCAGGTTTTGGCGTGATAGCGCCAGCAAGGAAGGCCCATCAGCACGCCGCAGCGCCAATTCCCAGCATTCCGCCGTTTCCATGGCATCCGCCGGGCGGAAGACATGCACATTCGGCATGGCGCGGAAGGAAGCGAGATGTTCCACCGGCTGATGCGTCGGGCCATCTTCGCCAAGGCCGATCGAATCATGCGTCAGCACATGAATAACGCGCTGGCGCATCAGTGCCGCAAGCCGCACCGCGGGGCGGAGGTAATCGCCAAAGACCAGGAAGGTGCCGCTATAGGGGATGATGCCGCCATGCAACGCCATGCCATTCATGGCCGCCGCCATGCCATGTTCGCGCACGCCCCAATGCACGAAGCGACCGCTGAAATTGCTCGGCGTAATCGCCGGCACGCCCTTCACATTGGTATTATTGGACCCCGTGAGGTCCGCCGAACCGCCAACCATTTCCAGCACTGAAGGCACCAGGGCTTCCAGCGCCTTCTGGCTGGAAACGCGGGTTGCCAGCTTTGGCTTATCGGTCGCGATTTGGGCGCGCAGCGCGGACAGCGCCTCATTCCAGGCTTCTGGCAGGCGGCCGGCCATGGCGCGTTCGAATTCCGCGCGCTGCGGGTGCTTGGCGATGCGCTTCAGCCAGGAACGCCGCGCCCCCGCGCCGCGCTTGCCGGCGCTTTCCCACAGCGCCTTGATATCCGCCGGCACTTCAAAGGGCGCCGCAGTCCAGCCGAGCGCCTGCTTGGCGGCAGCAGCTTCAGCGGCACCCAAGGGCGAGCCATGGCTGCCCGCGGTCCCCGCCTTGGTCGGTGCGCCGAGGCCAATGATGGTCCGGCAGGCAATCAGCGTCGGTTTGCGGTTACGCATGGCCCAGGACATGGCCGATGCCAATTCGCCCGCATCATGCCCATCCACGCGCCGCACGGCCCAGCCATAGGCCTGGAAACGCTTCAGCACATCTTCGGAAAATGACAGCGCGGTATCGCCATCAATCGAGATATGATTGTCATCCCAAAGCACGGTCAGCTTGGAAAGCCCGTAATGCCCGGCCAGGGCAGCGGCCTCATGCGCCACGCCTTCCTGCAAATCACCATCGGAAGCAATGACCCAGGTCCGGTGATCCACCAAGGAGGCACCGAATCGCGCCGCCATCATGCGTTCCGCCATGGCCATGCCAACGGCGGTCGAGATCCCCTGGCCGAGCGGGCCGGTCGTGGTCTCAATCCCCGGATGCTCACCAAATTCAGGGTGCCCGGCGGCAGGGGAATGCAACTGGCGGAAGCGGCGAAGGTCCTCCGCCCCCATGCCCTCATGCCCGGTCAGATGGAGCAGGGCGTAGAGCAGCATGGACCCATGGCCGGCGGAAAGCACAAAACGGTCCCGATCCGGCCAGCGCGGGTCGGCGGCGTCGTATTTCAGGAAACCCGCAAAAAGCACGGTCGCGGCATCCGCCATGCCCATCGGCATGCCGGGATGGCCGGATTTGGCCTGCTCCACCGCGTCAATCGCGAGCGCCCGGATGGCATTGGCCATGCGGCGGGGATCATCAAGCGGACGGGCAAGAATGGCCGCCTGGGCGGCGAGCGCGGGGTTTGGCGCGTCGGGGGCGGCGATGGTGGCCACGTGAGCGGGAACCTTAAAATGGCTGTGTCTAGACCCTGGTCGCTATAGGGCGCGGGGCGGGCTCAGGCAACCGCCGGCCGGGCGGTAGAATGGTCGTGCGCCAGGGCTCACGGCGCGAAAATCGTAAAAACGAAGGTCGCCGCCAGCACCAGATGCACAATCCCAGACAGGATATTCGTCCGCCCAGTCCCGTAAGTGAGCATCGCAACGGCAAAACCCAGCGCCAGCAGCACCGAATGCCCCGGCGAAACACCAAGCGCGAGCGGCTGACCATGCCACCAAGTGACCGCCGCCACAGTCGGTACCGTTAACCCAATCGAAGCGACACCACTGCCAAGCGCCAGGTTAATGGCCGATTGCATCCGGTTATGCGCCGCGGACCGGAGCGCTGCCCCCGATTCGGGTAACAGGACAATGGCCGCGACGATCACACCAACCAGCGCAACCGGCGCGCCGACGGCCGCCACCCCACCCTCCAAGGCTGGGGCCAGGCTTTTGGCAAGCATCACAACCGCCAGCAGCGCAACACAAAGCAACAAAAAGGAGAGCAGAGCCAAACCTCCGCTTGGCCGCACATCGCCTTCGCCGACGGCACTTTCCTCTGGCAGGAAATACTCCCGGTGACGATTCGTCTGCACGAATAGGAAGGCGCCATAAAGCGCGAGGCACACCAACGAAACAAACGCCAATTGGCCATTGCTGTAATAGGGGCCGGGTGCCGAAACCACGTGATTGGGAACAATCAACACCAGCACGGCCATTGGCATCAGCACCGCGAGAAGTGCATTGGCGCCGGCCACGCGGAACTGGTTTTCCCGATGCACAATCCCGCCCACCAATATCGCAAGACCAGCAATCCCATGTAGCACCAGCATCACGGTCGCAAGTAAGGTATCGCGCATCAGCGCCGGATTCTCATCTCCGGTCAGCATGAGCGAAATGATCAGCCCCGCTTCGATAACGGTGACGGAAAGCGCCAGTATCAGGCCGCCAAAGGGTTCACCGACACGCAGCGCTACCACTTCGGCGTGATGCACTGCCGCGATCACATTGCAAAGCAGCGCAAGCAGAACGGGTAAAGCGATCAGCCCAAGCCCCACCTTACCGATGCCAAGCCAAGCCGCGATACCAAGCAGTGGGGCGGCAATGAAAAAAAGCGGAATGCGGTTTGTTGAATGATGGGTCACCGCAGCAGCCTAGTCGGCAAACACCTTTTCCTCAAGATATCAGGCGTTTGACTGCAACGATAAACTACAGCTGCGGCCGCCCCCTGGACTGACGCATTTTTTGCAAAATATCCAGGAGCCGGCTGCCCGATAAAAGATTGGACCATCTGAAGCCGTCATGCGGCTCAAAAACGACCAACCAAAATCTTTCAGGGATGACTAATTTTTATCCCGCAGAGTTCCGCCAGACAAAGACGCCTGACGGAACCAAGCTCAAGCAAAACTAGCTTAGGCCGCCTGGGCGCCAGAAGCACTGACCGCCGGCTTCGCGCCACCCCAGAATTCCGCGCGATCATTCTGCTCGCGCAGAACATAGCCGCGGCCCCAAACGGTCCCGATCAGATCGGCGCCGCCGGCGGTGGCCAGCTTCTTGCGGAGCTTGCAGATGAAGACGTCAATGATCTTCACTTCAGGCTCATCAATGCCGCCATAAAGGTGGTTCAGGAAAACTTCCTTGGTGAGCACAACGCCCTTGCGGAGCGCGAGCAGTTCCAGGATGGCGTATTCCTTGCCGGTCAGATGTACGGCATTGCCGCTGACAGCGACTTCGCGCGAACCGATATTGAGTTGCAGTGGGCCGACAGTCAGGGTCGGTTGGCTGAAACCCTTCGCGCGGCGCACAATGGCCTGAATACGCGCGACCAGTTCCTGCTGGTCGAAAGGCTTGGTGATGAAATCATCGGCGCCCATGCCGAAGACCTTCACCTTGGTTTGCGGGCGGCTGACGCCCGACAGGATCAACACCGGCGTTTCCACGCGACCAGCGCGCAGACGACGCACGACTTCGCCGCCATCCAAATCCGGCAACATCAGATCCAAAACGATGATGTCATAATCATAGAGTTTCGCGAGTTCGAGGGCTTCTTCCCCCGTATCCGCCGTTTCCACAATCATGGAGGCATGACGAAGCATTAACGAAATGCCACGCGCCGTTGTAGGATCATCCTCAACTAGAAGTACACGCATTTGATCGCTCCTTTTGACCGACTAGAGGGGTTTTACCGAGTTTCGAAGGGAATTGAAATAGGAAATTTCTTCCCCCCGCATCCCTGGACACATATTCGTCCAAAAAAGTAAATTTCTTGATAAAGAAATATACTTAAAATGAGTTTTTCGACAGATTTTTACGACCATTGGTCATTTCCCTCCTAATGGGTGCTTACCAAAAGGTGAATTGCGGCTAAAAATTCAGCCGGGGACTCGCGCGGTAGGAAGTGCCCAGAAACTGGAACAACCTTGCGCGCCAGAAGCTGGGTGAAATGCCGCGCGCAGCCGGCGCTATTGCCCGGCGGGTCCACACCATCCTCCGCCCCATGCAAAACCAGGCTTGGCACCGTGATCATCGGGCGGGCGGCAAGGCGGGCTTCAATCGCCGCATAGGCCGAATCGCCCGCCACCGCCCTGTGCCGATGGCGATAGGAATGCACAGCAACCGCCACAAAATCAGGATTGTCGAAGCTGGCCGCCGTTTTGGCGTAGCTTTCGGCAGTAAAGCCCATATTGGGCGACCAGAGACGCCACAGAAGCTCACAAAGCTCCCGCCGATTCTCGGCCAGGCCCGCCGCGCCCCTATTTGTTTGCAGGTACCATTGATACCAATGGCGCGCTTCCTGCGCTGGCGCGGCGGGGCGGATACTCCCCGCAATATCTTGAATATTATAGCCATTTGCGGAAACTAGGCCGATCACCCGTTCCGGCCAAAGGGCCGAGACAACGCAGGCTGCCCGCCCGCCCCAATCATACCCGGCCAGTATCGCCTTCGGGATTGCCAGCGCATCCATCAGCGCCAGCAAATCCGCCCCAAGGGCCGCCTGTTCGCCGGAGCGCGGCATTGCCGCATCCAGAAAGCGGGTCGGGCCATAGCCTCGCAGATAAGGCACCAGAACGCGAAACCCCTGGGCGGCAAGCTCCGGCGCCACGCCATCCCAGGCGCGGGCGTCGTCGGGAAAGCCATGGAGCAGGATCGCAGCCGGCCCGGTTTCGGGGCCGTGCATTTCCACCGCCATATCCAACACCCCGGCCTTGACCATCCGTAGTTCCATCGTCGCCCGCTCTCCTCGGTTGACGCATTCTTCATCGGAAGCATTAACCAAAAGGTTAACGCGCAGGCTGAAGGACCCCTTAAATCGAAAATTTTTCGCAACCCCAGGATGTAGAGCTGGGGCGCTCTTTCGCTGAAAAGCTGTCTCGGCCGGGGTGTTTGCTAACCCTGGCCGGTAAATTTAACTGTTTTGAATCAGGAGTTTACTAAAAATACCCGTCATGTCGGCAGTGGATATTGATCCAGATAGGGCTGGTATTCGGGCTCAACTTCAATCGCCAGGGATGAAAGGGCGCGCACCACCGCGCAGTAAAAAGAAATGGTCACGACCAAATCCACCATCAGTTCATGGTCGAAATGCGCCGCCAGCGCCTTATAAGTGGCCTCGCTCACCCCCGGCCCCGCAGCGGCTTCCCGCGCGGCCAACAGCACCAGCTTCGCCAGAGGTTCAAGCGCCGAAGCCTGCCCGGCGCTTTCCGCGATCAGGCCCCGGATATCGGCATCGCTGACGCCAAAATCCTTGCCGATTTTCACGTGATGCGACCATTCATAAGGTGAACGCGCCTGCCAGCCCACTTGCAGAATGGCCAATTCCCGAAGGCGCGGGTCGAGTCGCGACCCGTAGCGAATGAATTGCCCAAGGCCGGAAAAGGCACGCGCCGCCTTAGGGCTATTGACCAGCGCCTTATGCAAGGCAATCGGGCGCTTCAGCAGGTCCCGATCGGCTTCCGCCAGATCATCCACTGTCAAATCGGGTACGCGGGCCATGGGCAATCCTCCATTTTGAGGAAGCCTAACTGCTTAAATTAAACGCCGGAAGCCCGGGTCGCCTGGTTCAGGGCTTCGGCATCCGGCACTTCCACGCGTCTTCCTTGCAGCCGCACCAGCCCCGCCGCTTCCAGCCCATGCATGACGCGTGAGAGGCTTTCCGGCGTCATGCCTAGCCTCGCTGCAATGGCCGCGCGGGGTTCGGGCATGGCAACACGCCCGCCAGGCATCAGCCGCCCGGTCAGGAAATGCGCCACGCGTTCGCTTGCCTTGGTAAGCTTCATGTCACGCAATTGATCCGCCAGAACCCGCCATTGCCGCGCCATTTGCGTGAGGCTTGCCTCAGCGAGCTGCGGCTCCTCGGCCATGGTGGCGTGGAAGGCTTCCAGGGGGATGCGGAGCAGGCGACTTGGGGCCAAAGCCTCGGCGCCAAAGGGCCAGGCGCCACCCATAATCACCGCCGGCATCAAAAAGCACTCTCCGGGGCCGATAATCTCCAGCAGGCCCGGCGCGCCATCCGCCCTCTGCATGGACAGCCCAACCGAGCCTTCAAGTAAAAGGTAAAGCGCCTCTGGCTCGGCCTCGGGCGCGAAAATCACATCCCGGCGGTGCACCGTGATCGGTATGGCGGCGGCCATCAGGGCGCGGGCAGCCGCAGCCCCGGCGGCGGAAAGGAAGGGGTGTCCGATGCCATAGGCGGGCGCGGCGATCATTTCCTGCATGGTGTCAGACAAACCGAATTCGCCCACCCGCTTCTTGATGCAGCGCAAGCACCCTGGCGATAAGGCGCCACTTCACGCAAAATGCCGGGGCAAAAACGGGGGGCGCCATGCAGATCACTTCCAGCCATTTGCCGATGGATTTCGCCGAGGGGCATTTCTGCGCCCGCATCATGCGGCCCGAAGGGCCCTGCGTGATCGGCTTCGCGCGCGGCGCGGCTTATGACCTGACGCCGGCCTTCGGCACTGCTTCTCGTTTTCTGGAAGAAGATGACGCGATTGGCGCCATCTCCGCGCGCGGTGAGCCCATCACGCTTGATCTTGCAGCGCTATTGGCCAATTCCGCCTGGGATGCGCGCGATCCTGCCAAGCCCTTCCTGCTGTCGCCCATTGATCTGCAAACGGTGAAGGCCGCCGGCGTGACCTATGTGCGCAGCATGCTGGAACGCGTGGTGGAAGAACGCTGCCGCGGCGATGCCGGCCAGGCGGAAGCGGTGCGCGCTGAATTTCGCGGCATCATCGGCGATGATCTGGCCGCGATCATTCCCGGCAGCGCGGAAGCCATGCGCCTGAAAGCTGCCTTGCTACAAAAGGGCTGGTGGAGCCAATATCTTGAAGTCGGCATTGGTCCGGATGCGGAGATTTTCACCAAATGCCCCGCCATGGCTTCTGTTGGCACGGGCAGCAAGATTGGCGTGCATCCTGTATCCGCTTGGTCAAATCCTGAGCCGGAAGCGGTGATGGTGGTGAATGGCAAGGGGCGCATTCAGGGCGCCACTCTCGGCAATGATGTGAATTTGCGGGATGTGGAAGGGCGGAGCGCGCTATTGCTGGGGCGTGCCAAGGACAATAACGCCTCCGCCGCGCTGGGGCCGATGATCCGGCTGTTTGATGCGGGCTTTACTTTGGAAGATGTACGCCGCGCGGAACTCAGCCTGACCATCACTGGGCGTGATGGATTTGAATTGGCGGAAAGCGGGCCGGTGGGCGCGATCAGTCGTGATCCTGCTGATGTGGTTTCGCAAATGATTGGTGCGCATCATCAATATCCGGATGGCGCGGTGCTTTATCTCGGCACGCCTTTTTCGCCCGCCAAGGATCGTGGCGCGCCCGGCATGGGCTTCACGCATCGTGAAGGGGATGTGGTGCGGATTGCATCGCCGCGTCTTGGCGTGCTGGTGAATGAGGTGGATCGCACCGATGAATGCCCGCCCTGGCGCTATGGCCTTGGGGCGCTGTTTGCTTCCCTCGCGGCGCGTGGATTGCCGCGCGCATGAAGGCAGAAACCGGGCGGCTTAATCGCGGTGATGGCGTGCATCTGGCCTGGCGGCGCATCGCCGGGCGCGGGCCTGGCGTAGTGTTTCTGGGCGGCTTCAATAGCGACATGACCGGCAGCAAGGCCGAATTCCTCGCGGGATGGTGTGCCGCGCGCGGGCAGGCGTTTTTGCGCTTTGATTATTCCGGCCATGGCACATCCGAAGGGCGTTTTGAGGATGGCACGATCGGGCGTTGGGCCGAGGATGCGGCTTGTGTGATTGCGACGCTGACGGAAGGCCCGCAAATCCTGATTGGGTCTTCCATGGGCGGCTGGATTGCGCTGCTGCTGGCCGCACGCCGCAGGGTGCCGGTGCGGGCGTTGATCGGCATAGCGCCGGCGCCTGATTTCACCGAGGATTTGATGTGGGCAGAATTTTCGCCCGCGATACGTGAGGCGATTATGCGCGATGGTGTGTGGCATCGGCCGAGCGAATACGGCGCGCCTTATCCCATCACGCGGGCTTTGATTGAAGATGGCCGCAACCAGCTTTTGCTGCGCGGGCCAATCGCGATTGATTGCCCCTTACGCATTTTGCAAGGCCAGCAGGACCCGGATGTGCCCTGGCGCCATGCGTTGCGGATTGCGGAAGCGGTGACGGGCGGCGATGTGCGCGTGACGCTGATCAAGGATGGGGATCATCGGCTTTCGCGGGAGGGGGATTTGGCGTTGTTGGGTGAGACGGTGGCATCAATCCTCGGCTAGGCTTGCCGCCAACCCCTCCCGATAACTCGGATACAGCCATTCAATCCCAAGCGCTGCCTTGGTCGCGGCATTCGCGACACGGCGATTTTCCGACCAGAAGGATAGCGCCATCGGTGACATGCTGGCGCGTGCTTCTTCAAAGGGAACCACCGGCGGTGGCGGCATCCCCAAAAGCCGCGCGGCTTCCGCAATCACTGCCGCGCTTTCAGCCGGTTCATCATCCACAAAATTCAACACACGGCAGCCGGGCGGGGGCGGGTTGCTGATGGCGGCCATCACCGCATGGGCAATGTCATCGCGGTGAATGCGGCTGAAGCTATGGCCGGGCTTCACCACGCACCGCGCGACGCCAGCGCGCAATTCGGCAAAGGGCGCGCGCCCCGGCCCGTAAATCCCACCAACGCGACAAAGATCCAAAGCGGCACCCGAAGGCCGCGCCGCGCGCCAGGCTTCCTCTGCCGCCAGGCGCCTTTGGCTGCGCGGCTGGCCGGGCGCGGGGGGTGTCGCCTCATCCACCGTGCCGCCGGCGCGGTCACCATAAACCCCTGTGGTGGAAAGATAGCCGATCCAGCGCTGCTTCCCTGAAGCAAGCGCAGCGGCATGGCGGCGCAGCACGGGGTCGCCGGCCTCATCCGGTGGTGTGGTGATCAGCCAATGGCTTGCCGCCGCGAAGGCCGGTCCGGCAGCGTCGAAGCTGATCACCTCAACCCCTGGCGGCGCCTTCACGACCCCTGGCTGGCGTGAGGTGCCCATCACGCGCCAACCGGCGGAAACGGCGGCCTCGGCTACGGCGCGCCCCGAATAGCCCAGCCCGGCGATGATCAGCTGCTTGTTCTGTTCCATGGTTTTTCCGTCACGCACCATCATAATTCGTTCAGGCTCCAGGGTAGCATGCTAACATTATGGGCGCTCTAGGCTATTCTATAGGCGATGATGCAAACGCCCATGAAGCTGATCGGGGTTGCCACCGCGCTCTTGGTTGTGGGCGCGGCGGGCGGTCTGTGGCTTTCGGGGGTGCTGTCCCCTACTCAGCAGGATTCCGCGCTGCCTGTGCCGCCTGAGCCGCCTCGGCTTTCCCAGGCGCCGGAATATGGGCGCTGCCTTGACCTTTTGCTGGTTGATCCCACCGGCGCGCGCGGCTTTGCGCGGGATTGGCATATGCAGGGCGGCGGCGAAGGGGCGGCGCAATGCGAAGCCCTTGCACAGCTTAGCCTGGGGGAGGCCGATCCGGCGGCCGAGGCGCTTGAACGCATCGCGGCCCGCAGCGAAGCCGGGATTGCCGCGCGTGCGGCGGTATTCGGTCAGGCGGCGGAAGCTTGGCGCGCGGCCGGCAAACCGCAACGCGCCGCGGCCGCTGCAAGCTTGGCGCTAGCGCTCACACCGCAAGACCCGGATTTGCTTTTGGAACGCGCCATGGCGCGGCTTGCGCTGGGGCAAGTGCCGGGTGCACTCGCTGATCTTGACCTTGCTGTGGTTTTGGATGCGGATCGCGCTGAAGCTTGGATCTGGCGCGCTGCTGCCCAGCGTCGCTTGGAAAGGCTGCGCCCGGCGGAAGACAGCATCACTACCGCGCTGCGCCTTGCACCACGCAATGTGGAAGCGCTTTTGGAACGCGGTATTCTGCGCCAGTTGCGCGGTGAGGGCGAGGCCGCGCGGCGCGATTGGGAAAGGGTGCTGGAATTGGCCCCTGACAGCGCTGCCGCCGATCTGGCCGCACAGAATTTGGCGCTGATCGAAGCCGGACCAAGCCAGAGGTAATCTTGCAGCCCGCGCGGCCTCACGCCATTGTGAGGAGGTATTTTGACCGGGCATCACTTCATGGACAGCTTCAATCGCCGCTCTCTTCTCGCGCTTGGCGCAGGGCTTGCCGCCGGCCCAGGCACGGCAAGCGCGCAATCGGCTTGGCCGGATCGGCCAGTACGGATCATTTGCGCTTTTCCGGGGGGCTCGACGCCGGACCTCGCGGCACGCGCCATTGCGCCGCATTTGCAGCAGGTGCTGGGCCAGCCGGTGATTGTGGAAAACCGCGCCGGCGGCGGCGGGCATATCGGCACGGAAGCCGTGGCGCGCGCGACGGATGGTCATGCGCTGGGGGTGACCATTGGCGGGCCGGGCAGCACAGCGAAAATTCTGAACCCGGCGCTGGGCTATGACCCAGCGACCGACCTCGCACCTATTAGCCTTTTGGCGCGGCTACCGTTCGTGCTGGTGGTGCATCCTTCCGTACCCGCGCGCAATGCCGCCGAGTTCGTTGCTTTCGCCAAGGCCAATCCGGGCAAGATCAGCTATGCCTCTACCGGGCCCGGCACTCTTTCCCATTTGGTGATGGAAGACTTGGCGGCGTCGCAGGGTTTTGAAGCGGTGCATGTGCCTTATCGCGCGGTGGGTCAGGCAGTGCTGGATTTGGTCGCCGGGCGCATTCAGGCGTTTTTCGCTGCAACTGGTGGAGTGCTTGGCCAGGTGCGTGATGGTTCCGTGCGCGCTTTAGCGGTGACGAGTGCGGAGCGTTTCCCCGCTTTGCCTGAAGTGCCAACCATGGCGGAAGCGGGTGTGCCTTCCGATCCCGCCATTGCCTGGATCGGGCTTTTCGCGCCGGCGGGCTTCCCGGCAGATCGCATCGCGCGGCTGGCGGAGGAAACCGGCAAGGCGCTTTTGGTTCCCGATCAGCGCCGCGCGCTTGAAACCGCGGGCTTTACCGTGGTGGGTAGTGATACGGCGTCATTCCGCACGCTACTCGCTTCCGATATTGCGCGCTGGGGCGGGCTGATCCGCCGGCTGGGGCTTAAGCCGGAAAGCTGATTTCAGAACATACCGCTCGCCAACCCCGCGGCAAAAGCGGCACCAAGTTCCTCGCAGCGCGCAAGGTCTTCTGCCTTGATGATCTTCGGCGCAGCAATGGCTTCGGGCGTTTGCGCGCCGGTGATCACGATCAGTGGCTCGGCAATGGGTTTCAACCGCCAGCCTGTGGCGATGCGCGCGATTTGCCGCGCGGCGCCTGTGCCATCGGACCCCGCGCAGATCATGGTGGCGTAAGGCCGTCCCTGGATTTGATCCAGCAGCGGGTAATAGCAGCGATCAAAAAAATCCTTCATCACGCCGGCCATGCTGGCCAGGTTTTCTGGCGTAGCGAATATATAGCCATCGGCGGCCAGCAAATCCTCAGGCGCCGCTTCGGTGGCATGCAGACCGCCCACGGCGGTGTTGCCTTCCGCCATGGCGCCTTCGAGTGCGGCTTGCGCCATCTGCCGCGCGCCATCGGTCATGGAATGGTGAATGACCAGAAGTGTCTTCATGCGGGTTTAGCGCCGCACCAAGCCCTGCGGCAGGAAGGCGCCATTGTAATAGGGCACTGCTAAAACCGGCTTTCGCGCGGCATAGACATAGGCCGGGTAGTAGATCATTAGCATGATCGCTTCCTCGCCAATTGCGATATCGGTTGCTTGCGCGAAAAGCGCGTCGCGCTTGGCTTCGTCCATGGTTTTTAGCGCTTCCGCCACCAGCGCATCGGCGCGTGGGCTGGAATGGCGCGTGCGATTGGCAGTGCCAAGCCCGGCATCGCGGTTGAAGGTATGGAGCAGCGCGCGATAGGCGTAGCTGATGTTATCCGCGCCATATTGCGCGGCCATCACTGTGAAGGTCTGCCGCGCGGCGGCTGGGAAATAGGCCGCATTCGGCATGGTTTGCACTTCAGTCTTCACGCCAATGCGCGTCCAGAATTGTGCGATGGCCTGCGCCACTTTTTCATCATTCGGGTAGCGGTCATTGGTTGCGTGGATGGTGATCTGAAATCCATTCGGATAGCCCGCTTCCGCCAGCAAACGCCGCGCACGATCCGGTTCAAAGGCGACAGGCTTGAGGCGTGGGGAAGTGCCAGGCGTGCCCGGCGGCAGCACATCAGATGCAACCGAAGCCGCGCCTTCCATGACACGGTCCACAATCGCCGCGCGATTGATGGCATGCGACAGCGCCAAGCGTACCCGCACATCCTTGAGCGGATTCTTCGTCATGGCCTGGCCATTATTGTCGCGGATATGGGGCGTTACATCGCGGTCCATATCAAGCGCGACATACATCACGCGCATGCCGGCGATTTGCGAGACATCCATCGCGTTATTGCTGCGCAGCCGCGCGATATCGGGGATGGACACCTCATCTATCGCTTGCACATCGCCGGAAAGCAGCGCGGCGATACGCCCGGAATCATTAGGGATGACACGGAATTGTACTTCTTCGAATTCTGGCTTGGGGCCGAACCAATGCGGGTTGCGGCGCATGGTGACGAATTCGCCGAAGCGGTAATCCACCAGCGCATAGGGGCCTGAGAATACGCGTGCCTTGCCGGCATTGAAATCGGCGGGCTTGAAATCCTCACCAAGCGATGCGGCAACAATGGCGATTTCCGTCAGATCCTCCGCCATGAAGGGATAGGGTTCTTCGGTTTTGACCAGCAACCGCTGCGCATCAAGGATTTCGATATCCTTGATGGCGCGGACGAAAATCTGATAGCCGCCGGCTGAGCCTTCCAGGCGCGGGATACGCCGGAGGGAAAAGGCGACGTCCTGAGAAGTGATCGGGCTACCATCGCTGAATTTCGCCGCAGGGTTCAGCGTGATTTCCCAGGCGCGGCCATCGCCCACCGCGCGCCAGGATTGCGCGATGCCGGGCGTGGGCTTGCCATCCGGTGTCATGCCAATCAGCCGCGCATGGCAGCCGCGCAACAGGTTTTGTTCACCCGCCAAGCGGAATTGCGGGTCCATGGAAGTGGGGCTGAGCTTGATGCCAACGCGCAGCACGCCGCCCGGCACGGGCTGCGCCGTGGCGCCCTGGGTCAGCACAAACAGGCTTGCGCCGAAGCCTACAAGAAATTCAGAACGTTTCAGCATGGCGGCCCCCTTTGTCTCGGGGCAAGTCTTGCGCTCAGCGCGCTTCAGCGCAAGCCGCCCGATCATCCGGCAGTGCAAGCGTGATGGCCCAACACAGGCCCAGCATCACCGCAGCGCCTGCCAAAGCGCCCATGATGCCGGCTATTTGATAGAGCAAGCCCGAGAGGAGCGTGCCGGCAAAGCGCCCAGCGGCATTGGCGGCGTAGTAGAAGCCGACATCCTCGGCGGCTTTCTTTGAGCCTGCATAAGCCAGGATGAGGTAGGAATGCAGTGAGGAATTCACCGCAAAGGCAAAACCAAAAACCAAAAGCCCGAGCACCAGCACCAGATCGGCGCGCGCCACGCCAAACCAAAGTGCCGCCATCAGCGCGGGCGTAATCACCGCAAGGCCAAGGCACCAAAGTCGCGCAGCGGGCACTTCCGCGCTCAGCCCATCGGGGCTGCGCTGGATCACAGATGGCGCTGCGGCCTGCACCAGGCCGTAGCCGATGGTCCAAATGGCGAGGAAGCCACCCACTGCTGCAAAGCTCCAACCCGAGGAATAGAGAAACACGGGCAGCGCCACGACAAACCAGACATCGCGCGCACCGAAAAGCAAAACGCGCGCGGCGGCCAGCAGATTGACACCGCGATCCCGCGCCATGAATTCGCGCATGGAGCTTGACGCCTTGGCCTTGCCCATCAGCGGCGGGAGGGAGGCCACAACGCCGAGCAACACCAGCGCGAGCAGCCCCGCCATCAACCATAGCGCCCCCTGAAAACCAAGCGCTTCCAGCAACACACCGCCCAGGAAAAACCCCACGCCCTTCATCGCGTTCTTGCTGCCGGTGAACCAAGCCACCCAACGGAACAAGCGACCAGAGGCATCGCCCGCCGTGAGCTTGATGGCGGATTTGGACGCGGTTTTGGTGATGTCCTTCGCAATGCCGCAAATGCCTTGCGCCAGCACTACCCAAGCCAGCGCCATGGCTGGCACCCAATTGGGCGACAGCGCTGACAGCATCAGAAACCCCGTGATTTGTGCGGTAAGCCCCACCGCCAGCATGCGCGCAATGCCAAAGCGCGTGGCAAGCCAGCCGCCGATAAGATTCGCACCAATCCCCGCCGCTTCATACAGCAGGAACAGAAACGCCAGCGCGAAGGACGAATAGCCAAGCTTGTGGAAATAGAGCAGCACCAGCATGCGCAAGGCGCCATCGGTCAGCGTAAAGCCCCAATAGGCGGCGGTGACGATGGCGTAGTTGCGCATGTCAGATGCCGCGCGCTTCCATGATGCAGGCCAGATCCACCATGCGGCAGGCATAGCCCATTTCATTATCGTACCAGGCATAGATTTTTGCCATGGTGCCATCCGTCACCAAAGTGGATGGTGCATCTATGATTGAGCTTCGCGTATCGCGCGCGTAATCGGCGGAAACCAGCGGCCGTTCCTCATAGCCCAGAATACCGGCCAGCGGGCCTTCGGCGGCAGCACGGAACAGCGCGTTCAGTTCCTCGGCGCTTGTGGCGCGCTGCAATTCAAACACGCAATCGGTGAGGGACGCATTCAACACAGGTGCCCGTACCGCATGGCCATTCAGCTTGCCCTTCAATTCAGGATAGATCAGCGCAATCGCCGTCGCGCTGCCGGTGGTAGTGGGCTGCAAGGACAGCATTGCCGAACGCGCGCGGCGCAAATCCTTACGCGGCGCATCCGTCACTACATTGGTATTGGTGGGGTCGTGGATGGTGGTGATCTGGCCATGCCGGATGCCAATCGCCTCATGCACCACTTTCACCACGGGGGCGAGGCAATTGGTGGTGCAGGATGCGGCGGTGACAATCGGGTGGCGTGCGGGATCATAAAGCGCATCATTCACGCCAACGACGATGTTGAGGACTGAGACTTCCTTGACCGGTGCAGCAACAATCACGCGCTTTGCCCCGCGATCGAGATGCCCGCGCAAAGTCGCTTCGGTCAGAAATTTGCCGCTGCATTCCAGCACCAGATCAACGCCCAAATCACCCCAGGGAATTGCTGCCGGTGTCGCGTGTTCCGTGAAGCCGATGCGCTTGTCAACAATGCGCAACGCATCCGCGCCTTCAGCCGCAATGGGCGCGCGCCAACGGCCCTGCACGCTATCAAAGCTGAGCAAATGCGCGGTCGCCGCCGCACCGCCCTTCACTTCATTCACATGCACAATGTCCAACCGATTGGCGCGGCGCGGATCATCCTCCCCCCGCTCTGCCGCACCAAAAGCGGCACGAAATGCCAGGCGGCCAATGCGGCCCATGCCATTAATGCCAACCCTCATGCCCGTGCCCCCATCATCGGATTGCCCAAAGCTTCAACCCGCGCCTGCAACGCCATGCGATCCAGGGTGGTGAAGGGTAGGCTGGTGAAAATATCCAACCGGCGCCGCAGCGCCGCATAAAGCTCATTTAGTAGCGTCGCGCGTTCGGCGCCGCCGCCCGAAAACTTCGCCGGGTCCGGCAAGGGCCAGGCCGCGCTGGTGATGGTATCGCCAAAATCCGGGCAGCGCTGACCTTCCAGCGTATCGCAAAGCGCGACGACGAAATCGAAACGCGGCGCTTCGGGGCCGATAAACTCCTCCCAGGATTTGGAGCGCAGCGGCGCCACATCATGCCCAAGTGCCTGTAGCTGCGCGAGCACTTCCGGCAGCGGCCCATCCGGCGCGGGTTCCGACCCGGCGGAATAGGCGCGAAAACGCCCCGCACCGATGCGGTTAAGAATGGCTTCCGCCATGATGGAACGCGCCGAATTGCGCGTGCAGAGGAACAGCACCCGCATGGCCCGGCCCAGGCCGGTGATGGGCGCGGTTGCCCCACCCAGAAACCCGACCAAAGCGGCAAAGGCCGCCGGGGCGCTGGCGTAAAGCACTTGGCGTCCCTGGCGCTGCGGCGTGATCAGCCCGGCTTCTTCCAGCGCACGCAAATGGAATGAAAGCGTGGAAGGCGGGACACCCAGAGCTTCGGCGATTTCGCCTGCGGGCAGGCCCTCAGGCCCTGCCCCTTGCAGGTTTTGGATCAGGGCCAGACGGGTGGGCTGGCCCAAGGCGGCAAAGGCTGCGGCGGCGGATTTTGTTTCCATGTTTCTAGCATAATGGAAACAAAGCTTGGTGCACATGAAATTTCCATGACAGGGCGGGCGTCCTACCAGCCATTCACCCGGTCCCAGACGGCAATTACCTCATCCCCGCCATCCACCACGTAGTAACGGTCATGCGCTGCAACGGTCAGACAGGTATGGTTCGGCGCCACACGCACCAGGGCGCCCACGGGAAGTTCCGCGAAAGGTAGTGGGCCAGCGCCACGCACTTCGCCATGTTCCTGATGGGTGCGCGCCACAATCGCCTCCCCAAAACGCCATTTCCCATGGCGATCCAGCATGACACCGAAGCCGAGATCCTT
Source organism: Roseomonas sp. (assembly GCA_020249505.1). Classification (GTDB taxonomy): domain Bacteria; phylum Pseudomonadota; class Alphaproteobacteria; order Acetobacterales; family Acetobacteraceae; genus Neoroseomonas. Next base: position 22,342 of record JADCFN010000013.1, on the reverse strand, counting down.
CGGCGCCGCCTGGGTGCTGCGATCCTTGGAAAGCGCAATGCCGCCCGCATCAATCAGCACCGCATTGCGATCCTGCTTGCGGGAAGTCACGGCGGAAAGCACCGTCACCGCGATATCTTCCATGCCATGCGTGCCGATCTGGCCTTGGAACAGATCACCGAACATATAAACACCGGCTCGAATATCCGTAATGCCCGCCATGGATTGCCCGTAAAGCGCGGTGGGCGAAGACCCGGCCGAGACAACGCGCGGCGTGATGCCCATACCGCGCAAGCGCTCGGCGGCCAGCACGGCGCCAGCGCGTTCAGCCTCAGCCACTTTGCGCATGCCGTCTTCGCTGCGTTCGGCATAGGAATGCCCGGCATGGGTCATGATGCCGGCGCAGCGCGCGCCAAGTCGCTGAGCGATTTCCGCGAGCCTGTCCGAATCCGGCGCTATGCCGCCGCGACCCTCACCACAATCAACCTCGATCAACGTTGGCAAAATGCCTGGATGGCCAGCGATGGCGCTCGCGACATCCGCATCATCGGTGATGATCTTCACGTCATTGTCCTGCGCATTGATCGCCGCAATCGCATCCAGCTTTTGCGGCGTGATGCCAACCGCATAGATCTGATCACGATAGCCACCACCAGCGAAATACCGCGCCTCGGCGACTGTGCTGACGGTAATCGGCCCATGATCTGGCGCGGCCAAGGCCGCCACCGCCAGGCTTTTCGCCGTTTTCATATGTGGGCGGAGTTTCGAGCCAGGATGTCGCGCTACAGCATCGGCCATGCGCGCCAGATTGCGCTTCAGAATGCCAAGTTCCAGCACCAGGCAGGGGGTGTGCAGATCATCCAGCTTCATGGCCAACGCGCTTCCTTATCAATCGGCAGAACAGGTCTTGGCATATGCTTCCAGTCAAAGCGCGTGAGGATTGGGGAAGTAAGGCCCGGGCAATCAACCTCGACAATCTGTTCATGTTTGAAGAATTCATCGAAGCCACCGCGGAAATGCCCGCGCGATTTCACCACTACAGCGCGTGCCTTCCCCACATCCAAGCCAAGATGTTCGAAAAACGCCGGATCAGCGCATTGCGTGCGAATGGAAATCACCACCACAGTGATGCCACCGATCTTCAGTGCTGCCGTGGCGCCCAAAGTCATGGCCGTGCCAGCGAAAATACCGCGCCGCCCCGTCACACGCCCATCGGAAAGCGCCACCACTTCCGCTTCTGCGCTGAAGGGCTTGCTGAAGGGGTCATCCGCGGTGACATCGCGATTGAAGCGCGCGGTGAAGCGCGCGCCCTTGCCAAAACTATGCGCTTCCGCCGCCAAGGCAGGGTCATGGATCACACCCACCAAGCAATCCTGCACCCCGGCGCGATGGAAGGCTTCCAGAATCCACATGGTATTGCCGCGCCCACCGCCGCCGGGATTATCCGCAACATCAGCGAAAGCCAGCGGCACGGGGCTATGCAGCGCTTTTTGCGTGGCGTCTTCCAAGCTGGTCAGATTGGCAATGAAACGCCCACGCCTTTCCCATGCCGCCGCCGCCAGCCGATCCGCCAGCGCTTCCGCTGCCGCCTGTTCTGTCGCCGTGATGATCACCGCCATGCCATTGAAGGGCGTGTCGCCATAGGCAAAACCGCCCATGATGGAGACATTGGCAATACGCTGATCTTGCGCCGCCCATTCCTGGCCGAGATTGATCACCTCGGCATAAGGCCCCTGCGCGGTCAGCATGGAAACCGTGGGCGCCACAATCGGCAAGCGGCGGAGGGCGCGATGGAAACGCTCACCGGCCAAAAGCCGGCGCATCAGCGCGGCACTTTCCCCGCCGCGTTCGCGCATATCCAAATGCGGATTGGTGCGATAGCCAACAAAGGCATCGGTCAGCGCCACCATGCGATCAGAAACATTGGCGTGCAAATCATAGGAACACACCAGCGGCACATTCCCCAGGATCTCGCGAATCAGCGCCTGCAGACTGCCTTCCGGATCAAGATCAGCGGTGGCGAGCGCCGCGCCATGCAGCACGCAATAAACGCCATCCACACGGCCTTTCAGCGCAGCCAGTCCCTCGCGCCATTGCTGCATGAAGCCATCGAAAACAGATTGCGCCACCGGACCATTGGGTTCCGCCATGGCGAGCAGAATGGGGCAGGGTTGCCAAGCACCGCTGGCATCCATCGCCGTGACGAAGCCCGGCATTTCGCCCAAGGCGGCTGGGGCGGCGGAACGCGCATCCGCCATAATGGTATCGCCGGCAATCAGGCAGCGCGTTTCAAAATCGCGCAATGTCGCCGCAGGCGCAAAGCGATTGCATTCAATGGAAAAGCCCAAAAGGGCAATGCGCGGCCCGGCCATCAAATCACTACTCCCAAAAGTTCAGCGATGCGCGGGGTGGATTTCAGCCCTGTGCCGGTCAGCACCACCACGGTGGTTTCATCGGCGCGGATCGTCCCGGCTTCCAGCAATTTCACGAAAGCCGCCGCTGCCTGCGCGCAAGTCGGTTCCACATAAATGCCGGTGCGGGCGAGTTCGAGCGTGGCAGCGCCAATCTCAGCCTCGCTCAACATCACGGCGCCGCCCTGGCTTTCCTGCAAAACCGCCATGACTTCCGGTGTGCGAATGGGCTGCGCAATGGCGGTGCCTTCCGCAATCGTCGGCACTGCTGCCACCAGTGGCTGCTTCAGGAAAGTACGCGCGATTGGTGCGCAGTTTTCCGGCTGAGCGGCAAAGATGCGCGGCAGCTTCTTGATCTCACCCGCGCGCTGCAATTCAGCAAAGCCGATCCCGCAGCCCAGCACATTGGACCCCGCGCCGCAGGGCACAATCACATTATCGGGCGCGACAAACCCCAAATCCTCCCATAATTCATAGGCGAGCGTCTTCGTGCCATGCAGAAAGAAGGGGTGCCAATTATGACTGGCGTAAAAGATATTAGCAGCCTGGCGCAAAGCCTCATCCGCGCAATCCTGCCGGCTGCCGGGCACCAATTCGATCTCGGCGCCTGACGCGCGCGATTGCACGGTCTTGGCGGGAGAGGTTGAGGCCGGCACCAGTATCTTCGCCCGCATCCCGCCCGCGGCGGCATAGGCCGCAACCGCGGCACCACCATTGCCGGAGGAATCTTCCAGCACATGGGTCACGCCCTGCGCGCGCAGCAGGGACAGCATCACGGAAGCGCCACGATCCTTGAAGGAACCGGTCGGCATGAACCATTCACATTTCACGAGCGCGGAGGCGCCACCAATCACGCGCGGCACCAGCGGTGAACAGCCTTCCCCCATAGTGATAGGATCATCCGGCAGGAAGGGCAGCGCGGCCCCGTAGCGCCAGAGCGAACGATCCTCAGCACGGATTGCGGCGCGGGTGATGCCGGGCAGGGGCGTCAGCATCAGGGGGGCTTGGCCATCGCCACACCAGCGCGGCGTGGCAAGCGGATAGGTGGCCCCGCTACGGGGGTCCAGATAGGTAACTTCATTCATATCCCTACCCTCGCTTGCCCTGGGCCGCGCCGCAAGGGATGCTGGGGGCATGAGCCAAGAAGCCGAAGCCCTCACCCGCCTCGCCGCCGATCTGGTGGCGATTGATAGCCGTTCCGCTGTCTCCAACCTGCCGCTCGCTGATCGGATTGAAGCCGAATTGGCGGGGTTTGACATTGAACGGCTGGATTACACGGATGCGCAAGGTGTGGCGAAGCGCGCGCTTGTCGCACATCGCGGCCCGCGCGGCGGTTATGCTCTGTCCGGCCATATGGATACGGTGCCGGAAACCAGCTGGACAGACCCGCCCTGGACGCCGCGCATCACCGATGGCGTGCTGCATGGCCTTGGCAGTGTGGATATGAAGGGCCCGGTCGCGGCCTGCATTATCGCTGCGCGCGGCCTGCCCGCCCATGTGCCGGCAACGCTGCTGCTGACGGCGGATGAGGAAACCAGCAAGCAAGGCGCGCGCATCATTGCCGCACAGTCAAAGCTTACCGCATCGCTTGGCTTGCAGGGGATTGTGGTGGCGGAACCAACAGCGCTAGCGCCGGTGCGTGGGCATCGCAGCCATATCGAATACACCGCCATTGCGCGCGGCGTGCAGGCGCATTCCTCCACCGGCAAGGGGTTGAATGCGAATTGGGCGCTGATACCCTTCATGGCGGAAATGAAGGCTGTTTACGAAAAGCTGCGCTTTGACCCGGCCTATCACGATGCGGCCTATGACCCGTCCTTTTCCGATTTCAATTTGGTGATCGATAATCACGGCACGGCGGTGAATGTGACGGTGGCGCAAGCGACGGTACGCATAAAATTCCGCCGCAGCCGGCGCATAGATGTCAGCGGCATTGAAGCCGCCGTGCAGGCTGCAGCGAAACGCGCAGGGTTGGAACTCAAGGAACGGCGTGAAGGCACGCCACCGGAATTGCCCACGGATCACCCGCTGATCCGCCTGGCGGAAAATGTTACTGGCAAGCCCGCCGCTACCGCGCCTTACGGCACGGATGCCAGCGAATTGCAGGATATCGCGCCCTGTGTGATTTTGGGTCCCGGCACCATCGCCACCGCCCATACGCCACGCGAATGCGTCGCCTTGGCTGATCTGGCGGCAGCAGTGCCGATCTTCCGGCGGATGCTCTCCGCCGCCGGTACTTGAGGGAGCATAGCCATGTTGCGCAGCATTCTGCTGGCCCTGGATGATACGGAAGGCGCTATCGCCGCGCGGGATTACGCCCTCGCGCTCGCGCGCCATACTGGTGCGGCGCTGACGGCAGCGATCCTGATGGATCGCCCTGGCCTCACCGGCGCGCATGAAGCCGTGCCACCTGGCGCTGCGGCCTTCAAGGAAAGGCGTGACGCTGCCTTGCTCCGCCAGGCTGAGGCCGCGGCGGCTGAGGCCGTGGCCGCTTTGCATCAGGCCGCCGATGGCGTGCCCTATTCCCTGGAAACCCTGGATTCCTCCCCGGCCGAAGCCTTGCTCGGGGCCGCTGGCGCGCATGACATGCTGGTTGTGGGGCGCGATTCAACCTTGGGGCGCGAAGAAGCCGAAGACGGGCTTTCCCCCACGATTGAGGCGCTGTTGCATGACCGCACGCGCCCGCTGCTGGTGGTGCCCCCCGGCGCGCGTTTTGATCCCGCGGCCGCCGCCTTGGTCGCTTATGATGGCTCCCCCGGGGCGCTGCGTGCCGTGCAACTTTTCGCGCTGCTCGGTCTTGGACGCGGCGGTGCGACGGTGTTGAGTGTCGCGGATGATGAGGCGAAAGCCGCTGCCCTTGCCGGCACGGCGGCGGGTTTCCTGCAGCGCCATGATGTACATGCGAAGCCCCTGCCCGTGATCGGCACGCATCCGGTGGAAGCGCTTTTGGCGGAAGCCACGGCCATGCCGGCGGGCATGCTGGTGATGGGCGCTTATGAACATACGGGGCTGCGCGCCCTATTCACTGGTTCCGCCACTAAACATTTGCTGCGTCGCGCACCATGCGCGATTTTCGCCGCGCACTGACCAAGAAATCTGCAAGGACACTGTGTTTTTGCAGAATCGTGATTCTTGCCTCAGGGCGTTTCTCATTAACTCCTGCGCGCGAACGCGTTGCGTTCACATGGGTTCACCCAACTCGCTCTGCGCCTTTGTTTTCGAGCATCTTCACCCGTTCAGATGATTCCATCTGAACGCGATCTGCTCAGGGTTGAGAAGGCCAGCCTGGATGCACCCCTATGCCGAAGACCTCCGTGGGCGTGCCGTTCAATATGCCAAGGCTGGGGACACAACCTGCTCGGGCGCAGCCTAATCGCCGATCAGCCTTTTGTGCGTCTTCAACTAGCGCAGGTGGATGCGCGTGCCCGGGGCACTGACGCCCAGACAGGTCGGCGATGAAAAGCCGCGCAGCCGGCCGAGCATTCCTGCCACGACATCGCATTCAAGCGCGCAGACCATGACGGTCCGCGCCCGATCCAGTCGAAGGCCTCGGTCAGGTGATTTCCGCAGCAGGGCGCGTGATCAAATAGCGCGCGCCCCGTCAATGCCCCGCAATGATCGCATCGGCGATTTTCTCGGCCGACATCAGGGTTGGGAAATTCGTATTGGCGCAAGGCACCACAGGGAAGATTGAGGCATCCACAACGCGCAACCCCTCAATCCCCTTCACCCGGCCATTGATATCCACCACCGACATCGGGTCTTCCGGCCTGCCCATGCGGCAGGAACAGGAAGCATGCCAGACGCCAATCGTCGCCTTACGGATGAAGGCTTCCAAGGCCGCATCATCGGTCAGTACCTGATCAATGCGGAAACCCTCCACCACGAAGCGATCAATGAAGTAGCTCCGCAGGAAGGAAGGCCCATCCAGCACCATGCTGATCATCTTGGTCAGCATCCGGTTCTTGTCATTCACCACGCCAAGCTTGCGCACGCGGTCGCTATAGCTGGCTGGGAAATGATTGTCGGTGACCTTGCCCAGCTCATCACTCATCTGGATCGCGGCCATCATGCGAAAGCCACTCATCAGCCGATCAAGATCGCGCTTGTCTGACAGCAAGTTGAATTCAACAATCGGCTCATCACGCCAATTGCTGGACGCAAGCTTCAATTGCCCGCTTTCGGAATAGGTCTTGTTCACCCAAAGCAGCATGGAAGCCACTTGCTCCCCCACCGCATGCCAGGCGGATTTGCTGACCACCGCGGCAAACATATCCCCCGCCGGCACGCCTTCCATCTTGGAGGAATAGCGGAGCCCAAGCAGAATGTGACGGCGGGTTTGATTATCCACCCGGGCGCCGCGCTTCAGGAAAGAAGACAGCGCAATGGAAGGATGATCCATCAAGCCCTGGCCTACCCCTGGCAGGGCCATGCGCACGGGAATGCCAAGATCACGCAAATGCCCCACCGGGCCGATGCCCGAACGCAGCAAATGCGCCGGCGAATGAATGGCGCCGCAAGATAGGATGATCTCGCGCCCCATGAAGCGCTGTTCCTGCCCGCGGACCAAAGCTACCACGCCGACGCAGCGCTGGTCTTCGAAGATCAATTCCTTCACCTGGGTTTCGCAGGAAATCGTCAGGTTTTCCCGCTTGCGGGTTTCGCGATCCAAATAGCCCATGGCAGCGGAAACACGCTGTTCCTCGGCATTGGAAATGGTGATCGGGAAATAGCCATCCTCAAAAAACCCATTCTGGTCTTCCAAAGCCTTGAAGCCGGCAGCCGAGAAAGATTTTGCCGCTGCCTTGGCGTGGTTATTCCATTTCTCAGGCTTGATGCGGCGCACCTTGATGCGCCCATCCTTGCCATGAAAGGGGCCATCGAAATCAAGATCGTGTTCAACCTTTTTGAAATAGGGCAGCACCGCATCCCAATTCCAACCGGTCGCACCACGCGCTTCCCATTCATTGTAATCCGTGGGCGCGCCGCGATTGGCCATTTGGCCATTGATGGAAGAACCGCCACCCAAAACCCGTGCCTGTTCGTATTTGCGAAGCGGCGGGCGTTCCTGCGGGTTGTTGTGGGAAACAATCTGCGTATGCACGCGGAGTTCCGTCCAATGAAAGCGCGGATCGAAATAGGCGGTGCCTGGGTAGCTGTCGCGGATTTCCTTCGCTTCCTCACCATGCGGCGCATCGGGCCCCGCTTCACAGAGCAGCACCTTATGGCCGCTACGGGCGGAGAGGCGATGCGCCAGCACGGAACCGGCGGAACCGCCGCCAACAATAATCGTATCGAACATCACGCTGCGCTTCCTCTTGTTCGTTTTAAGCTTGAGCGATCATGCGACCCAAGGGGCGCCCGCCACAGATATGCACATGAAAATGCGGCACTTCCTGGCCGGCATGCATGCCCATATTCATCAGCACGCGATAGCCATCGGCTTCCAAGCCCAGGGCCTTCGCTACCTGACCCACCGCACGCCAGAAGCCGGTGATTTCATCAGGCGTGGCAGCGGCGCTGAAATCAGCGGTAGAGACATATCGGCCCTTGGGGATCACCAGCACATGCACCGGCGCCTGGGGCGCGATGTCGTGGAAGGCAAGCACATGATCATCCTCATGTACCTTCTTCGCCGGAATCTCGCCGCGCAGAATGCGTGCGAAGATATTGCTGTCATCATAGGGGCCACGGCCATTGACCGGCATGGGGTTATGCCTCCCTTGTCGAAGTTACCTGTCCCCCACCATGCCATGCGCCGCCAGGATTGGAAGCCCGTTCAGGCCAAACCGAGCCAAGCGGCCGCCGCCTGATCCGCCCCGCTGGGCAAGGGCGCGTCACGATCGATCATCCAGGCCAGGATATCGCCGGCTACCGCCGCGCCGCCCAAATCGCGGAGCAGCATGTGATGGCCTTCCGGGTAGAAGGCCACACGCTGCGCGGCCCCGCGCGGCAATTGGGTCAAGGCAGCGCGAATCGGCTTTGGTGGCACAAGTTCATCCTTTGCGCCGTAAAGCAGCAAAGCGGGGGCGGTGAAGCGCGGCAGGGTGGCAGTGGCGGCGTCCATCAGGTCAACCAGGCCGGCCACGGCATCAACTCGGGTTTGCTTCAGCACTTGCGGGTCGCCGGACCAGCGGCGCCAGGCATCCAGGTTATCCGTCGGACGAAACAGCGGCGCGCTGGAAGAAAGCGCCAGGCCCGGAGTTAGTGCCTTCAGCGTATCCAGCATCAGCCGTGCCTGCCAAGCCAGGCTGGCCCGCCCGCGCAAAGCGGGGGCGGAAAGCACAAGGCCATCCGCCATGGGCGCCTTACTGCCGGCCAATACCAGCACGGCACCCCCCATGCTTTCGCCCATCATGAATACCGGCAGGCCGGGATGGCGGGCGCGCATCAACCCAGCCGCAGTAATGGCATCCTGCGCCAGGGTTTCATGCCCTGGCCAAACGCCGCGCGGCGCAGTGCCGCCAAAGCCGCGCTGGTCATAAGCGTAAAGCGCGACCCCGGCGGCGGTGAACCAGGGCGCGGCATCTTCGGCAAAGGAACGGCCATATTCATTCATGCCATGCAAGGCGAGCATCACGGCGCGCGGTGGCTCTTCCGGGCGCCAGGCATGCAAAGGCAACCGCAGGCCATCGGCCATGACCAAAGCATCATCCAGCACGGCGGGCCTAGTCACCACCGGCCCCATGGGGGCGCGCGCCTCCGCACAGCCGGCCAAAGCCAGGCTGGCCAATAGCGCCCGTCGCGGCATTATGAAGTGCTTCATAGTCATGGGCTTCAGATAGGGTGCCGGGCAAGGCTGGTCCATCACCCCCTGCCCCGGTATGATCGGCTCAAGACCTGCGACATGAGGACCCAGATGCGCGACCAGCAAATGACCGGCTATGGCCCGAAGCCCGTGGTGGGCGTGACACCCGAACAGCGCGTCACGGTCCATTCCCGCAAGGTGGCCTGCGATGGGGAAGCGGCGAGTGGCCTCGGCCATCCGCGCATCTGGCTACATATTGAAGGGCATGATGTGACCTGCCCTTATTGTTCCATCACCTATGTGCTGGCCGAAGGCGCCGGCGAGGATCATGGCCATTGAAGAAGGCGCCGGCCCTGAAGCGGCGCGCCCGCATGGCAAAGCCTTGAGCGAGGCGATTGCGGGGGCCGAGGGCCTGCCGGAGACCAAGCCCGGTGAACGCCATCTGATTTTGGTGGATGGTTCGGGCTATATCTTCCGCGCCTATCACGCGCTGCCACCCATGACGCGCCCGGATGGCACGCCGGTGAATGCGGTATTCGGCTTCACCAATATGCTGTCGCAATTCCTGCTGCGCCATGCGGCCAGCCATATCGCGGTGGTGTTCGATGCCGGGCGCAATACGTTTCGCAATCAGATTTATCCGAATTACAAGGCGCACCGCCCGGATCCGCCGCCGGAATTGGTGCCTCAATTTGGCCTGATCCGTGATGCGACAGATGCTTTTGGTGTCGCGCGCGTGGAACAGGAAGGTTTTGAAGCGGATGATCTGATCGCCGCCTATGCGAAAGCTTTTGAGGCAACGGGCGGGCATGTGACGATTGTATCTTCCGATAAGGATCTGATGCAATTGATCCGCCCTGCGGTGCAAATGCTCGATCCCATGAAGCAGAAGCCGCTGCGCGCGCCGGAGGTGCTGGAAAAATTCGGCGTCACTCCGGATAAGGTGGTGGAAGTGCAAGCGCTGGCGGGCGATGCCACGGATAATGTGCCGGGCGTGCCGGGGATTGGCATCAAGACTGCGGCGCAATTGATCACTGATTATGGTGATCTTGAAACGCTGCTGGCCCGCGCCGGTGAGATCAAGCAACCGAAGCGCCGCGAAGCGCTGTTGGAAAACGCCGAAATGGCGCGGATTTCGCGCAGGCTCGTCGCGCTGGATGACAATGCGCCGCTGCCGTTGGAGATTGCCGCGCTGGAAGCCAAGGCACCGGGCGATGGCAAGCTGGAATCCTTTCTGCGCGCGCAGGGGTTCCGTTCCATCCTGGCACGCATGGGTTTTGGCGAGGCGAATGGCGCACCGCATCGCGCAGTAAGTCGCGTCTCGGCGCCGGAAGCGTCAGTGGCAGAGACACCCAATGTTGCTGCGCCCTTTGGACCCTATGATTGCGTGACGGATGAAGCCGCCTTGGCGCGTTGGGTGGCACTGGCGCGCGAAGCCGGCGTTGTCGCGGTGGATACGGAAACCGATAGCCTGGATGCACGCCGCGCCACCATGGTTGGGTTTTCCCTTGCTATTGCTCCGGGCCGCGCCTGTTACGTGCCGATCCGCCATGGCAGCGTGGGCGATATGTTGGCCGCCCCGGCGCCGGAACAGATTGCGCCAGATGCTGCTTTCGCGCTGCTGCGCCCACTTTTCACCGATGCCTCCGTGCTCAAGATTTTTCAGCACGCGAAATATGATTTGGAAGTCATGGCCCGGGCGGAAAATGGCGGCTTTGCCGATATCAGCCCGATTGATGACACCATGATGCTGTCCTACGCCATGGAAGCCGGGCGGCATGGCCATGGCATGGATGAGCTTTCGGTTCTGCATCTGGGCCATAAGCCGATCAGCTTTGATGAGGTGACTGGCACCGGCAAGGCGCGCATGCTGTTCAGCGAAGTGCCGCTCGACAAGGCCACGGCCTATGCCGCCGAAGATGCGGATGTGACGCTGCGGCTTTGGCTGTTGCTCCGCCCGCGCTTGCGCGCCGATGGTGCGCTGGCGAGTTATGAACAAATCGAACGCCGCATGATCCCTGTGTTGCGTGATATGGAAGCGGCTGGCGTGAAAGTGGATGGCACGGAATTGGCGCGCATTGGGGAAGATTTCGCGGGGCGCCTGGCGGTCTTGGAAGCGGCCATCCATCAGCTTGCCGGGCGTGCCTTCAATGTTGGATCGCCGAAACAATTGGGCGAAATCCTGTTCGATGAAATGGGGCTTTCGGGCGGGCGCAAGGGCAAGACCGGCGCCTATTCCACCGATGCGGCGGTGCTGGAAGAACTCAGCGCCCAGGGTGTGGAGCTGGCGGGCAAGGTGCTGGAATGGCGCCAATTGGCCAAGCTGAAATCCACCTATGTTGAAGGGCTCGCCGCGCAAATCGATCCAACTGATAAGCGCGTGCACACAAGCTATCAAATGGCGATCACCTCCACCGGCCGGCTTTCGTCAACCGATCCCAATTTGCAGAATATCCCCATCCGGAGTGAGGAAGGCATGCGCATCCGCCGCGCCTTCATTGCCGAAAAAGGCCATGTTCTGCTAGCCGCGGATTACAGCCAGATTGAACTCCGCTTGCTGGCGCATTTGGCCGATGTGCCGACGCTCCGCGAAGCCTTTGCGGGAGGCGAGGATATTCACGCCCGCACCGCATCGGAAATTTTCGGCATTCCGCGCGACAAGGTGGATAAGGAAGCACGCCGCCGCGCCAAGATGATCAATTTCGGCATCATCTATGGCATGTCGGCTTTTGGCTTGGCGACCCGGCTTGGCATTCCACCGGGGGAAGGACGCGCCATCATTGATGCCTATTTCGCGCAATATCCGGGCATAAGGCAGGAGATGGAGCGCTTGAAGGAAGAAGCTCGCACCCATGGCTTTGTGCGCACGCCCTTTGGCCGTAAGCTCTGGATTCCGGATATCGCCACGCGCGACCCGGTGCGCCGCGCCGGTGCCGAGCGTGCCGCGATCAATGCCCCCTTCCAGGGTGGTGCGGCGGAGATTATCAAGCGCGCCATGGTGCGCCTGCCGCATGCCTTGCGCAATGCCGGCCTCAAGGCGCGCATGCTGCTGCAAGTGCATGATGAATTGGTGTTCGAGGTGCCGGAGGCTGAGGTTGAAGCGACCTCAGCCATCGTCAGGCAAATCATGGAATCGGTTGCGACACTGCGCGTGCCGCTTTCGGTGGATATTGGGCAGGGTCATTCCTGGGCAGAGGCGCATTGAACATGGCATCGGGCTGGAGCGCCGCTGAAAAAACCACGCTGGCGCAAATCTGTGCGGCGCATTTCGTCAGCCATTTGCATATCCTGATCCTGCCGCCGCTATTCCCGCTGCTGCGGGAATCGCTTGATGTTTCCTATATTGAACTCGGCCTGGCGCTGACTGTCTTCAATATTGTATCGGCCTTCACGCAGGCGCCGATGGGTTTTGTGGTGGATCGTATGGGCCCGCGCAAGATGTTGGCGGCAGCGCTTACTTTAGGCGGTTCGGCCTTTATCCTGCTTGGGCTGTTTCCAAGTTGGCCCATGCTATTGGTGGCCGCCGCCATGGCAGGACTTGCCAATAGTGTTTATCACCCGGCGGATTACGCGGTACTGGGTTCGGAAATTAGTGAAGGCCGTGTTGGCCGCGCCTTTTCCTTGCATACGGCTTGCGGCTTTTTGGGTGGCGCCATCGCACCCGCCTTCATGCTGGGTGTTGCGGCGCTCGGTGGCATGTCCTGGGCGATGATTGCTGGCGGCCTGATTGGCCCGCTGGTCGCGATACCGCTGATATTCGCCGCACGGCGCGATGCGGCCAAACCCCGCCCGGCAGCGACCGCGCAGCGCATGGCGGAAACAGGCGGCGTGCGCCGCGTGCTGACCCCGGCCGTGATGGCGATGATGGTATTCTTCATCGTGCTCGCATTGGCCAATGGTGGCATTCACAGTTTCTCGGTCGCCGCCTGGGTGGCGCAGGGCATGACCCTGGAACTCGCGAATGGGGCATTGACCGGTTATTTGTTCGCGAGTGCGATTGGCGTTTTGGTGGGCGGCTATATCGCGGATTGGACCAAGCGCCATGGGCTGGTCGCGACCTTTGGCTTCATCGCCGCCGCAAGCATGATGCTGTTGATCGGCAATGGAACCTTCCAGGGCTTTGCGCTGGTGATCGCCATGATCGCGGCGGGCTTGCTGACCGGCATGATCATGCCATCACGCGATATGCTGGTGCGTGCCGCCGCCCCGCCTGGGCAAGCGGGCGCAGTCTTTGGCATTGTTTCCACCGGCTTCAATATTGGCGGCATGGTGGGGCCGCCGCTGTTTGGCTGGTTGCTGGAAGCGGGGGAACCGCGGCTGATCTTTATCACCACTGCCGGCTTCATGCTGCTGACAGCCATCATGGCGATTGGGCAGGAATGGCGGCTGGCGCGCCGCCGCCGCGCGGCACTCACCGCCGCGGAATGATCATGCCTTGAAGTAGGCGAGCAACGCGGAAAGTGTTGCGATGGATATCAGCGTGGAAAGCAGGACCGTCGCACCGGAAGCCCCTACGCCAGTTTCGTAACGCCGCGCCAGCAGAAAGGCATTGGCGCCGGTGGGCAGGGCAGAGCTCACCACCGCTACCGCCGTTTCCAAGGGCGAAAGCCCCAAGGCCCAACAAGCGCCCCAGGCAAGCGCGGGCATAAGGGCGAGTTTCAGGAAGCTCGCAAAGCCAACCTCTGCCCGCGCGCCGGCCAACGAAAACCCCGCGAGCGATCCGCCAAGGCAGAACAGGGCCAGCGGTGGCCCCGCCGCGCCGAGTAATTCCAAAACGCGTCGCGCGGGCGGCGGTACGGGCAGGCCAAGCCCCTGCCAGACGAAGGCCAGGAAGACCGCCATCACAATCGGATGGCGCAGCACACCCAGCAAGGTGGCGCGCAACACGCGTGACAGCGGCGCCTGGCTATGCAGGCCAATCTCCGCCACCACGGTTGCGACACTCAGCAACACCATGGAATGCAGCGCGAGTATCGCCAGCAAAATGGTCAGTCCAGCCTGACCGAAAGCCGCCGTGATCAGTGGAATGCCGAGCATGACGGTATTGCCGAAGCTGGCATTCAGCGCGAACAGGCCCGCCGCACCTATGCCCTGGCGCAGCCTTGCACGGCCCAGCCAAAGCGCAATGCCGTAAATCAGCATGGAGGCGATGAAGAAGGCGAAGGCCGCCGGCCCGCCGCCTTCATGGCCGGAAGTGCCACCATTGAACAACAAACAGGGCGAAGCGATGGAGAAGGTGAAGAAATTCAGCCCGCGAAAGCCGCCATCATCCACAAAACGCCAGCGCGAAGCCGCATAGCCCAGCGCAATAATGGCAAAGACCGGCAGGACAATGCCAAGAACAATACTCACGCGCCGAGCAAGCCCTTGATGAAATCCGCCATGCCTGGCTGGCGCGCGCGGGTGCTGCGTGCGGCATGCAAAACGGCGCGTGCCGTCGCCACAGTGGCATCGAAATCCTGATTGATCAGCACATGATCGAATTCATCCCAATGGGTGATTTCTTCCCTTGCGGCGGCCATGCGCTTGATGATTTCCGCATCACTATCCTGGCCGCGCTTGCGTAGCCGGTTCTCGAGTTCCGCCATACTGGGCGGCAGCAGGAAGATGCTGGTGACATCGGCCGGCATGCTGACCTTCAACTGCCGATGGCCCTGCCATTCAATATCGAACAGCACATCGCGCCCATCGGCCAGCGCCGCTTCTACCGGGGCGCGCGGCGTGCCATAGCCACGGCCCAGAAACATGGCATGTTCCAGCAAATCGCCACGCGCGATCATGGCCTGATATTCCGCCATGTCGCGGAAATGATAATGCACGCCATCCTGTTCACCTGGGCGCATGGCGCGCGTGGTGACGCTGACGGAAAGCGTGAGATCGTCCTCGCTGTCCAATAGCGCACGGGAAACGCTGGTCTTGCCCGCCCCGGGCGGAGCCGCAATCACCAGGCAAAGGCCACGACGCTTCATGGGCGCTTACTCCACATTCGCTGCCTGTTCGCGCAGGCGTTCAATCGCGGCCTTTAGATCAAGTCCTAGCCTGGTGAGCGCCACAGTCGCGGATTTACTGCAAAGCGTATTGGCTTCGCGCACGAATTCCTGCGTCAGAAACTCCAGCCGCCGGCCCACCGCGTCACCGGAAGCGAGCAGCGCGCGTGCTTCGGCGATATGGGCGTTAAGCCGATCAATCTCCTCCCGCACATCGGATTTGGCGGCGAGCAAGGCGACCTCGGCCGCCAGGCGTTCTTCCGGCACGCGGCGTTCGCCTTCCAGCAGCGCGGCCAGGCTTTCCCGCAAGCGCGCTTTTTGCTGGGCGGGTTGATCCGCCGCAGCGTCGCGCGCCAGCGTGACCAGGGCCGCGATTTCATCAATCAGCACGGTCAGGATTTCGGCCAAGCGCGCGCCTTCTGCCGCGCGGGACTTCGCCAAAGCTTGCAGGGCAGCGGAGAAGCCTTTGGTCACCACCGCGCGGCGCGCTTCTTCAGTCGCTTCATCCAGCTCACTGCTTTCAGCGCGCAGCACACCGGGCAGGCTCAGCAGCGCTTCGGCACGCGGCGGTGGGGCGCCGGGGATGCGCGCCGCCAAATCCAACGCCAGGCGCAAAGCCTGTTCCAGTGCGGCAGGGTCTGGCGTCAGGCGTGGCCCTGCCTTCTCCTCGCGCTTGATGTTCAAGGTGGCGGAGATATTGCCGCGCTTGAAGACCTTCCCCGCCGCATCGCGCAAGGCGGGTTCCACCGCATCCAGCCCATTGGGCAGGCGCAGCCGCAAATCGAGCCCCCGCCCATTGACGCTGCGCACTTCCCACAGGAAGGAAGCGCCATCGGGCAGGGTGCCATCGGCACGGGCGAAACCGGTCATGGATTCAAGCTTGGCCATGCGCGGTTTTTGCCCCAGAGGAGATGTTATGCAAGCGCTTTGGCAAAATGTGCTGATTACCGGCGCCTCATCCGGCCTTGGCCGCGCCCTGGCGGAAGCCTGCGCCGCGCCTGGCGTAGTGCTGCATCTCTCGGGCCGAGATGCTGCCAGGCTGGAAGAAGCCACTGCCGCCTGCCGCGCGCGTGGCGCCGAAGTGCTGCCCCGCGTGCTTGATGTATGTGATGCGGCGGCCATGGCGGGCTGGGTCATGGGCGCCGGGCGGCTTGATCTGGTGATTGCCAATGCTGGCATTTCCGCCGGCACGGGCGGGACCACGGAACCCACCGCCCAAACCCGGCGCATTTTTGAGACCAACGTCACCGGCGTCTTGAACACGGCGCTACCGGCGCTGGAGGTGATGGCCGCGCAAACCCCGGGCGCCGATGGGCTGCGCGGGCGCATCGCCGTGGTGGCATCCGTCGCTGCTTTCGTGGCCGCGCCGGGCGCGCCCACCTATTGTGCCAGCAAAGCCGCGGTGCAGCGCTGGGCGGAAGCGCTGGATGCAACAGAACGCCAGCGCGGCATTCGGATGCATGCGATCTGCCCCGGCTATGTCCGCACCCCCATGACGGCGCGCAACAAATTCCCCATGCCGTTTCTGATGGATGCGGATGAAGCCGCGCGGCGCACGCTGGCGGGGCTGGCGCGCGGCAAGACGCGCATCGCCTATCCCTGGCCCACCTATATGCTGGCGCGCTTCGCGGGCGCCTTGCCGATTTCCTGGCGGGCCGCGATTTTCAGCCGCCTGCCCGCCAAGGATGGCAACATTTAATCGTTAACTATTCGGCTTCAGCATCTGCCGCAGTACCGTGCCGTCTGAAAGACGGTCAAAGCCTTCATTGATTTCTTCAAGCTTCACCACACCGCTTTTGAGCTTATTAACCGGCATCTTGCCCCGCCGATAGAGCGACAGCAGGCGCGGAATATCGCGTTCTGCCACGCAGGATCCCATATAGGAACCGCGAATGCTCTTTTCTTCTGAAACCAAATTCGCATGGAGGTAAGAAACTGACGCATTCACATTGGGCAAGCCCGCACTGATGGTGCTGCCGCCGCGCGCGGTAATGGCAATGGCAAGCTGCATGGCGGGGATCGTGCCGGCGGTTTCAATCACCGTATCCACGCCGCCATCAGTCGCGTCACGCACCGCCGCCGCGCAATCATCATTGCCGGCCAGGAAGACATCAGTCGCCCCCCATTCCTTGGCCTGTTCCAGCTTTTTCGGATTGGTATCAACGGCAATGATGCGATCCGCGCCCGATGCCACAGCGGCGAAAAGAGCATTCATGCCAACACCGCCCAGGCCCACCACGGCGACATTCTCGCCCGGCTGCAAACGCGCGGTATTGATCACCGCACCAGCGCCGGTCATCACCGCACAGCCAAAGATCGCCGCGTCATCCAGCGGGATATCCTTGTCAATCTTCACCGCCGAACGCCGCGCCACCACGGCGAACTGCGCAAACAATGACAAGCCGCTATTGTGATTCACATAATTGCCATCCAGGCGCTTGATGCGCTTCGCACCACTCACCAAGGACCCCGCCGCGCGTGCTGCATTGCCGCTTGGGCAGATATTTGGCCGACCGCGCGCGCAATAGCGACACGTGCCGCAGGATGAAGCGAATACCGTGATGACGTGATCACCGGGCTTCAAATCCGTAATGCCAGGCCCACATTCGCGCACAATGCCGGCCCCTTCATGGCCGATCACAATCGGAAGCGGGCGCGGGCGTTGATTTTCAATGGTGGAAAGATCGGAATGGCAAAGCCCCGCCGCCGCGATTTCGATCAGGATTTCACCGGGGCCAGGTGGGTCAAGCTCCACCTCCTCAACCACCAAAGGACGAGTCTTGGCATAGGGGCGCGGCAGGCCCTGTTCGAATAGAATGGCGGCTTTCATGCGCATCGGCGCTTTCTCCTGGTATCAGTTATCGTTCAGCTTGCACCGGCAGCACGCCATTCGGCAATCAGGGCATCGGCGGCGCGGTCCATATCTTCACTGCCATTATAGCCGTGGAAGGAAATGCGGATGCGCCCGCGCCCATTCCAGGCGAGCACGCCGCGCCGCGCCATGCCCTCCACAATCGCGGCCGCCTTTGGGTGTTCTGCGCAAACACTGGCGCCATGCCAGCGCGGATCGGGCGGTGTGGTGGAAGGAATGCCGGCATCGCGCAAGCGTTCCAGCAACCCCACCGTCAGGCGCTGCACATGGGCTTCAATCGCCTCCGGCGCAAAGCCTTCCAGATAGCGCAGCGCCGAGTCCAAAACATAAAGCCCAAGATGTGATGGATTGCCGCGCGTGAAGCGCGCGCCGCCTGGCAGCAGCGCGGGCGTTTCCGACCAATCCGGCCGCCCCATGGAGGCGATGGAATGCCAGCCTGCCGTACTCGGTACCCAGCCTGGCTGGCGCTTCGGGTTCCAATAGGCCAGCGCAACACCCGTACAGCCCAGCAGCCATTTATAGCAGGCGGAGAAAGCAAAATCCGCGACCTCGGCATGGATCGGCATCCAGCCGGCGCCTTGTGTGAAATCCACCACCAGCAGCGCACCCACCTTATCTGCCGCCGCGCGCAGGGCCAGCAGATCATGCCGCGCGGCATTCAGGAAGGAAACCGCGCTGATGCCGATCATGCGCGTAGAGCCATCAATCGCGGCAGCGAAACTGGCAGGGTCGGCGGCCTTGGCGAAGCGGAGCGTCACTCTGGGTTGGCGTTGCAGCGTCAGTGGTGCGACGACCGATGGATATTCATCCGGGTCCACCACTACCGTATCACCTTCGCGCCAATCCAGGCTTTCCACCACCATGGAAATGCCTTCCGCCACCGATGACACAAAGCCGATATCGGCGGGGGCGGTATGAAACAGCCGCGCTGCACAGGCGCGCGCGCTTTCCATCATGGCTTCCTGGCGATGGCGCCCGGCAGGGCCATCGGATTTATCAGCGGCATAGGTGGCAAAGGCCGCATCATGCTGGCGCAGAAAGGGTGTCTCACCGGCGGCGCAAAGATGGGTAATGCCGGGGGCGATACGAAACGCAGCGGGATCGAAAAGCGGCGCAATCATGTGATTAGCCTTTCAAATGATTGGCGCATCATCAGGATCAAGCGCGCGCTGCACAAAGCCATCCGCAAGCGGCGCATATTCCGTCCAAAGGCACCGCAAATCGGTAAGGGGCATGCGCGATTTATCCACGCGCAGATCCACATAGGGGAAGCTATAATCGGCCATCACCAGCAAACTGGCTGAGGTGACATCGCCATGCTCACCGCCCGCGGCTTCGCCCGCTTCCAACCCGCGCAGCAGGCGTTCCGCCAAGGGTTGATCCGCGCTGGCTTCAAAGGCTGCTGCCATGGCGGCGGCAATGCTTTCATTCGCGAGGATATTGCCAATCGCCACCACATCCTTGCCATGCGCCACGCAAAGGGCGGGCTTGACGCGCGCGCCATGAAAATGCGCAGTGCGCCCAGCGCGATCCATCACCGCAATCTGGCGCCACTTGTGATGCGGGGTAGAGGCGACCAAGGCCGCGACCACCTCCTCGGCCGAGCAACCCGAACGCAGCAAATCAAGCCCGCGCGGCCCAAGCCTGGGATCGGTGCGGTGCTGCGTCAGCACCCCGCCCAAGCCCGGCGCCACAAAGGGCACGCGCGTGCCGACCGCGATGGAGGATGTGGTGACCGCCGCGCCGAATTGCCCAGTGCGGGCGCAGCGGCCAAGCAGAGAGAATGTCATGCAGGGCTTCCCTTATGTTTCGGGCATTCAAGGCCCGTTCAACGCAGGCGTCAAAACCAAGACGTGCGGCGCTGGCGATGATAGGCTGCGTGCGTACTGAAAGGTGATACGCCCTGCCCGCCCTGGTGATCCTTGCTGCCTATGCCCTGCTAGTCGTGCTGCCAGTTATCCTTGGCTGGTGGCTGATCGGCCCCGCGCGGCCGTGGTTGGATGAAGCCTCCAGCGCCATCGCCATGATGGCAACCGCAGCGCTACTGCTGGAATTTTTGCTCTCTGGCCGGTTTCGCGTGATCAGTGCCGGCATCGGCATGGATCGTAGCCTGCGCTGGCATCAGATTTTCGCGCAAATCCTGACAATCGCCGCGCTGCTGCATCCGCTATTCTATCTGAGCCCAAGCGGCGCGGCTTTTGAGCGCCCGGATGACCCTACCGGCGCGCTGGTGCTGGGCTTGGATGCGGCATCGCTCATTTCCGGTGCTTTGGCGTGGCTACTGCTTGGCGTGCTGACACTCACCGCCATTAGGCGCGATGATTTGCCCTATCGCTATGAGGTCTGGCGGGTTGGCCATGGGCTTGGCGCAGCGCTGCTGGCGGGCTTGGCGCTGCATCACGCCATCACGGCCGGGCGCTATTCGGGCGCGCCGGCGCTGATCGCCTATTGGGCCTTCCTGCTGGCCTTGGCCTTGGGCAGCCTGGTCGCGGTTTATCTGCTGCGGCCTTGGCGCCTGGCGCAGCGCCCTTGGCGCATTGCGGGGCTGGAGCGCGTCGGTGATCGGCTTTGGTCGCTGACGCTGGAACCCGATGGCCATGCGGGGCTGGCCTATCGCGCTGGGCAATTCGCCTGGCTGCGGCTGAATTGCTCGGCCTTTTCGGTGCGCGAGCATCCTTTCTCCATCGCCTCGGCGCCTGCGGATGGGAAGGCTTTGCGCTTTCTGATCAAGGAAGTGGGCGATTTCACACGCCAGATCGGCACGCTGCCGCTTGGCGCGCGCGCCTTTGTGGATGGCCCGCATGGCGCGCTGTGTCTGGAAGGAAGGCAAGAACGCGGCATTTTCATGATCGCCGGCGGGGCGGGGTTGGCGCCCATGCTTTCCCTGTTGCGGGACGCCGCGGCGCGCGGTGAAACCCGCTCCATCACCCTGCTTTATGGCAATCGGCATGAAGGGCAGATCATGGCAGCGGCGGAATTAGCCGCGCTTGCCGGGCGCTTGCGGCTTGACCTGCACCATGTGTTGCAGGAGCCGCCACCTGGCTGGACGGACTTTGCCGGCATGATGACGCCTACATTGATCCAGGCCGAAGCAGCGCAGGCCGCCCGGGAGGGCTGGGTTTTCCTGCTCTGCGGCCCCGGCCCGATGATCCGTGCTGCGCATCAGGGCTTGGCCGCACTTGGCGTGCCCCGGCGGCGGATCCTGGAAGAACGTTTTTCGATATTTTAGGCGCTACCCCCGCCTTAATCATGCCCGGCTTTCGCGGCATAAGATGATAGAAGATCAATTCAGGGGAAGCCTCCCGTGCCGTTGAAGCCGCTCAAGAAAGCCGTGCTGCCCGTTGCTGGGCTTGGTACGCGTTTCCTGCCCGCCACCAAGACCATGGCGAAGGAAATGCTGCCCATCGTGGACAAGCCGCTTATCCAATACGCGGTGGAAGAAGCGCGCGCGGCGGGCATTGAACAAATCTGCCTGATCACCGGGCGCGGCAAGACCATGCTCGTGGATCATTTCGATATTGCCTATGAGTTGGAAAAGACGCTGGCCGAACGCGGCAAGGAGAAGGAATTGGCCGCGCTGCGGGCCGAGGCGATTCAGCCGGGGATGGTTTTTTCTGTCCGCCAGCAAGTGCCGATGGGGCTTGGTCATGCCATCTGGTGCGCGCGCGCCTTCATTGCCGATGATCCCTTCGCCATTCTGCTGCCCGATGATTTGATGCAATGCGAAGCTTCCTGCACGGCGCAATTGGCCGAAGCCTATCGCGAAACCGGCGGCAATGTTGTCGCGATTGAAGAAGTGCCGCGTGATCGCGTCAACCGCTATGGCGTTTTGGATGTTGCGGAAGATCGCGGGCGGCTGGTTTCCGTCAAGGGCCTGGTGGAAAAGCCATCGATTGAAAAGGCGCCTTCCAACCTGACCATCATTGGCCGCTATGTGCTGATGCCGGAAGTGATCGGCCATTTGGCGCGCATGGAAAAGGGCGCGGGCGGTGAAGTGCAATTGACCGACAGCATGGCGAAGCTGATCGGCACACAGCCCTTCCATGGGCTGCGCTATGAAGGCCGCCGCTTTGACTGCGGCGACAAGGCCGGCTTTCTGGAAGCACAGGTGGCTTACGCGCTGGCCAGGCCGGATTTGGCGCCGGCCATGCGCGATATTCTGAAGCGTTACGGCTAGGAGCCTGTCTGAGAATTCCCTAGTTTTTTCTCTGTAATTCTGATTCATTTGTTTTCATGAGCAAGACTTTCCGAGCGTGGGATGTGGACCAGGGGTGGCTACTTCCTGCTTCGCTGCATCAGTTTGTACCCCCCGGTCATTTGGCGCATTTTGTGCGAGATACGGTGC
>JADCFN010000012.1 GCA_020249505.1 Roseomonas sp. | reverse complement strand
CTCAAGCGCAGAAAAATGATCCAGGAGTGACGCAGAAGACATGGAGAAACCTCATCAAATCGAGGTAACCCATGAATCACATTACGCCGCAATCAGGAATCCCGACCAATCTCAAGCGATTGCCCTGCTGAATAACGCCAGCCCCCTTGCCCTGAAGCGCTATTTCCGCCAGATAGACGCCGCTTCCGGGCCGTGCCCGGGGGTAATCCGCACGCGGCGCACCCTTCCTGATCAGGCAGGGTCCGGTCCTCTTCATCGGGGAAGGCGCCGCGGAGGCTCAACCGGACCAACATGGAAGGAAATCGCTCATGGCGATGCCCGTCGTTTCTCTGCGTGCCCTGCTCGAAGCTGGGGTGCATTTTGGCCACCATACGCGCCGCTGGAATCCCCGCATGGCGCCCTACATCTTCGGCGTGCGCAACCAGGTGCATATCCTGGATTTGCAACAGACCGTGCCGATGATGGACCGCGCGCTGCGCGCCGTGCGTGACACCGTCGCTGGCGGTGGCCGCGTGCTGTTCGTTGGCACCAAGAAGGCGGCTGCTGAATATGTCGCGGAATCTGCGACGCGTTGCGGCCAGTATTACGTGAACCATCGCTGGCTTGGCGGCATGCTCACGAATTGGAAGACCATCACCGGTTCCATCAAGCGCTTGCGCCAGATGGATGAACGCCTGTCGGGCGATACAGCGGGTCTGACCAAGAAGGAAGTGCTGATGCTGTCGCGCGACAAGGAAAAGCTTGACCGCGCGCTGGGTGGCATCAAGGAAATGGGCGGCCTGCCCGACATTATCTTCGTGATCGACACCATCAAGGAAAAGCTTGCGATCGAAGAAGCCAATAAGCTTGGCATTCCGGTGATTGCGGTGGTGGATTCCAACGCCGATCCCGCTGGCGTGACCTTCCCGATCCCCGGCAATGATGACGCGATCCGCGCCATTACGCTCTATTGCGACATGATCGCGGGCGCGGTGCTGGATGGCATTTCGGCGGAAATGCAGGCTTCTGGCGTTGACCTTGGCGCGGTTGAGGAATTGCCGGAAGAAGCCCTGCCGGAAGTGGCGGCGGAAGTTGCGGCGCCGGTTGAAGGCGCTGAGGCGCCGGCCCAGGCCTAATCCTTCAGGGGCTGCCTTTGGGTGGCCCCTTTTCCTTCACTCATCCAGCAAATGGGGATGAATAATGGCTGAAATTACAGCGGGTATGGTGCGCGACCTGCGTGAACGCACCGGCGCGGGCATGATGGATTGCAAAAAGGCGCTGGTCGAAAATGGTGGCGATATGGAAGCCGCCATTGATTGGCTGCGCAAGAAGGGCCTTTCGGCGGCGGCCAAGAAATCCGGCCGCGTCGCGGCGGAAGGCTTGGTGGGCGTAGCCTCGGCCCCTGGTGTCGCCGCCATGGTGGAAGTGAATGCCGAGACGGATTTCGTCGCGCGCAATGAAACCTTCCAGCATTTTGTGGAAACCGTGGCCGAATTGGTGCTGACGGTCGGCGATGACATCGAAGCGCTGAAGAACGCCACCTGGCCGGGCGCCGTGGACCTGGTTGAAGAAACCACC
Organism: Roseomonas sp.; assembly: GCA_020249505.1. Classification (GTDB taxonomy): domain Bacteria; phylum Pseudomonadota; class Alphaproteobacteria; order Acetobacterales; family Acetobacteraceae; genus Neoroseomonas. The sequence continues at coordinate 106,525 of JADCFN010000012.1, read as the reverse complement.
CAGCGCAAGACGGTGGCGGATCAACTTACCTCGCTGATCGCGACGATTGGCGAGAATATGTCCATCCGTCGCGCCAAGCGCTTCCAGGTCGCAGAAGGTACGGTCGCGACCTATATGCATTCCGCCGTGAAGCCGGGTCTTGGGAAGATCGGCGTGTTGGTGGCGCTTGAAGGCGCTTCCGAACAGGCCGTCATGGAAACGCTTGGCCGGCAGATCGGCATGCATGTCGCCGCCGCCCGCCCGGAAGCGGTGGATGTTTCGGCGGTTGAGCCTTCGGCACTCGCGCGGGAGCGGGATGTGCTGGCCGATCAGGCGCGCGCTTCCGGCAAGCCTGAAGCGATCATCGAAAAAATGGTCGAAGGGCGCATCCGCAAATACTATGAAGAAGTGGTGCTGCTGGAACAGGTTTGGGTGCATGATGGCGAAAGCCGCGTGAAGGAAGTGGTGAAGAAGGCGGGCGTGAAGCTCTCTGGCTTTGCCCGGTTCCACCTTGGCGAAGGCATTGAAAAGCAGCAGGGCGATTTCGCCGCCGAAGTGGCCGCTGCCGCCGGCAAGGCCTGAACTGACTATCCGGGGGGAGGGTATTGCTCCCCCCTACTGCCTTATTGCCGCCTTTGCGGGCATGTCTTTATGGTAGCGCCCGCAACCTGAACCCGAGTCGAGACAGAGCCCCCCCATGAGCCAGAACCCGGCCTATAAGCGCGTCATGCTCAAGGTCTCCGGTGAGGCCCTGATGGGGGATCGGGATTACGGTCTGGACAATGCGACCTGCCGGCGCATCGCTGAAGATGTGCGGGGTGTTGTGGATCTAGGGGTGCAGGTCTGCCTCGTGATCGGCGGGGGCAATATCTTCCGCGGCATTTCCGGCGCGGCTTCGGGTATGGATCGCGCCCAGGCGGATAGCATCGGCATGTTGGCCACCGTGATGAATGCCCTTGCCATGCAAAACGCGCTTGAGAAAATCGGCGTGCAGACGCGCGTGCAAAGCGCGATCCCGATGGCGAGCCTATGTGAGCCCTTCATCCGCCGCCGTGCGGAACGCCATATGGAAAAGGGCCGCGTGGTGATTTTTGCGGCCGGCACGGGCAATCCGTTTTTCACCACCGATACCGCAGCGGCCTTGCGCGCGGCCGAGATGTCCTGCGATGCGCTGTTCAAGGGCACGCAGGTGGATGGCGTCTATTCCGCCGATCCGCGCAAGAAGCCCAATGCGGAACGCTACACGACGCTGACTTATCTCGATATGCTGGCGCGTGATCTGGCGGTGATGGATGCGGCGGCGATCAGCCTTGCGCGCGAAAACAAGCTGCCCATCATTGTCTTCAATATCCATGAACCAGGCGCCTTCACCGCCGTCATGAAGGGCGAAGGCAAATTCACCACCGTGGTGGAACAGGCGCCATAACCCAGGGGGAAGGGCATCATGCCGACGGACGTAAAAGCCCTGAAACAGGATCTGACGCGCCGCATGGAAGGCGCGATGGAAACCCTGAAGAAGGAATTCTCTGGCCTGCGCACGGGCCGCGCCAGCCCCGCCTTGCTCGAACCGGTGCGCGTGGATGCCTATGGCAGCGTCTCGCCGCTTAATCAGGTGGCCAATATCTCGGTCGCCGGGCCTGGTTTGCTCGCCGTGCAGGTCTGGGACAAGGCACTGACCAAGGCGGTCGAAAGCGCCATTCGGGAGGCCAATCTGGGGCTCAACCCGCAGGCGGAAGGCCAGGTGATTCGCGTGCCGCTGCCGCCGCTCACCACCGAACGGCGCAATGAATTGGCCAAGGCTGCGGCGCGCTATGCCGAACAGGCGCGCGTTGCCGTGCGTGGCGTCAGGCGCGATGGCATGGAACAGATCAAGGCGGCCGGCAAGAAATCCGAACTCGGCGAAGATGAAGTGAAGCGCGCCGAGGAAGAGGTGCAGAAGCTGACCGACCAATTCGTCAAGCAGATTGACGCGGCCTTGGTCGAAAAGGACAAGGATATCCGGACGGTCTGAGGATCATTCGGCATATTGGGGGGAATGGCGCTTGCGGAACCGGCTTCGGCCTGATCACGCGGAAGGAAGCAGCGCATGAGCGCAGCGACCGAGCCCATGCCCTCATCCGGCGCGCCACAGGCGCCGCCCGCCCATGTCGCTATCATCATGGATGGCAATCGCCGCTGGGCAGAGGCGCGCGGCGTGCCGGTAGCACTTGGCCATCGCGCGGGCGCTGAAGCGGCGCGGCGTGCGGTGCAGGCCGCCGCCGAGGCGGGCATTGGCTGGCTCACGCTTTTTGCCTTTTCCAGCGAGAATTGGCGTCGGCCGATGGAGGAAGTCTCCGCGCTATCGGGCTTGCTCCGGCTTTACCTCCGCAATGAAGTGGCGGGGTTGGTGCGGGATGGCATGAAGCTGCATGTGATTGGCGATCACAGCCGCTTTGGCGCCGATTTGTCGGCCATGGTGGCGGATGCCGAAAAGGCGACGGCGGGCGGGACGCGGCTCAATCTGGTGATGGCGCTGTCCTATGGCGCACGGGATGAGATTTTGGCGGCCACCAAGGCTGTGGCGCGCGCCGCCAAGGCCGGCACGCTTGATCCCGAAAGCCTGACCGAAGCGCAATTTGGCGGTTTTCTGCAAACGGCCGGCATGCCCGATCCTGATCTGATCATCCGCACCTCTGGCGAACAGCGTCTGTCGAATTTCCTGCTTTGGCAGGCGGCCTATGCGGAGTTTGTCTTTCTGGATGCGCTCTGGCCCGATTTCACGGCTGAGGATTTGCGCGCGGCGGTGGCGGAATTTCATCGGCGCGAACGCCGCTACGGGCTGCGCGCTTGACGTGACTGAAGCCACAGCATCTCAGCCGGAAGCCAGCGCGGCGCCGCGCCCCTGGCGCGATTTGGCGCTACGGGGGGCATCGGCGGCGGTGCTGATTCCAGTCGCCGTTTTTGGCATCTGGTGCGGCGGGGTCGTTTGGGATGTGCTGATAGGCGCCGTGATGGTGCTGCTGTCTTGGGAGTGGCTCAGGCTTTCCGGCGCGTCCGTCTATCGCTGGCCCGGTATTTTGCTGCCCATCATTACGCTTGGCGTCATGTTGCTGGCAGCCTTTGGCCCCCCCATTGGCGCGCTGGGGCTTTTGGTCGCGGGCAGCGTGGTGTTGTTGCTGCTGCAGCGGCGCGGCGATATCTGGCCGGCGGCAGGGCTTTTCTACATTGGGCTTTGCGGCTTTTCCCTGATTTTGCTGCGGGGCGAGGATTGGGCGGGGCTACTCAATACGCTGTTTATGGTGCTGATTGTCTGGGCATCAGACACCGGGGCCTATCTAGCCGGGCGTGCCTTGGGTGGGCCGAAGCTCGCCCCTGCCATATCGCCAGGCAAGACCTGGTCCGGCGCAGCGGGGGGGCTTTTGGCGGCGATCCTGGTTGGCGCGGGGGCAGCATCCTTGCTCGCACCGGGGGGGGCTTCACGCGCGGCAGCAATCGCGGCCATGCTGGGGGTGATGTCACAAGCAGGTGATCTTTTGGAAAGCGCCATCAAGCGCCGTTTCGGGGTGAAGGACAGTTCCTCACTGATTCCCGGGCATGGCGGCGTGTTTGATCGGTTGGATGGCGTGATGGCGGCAGCACCGCTCGCGACCGCCTTTGCGCTGCTCGCCGGCAGGGGCGCGCCACTATGGCATTGAACCAGCAGGCGGGGCCGCGCCGCGTCACCGTGCTGGGCAGCACGGGGTCGGTTGGGAAAAGCACAGTCTCTCTTCTGGAAGCGGCACCCGAAGGGCAGTTCGACATTGTGGCACTGGTTGCCGGGCGCGATTGGCAGGGGCTGGCCGCCCAGGCGCGGCGGCTGAAGGCGCGGCATGCGGTGCTGGCCGATGCCGCGCAGTATCAAGCACTTAAGGAAGCCCTGGCCGGGACCGATACCCAGGTGTCGGCGGGGCCGGAGGCGGTGATCGCAGCAGCGAGCCTACCCGCTGATTGGACCATGGCCGCCATTGTGGGTGCCGCTGGCCTGCCGGCCACCATGGCGGCGCTCGCGCGCGGCGGCATTATGGCGATTGCCAATAAGGAAAGCCTGGTTTGCGCCGGGGAACCGGTTTTGGCCGCAGCCCGCGCCGGGGGTGCCACCATCCTGCCGGTGGATAGCGAACACAACGCCATTTTCCAGGCGCTTGATATGCGCGACCCGTCTGCGGTGGCGAAGATCATCCTGACAGCCTCGGGCGGGCCATGCCGCACCATGTCCATGGCGGAAATGGCGGCGGTCACGCCGGAAGTCGCGGTGCGTCACCCGGTCTGGTCCATGGGGGCCAAGATCAGCGTCGATTCCGCCACCATGTTCAACAAGGGGCTGGAATTGATTGAAGCCGCACGGCTTTTCCCGGTGCCGGAAGCGCGGATTGACGTTTTGGTCCACCCGCAATCCACCGTGCATGGGCTGGTGCAATATACGGATGGATCGGTACTGGCGCAGCTTGGCACACCCGATATGCGCACACCCATTGCCCACGCCCTGGCCTGGCCGGCGCGCATGGCGGCTTCTGTGCCGCCGCTGGATCTGATTGCGCTTGGCAAGCTGGAATTCTTCGCCCCTGACCCGGTCCGCTTCCCTGCGCTCAGGCTTTCGCGAGAGGCGCTGCGGGCCGCTGGCGGGGCGCCCACCATCCTGAATGCGGCGAATGAGATTGCGGTCGGGCTCTTCCTTGAAAAACGGCTGCGCTTTCTCGATATCGCAGCAGTGGTGGAAGAAACGCTCTCGCGCCTTGGTGCGCCAGAGGCCGCAGATCTGCCCGCCATCATGGCGCATGACGATGCAGCGCGGTCCCAGGCCGGGCTGATCGCCGCAGAGCGTGCCGCGCTGGTCTGACCTCGCGCTTTTTTAGGAGCCTTTCTCTTGGAATTCTTGCCTGAACCCTTCCGCAGCATCGCCGCCTTCGTGGTCGTGCTTGGGGTGCTGATTTTCATCCATGAGCTTGGCCATTATCTGGCAGCGCGCTGGCGCGGCGTGCATGTGGAACGCTTTTCCATCGGTTTTGGCCGCGCAATCTACGCTTGGACCGACAAGCGCGGCTGCGAATGGCGGATCGGCTGGCTGCCACTCGGCGGCTATGTGAAAATGCATGGCATGGAGGATTTGGGTGAGGCCGCGCCGGAACAGGCGGCGGGCTTCCGCCCCGGTGAGACCTTCCATGAAAAACCCGTGGGCGACCGTGCCCTGGTGGTGGCGGCGGGTCCCTTCTTCAATTTTGCGCTCGCCGTATTGTTGTTTGCCGCACTTTTCGTGGTGGTCGGCCGGCCTTCCCCAATCCCGACTGTGGGCAATGTGGTGGAAGCCTCGGCGGCCGCCCGCGCCGGGCTGGCGCCGGGTGACCGCATCATTTCCATGGATGGGCAGCCAGTTGAACGGTTTGAGGCGCTGCAGCGCTATGTCCAGGCGCGTGCCGGCCAAGCCATTGAAGTACTGGTGATGCGGGGCGAATCCCAGGTCAAACTCATGGCAACCCCCCTGCCCCGCCCATCCGATGGGCTCGGGATGTTGGGCATCACCGCCGGCGCGCCAATTTTCGAAAAGCTTGATCCCTTCAGCGCCGTCTGGGCGGGGGTGACGCATACGCTGGATATCACCTGGCAGACCCTGGTTGGGGTATGGCAGATGATCTCCGGCAGCCGCGGGGCCGAGGATCTGGGCGGGCCTTTGCGGATTGCGCAAATGTCGGGGCAGGTCGCGAATATGGGGCTTTCGGCCTTCATCACCTTCGCCGCCCTGCTTTCGGTAAACCTCGCTCTGATCAATCTTTTCCCGATCCCGGTGCTGGATGGCGGGCATTTGCTGTTCTACGCCGCTGAGGCGATCCGGGGCCGCCCCCTGCCCTTGAGGGCGCGGGAATATGGCTTCCGGGCCGGCTTTGCCCTGCTGATCGGCCTGATGATTTTCGCCACTTGGAATGATCTGGCACAGCTTGGCGTGGTGCGCTGGGTGAGCGGGTTACTGGGGTGACGAGGCCGCTTTGCCGCATCAGAGCACGGCAAATCATCTTGGTCCCGTTGTTTGGGAGCATTTTCCGAGCCGCCAAGCGTTTCCGCTTGGCTTGAAAATGCTCCAGGGGGTGGCGAGGGGGGCGCGGCTCGGCTAGGTAAAGACGTGATCCTGAGAGAGATGCCGAATCCGTGAAGCAGTTACGCGCTCTTCTTGCCCTTTTTGTTTTTCTGGCGCTGGCCATGCCGGTGGCGGCGCAAGAACCCGCCCGTGGCGGCGGGCGCATCACGGCCGTGGATGTGCGCGGCACTCAGCGCATCGATCCCGATACTGTCCGCAGCTACATGCTGGTGCAGGTTGGTGATACGGCCGAACAGGACCGCATAGACCGCAGCCTGCGTGCGCTTTTCGCGACTGGGCTGTTCCGAGACGTGACGATCCGCAATGAGGGGTCGCGCGTGATCGTGGATGTCGTCGAAAATCCGCAGGTCAATCGTGTGGCGTTTGAAGGCAATCGGCGCATTTCGAGTGAAATTCTGCGCGGCGTTGTATTGACCCAGCCACGCAGCGTCTTCACCCCCGCAGCGGTCCAGACGGATCGGCAACGCATTCTGGAACTTTATGCGCGACGTGGGCGTTTCCGGGCGACCGTTGAACCGAAGATTGTTGAACTCGACCAAAATCGCGTCGATTTGGTGTTTGAAGTCTTCGAAGGCGACCCGGCGCTGGTCTCGCGAGTCACCTTTGTCGGCAATAACGCCTTTTCGGAAGCGCGGCTCAGGGACGTGGTTTCGACCCAGGAGCAGGCATGGTTTCGATTGTTCTCCTCAAGCGATATCTATGATCCTGAACGCCTGGTGTATGACCGTGAATTGCTGCGGCGGTTTTATTTGCGTCAAGGCTTCGCAGATGTGCAGATCACAGGGTCTTCCGGTGAATTGACGCCCGATCGCAGTGCTTTTTTCGTGACATTCACGATTGACGAAGGCAAGCGCTACCGCATCGGCCAGGTGGAGGTGATCAACGAAATCCCCCGCCTTAACGTCCAGGGCTTGCGGCAAGAGATCGAAATAGCAACTGGTGCCTGGTATGATGGGGATGCGGTAGAACGCGCGAGCACAGCCGTTGCTGACGCCCTACAGGGTCGAGGCGAATCCTTCATCGAAGTGCAAGCCCGTGTCACGCGCAATCCGGAAACCGCGACCATTGATCTTGCCTTCATCGTCCGGGAAAGTGCGCGTGCCTTTGTTGAACGGATAGATATCTCGGGCAATACGCGCACCGAAGATCGGGTTATTCGTCGTGAGTTCCGCCTTGCCGAGGGTGATCCGATGAATGCGCGGCAGATCCGCCGTTCGCGTGATCGTATCCGCTCACTTGGTTATTTCTCAGATGTTCAGATCACCAATCAGCCGGGTTCGGGGCCAGAGCTTGTAAATCTGCGGACCTCTGTCGTCGAACGCGCTACCGGTGAATTCACCTTGGGCGGTGGTTACGCCACAGATGCAGGGCTTTTGCTGGATGTCGGCGTACGGGAACGCAATCTGCTCGGCATGGGCCTTGATGCACGTGTCGGCGGCGTGCTGGCGCAAAAGCGGAGCCAGCTTGACCTTTCGGTGACCGATCCGCAATTCCTCGATCGCAATCTGGCCGCCGGGGCGGATGCCTTCCTGATCAATCGCGATTTGCGCTTCGTCACCGGCTATCGCGAAAGGCGCGCTGGATTTGCGCTACGCACTGGCTATGAAATCAATGATCGGTTGCGGCAGAACTGGTCCTATGCGCTGATTGACCGTGATATCTTTGATATCAACGCCTTCGCCTCTCGTTTCATTCAGGAACAGGCAGGCCGGACGCTGCTGTCGCAGGTTTCAACGACTGTGACCTATGACATGCGCGATAGCCGGATTGAGCCGCGTTCGGGTTATGTGGTCCGCGTCGGCGGCGATTACGCGGGGCTAGGCGGCGATGTGGAGTATTTCCGCACCAGGGCGGATGGTCAGTATTATATCCCCTTTGAACGCTGGCTGAATGATCCTGATTTCGTGCTGGTGCTGGCGGCGGGCGGCGGCATCCTAAGCCCGCTTGGTGACAAGGATGACCGCATCGTCGACCGCTTCTTCCTGGGCGGTGAAAATCTGCGCGGCTTCCGTTTGGGCGGTGCAGGCCCGCAGGATACCGCAACGGGGGATTCGCTTGGTGGCCAGGTGCTTTGGACCACTTCGGCTGAAATGCGCTTCCCACTGCCACTGCCCAGTGAACTCGGCCTTTTGGGCCGCACCTTTGTGGATGTGGGCTCGCTCTCCGGCATTCCGGACAGCTATTTCGACCAGGCAAAGTATCCGGGCGCCAAGCCAGTGGATGAGGCTGATCCGCGCGTCAGCGTTGGTGTCGGCTTTTCCTGGCGCAGCCCAATCGGGCTCATTAATATTGATTTCGCCAGGGCCGTTGTGAAGAAAGACTACGATAAGACGCAGCTTTTCCGCCTTGGCTTCGGCACACGCTTCTAACACTGGATGATTGCCCCATGATTCGTCTTGTCCTTGCCGCTCTTATGGCCTTTCCGACGATAGCGGCGGCGCAGAACCAACCGGGCTGGTTTGTGCCTGGCCAACCTCAAGCGCAGCCACAGGGGCAACCTCAAGGGCAGCGCCCCGCGCAGTCGGCCCAGCCGCAGCGTCCCGCGCAGCCCGCCCAGGCAATTGCCCCCCTGCCCCCCGGCACGCCGCCGCCCGCCGCTGTGATCGGCGTGGTGGATGTGCCGGAAATCCAGCGCGTTTCCACCGCCTTCAATCAGGTGCGCCAGGAAATCGAACGCCGTCGCGCCAAGTTGAATGAGGATGTCCAGAACGAACAGCAGCGCTGGAGAGAGGAACAGCAGCGCCTTGGGAATGAGCGTGGCGGGCTTTCGCCCGAGCAACTGCGCAACCGTGAGCGTGCCTTGCAGGATCAGATCACAGACGGCCAGCGTATCTTCCGTGACCGTGCGCGTGACTTGGAACAACTTGCCCAGCAGGCGTTACGGGAAATTGAGCAGGCACTTGCCATCGTGATCCGGCAGGTTGCCGCAAGCCGAAGCATCAATCTGGTGCTGCCAAGGCCGCTGGTCATCTTCAATGATCCGCCCTTCGATATGACCGAAGAAGTGGCGGTGCAGCTCAATCGCACGATCACCAACGTCAATCTGCCGCCCGATCCTTCAGCAGCACCGCCTCCGCGTCCGGCGGCTACACCGGCGCCGGCGCCGGCACCTGCACCGGCAGCGCCACGACGGAACTGATCACTTTGGGCGCAGACACCCGCTTTTATTCATCAGCCGGGCCTATATCGCTCGGCGCCATTCGTGGCTTGCTTGGGCTTTCGGGGGCAGAGGATGATGGGCGCCTATTTGCTGGCGTTGCGCCGTTGCATTTGGCAGAGTGCGACGATGTGGCCTTCATGGAAGGCCGCAAGAATCTGACAGCGCTGAAGGCCACCAAGGCGGGCGCAGTGCTGGTTGAAGAAGTCTTTGCCGAGCATGTTCCTCACGGATGCGTGGCGCTGGTGGTGACCGCCCCCCAGGCCAGTTTCATCCGCATCGCCGCCAGGTTTCATCCGCCAGCACAGCCGAAGCCCGGGATACATCCAACGGCAGTGATTTCTTCGGATGCGATCATTGGGCCAAGCTGCGAAATCGGTGCCTTCGTTTACGTGGGTCCGGGGGCCGAAATTGGCGCGCAGTGCATCTTGGAACATCACAGTTCGATCGGTGCCGGCTGCAAGCTTGGCGCCTATGGGCGCATCCATGCCCATGCCTGCATGGAATATTGCATCGCCGGAGAGCATGTGGTGCTGCACCCCGGCGCGCGTATCGGCAATGAAGGCTTTGGCTTCATCACCATGCCACAGGGCCAGCACGTGACCATGCCGCAGCTTGGCCGGGTGATCATTGGCGATGGTGCGGAAATTGGCGCGGGCACCTGCATTGATCGCGGCGCGGGCGGCGATACGGTGATCGGGCCTGGTGTTCGTATAGATAATCTGGTGCAGATTGGTCATAATGTGACCATTGGCCGCGGCGCAGTGATTGTTGCACAGGTGGGTATTTCAGGGTCCACTAGCATTGGCGATTACGTGGTACTGGCCGGGCAGGCGGGTATTGCTGGGCATCTCAATATCGGCGCCAAGGCGCGCGTCGGTGCGCAGGCGGGGGTTATGAATGATATCCCCGCCGGGACCGATGTATTGGGAAGTCCAGCCTGGCCCCTGAAAGACGCGATGCGCGCCTTCGCGCATCTGCGTCGGCTAGCGACGACCAAGCGAAATGAAAAAGCGGGCTGAAGAACATGTCTGAGGATAACACCTCCCCCACCGAGATCGGCGTATTCGACATCGCCAAGATCATGCATGCGATCCCGCATCGCTACCCGTTCCTATTGGTGGATCGGGTGGTTGATATCGTGAAGAATGAAAGCTGCGTCGGCATCAAGAACGTCACGATCAACGAGAATTTCTTTCAGGGCCATTTCCCGACCATGCCGGTGATGCCGGGCGTTCTGATCATTGAATGCATGGCACAAACGGCAGCGGTGCTGGTGGTGGAAACCCTGGGGCCTGATTCGGCTGGCAAACTGGTTTATTTCATGACCATTGATAATGCGAAATTCCGCAAACCTGTGGTGCCCGGCGATCAGATGCGCGTCCATGTCAAAAAGGAACGCCAGCGCGGCAATATCTGGAAATTCTCTGCCGAGGCCAAGGTGGATGGCAAGGTGGTAGCCGAAGCAACCTATGCCGCCATGATCCTGGATCGCTGAGCATGACCGAAATTCACGCGACCGCCGCTGTTTCGCCTTCTGCCAAAATCGGCGCGGGATGCAAGATTGGTCCTGGCTGCGTCATCGGCCCCGATGTGGTGCTGGAAGATGGCGTTGAGCTGATTGCGCATGTGATGGTGGATGGCCGTACGCGCCTTGGTGCGGGTGTGAAAGTGTTTCCCTTCGCCACCATCGGCATGGCGCCACAGGATCTGAAATACAAGAACGAACCGACGCGCTGTGAAATCGGCGCGCGCACGCAAATCCGCGAACACGCCACCATTCATCGCGGCAGTGTCGGGGGTGATGGCGTGACGCGGGTTGGTGCGGATTGCCTGATCATGGCGGTGGCGCATGTCGCGCATGACTGTGATTTGGGCGATCGCGTGATCCTGGCCAATAACGTCATGCTGGGCGGGCATGTGGAAATCGCCGATACGGTATTTGTTGGCGGCGGTACGGCTATTCATCAATTCGTCCGCATCGGCCGCCAGGCGGTGATTGGCGGCATGAGCGGGATTGAGGCCGATGTGATCCCTTACGGCTCCGCCATGGGCAATCGTGCGCGGCTGATTGGGCTTAACCTTATCGGGCTCAAGCGGCGCGGCTTTTCGCGCCCGGAAATCCATGCGCTGCGCGCTGCCTTCAAGCTTATCTTCCGCGAACCGGGCGTGTTCAATGATCGGCTGGAAGAAGCCCAACAGCGCTTCGCCAATGACAAGAATGTGCAGGAAGTGCTGCATTTCATCCGCAATACCTCTCGCCGTGGGCTCTGCAAGGCAGGGCGCGGGGGCGATGATATGGATGATGAGGGTGAATGAGCGGCCTTCGCCCTTATTCGCATAGGCGCTAAGCGCAATCATGCCGGAACCCCTTGGCGTGATCGCGGGCGGGGGCAGCTTGCCACTTCGGGTGGTGCAGGCGGCTTCTGCTATCGGGCGGACGGTGCATGTGGTGGTGCTGGAAGGCCATGGCGATCCGGCGGCCTATGTCGGGCGGTCCCATGTGGCGCTCCGCTGGGGCTTGGCTGCGCAAATGCTGTCCTGGCTGAAGCAGCGGGGGGTCCGCGAAGTCGTACTGGCGGGCAATGTGGCGCGGCCATCGCTGCTCTCGCTCCGCCCCGATGCGGCTTCGATGAAATTGCTCGGGCGGATTGGGCGCGCGGCCTTCAATGGCGATGATTCCATCCTGCGCGCCGTGATGAAGGTTTTGGCGGAAGAAGGTTTCGAGGTGGTGGGCGCGCAGGCGCTGCTTGCGGGCTTGTTGCCGCAGGCGGCTTTGCTCGCCGGGTCGATACCGGATGATGTGGCGCGCGCCGATATCGCGCGCGGGCTTGCTGTCTGCCATGCCTTGGGCGCGGTGGATGTCGGCCAGGCGGTAGTAGTGCAGCAGGGCTTGGTACTGAGTGTTGAGGCCATTGAGGGCACGGATGCGATGATCCTGCGCGCCGGCGCGCTGAAGCGCGAAGGCCCGGCACCCATTCTGGTAAAGGCGCTGAAGCCCGCGCAATCCACGCTCGCGGATTTGCCGACCATCGGCCCGAAAACGGTTGAAAGCGCCCGCAACGCCGGGCTGCGCGGCTTGGCCTTTCAGGCCGATGGGACCATTCTATTGGACCGCGATGCCACCATTGCGGCGGCCGAGGCTGCAGGGATATTCCTGCTTGCCTTCAACCCCGCCGATTACAGCCAAGGAGTTTCCACATGAGCCAAGGTCGTTTTCTGCATACCATGCTGCGCGTCGGCAATCTGGAAAAGAGCGTTGATTTCTACACGCGCCTTCTGGGGATGAAGGAATTGCGCCGGCGCGATGTGCCGGATGGCAAGTATACGCTGGTCTTCGTGGGCTATGCCGGGGAAGAAACTGGTGCTGGCGTGATTGAACTGACCTATAATTACGGGGTCGAGAAATACGAACTTGGCTCGGCCTTCGGGCATTTGGCGATTGGCGTGCCGAATGTGACCGCCACTTGCGATAAGCTGCGCTCAGCAGGCGTGAAGATCACGCGTGAACCGGGGCCGGTGAAATTCGGCACCACCGTGATCGCCTTCATCGAAGACCCGGATGGCTATAAGATTGAGCTGATCGAACGCGCCTGATCAGACGGGGGCCTTGAAGCAAAAACCGCGCGGGGTGCATCCCGCGCGGTTTGTTTTTTGGCATCGCGCCTCAGCGATCAGTTGATACGCTCACCATGCAGGGCGACATCAAGGCCCTCGCGTTCTTCTTCCTCGGTCACGCGCAGGCCGATGATGACATCGGTGACCTTGAGCAGGATCCAGGTGGCAATCGCGGTGTAGACCATGGTGGCGGCAACCGCGATCACCTGCTTGATGAATTGCTCCATCCCGCCTGACAGGCCTTCCGGCACTGCCGTAGTGGCGGAAAGCGGGCCATAGGCCAGGAAGCCCACCAACAAGGCGCCGACAATGCCGCAAACGCCATGCACGCCAAAGGCATCCAGGCTGTCATCATACTTGAACGCGCGCTTCAGCGCGGTCGCACCCCAATAACCAGCCACACCAGCCACCAGGCCGATGATCAGCGCACTGCCAGGCAGCACGAAGCCCGCCGCCGGCGTGATGGCCACAAGGCCCGCCACCGCACCGGAAATCGCGCCAAGCACGGAAGGCTTGCCCTTGCCAATCCATTCCGCCGCCAACCAGGACAGCACCGCCGCGGCGGCGGCTATTTGCGTGACCAGCATGGCCATGCCCGCACGACCGCCGGAAGAACCAAGCGCCGACCCAGCATTGAAGCCGAACCAACCCACCCACAGCAGCGCAGCTCCAATCACCGCAAAGCCGAGATTATAGGGCGAGAGATTGTCCGAACCATAGCCAACCCGCTTGCCAAGCACGATCGCAGCAACAAGCCCCGCCACGCCGGCGTTGATATGCACCACGGTGCCGCCCGCAAAATCCAGCGCGCCGAGTTCAAAAATCCAACCATTCGGATGCCAGACCCAATGCGCAACCGGTGAATAAACCAGCAGCGTCCAAAGACCGACAAAAACCATCAGCGCAGAGAACTTCATCCGATCCGCAACCGCACCGGTGATCAGGGCACCGGTGATGATGGCGAAGGTCATCTGGAACATAAGGAAGACCGATTCAGGAATGGTCGTGGCCACCGCCGCATCACCGGACCCAAGCGTAAAGGGCTTGTCCCAATTCTCGGCCAGGCCGCCCAGGAAGAAGCGAGAGAAATCGCCGATCCAGGCATTGCCCTCACCAAAGGCCAGGCTATAGCCGGCCACCATCCACAGTACGGAAACCAGCGCGCAGATGGAAAAGGACTGCATCATGGTGGCGAGCACATTCTTCTTGCGCACCATGCCGGCATAAAACAGCGCCACACCTGGCACCGTCATCATCAGCACCAGGGCCGTGCTGACCAACATCCAGGCAGCATCACCCGTATCCACCTTCGCCTCATCGCCGGCGAAGGCGGGAGCAGCGGCCAGGCCAAGGAAAGCCGCGGCCATACCGCAGCGAGCGAGGAACCTCATGGGTTGTCCCTTCTTTTGCATTGTTTCGGAAATCGGGCTCACAGCGCGGATTCATCCGTCTCGCCGGTGCGGATGCGCAAAGCGCGTTCCACATCCATGACGAAGATCTTGCCATCACCGATCTTGCCGGTGCGCGCTGTGCTGGCGATGGCTTCAACCACCGCATCCACCATTTCGGCTGGCACGGCCACTTCGATCTTCACCTTGGGCAGGAAGCTCACATGGTATTCCGCGCCGCGGTAGATTTCGGTCTGGCCCTTCTGCCGGCCAAAGCCTTTCACTTCAGTCACCGTCAGACCCTGCACGCCAAGCGGGGTCAGCGCCTCTCGCACTTCGTCGAGCTTGAAGGGCTTGATGACAGCCATAACAAGTTTCATCGCGCTTTCCGTTCCTCTCTCTGGGCGGGAACCGACCCCCGCGTCATGGAGAGCTTTCCAAATCCCGTGCCAGCCTGAGGGGCCAAAAATGCGCCGAGATTGGGCGATGCACGCGCCATAAATGCCTATAATTTATTCATATGGATATTTTATGCGCATCATTGGATGTGCTTTTTTTAGGCTTGGTCGCCCCCTTGAGCCCCGGTAGACTGCGCTCCATGAAAGCTTCTCAGGATGTAGATGTTTGCGTGGTGGGCGCCGGGCCGGTTGGCGCCACCTTGGCGGCCAGGTTGGCCGGCGCCGGGGTCAAGACCGCGGTGGTTGACGCAGCCCCCCTGCCACCCATGGAAATGCCGGCCTTTGATGGCCGCGCCTATGCCATCGCGCTGACTTCCAAGCGGCTGCTGGAAGCGGCCGGCGTTTGGGAAAGGCTGCCGGTGGCCCCCTGCCCCATCCTTGGCATTCGCGTGGCCGATGGCAGGCCGGGGGAGGCCCCCTCCCCGCTCTCGCTCCATTTCGATCATGCGGCGCTTGGCGAAGACCCCTTTGGCTGGATGGTGGAAGCGCGGTCGCTCCGCATCGCGCTCAATGCCCATTTGCCGCAGTTGGCAAATTTGGCCGTGCATGCCCCCGCCAAGGCCGAGGTCTCGCGGGATGCTGATGGGGCGACCATCACCCTTTCAACGGGCGCGACCTTCCGCGCCCGCCTGGTGGTGGGGGCTGAGGGGCGCAATAGCCCGTTGCGGGCTTCGGCCGGGATTCGGGTTTCGCGGCTGGATTATCATTGCATGGGCATTGTCGGGTCCATCGCGCATGAAAAGCCGCATCGCAGCATGGCGCTTGAGCAATTCCTGCCCCATGGCCCCTTCGCGCAATTGCCCATGCCGCCGCTGCCAGACCACCCAAATGTCAGCGCCATTGTCTGGACCGACAAGACCGCAATTGCGGAGCGTTGCCTTGCCATGGATGATGCCGCTTATGGGCGCGAGATTGCACGGCGGCTGGGTGGGCATTTGGGTTCCGTGAAGCCGATTGGCCGGCGCTGGTCCTATCCGCTTTCGGCCATGCATGCCGCGCGCTATGTGGATACGCGGATGGCTCTGGTGGGCGATGCCGCGCATGGCATCCACCCTATTGCGGGCCAGGGGCTCAATCTTGGCTTTCGCGATGTGGATGCGCTGGCATCGCTGGTGATTGAAGCTGTGGCGCGCGGGGATGATCCGGGTGGTGCCGCGCTGCTCGCGCGCTACCAGGCGAAGCGCCGGCCCGATAGCCTGCTGATGCTGGGGGCGACGCATGTGCTGGAACGGCTTTTCGCCAATGACATCGCCCCCATCCGCATCGCGCGCCGGCTTGGCATTGCCGCAGTGGACCGCATGCCGCGGCTCAAGAATTTCTTTGCGCGGCAAGCGATGGGGATGAATTCATCTGCGGGGGCCTTGCTGGGACGGTAAAGGCGCGCCCGGCGCTTTAGCGCTGCGCATTCCATGGATTGATGACCTTGAGCCCAGCGGCGGCAAAGGGGCTTGCGTCGCGCGTTGCCACCACAAATCCCAGCGCGGCGGCGATGGCGGCGATATAGCCATCAGGTGTCGGAAAGCCCCGCCCGGCGATGCGCGCCTTCGCGGCAAGCTCCCCATAGCGTTGCGCCGCCGCCGTATCGAAGGGCAGGATACGCGCGGCAAAAAGCTCAAGCAGCCCGTCCAGCGCGGCGGAGAGGTTGTCCTTCCGCCTTCCCTTGGGCAGTGCGGCAATGCCAAAGGAAAGTTCGGCGATGGTAACGCTGGATAGAAACAGCGTCTCAGCCGCTTGCGCATCCAGCCAGTCACGCACGGCGCGCTCTGGCGCTGGCTTCATCGCTTCAGAAATGACGTTCGTATCAAGCAGAATCATTCGAAGCTGAGGGGCTCGGCCGCGCGGGCGCTGCGGGGCTTTTCTAGCGCTTCGATATCGGCATTGGTCACGCCGATTTTGCGGCTCATCTCCGAAAGCGCCGTGCCAAGATGCAAGCGGCCTTGCGGGCGGACAGCTTCTTCCAGAATGGCGCGCATTTCCGCTTCCGTGCTGCGCTTATGCTGGGCGGCGCGGCGCTTCAGCGCACGATGCGCTTCGTCGGACAGGTTGCGGATGGTGACGGCGGCCATGATGGCAATCCTGAGGCCCTGATTGCGATGCTATCACTATGCTTATTTTGCCATCAAATTGCAAGCTCGCCCAGGCCCCCAAATGATTCTCTCCGAAACTGCGGCCGAGCCTATCGGTCCCTTCTCCAAACGCCTGGGTCGGGAGATGAAAGCCACCATCATTCCACCAGCGATTGACGCACCCGCCCGCAAGCCGCAATCCTGTTTCTGAACACTGGAAGAAAAGGTGACTTCGATGGAAATGAACCGCCGGGCCTTGCTGCTGACTTCCGCCGCTTTGGCCGCAAATGTCGCTGCACCAGAAGCCGCCTTCGCGCAGGAACAACCGCGCCGGGGCGGCATCATGACGGTGCATTTCCCGACCGAACAGCGCATCCTGAACCCAAGCCTGCAGGCTTCCACCGGCGTTTACATCGTGGGTGGCAAAATCCAGGAACCGCTGGTGGATCTGGATGCCGCCGGCAATCCCGCGCCTTGCCTGGCCGAATCCTGGGAAGCGACGCCGGATGGCAAGACCATCACCTTCAAGCTGCGGCAGGGTGTCACCTGGCATGATGGGCGGCCCTTCACCTCAGCGGATGTGCAATTCACCGCCATGGAGATGTGGAAGAAGATCCTGAATTACGGGACGACGCTGCAATTATTCCTGGAGGCGGTGGACACTCCAGACGCGCATACCGCGATCTTCCGCTACAGCCGGCCCATGCCGCTGAACCTGCTGCTGCGCGCGCTGCCTGATCTTGGCTACATCTCCGCCAAGCATATTTATGAAGGCACCGATATCCGCCAGAACCCGGCCAATACGGCGCCGATGGGCACCGGGCCCTTCCGCTTCGTGCAGTATGAACGCGGGCAATTCATCATCGCCGACCGCAATCCGAATTACTGGCGCAACAATATGCCTTATCTGGATCGCGTGGTCTGGCGCGTAGTGTCGGACCGTTCGGCGGCAGCGGCGCAGATGGAATCAGGGCAATTACTGTTCAGCCCCTTCTCCGCGCTTTCCATCGCTGATTTCACCCGCCTTGGCCGCGACCCGCGCTTTGAAGTGACCACGCGCGGCAATGAAGGCAATGCGCGCACGAACACGCTGGAATTCAATTTCCGCAACCCGATCCTGGCCGATATCCGCGTGCGTCGCGCCATTGCGCATGCGCTGGATATTCCCTTCTTCATCGAAAACTTCTTGGGTCCCTTCGCCAAGGCTGGCACCGGGCCAATCCCAACCACCTCGCCCGATTTCTATCCGGCGAATATGCCGCAATACCCCTTCAACCGCGCCCAGGCGAACCGCATGCTGGATGAAGCCGGGCATCGTCGCGGCGCAGGCGGCGTGCGCTTCAATCTGCGGCTCAATCCCGCGCCTTGGGGCGAGGATATCGCGCTGTGGTCCACCTTCATTCAGCAGTCCCTGAATGAAGTCGGCATCCGCGTTGAAATCGTGCGCCTGGATGCGGCAGGGTTCCTGCGGACCGTCTATAATGATTGGAATTTCGATCTGGCGACCGGCTGGCACCAGTATCGCAATGACCCTGCGGTTTCCACCACGGTCTGGTATCGTTCAGGCCAACCGCGCGGCGCACCCTGGACCAATCAATGGGGTTGGACGGATGAAGAAACCGACCGCGTGATTGACGCTGCCGCGACGGAATTGGACCCCGCGCGGCGCAAGGCGCTTTATGCCGATTTCGTCCGCCGGGCGAATACGGAATTGCCGCTTTGGATGCCGATTGAGCAGATTTTTGTTTCGGTCATCAATCGGCGCCTGCGCAATCATTCCAATACGCCGCGCTGGGCGTCTTCATCCTGGCACGATCTCTGGCTCGCTTCCTGACCGCGCGCCTGATTTCTGATGCGGGTATTGAGCCTCGCTGCCCGAAGATTGGCGGCGTCCTTGCCGACGCTGCTGATCATTCTGGCCGCCATGTTTCTGCTGCTGCAATTGGCGCCGGGCGATACGGTGGATGCGCTGATTGCGCAGATGGGCGGCGGCGGAGATGCGAAGCTGGCGGAAGAACTGCGCCGCTTCTACGGGCTTGATCTTTCCATCCCGGCGCAGCTTGGTAATTATGTGTGGCGCCTGATCCGCTTCGACCTTGGCTTTTCCGCCATTTACGGCAAGCCCGTTGCAACCGTAATTTTTGAACGCCTGCCTGCGACCCTTGCGCTGATGACCGCTGCCCTTTCCTTCGCTTTTTTCGTGGGATTGGTGCTGGGCGTGATTGCCGCGAAGCGCGTGAATGGCTGGCCCGATACGGTGATTTCCACGCTTGGGCTGATTTTTTACGCCACCCCTTCCTTCTGGTTCGGGCTGATGGCGATTGTGCTGTTCTCCGTTCATTTGCAATGGCTGCCCGCCGGCGGGTTTGAGGATATCGCCTCAGGCCTCACGGGCTTTGCGCGGCTGCGTGACATTGCCGCGCATCTGGTCCTGCCCACACTGACGCTTGGGCTGATCTTCCTCGCGATCTATCTCCGCATCATGCGCGCTTCCATGCTGGAAGTCCTCACGCTCGATTTCGTACGCACGGCGCGCGCCAAGGGGCTGGATGAAACCCGCGTGATGCTACGCCATGTGCTGCGCAACGCCATGCTGCCCATGGTGACGCTGATCGGCCTGCAAGCCGGCACCATGCTGGGTGGTTCCGTTGTCGTGGAAAGCGTCTTTTCGCTGCCGGGGCTTGGGCGGCTTGCCTATGAAGCGGTGGTGCAGCGGGATTTGAATACGCTGCTGGGTATCGTGTTCATCTCCGCCCTTTTGGTCATTGCGGTGAATTTTCTGGTGGATTTGCTTTATGCGCGGCTGGATCCGCGCATCGGCACCGGGGGCGCGCCCTGATGGCGGCGCTCAAGCGTTTTGCGCTGGCCTATTTGCGCAACCCGGCAGCGGGCATTGGGCTGTTGCTGCTGATTGCGATTATCATCATGGCGCTGACGGCGGATTGGTTCTTTCCGCGCGATCCCTTGGCGCTGGCAGGGCGCCCACTGCAATGGCCAGGTGCCAATCCGCGCTTTCCACTCGGCACGGATAATTCCGGGCGCGATATTGCGGCGCAAATCTTCCATGGCGCGCGGGTTTCGCTGCTGATTGGCCTGGTTGCGACTTCCATCGCGGTTGCGATCGGTATCGTGATCGGCGCACTCGCCGGCTATTACGGCGGTGTGGTGGATGATGTGCTGATGCGCCTGACCGAGGCCTTTCAGACCCTGCCCAATTTCCTGCTGCTACTGGTGCTGGTTTCGATTTTTGGATCGGAACTCACCACAGTCGTCGTCGCCATCGGCGTGGTTTCCTGGCCCGCCACCGCACGGCTGACGCGCGCTGAGTTCCTGACCTTGCGCAACCGCGAATTCGTGCAAGCCTGTCGCGGGCTAGGCATGGGGGATGGACAGATCATTTTTCGCGAAATCCTGCCCAATGCGCTGCCACCCGTGATTGTCTATGCCAGCGTTGTCATGGCGGTGGCCATTCTGCTGGAAAGTGCTTTGGCGTTTCTGCGGCTGTCCGATCCCAATGTCGCTTCCTGGGGAAATCTGATCGGGCTCGGGCGCGATGTGCTGCGCGTGCAATGGTATGTCTCGGCCATCCCAGGCATTGCCATTTTGCTGACAGTGCTCGCGGTTTCGCTGGTTGGGCAGGGCTTGAACGACGCGCTCAACCCAAGGCTCAAGGGCCGATGAACGCAGTACTTTCATTACAAGGCTTGACGGTCGCGCTACCGCGCGGGGCGGATCGGCCAGAGGCGTTGCGCCAGGTCTCGCTTGACCTGAACGCGGGCGAAATTCTCTGCGTAGTCGGCGAAAGCGGCTCCGGCAAATCCATGATGGCGAGTGCCATCATGCGCCTGCTGCCCGGCAATGTGCGCATCACCGGCGGCAGCATCCTGTTCGAAGGCAAGGACCTTGCCAACGCGGATGAGGCAACCATGCGCGCGCTACGTGGTGCCCGCATTGCCATGGTGTTCCAGGAACCCATGACCGCGCTCAATCCCTTGCGCAGCATTGGCGATCAGATCGCGGAGATGTTTCGTATCCATACCAGCCTCAGCACTGCCGAGATTGAAGCCCGCGTACTGGCACTGCTGGACGAAGTGCGCATCCCGCATCCAGCCGAGGCCGCGCGCGCCTTCCCGCATGAACTCTCAGGCGGGCAGCGCCAGCGCGCCATGATTGCGATGGCATTGGCGCTTGATCCTGTGGTGCTGATTGCCGATGAACCGACCACGGCCTTGGATGTTACCACCCAGGCGCAGATCCTGGCGCTGATCCGCGATTTGCAGCGCCGCAAGGGCACCGCGGTGCTGTTTATCACGCATGATTTCGGCGTGGTGGCGGAAATCGCTGATCGCGTTGCGGTGATGCAGCATGGGCTTCTGGTGGAACAGGGACCAGCGCGTGATGTGCTGCATCAACCGCAGCATGATTACACCAAGGCGCTGATTGCTGCTGTGCCACCGCTGAAGGCGCCCGCCGCGCGGCCAATTTCCAGCGAGTCCATTCTGGTGCTGGAAGGCGTGCAAAAAACCTATCGCAGCGGCGGGTTATTTGCGCGCCGCCGGCGCGAAACCCATGCGGTGCGGGATGTGACGCTTTCCTTGCCGAGGGGTGGCACGCTTGGCGTGGTCGGCGAATCAGGTTCCGGCAAATCCACCCTCGCGCGCTGCATCACGCGGCTGGTGCGCGCCGATGGCGGCAGCATTCGGCTTGATGGCGTTGATCTTTTGCATTTGCCAAAGCGCGAAGCACGCCAGGCGGCGCGGCGCGTGCAGATGGTGTTTCAGGACCCCTATGCCTCACTCAACCCGCGCCGGCGCGCGGGGGAATTGGTGGCACAAGGCCCGATGATCCATGGCATGTCGCGCGATGCAGCCATGGCGAAAGCGCGGGAATTGTTCAAGCTGGTTGGGCTTGACCCGGCGGCCATTGAACGCTTCCCGCATGAATTTTCCGGCGGGCAGCGCCAGCGCATTGGGCTTGCGCGTGCGCTGGCAATGGAGCCCGAAGTGCTGGTCGCGGATGAACCTGTCTCGGCGCTTGATGTATCGGTGCAGGCACAGGTTCTGAAGCTACTCGCGGATTTGCGCGAAAGGCTTGGGCTTTCCATTGTCTTCATCACGCATGATTTGCGCGTGGCGGCGCAGGTTTGTGATCTGGTCGCGGTGATGAAGGACGGCGAAGTGGTGGAACACGGCCCTATCGCGCAGGTTTTTGAAGCACCACGCCATGCCTATACGCAAGCGCTGCTCGCTTCCGTGCCCGGGCGTGGTTTTGGCGCGTAAGGCCCCAAAACCACGCCACAAGCGACTACTTCACCGGTGAAAACGCCGTCGGCTTCATTTCCACCACGGTCTGCTGCTTGAGCGCGCCGAGCGGAGCAATTGCCTTGCCAAATTCGGCCCAGCCCGGATCACTCATCATCGCGGTGCGGCGGCGGTCACGGTCACCCAGGCTTTCATAGGCCCACATGAAGACCACTTGGTTGATCGGGCCAATCTCAGTCACCGCGAAAAGCAGCAATTGGCCAAGCAGGCGCTTTTGCACGGGCAGGCCGTACTTCTCATAAGCCTCCAGCCAGCCGGCCATCTTGCCGGGGTGGAAATCATAGGTGCGGTGATCGACGAACATGCCCGTGCCGCCAATCTCGCGCTTGAATTGGAAGCCCTTGGCTTGGGTGATCGGCGAAAAAGGCACGGTTTTCAGGAACTTGACTTCCTGCTGGGCGAGTGCCCCGGTCTCGGCTGAGCGCTTGCGGAAGGCCTGCCAATCGGGATCAGCCTCCCGCGCCGCAAGGCTTGCTTCGCGGGTATCAATATCATCCCAGCCGCGGAAGAAGACCACGCGGTTGATGGTGCCGACTTCCACCTGAAAGAAGCCGAGCGATGGCCCCATATGCCGGCCTGAAGCCGGGCCGCCGAGGCTTTGATAGGCATCCATCCAAAGCGGCATCTTGCCCGGATGAAAGGTATATTGGCGCTGTTCGACATACATTTGGCGTTCTCTCCACATCTCGATAGGCAA
This sequence comes from Roseomonas sp., assembly GCA_020249505.1. Lineage (GTDB taxonomy): Bacteria > Pseudomonadota > Alphaproteobacteria > Acetobacterales > Acetobacteraceae > Neoroseomonas. The sequence goes on along the minus strand of JADCFN010000012.1, from coordinate 83,735 downwards.
GCTTCCGCCGAGACCGCCTGCAAGGCAAGGCGCCCGACACCCGACAAATTTGCTGCACCGCAAAAAATACTTGAAACCCCCGTGCTAGAGGCGCAGGAAGACTTCCAAAACAGGAGCCTATGCCATGACCACCAAGCGCCCCATGCCCCCTGGCCGGGAATTGCTGAGCAAAGGCAACGTGACCGCCCAGCGCGTGCTGGAACAGTCCCGCAGCATGGCCGATGTGGTGGGCCGCCACGCCCGCACCCTGCCGGATGCGCTGAACCCCAAGGCGCCGCTGGAAAGCCTGGCCAAGGCCGGGCGCGGCTTGATGCAGGCGCCGCAGAACCTGGTCATGGATGCAGCTTCCTACATGCTGGATGCAGCGCAGCGTAGCTTCCTGTTCTGGGACACGATGCGCGAAGCGGGCAACAACTTCGTCTCCCACGAGCAGGCCGGCTGCCCGCCCGTGCTGATCTTCGATTACGAAACCGTGGTCGATGGCCGCAAGCTGAAGCGCCCGGTGAATTACGCGCTGGTGCGCATCACGCCGCCAGATGACATGCCGCCCAGCAATGATGCGCTGCGGCCCTTTTTGATCATTGACCCGCGCGCCGGCCATGGTGCTGGCATTGGCGGTTTCAAATCGGACAGTCAGGTCGGGGTGGCCTTGCGCCGCGGGCACCCGGTTTATTTCGTGATCTTTTTCCGCGACCCCGAACCGGGCCAGACGATCCTGGACATTACCGCCGCCGAAGCGGTGTTTCTGAAGCATGTCACGGATGCGCACCCCAAGGCGCCGAAGCCTGTAGTGATCGGCAATTGCCAGGGCGGTTGGGCAGTGATGATGCTGGGCGCATCAATGCCCAATCAGCTTGGTGCGCTGGTGCTGAATGGCGCCCCGCTATCCTATTGGGCGGGTGAGCGGGGCAAGAACCCGATGCGGTATCTGGGCGGGCTCGCTGGCGGTGGTTGGCCGGCGGCGCTGATGGCCGATATGGGCAATGGCCGTTTTGACGGCGCCAATCTGGTCGCGAATTTTGAGGCGCTGTCGCCCGCCAATACCTGGTTCCGCAAATACTTCGACCTCTACCAGAATGTGGATGAGGAAGCGGAGCGCTTCCTGGAATTTGAACGCTGGTGGGGCGGTTATTTCCTGATGAACCGCGATGAGATTCGCTGGATCGTGGAAAACCTGTTCATCGGCAATCGCTTCGCCGCCGGGCGTATTTCGGCGGGCGATGGCCAGACCTTCAATATGCGCGAAGTGAAGGCGCCGATCATCGTTTTTGCTTCCGCCGGCGACAATATCACCCCGCCCGGACAGGCCTTGCGTTGGATTGCCGATGTCTATCGCGATGAACGCGAAATCAAATCCCTCGGCCAAACCATTGTGTACCTATTGCATGAGGATATTGGCCATCTTGGCATTTTCGTCTCCGGCAAGGTGGCGAAGAAGGAACATAGCGAAATCGCCACCACGCTCGACATGATCGAATCCGTGGCACCCGGGCTCTATGAAATGGTCATCACCGGGCATGAGGGTGATGAGCATGGCGCATGGCAGGTGGAGCTGGTGGAACGCACCATCGCCCATGTGCGGGAGATTTCGGGTGAGGCGGAGAATGAAGCCTTCCCCGCAGTCGCGCAGATCTCCGAATTGAACCAGCATCTTTACGATGTGCTGATGTCCCCGGTGATCCGGCAATTCAGCACGGAAATGGGTGCGGAAGCGCGGCGGCGGATGAACCCGATGCGTTGGCGCCGCTATGCGCTGAGCGACATGAACCCTTGGATGGGGCCGGTTTCATCCCTTGCAGGGCTGGCGCGGCAGAATCGCAAGCCAGTAGCGGCGAATAATCCCTTCCTGGCGTTTGAGAAGGCTTTTGCGGATTCGGTGGAATATGGGCTGAATTCGATGCGCGATTTACGCGATGCCTGGGTGGAGATCGCCTTCCATGGCGTCTATGGCACGCTGCATGCCGCCGGCGTCACCGGTGAGGATTATGATGCGGAAGCGGATGCTGCGCGGGATTCCGTCACCACCGATGCGCCGCAGCGTGCAGAGGCTGAGGCGAAGCTCGCGCAAGGCGGCTATGCGGAAGCGGTCATTCGCATGATGATCCTGCTGGCCGATGCGCGCGGTGCGGTGCGGCGTTCACGCCTCGCGCGGTCCAATCAATTGCTCACCACCGAAGCGCCCTTTGCGCAGATGAGTGCGGCAGAACGCATGGCGGTGATCCGTGACCAGACCATGATCGCAACGCTTTTCCCCGAAGAAGCGATCAAGGCGCTGACGGTGCTGCTGCCCGATGCGGCTTCTCGCCGGAAGGCGTTGAAGGCGGTGGAAACCGTGGCCGGCCCGGATGAGGAGCTGGGTGAGAATGCCCGCGCGCGCCTGCAGCGTTTGCGCGAAGTGCTGGCGGTGCGCCCACAACGCGCCGCCTGATCAGCGGGTACTTATAACGGCGCCCCCTTTGCCGCGACTCAAGGGGACGCTCCCTCAACCGATACCGTGACGCGCGGGAAGCTATTCGCGGCTCACGCTTCCTCATCGCGCAGGATGCGCGCTGCCGCCAGCAGCGCCTTTTCGTAGCGCGCGCGTTCCTTGGCAGTTTTCTCGGCCGGCCAGGGGCGAAAGCCCTCGCCTGTCTTTGGGCCAAGCTTGCCTTCCGCCACCAGCCGCGCCAGGCCCGGGCTTGGGTCAGGGCTATTGTTCAGCGAAGGATAGATGGTGCGCCCGGCTTCCAATTGCGTCTCCAGCCCCGCCAATTCCTTTTGCAAAATCGGCCCCGCCGCGACATAGCGAAAGCCGAAGGCGTAGCGCACGGCATTATCAACATCCTCAGCGGTGGCGAGGCCCTGATCAATCACCGAAAAGGCCTCGCGCATCAGCGCATGCTGGATGCGATTGGCAAGGAAACCCGGTACATCTTTCGCTACACGAATGACCTTGCGGCCAAGCCCCGCCATGATGTCAGCCAACTTGTCGCACACCGCTTGGTCTGTGTATTCGCCGCGCACCACCTCGACGCCCGGCACCAGATGCGCGGGTAGGAAGAAATGGAGGTTTGCGCAGCGTGCCCGCCCGGGCAGGTCACCGGCGATGTCCGTAATGCGATAGCCGGATGCGTTGGAAGCGATGGGAATACCCGCCGGCACCAGCGCATCAAGCTCCGCAAATACCTTGCGCTTCAGATCAAGTCTTTCCGGTACGGCTTCAATCACCGCTTCGGCCGCGGCGTAATCCGGCGCCTTCATGTCATCCAAAAGTGTCAGGCCAGAAGCCGCGGCAGGGTCGCCATCCAATTGGGTGATGGATTGCGCGACGCGCGCCTGTGCAGCAGGCCAACGATCCCGCGCGGGTTCCACCGCGGTCACACGCCAACCGCCGTTCAAGAAAATCGCCGCAATGTCGCAACCCATCAACCCCATGCCGAGGATGATGACATGGCGCGGCGTGTTCATGCTGCGGCCCTTGGCGTAATGCCGCCCTGTGCGACGATGAAATCAGCGATATCGGAAACCCCTTGCAGCGCCTTCAGATTGGTGAAGATGAAGGGGCGCGTTCCGCGCATCTTGCGCGCATCGCGATCCATCACGGAAAGATCAGCACCGACCAGCGGCGCCAGATCAATCTTGTTGATCACCAGCAAATCGCTTCGCGTGATGCCCGGCCCGCCTTTGCGCGGAATCTTGTCACCCGCCGAGACATCAATCACGTAGATGGTCAGATCCGCCAATTCCGGGCTGAAGGTCGCCGCCAGATTATCGCCGCCGCTTTCAATGAACAGGATCTCAAGCTTCGGGAATTTCACCGCCATGTCATGCACGGCAGCAAGGTTGATGGAGGCATCTTCGCGGATCGCGGTATGCGGGCAGCCACCGGTTTCCACTCCCGCGATGCGTTCGGGCACCAGCGCGCCGGAGCGTGTCAGGAATTCCGCATCTTCGCGCGTATAGATGTCATTGGTGATGACCGCGATGTCGTAGCGGTCGCGCATGTATTTGCAGAGGCGATCCACCAGCGCGGTTTTGCCGGAACCAACCGGGCCACCAATGCCCACGCGAAATGGGCCATTCTGCGAAGTGCTCATGATCTGAACAACCTTGTATATTGCGTCTCATGACGCAGGGAAAAAATATCCAACATCGGTGCGGCGGTGCCAAGCCGGGTGAGGTCAGTGGTAAGCGCCGCCTCGGTCGCCACCGCGACAGCGGGTTGCAGCGCGGCGATGGCAAGCTGGCCATCGGTCTGCCCAAGCGGCACCAGCCGCACGCCGGCGGAAACCAGATTGGCCGCAAAAGCCGAGAGGAATCCGAAGGCCGCATCGCGCGCGGCGATGCCCTGTTCCGCCGCTGCCGCACCGAAAGCCACCGCATGGGCCAATTGGCGGGGGTGCCGTGCAGCAAAGGCGGCAAACCGCGGCGTAGGCCAGACGGCAATAGTGACGTTGGTGAAGGCCGTGCCTTGCGCTTCCGCTTCCAAAGCAGTTTCCGCCGTGCCGCGCCAGGCGGCACCCAGTTCGGCAACCTCATCCAATGCCTTGTCGTCGCCTTTCAGCATGGCGCGATGCGCGGCGACCAGCAGCGCGCCATCCACGCGCCCCGCGCCGCGCTGCAAGGCAGTGCTGACATAGGCAATCAGCCCATCGCGCTTGGCCACGCTGCCCGCTTCCACCGCCGCTTCCAGCCCATGGCTATAGGTATAGGCGCCGACCGGATAGGCCGGCGAAAGCCAAGTCAGCAGCCGATACATCGCCTGCTGTGCGGCGCTCGCGCGTTTTTCAGTGATGGTGGTGATGATGGCCATCGCCGTGATGATGGTCGTGATCGCCATCACCGTGATGATGGTGATGATGCCCCGGATGGCGGTTATGTTCCCCGTAAGCGCCGCCTTCGGGATCGAAGGCAACCTCCACATGCTGCAATTGCGCGCCCAGGCCCTTCAGCATGGCTTCAATCACATGATCCTTGCGGATCAGGATGCGGCTGCCTTCGATCTGCGTCGGCAAATGCCGGTTACCCAGGTGCCAAGCCAAACGCGCAAGGCGTTCTGGCGTTTCCGCCGTGACCTCAATCAGGGGCTCGGGCGCGGCCTCCACCAGAATGACGCCACCACCTTCCAGCAGCAGCCCATCGCCCTGGCGGAGCACAGTCGCTTCCTCCAAATCCAGCAAAAACGCAAAACCATCTTCCGCGACATAGCGCTTGCGGCGACGGAAGCGGTCATCGAAATCCAGCGTCACGCGATGGCGCGCGGTGCGTTCCACCCAGCCGCCAGCGGGCAGCACTTGAATGGCGCGGGGGAGAGTTTCAGTCATCTCAGGCACACCTCAAAACATGAAATAGCGCTGCGCCATGGGCAGCACCTTGGCGGGTTCGCAGACCAGCAGCACGCCATCGGCGCGCACCTCATAGGTTTCGGGATCAACCTCAATCTTGGGGAGCGTGCCGTTATGCACCATGCTGCGCTTGCTGATCCCACCACGGCAATTGCGCACCGCCAGCAATTCGCGCGAAAGCCCGAAGCGCCCGGCGATATCCGCTTGCAACGCAGCACCGCTCACGAAGGTCACCGCAGATAGCAGACGAGAACGCCCATAGCTGCCAAACATCGGCCGGTAATGCACTGGCTGCGGCGTGGGGATGGAGGCATTGGGGTCGCCCATCAGCGCCATGGCAATGGTGCCGCCCTTCAACACCATGTCCGGCTTCACGCCGAAAAAGGCCGGCGTCCACATCACCAGATCGGCGATCTTGCCCACTTCCACGCTGCCGACATGATCAGACACGCCCTGCGCAATCGCCGGGTTGATGGTGTATTTGGCGATATAGCGCTTGGCGCGCGCATTATCATTGTCACCCTTTTCTTCCGGCAAGCGCCCGCGCTGGACCTTCATCTTATGCGCGGTCTGCCAGGTGCGGATGATTACCTCACCCACGCGCCCCATCGCCTGGCTATCAGACGACATCATGCTGATGGCGCCGATATCATGCAGGATATCTTCGGCGGCGATGGTTTCCTTGCGGATGCGGCTTTCGGCAAAGGCCACATCTTCCGCAATGCGCGGATCAAGATGGTGGCACACCATGAGCATATCCAAATGCTCATCCACCGTATTCACCGTGTAAGGCATGGTGGGGTTGGTGGAAGAAGGCAGCACGCCCGCTTCACCGACCAGGCGCAGGATATCCGGCGCATGGCCGCCACCGGCACCTTCGGTATGGAAGGCCTGAATGGTGCGGCCGCGAATGGCCTTGATGGTTTCCTCAACAAAACCGCTTTCATTCAGCGTATCGGTATGGATGGCGATTTGGATATCCATCTCATCCGCGACGGAAAGGCAGTTATCAATCGCTTTCGGCGTCGTGCCCCAATCCTCATGCAATTTCAGCCCACAGGCGCCCGCACGGATTTGTTCCTCCAGCCCTGCCGGTAGCGCGGCATTGCCCTTGCCGAGGAAGCCAAGGTTCATTGGGAAGCCTTCGGCGGCCTGCAGCATACGCTCCATATGCCAAGGGCCTGGCGTGCAGGTAGTGGCCAGCGTCCCATGCGCCGGGCCAGTGCCACCGCCGAACATGGAGGTGATGCCAGACGCCAGCGCTTCTTCGATCTGCTGCGGGCAGATGAAATGGATATGCACATCAAGCCCGCCCGCGGTCAGGATGCGCCCTTCGCCGGCGATAATTTCCGTGCCCGGCCCAATGATGATGTCCACATTGGGCTGCGTATCGGGATTGCCCGCCTTGCCGATTGCGGCAATACGCCCGCCGCGCAAGCCGATATCCGCCTTCACCACACCCCAATGATCCAGAATCAGCGCATTGGTGATGACGGTATCCATCGCGCCATTGGCGCGGGTGACTTGCGATTGGCCCATGCCATCGCGGATCACCTTGCCGCCGCCGAATTTCACTTCCTCACCATAGATAGTCAGGTCGCGCTCAACTTCGATGAAGATTTCCGTATCGGCCAGGCGCACGCGGTCGCCCACGGTTGGGCCATACATGCCGGCATAGGCGGCGCGAGAGATTTTCGTTGCCATGGGTCAGACCGCCCCTTCCGTTTCGCCGCGAAAGCCATGGATGATGCGTGCGCCTGAAAGCGGGATCAGGCGCACCTTGCGCGTTTGCCCCGGTTCAAAACGCACTGCCGTGCCAGCGGGAATATCCAACCGGCAGCCGCGCGCCTTTGCACGATCAAAATCGAGCAGCGGATTGGTTTCCGCGAAATGGTAATGGCTGCCCACCTGCACCGGGCGGTCACCCTTATTCGCCACGGTGATTTCCACGGCGTCGCGTGAGGCATTCAACGTAATCTCGCCAGGGGCGGTGATGATTTCGCCGGGGATCATTTGCGGGCTCCCTTACTCGCTGGCTTGGCCTTCGCTTTTGGCTTGGCGGCTTTCGCCTTCGGTTTAGTCGCGACTTTGGCTTTGGCTTTTGGTGCGGCTTTCACCTTAGCCTTCGGGGCAGGCTTCGCCTTGGCGCTGGGCTTCTTCGCCGCCGGCGCACGGATTGGCTGATGCACCGTCACCAGCTTTGTGCCATCCGGGAAGGTCGCTTCCACCTGGATTTCATGGAGCATCTCCGCGATGCCTTCCATCACCTGGTCACGCGTCAGCACGGTGGCGCCATCGCGCATCAATTCCGCCACGCTGCGGCCATCGCGCGCACCTTCCACCACGAAATCCGTGATCAGCGCCACGGCTTCGGGGAAGTTCATTTTCAGGCCGCGTTCCAGGCGCCGTCGCGCCACGATCGCCGCCATGGAAATCATCAGCTTGTCTTTTTCACGCGGGGTCAGGTTCATGGCGTTGGGTTCCGCAATCGCTGTGCCATTATCATGGGATTTTCTGCTTCATGTCGTCCATAGCCGCGGCAGCCGCGCCGGCAGACCAAGCGCGGGCCGCAGCCGGCAAATCGCCGCCCCCAGCCCTTCGCGCACGGCAACAGCACCACCAAGCCAGCGCGTGACCAAAAGCCCGGGCCGGACAAGGCTTGCCAGCGCGCCATCTTCACGCAAAGCATCGCGCAATTCGGCCGTGGCCAGCGGACCAGCCAGCGCCAGGCTGCCCAGCGCTTCGGCTTCTGCGAACCCAAAGGGGTCGGCAAAATCGGCGGCGATATCCTCACCAAGGCTGAGCCCATCCGCCCAAAGCAGCTTGCCACCGCGCTGGATGCGCCAGGAATCCTGCAAAGCGCCACGCCGCCAGGTCTCCCCCCGCGCGGCGCGGCCGAAGACCAGCGCTTCGGCCATCAGCAAAGTCGCGTCCTCCGCGATATCGGCATTCAGACGGCGTTCAAGCCGCGCACCTTCGAACAGGATAGTTTCCTGCGGGATCCATTCGAAAACCGCGCCGGGGCTCGCTTCAAGCGTCACGTTGATTTCGGTGGCGGGGCCAAGGCTGCGATAAATTTTCTCAGCCGCCGGGGTGGAGAAACTCGCCCGCGCCCCGGCACCAAGGCTGAGCGCGATTTCCACCTTATCGCCGCCAGCGAGCCCCCCCGCGGTATTCACCAGCGCGCAGATCGGTGCCTCATCAGCTTCGGGGTCGGGAAACAGGGCGCGCATGGGTGGCGATTGATAAAGCCCGCCGAGCACCGTGCGCCCTTCATGCAAATGATAATCCAATTCCAACCGCCCGCGAGAGCGCTGATGGCTAGGCTGGGGCAGTGCGGCGGCATTCATGGCGTGAGATTAACCACGCCCAGCGCCCGCCACCAAATGGCGCGGCTGGGGGCAAATTCTGCGCAAAACACAGGCAGGTTTCCGGGCTGGACAGGCGCGCGCGGCGCGGCTTTGGTGGCGTGGATCAAACCGAAAGTCATCCCATGCGCCGCATCACCACCGAACCCCTCACCGCCGAAGCCTTCGCCTCTTTTGGGGAGGTGCTGGAAAGCCCGGCCTCTCCAGGGCGCGCTTACATAGACAAGATGCTGGAAAACCGCCGTGGCGGGGCCAGCCCCAGCCTTTCCTTCACGCGCGCCGTGCCGAAATCGGCGCCTTTCGCATCCACCACCATGGAGCGGCACGAATTCTCCTCACAATCCTTCATCCCCATGGAAGCGGGGCGCTGGCTGGTGCTGGTGGCGCCGCATGGGGCGGATGGCGGGCCGGATATGGCAAAGGCACGCGCCTTTCTGGCGCGGCCTGATCAGGGGGTCACTTACGGTGCCAATGTCTGGCACCATCCTTCGACTGTGTTTGACCGTGAAGCACGCTTCGCTGTTTTCATGTGGAAGGATGGCACCAGCGCCGATGATGAATTTGTTGAGGTGCAGCCTTTTGAACTGCACCTCGGCTAAAACCTGGCTCAGGTACTATGCGCCTGCTGGCCGCGGGTTTTCCAGAGCGAGACGAAAATCCCGCCCGCGATGATGGCCGCCGTCACACCCAGCGAAATCGCGGGGTCAAGCTTGCCGACCATCTGGTTCCAGAAGATCTTGCCGCCGATGAACACCAGCACCAGCGCCAACGCATATTTCAGGTAGTGGAAGCGATGCACCATGGCGGCAAGCGCGAAATACAGCGCCCGCAGCCCCAGGATCGCCATGATATTCGCGGTATAGACAATGAAGGTATCAGTCGTGATGGCGAAGATCGCCGGCACGCTATCCACCGCGAAAATCAGATCGGCGATATTGATCACCACCAACGCCAGGAATAGCGGCGTGGCGAAGGCCAGCTTCTTTCCCGTGGCCGGGTCCATCTGACGGACGAAGAATTTCTGGCCATGCAGTTCATCCGTCACGCGCATGTGCTTGCGCATGAAGCGGACCACCGGGTTTTTCGAGATATCCTGCTCCCCTTCCGGCACCACCAGCATCTTGATGCCGGTCGCGATCAGGAAGGCGCCAAATATATAGAGCACCCAGCTATACTGCTGCACCAGCGCCGCGCCCAGGCCAATCATGATGCCGCGCAGCACAATCACGCCAATGATGCCCCAGACCAGCGCGCGATATTGATAGCGGGCCGGGATGGCGAAATAGCCAAAGATCAGGCTGATCACGAAGACATTGTCGATAGACAGCGCCTTTTCGATGAAGAAGCCGGTGAAATAGGCCATGCCGGCATGGACCCCGTCAGAGGTCGTGATCTCCCCGGTTTCATAGGCCCACCAAATGCCGGCGCCATAGAGCATGGCAAAGGCGATATAGAAGGCGGAAAGCCACAGGGATTGGGCGACGCCCATTTCCTTGTCCTTGCGGTTCAGCACCCCAAGGTCAAAGGCCAGCAGCAGTACAACAATCAGCAAAAAGCCCTTCCACATCCAGAAGGGCTTGCCCATCCATTCGGCAGCCAGGAATTCCATCCCCAAACCTCATCCAATAGCGCGGATCAGCCATAGGGGGGCCGAGACCGCGCAGGGTTGCACGATCCGACATCGCGACAGGCCGCCCCCAAAACAGGACGGCCCCCGCCAGAGGGGCCCGGATTGAGGGGAAATGGTGAAAGCCAGTTTGGTTTTCAACCCCCATTGCGGCAGGCCCCGCGAGAAACCATTTAGGGATTTGCGCGGTGACCCCTTGGCTTTTAGGTTGCCGCCATGTCATAGGGTCCGAAGAACCGCTCCGGCGGGACTTCCAATTGGGAATTGAGGCGTCGCAATGGGTTCCTTCAGCATCTGGCATTGGCTTGTTGTTCTGCTGGTCGTTCTGCTGCTTTTCGGCAGCGGCAAGATCAGCGGCCTGATGGGCGATCTGGCCAAGGGCATCAAGTCCTTCAAGCAAAATATCAAGGAAGATCAGGCGGATGCCTCGATGGAGGCGCAGGCCCAGGGGCAGACCCAGCCGGCCGGCAGCATCCAGGGCCCCGCCGCGGCATCTTCCACCGCGCAGACGGCTTCTGCGCAAACCACGCCGCCCCGCCCGGGCGCCTAAGGCCATTTACGCCAAGCCCCAGCGCCATAAGGTGGCGGGCTTGGCTATAGCTCCTGCCCCGGGCGAATAAGCCCGGGCCTGGGGGCATGGCACTATTCAGGCTGCCGGGCCAAGTTTACTAAGTTTCCGCTGTTCCCGTCGCGTGGAGGGCCCGCGCCATGCTGACAACCTGGACCGTTAGGGATGGCCGCTGTCGCGTACGCGAAGGCGCGATTTCTGACATCACCGCCGCCTTGCCGGAACCCGCGCGCGAAAGCGCGGCCGAAGTCGCGGAAACAGAGAATCTGCGCAGCGCCGTTTGGATTGACCTGCTCAATCCCACGCCTGCGGAAGAACGCGCAGTACAAAACGCCCTGTCGCTCGAAATCCCGACGCGGGAGGAGATGCAGGAAATCGAAAGCTCATCGCGCCTGTATCGGGAAGATGATGCGCTGTTCCTCACGGCCAATTTTCTTCATGGCGTTGATTCGGGCGATTATGGCTCAACCCCTATCAGCTTCGTGCTGACCAATAGCGCACTGGTCACGGTGCGCTACGCAACACCGCGCGCCTTCAGCATTTTCGGCGCGCGGGCGCAACGCCAACCAAGCCTGCTGCAATCGGCTGATGCGGTCATGCTGCATCTGTTTGAACAAATCGTGGATCGGCTGGCCGATATTCTGGAAAAAGTTGGCGCGGATATGGATAAGGCGAGCCAATCGACCTTCCGCACCTCCCAGGCTGATTTCAAAATGCATCGGCGCAATGACAAGTTGAAGGAAGCCCTATTCACCCTGGGCCAGGTTGGGGAAGTGACCACCCGCGCTTCCGAAACCTTGCTTGGGCTGTCGCGCATTCTGACCTTTGTGGGCGCAGAGAAAGAAACAACGATACGCAAGGAAAACCAGGCGCTGATCAAGACCCTGGTGCGCGATGTGCGATCCCTGGTGGAACACGCAAGCTTTCTTAATTCCAAGGCGCAATTCCTGCTGGATGCGGTGCTGGGCGTCTTGAATGTGGAACAGAACGCCATCATCAAGACCTTCACCGTGGCTTCGGTTGCGCTTATGCCGCCCACGCTCATTGCCAGCATTTACGGCATGAATTTCGAATTCATGCCGGAGTTAAAGCTAGCCCTTGGCTATCCCCTGGCGCTTCTACTGATGATCGTCTCAGCCATTCTGCCCATTCTCTATTTCCGCCGCAAAGGCTGGCTTTGAAAGACAAGGAAATCCTGATGTCGCAAGCAACACGTATCCCCGCTTCTATCGCCACCTGCCGCTGGGGCGGGTTTGATGCTGCCTTCCCACCGGTGGCGAGCATTGCCTCGGGCGAGACGGTCATTCTGGAATGCGTCTCGGGCGGGCCGGAAGTCATGCCGGGGCCGGAGAAGGGCCTGCCGCTGCACCCGGCGATTTCGGAAATCCACGCCAAGCTGCCGCGGCTTGGCGCGCATATCATCACTGGCCCGGTGGAAGTGCGCGGCGCCGAGCCAGGCGATGCGCTGCGGGTGGATATCGAGAAAATCGAGCTCGGCGCGGATTGGGGTTTTTGTGGCTTCCGCCCGTTATTCGGCACGCTGCCGGAAGATTTCCCCTATCGCCGCACGCTGCATATTCCGGTGAACAAGCAGGCAATGACCTGCCGCCTGCCCTTCGGGCCGCAGGATGGCGGGCTTGATCTGCCGCTCGCGCCCTTCTTTGGCGTCATGGGTGTGGCACCGCCGCCCGAATGGGGCATGGTGAACACCAAGGAACCGCGCGCCATTGGCGGCAATCTGGACAATAAGGAATTGACCGAAGGCACCACGCTATTCCTGCCCATTTTCAACAAGGGCGCCTTGTTTTCTGCCGGCGATGGACATGGCGTGCAGGGCGATGGAGAGGTCTGCATCAATGCCCTCGAAATCTGCCTCACGGGCCATTTCAAGCTTTCCGTCGTGAAGGGCGGCGGCGCCAAGGACCCGGTGCTGAAATTCCCCCGCGCGGAGACCAAGACCCATTTCATCACCATGGGGATGAATGAGGATCTGGATTTGGCGATGAAGCAGGCGCTCAGGGAAATGATCGCCTTCATCTGTTCGCGCACCAATCTTTCGGATGCTGATGCCTATCAGTTTTGCTCACTCGCGGTGGATTTCCGCGTGACGCAGACCGTGAATGGCGAAAAGGGCGTGCATGGCATGCTGAAGAAGGGTCTGCTGTTCTGACCCGCCGTGAACCGCTGAAACCGCTTTGCGGTTCGGCGGATTGCCCATAAGCTGCCGCAGAATTGCCGCCTGCTGAGGCAGGCGCTTCGGTTGGGCCTGTGAACCCGACCGCAAGGAGCGTGTGGGAGGATCGGGGCATGAGCCAAGTCGCATTCAAAGCCGCGCGGGATTTTCTGCTGGCGCAGCGTGGGGATTACGCCACGGCCTATCGCGATTTCCGCTGGCCGGCGCTGGATCATTTCAACTGGGCACTTGATTGGTTTGACGCGGAATTGGCGCAAGGTGCCCATGGCGCGCGCCCCGCGCTGCGGATCGTTGGCGATGGCGCGGCGGAGCGCAGCTTTGCTGAGCTTTCGGCAGCGTCCAACCGTGTCGCCAATGGGCTGCGCGCGCTTGGCGTCAGGCGCGGTGATCGTATTCTGCTCATGCTCGGCAATGTTGTGCCGCTCTGGGAAGTCATGCTGGCGGCGATGAAATTGGGCGCGGTCGTGATCCCGGCGACCACGCTACTCGCCGGCGATGATTTGAAGGATCGTTTTACCAGAGGCCGCGCGCGTTTCGTGGTGGCCAATGCCGCCGATGCGCCGAAATTCGAAGGGCTGGAAGCGGGTGCGACGCGCATCGCGGTAGGCGCGGCGCCGGCGGGTTGGGTTGCCTATGACACCCTGCATCAGGGCGCGGCCAGCTTCACGCCCGATGGGCCGACCAAGGCCAGCGATCCGATGCTGCTTTATTTCACGTCAGGCACCACGGCCAAGCCGAAGCTGGTTTTGCATAGTCATCAATCCTATCCGGTGGGGCATCTTTCCACCATGTTCGCACTCGGCTTGCAGCCGGGCGATGTGCATTTGAATATTTCCTCGCCTGGCTGGGCAAAACACGCCTGGTCCTGCATTTTTGCGCCCTGGATTGCGGGGGCGGCGGTGTTTATCGCCAATCAGCCGCGCTTCAATGCGCGCGGCATGCTGGAAGCGATTGCCGCCAATGGGGTGACGACGCTCTGCGCCCCGCCCACCGTCTGGCGCATGTTCGTGCAGGAAGACATGAAGGCGATCCGCACATCCTTGCGCGAAGTGGCTGGCGCGGGGGAACCGCTGAACCCGGAGATCATCGAACAGGTGCGCGATGCCTGGGGCCTCACGATCCGCGATTTCTTTGGCCAGACGGAAACCACGGCACAAATCGGCAATCCGCCGGGGATGGCGTTGAAGGAAGGCTCCATGGGCAAGCCCCTGCCGGGCTACCGGATCGTCTTGCTCGACCCCGATGACAAGCCGGCTGAGGAAGGGGAGGTCTGCATCGCCCTCAACCCCGCGCCGACCGGGCTGATGATGGGCTATCAGGCCGATGATGGCAGCACCCTGCCAGCGGGCGAGGCTTTCTATCGCACCGGTGATGTCGCCAATCGGGATCAGGATGGCTACCTGACCTATGTCGGGCGGGCGGATGATGTGTTCAAAGCCTCCGATTACCGGATTTCGCCCTTTGAATTGGAAAGCGTGCTGATTGAGCATGAGGCGGTGGCGGAAGCCGCCGTGGTGCCCGCGCCGGATGCCATGCGCATGGCGGTGCCCAAGGCCTTCATTGCGCTGGCCCCAGGGGCGGTGGCCAACCCGGCCACCATGCTGTCCATCTTCCAGCATCTGCGCGGGCGGCTTTCCGCCTTCAAGCGCGTGCGGCGGCTGGAAGTGCATGAATTGCCCAAGACGATTTCCGGCAAGATCCGCCGCGTGGAACTCCGCCAATTGGAGGAAAAGCGCTTCGCCGCCGGCAACAGGTCAGCCGGCGAGTATCGGGAGGAAGATTTCCCGGAACTCCGTCAAGGTTGAGCAAACTCCCGCTTGCCCCCGCGCGCCAGCGGGTGTTTGTATCGTCTCAAAGCCCGGAGATACCCCGATGAATGAGATCAATGTGCCGCGCCCGAATAATCTGGACGCGTTCTGGATGCCCTATTCGGACAATAAGTATTTCAAGGACCGCCCGCGCATGCTCGCCCGCGCCGAGGGCATGCATTACTACACCCCGGAAGGGCGGGAGATTCTGGACGGCACCTCTGGCCTTTGGTGCTGCAATGCCGGGCATGGCCGGCGGGAGATTGTGGAGGCTATCCAAAAGCAGGCGGCGATCATGGATTTCGCGCCCGCCTTCCAGCTTGGCCACCCGATTGCCTTTGAAGCCGCTTCGCGCGTGGCGGATATGACGCCGGAGGGCCTGGACCGCGTTTTCTTCACTAATTCAGGCAGCGAAGCCGCCGATACGGCACTGAAAATCGCACTCGCCTATCACAAGGCGCGGGGCGAAAGCTCTCGCGTGCGGTTGATCGGGCGCGAACGCGGCTATCATGGCGTGGGTTTCGGCGGCATGTCGGTGGGCGGCATTGGCCCCAATCGCAAGCAATTCGGCGCGCTGCTGCCTTATGTGGACCATCTGCCGCATACGCATTTGCCGGCGAAAAACAGCTATTGCCGGGGTGAACCGCCGCATGGCGCCGAATTGGCCGATGTGCTGGAAAACCTGGTGGCGCTGCATGGTGCTGAGACCATCGCCGCCGTCATGGTCGAACCCGTGGCGGGGTCAACCGGCGTGCTGGTGCCGCCGGTGGGCTACTTGAAGCGGCTGCGCGATATCTGCACCAAGCATGGCATTCTGCTGATTTTTGATGAGGTGATCACCGGCTTTGGCCGGCTTGGCGCCAATTTCGGTGCGGAGCGCCTGGGTGTCACGCCCGATATCATGACCATGGCCAAGGGGCTGACCAATGCCGCGGTGCCCATGGGGGCGGTGGCCGTCAGGAACGACATCTATGATGCCATCGTGACGGGTACCAGCGCGGGGATCGAATTCTTCCATGGCTATACCTATTCCGGCCATCCTTTGGCGGCGGCGGCGGCGATTGCCACGTTGGAATTGCACCGCGCCGAGGATTTGCCAGGCCGCGCCCGCGCCTTGGAGCCCTATTGGCAGGATGCGGTGCATTCGCTGAAGGGCCTGCCGAACGTGATTGATATCCGCGATATCGGGCTGATCGGCGCGGTGGAATTGGCGCCGCGCCCGGGCAAGCCCACCCAGCGCGCCTTGGATGTTTTCCGCCGCTGCTTTGATGAGGGCGTGCTGATCCGCGTGACGGCCGATATCATCGCCATGTCGCCGCCGCTGATTTGCGAAAAGCCGCATGTGGATAGGCTGATCAACACGCTTTCTGATGCCATCATGGCGGAGGCGGCCTAAGTCTCTCGCCGGGCGGGGTGACCTCTGCCCGGCTTCGCCCCATATAGGGTCTCAAACCTTGCTGATGGAGAAACCCACGTGAGCGACACCACCCGCGCCCCCGTGCCCGTGACCGTACTGACCGGCTATCTTGGTGCCGGCAAAACCACGCTGCTGAACCGTATCCTCACTGAAAATCACGGCCAGAAATTCGCCGTCGTGATTAATGAATTCGGTGAGCTTGGCGTGGATAACGACCTGGTCGTGGATGCCGATGAAGAAGTGTTTGAGATGAACAATGGCTGCATCTGCTGCACGGTGCGCGGTGATCTGATCCGCATCCTGGCCGGGCTGATGAAGCGGCGCGACAAGTTTGATGGCATCATTGTGGAAACCACGGGCCTCGCGGACCCTGCCCCGGTGGCGCAGACTTTCTTCGTTGATGATGATGTGAAGCGCGCGACCAAGCTGGATGCGATTGTGACCGTGGTGGATGCCAAGCATTTGCCCGCGCGGTTGGCGGATTCCGCCGAAGCGCAGGAACAGATCGCCTTCGCCGATATCATTGTGCTGAACAAGATGGATCTGGTGAGCGAAGCCGAAGCGGCGGAAGTTGAAAAGCGCATCCGCGCCATCAACCCCTATGCCGAGATTCGCCGTGCGACGAAATCCGATGTACCGATTAGCGCCGTGATCGGGCGCGATGCCTTCAACCTGGAACGCATTCTGGAACGGGAGCCCGAATTCCTCTCGGGCGAGGATGATCACGAACATGATTCCGAAGTGAATAGCGTTTCCTTCGAAGTGGATCGCCCGATTGATGCCGAGCGTTTCAACGCCTGGATCACGCAGGTGCTGTCCAGCAAGGGGCAGGATTTGCTGCGCACCAAGGGGATCCTCGCTTATGAAGGCGATGATCGTCGCTTCGCCTTTCAGGCGGTGCATATGATTGCCGATGGCGATTTCATCGGCCCCTGGAAGGAAGGCGATCCGCGGCGTTCCAAGCTGGTCTTCATCGGGCGTGATTTGAATCGCCCCTGGCTGCGCCGCGGTTTTGAAGCCTGCCAGGCCGGTGAGGATGAGGCGAAGATCAATGCCGAAATCGCGCGCTGGAGCCCACCCGAAGCATGAGCGGCGCCGATTATTTGCTGGATAGCCGGGGCGTTTCGCAAAACCTCGGCGCCTGGGTTGCTGGCATTGGCTTTGGACATGAAGGCCGCACTTGCAGCTTTGGCACCAGCGATGGCGTCTTGCATCAGGCGAAGCTTGCAGCCCCGCAAGAACCTTGGGCGCCGCATGAAGCCCATCAGGGTGCGGTGTTGTCGCTTTGCGCCGATGCCAAGGATGGCGTGATTTCCGGCGGCGATGATGGGCGGCTGATGCGCCTTGGCGCGGATGGCACGCCCACTGAATTGGCGCGTTATGGCAGCCGTTGGGTCGAGCATGTCGCAGCCCATGAAAGCGGGCTGCGCGCTGCCGTGGTCGGCAAGGCCGTGCATGTGCTGGATGGCGCGGGGGCTGCGATCAAATCACTCGCGCATCCAACATCGGTCACGGGCATTGCCTTTGATGGCAAGGGCAAGCGCATCGCGGCCAGCCATTACAATGGCGCCTCGCTTTGGTTTGTGGCGGCGAAGGATGACAAGCCGCGATCGCTCGAATGGAAGGGCAGCCATACGGGCATTATTTTCAGCCCGGATGGGACGCATGTGGTCACCTCCATGCAGGAGAATACGTTGCATGGTTGGCGGCTCGCGGATGGGCAGCATATGCGCATGGCGGGCTATCCGGCGAAGACCAAATCGCTTTCTTTCACTTCCAAGGGGCGGTGGCTTGCAACCTCGGGCGCGGATTGCGTCGTGTTGTGGCCGTTTTTTGGTGGCGGGCCGATGGGCAAGGCGCCAACGGAACTCGCCGGCGGCGATCAGGCGCTGTGCTCGGCGGTCGCCTGCCATCCGCAGCAGGAAGTGGTGGCGGCCGGCTTCAATGACGGGCTGGTGCTGATTGCCGAGGTGGCGAGTGGGCGCATTGTGCCCGTGGCCGCACCGGGGCGCGGCGCGGTTTCAGTGCTGGCCTGGAGCGATTCCGGCACGCATCTTGGCTTCGGCACGGAAGAAGGTTTCGCCGGGCTGGTTGATCTTTCGCGCCGCTGAGGCGCAGGGCTGGAAATGCCCCGCGCCCCTGTGCTTGAGTGCCGTCGTTAAAGCCGGAGAAGCGCCATGGCCGCACGTGATGATGAGGATGAGGAATTCGATCTGGGCATTAGCCTGGAATCGGTGGCCGCCATTGTGGATGCGGCGCGTGCTGTCCAGGAGGGTGAGGAAAGCGGCGCCATTTCTCGTGCGGATGAGGATGAAGAAGGCCTCGACGCCGAAGATGATGAAAACATGGATGAGGATGCGCTGCGCGCCTTCATCAATGAATTGAATGAGGATGAACAGGCATCGCTGATCGCGCTCGCCTGGATTGGCCGCGGCGATTATGAGGCGGATGATTGGGAAGAAGCGCGCAACCTGGCGCGCGAACGCAATATACGGGATCCAGCGACCTATTTGCTTGGTATCGAAATGCTCGGCGATATGCTGGAAGAAGGCTTGGAAGCGCTCGGGCTATCGCTCGATGATGTGGAAGGCTGAAGCCAGCTTCACCGCCGCCCGCCGCCCAGAATCCCCCCAAGGCCGCGCAGCACATCCTGCACCGGTGATGGCAGGGAAGGCACAGAAGGCCGTGGCGCTTCCTGCGCCGCTTCCGGCGCGGCGCGCTGTGCGGGTGCGGCACCCTCCGCGCCTAGCCGCGCGATACGCAAAGGCTCGGCGCAATCCGCTTCTGCATTCCGTCCGGACCCACCGAGCAGATTGCCCAAAGGATCAGTCACCACCCGCCCGGTAAGCGCATCCGCCAGCAGCCCAGCCGCATTTTGGCCAATCGCCGCACCAGCCGGCACGCCAAGGCGCGGTGACGCGAGTGTGCCACCAAGATTTATCGGCGCGCGCAGCGCAACACCCAAGACACGCAGATTGGTATTCAGCCGCCCATTCAGGCTTTCATCGCGCAGATTGATGCCCGCCTGACCATTGATCTGGCCAATGGCGCTATCCATGAAAAGCGCGCTGCTTTGTGCGACACCTTGTTCCGCCGCGAAGGCCAGGGCCAGGCAGCGCAGCTCCACCGCGCCAAGCCGCTGCGACGCAGGCGATAACAGCGCGAGCATGGCGCCCAGCGCATCCATGGCGGCGCCCTGTTCCAACCGGCCATTCACCAAAGCGATGCCGAGCGTGCCATTCAGGCTGGCCGCAATCGCCCGCGTATTGGCGCCGGCGCCGCGCAGATCTGCGGCGATCTCTCCCCGCCCGCGCAGGCCAAGCCCATCCAGCGCACCACTCAGCGCCGCAAGATCAAGCCCGGTACCTTGCGAACGCAGCCTAAGGCCAAATTGGGCAGGGTTGGCGGCCGCATTCACATTGATTTGCCCCGCAAGCCGCCCGGCTGGAATGGTCAGATTGAAGGGGGCGAGTGCCAAGGCGCCATTGTTGAGGCGAAGATTGGTCTGTATCGCCGCTTGCCGCAGATTGCGAGAGGTGACGCCGCTGATGGCAAGCCGCAGCTCTGCATCCAGCGCCATCAGCGATGCGACAGGCACGGCGATATCGGGAATGACGCGGCCATCGCCCGCGGAAGCAGGCGGCGCTGAAGGCGCGGCGGGCGCGGGACCTGCCGTGGGGGCTCGGCTCAGCGCATCCAGATCAAGCCGCGTGACTTCAATCTGCCCAGTCAGATTGGGTCGCCCGGCCAGGCCAAGCGTCAGCGCTGCATTGGCGACAAGTGCCGGGCTGGTGAGTTGGAAGCGGGGCAGGCTGATATCTCGCGGATCGCGCCATTCAACCCGCGCCGAGCCGCGCAGCCCAGGAGGCAAGGCTGGAAAGCCGGAAAGCCCTGCCGCATCCGGCACATCCACCGTCAGATCGAATTGGCCATCGGCCAATTCCAGCGGGCGTGCCACGGCGCCCTTCAGCGTGATGCTGGCATCGGCAGAAGCAAGCCGGGCTTCCATCGGCAATGGCCCGGTGAAGCCATAAAGCAGCTTGCCAATCTCCCCCAAATTCGCATCAAGCTGCGCGGTATTGCCGGCGCGGGTCAGCGCGCCGGAGAGCTTGGCCTCGCCGTCTGGTGGCGCGATCAATTCCAGCCCATCAAGCCTGAGACCCGGCAGTAGCCAGCCAAGATCACCCGCGCCGGCCTTGAAACTCAGCGCGCCGAGTGGCGGCAGCGTGCCGGGGGCCGCGCCCAACAGCGGCCCGGCCTTCCCGGTCAAGGTGAAGGTAATTCCCCGGAAGCGCCACTCCGCCGCCAGATCACTAGTGCTAGTGGCGCTGACATTGCGGATGGAAAGCGAAGGGATTTCGATATCCCGCCCCTTGCTGCCAGGCAGGATCACATGTGCATCATGCAGCCGGACAAGCCCGATATGGGGCATGGTGGCTGCGGACCTGGGTGCTGATGGCGGCGCGGTGGCGTCCCGCGCGGGCCTTTCCGGGGCAGGCAGCGCCCAAAGCGCCGGATCAAGGTTGAGCTTCAGCCCATCCGCTTCCACAACCGGGATTTCGATGCCGCCGGAAATCAGGGAGCGCAGCGAAATACTCGCCGCCAGCCTGGGCGCCGCCAGGCCGGGCGCGGCGCTGCCCGGGGTGCTGAGCGTCACATCGCGGAGTTCAAGCTTGGGGATCAGCCCCAGCGCCAGACCAAGCCCGCCGATGCTGGCGCGATAGCCGGTGGCGTTTTCGATCTCGGCCTTGATGCGCGGCGTGAAGCGGCCGGATTCCAAAGCGGCGCGCAGCGCGAAAACACCGCCAATCAGCAGCAGAAAAAGCAGCGCAAACCCGCCCGCCAGATAGCGCGGCCAGCGCCGGGCGGGTTTCAGCGCAGATGCCGACATGGCGGTGTCTTCGGGCGATCAAAGCCGAGCATGGCGAAGGTATCCTTCATATGCGCTGGCAAGGGGGCGGCGAGTTCCAGCATACCACCTTCCGGATGCGGCAGCCGCAAGGCCCGGGCATGCAGATGGAGCGTATTGCCGAAGCCTTCCAGATGCGCGGCCTGCCCGCCATATTTGCCATCACCCATGATGGGGCAGTGTAGGGCCTCGGCGCAATGTACACGCAGCTGATGGGTGCGGCCCGTAAGCGGGCGCAATTCCAGCATCGCCGCCTGACGCTGCGCGGAATCCACCACGCGATAAAGCGTGACGGCGCGCGTGCC
The DNA here is from genome assembly GCA_020249505.1 of Roseomonas sp. Lineage (GTDB taxonomy): Bacteria > Pseudomonadota > Alphaproteobacteria > Acetobacterales > Acetobacteraceae > Neoroseomonas. The sequence goes on along the minus strand of JADCFN010000012.1, from coordinate 62,215 downwards.
CTCACCATCCGCAACCCCGGCTACGCGTTCGCCGCGCTGCCCGCCAAGCTTGGCGAGCGGCAGGTCAATGCGGCCTTCCAGCGGATGCGGGCGGCCAATCACGACAGCCCAATAGGTTTTCTCGGCATCGCGGCCACGGAACGCGGCGGCCAATCGTGAAGCAGCGGCGGCGGTACGCCCCAGGATCAGAACGCCGGATGTGTCCTTGTCCAGCCGATGCACCAGGCGCGGGCGTTCCTCATACCCAAAGCGGAGCGCATCCAGCATGCCATCCACATGCCGCGTAATCCCTGGCCCCCCCTGCACTGGCAGGCCCTGCGGCTTATCAATCGCGATCACGGAGGCATCGCGGTAGATCACCATGCGTTCAAGCGCGGCTGCATCCCGGTCTGACACCGGGCGGGCTGAAGGCGGTTTGGACGCTTCAGCCGGCATGGGCGGGATGCGCAATTGCTGCCCGGGCTTGAGCCGCGCATTCGCTTCCACCCGCGCGCCATCCAGCCGGATCTGCCCCGTGCGCAGCATTTTCTGCAAAGCGCCCTGGGTGAGGTTCGGGTAGTGCCGATGAAACCAGCGATCAAGCCGGATATCGGCCTCGGCCGCGGTGATGGTGCGTTGGGTGACGGGCATGCCAATCCGTAACAGGGGGCGCGCGGTTCTGAAAGCGGCAAATGCAGGGCGCGATTTCGCTGGTTCCATCGCCCCCGCTTCTGCTTTAAGGGAAGCCAAAATCTGACCGGGGAGGGTTTCATGACCAAAGCTTCACAATTCCCAATCACGCGCCGCGCCCTTGGCGGGCTTGGCCTTGGCCTGGCCGCGACGGGCTCTGCACGCGCGCAGGATATGGCCGGCAAGACCATTGAATGGATCATCCCCTTCGCGGTGGGTGGCGGTTCGGATGTCTGGGCGCGGTTTCATTTGCCGCTGTTGCAACGCCACATGCCGGGCAACCCAACCGTGGTGATCCGCAATGTTACCGGTGGCGGCAGCATCAATGGCGCCAATCAATTCGCGCAACGCACACGGCCTGATGGGCTGACCATCCTTGGCACCAGTGGCTCGACACAATTCCCCTTCCTGATGGGCGATCCGCGCGTGCGCTACGACTACCGCGCCTGGAGTGTGCTGATGGCGAGCCCGACCGGCGGCGTGCTGTATGTACGCCCGGAATTGGGCGTGCGCGGCCCGGCTGATCTGGCGAAGCTGCAAGCCGCACAGGGCTTGAGGTTCGGTAGCCAGGGCCCGACCTCGCTCGATATCGTGCCGACGCTGGCCTTTGAGCTGATGAATCTGAATGTGCAGATTGTCTTTGGCATGCAGGGGCGCGGCCAGGGGCGGCTTGCCTTTGAGCGTGGCGAGACGCCGATCGATTATCAAACATCCTCAGCCTATACGAGCCAGGTTCTGCCGCTGGTGCGTGAAGGCAAGGCCGTGCCGCTGTTTTCCTATGGCATCATGAATGCTGCGGGCGATATCGTGCGCGATCCGAATTTCCCGGATTTGCCGACCTTCCCGGAATTCCTGCGCGCGGCAACGGGGCAGGAACCGTCAGGCCCGGCCTGGGATGCCTATCGCACGCTATTCGTCGCGGGCTTTGCCGCGCAGAAATTCGTGGTCGTGCCGAAGGAAACGCCGCGCGCTGTGCAAGACCTTTATCGCACTGCCTTCACGCGCATCTTCGCCGATCCGGAATACAAGGAAAAGCGCGGTACGGTGATTGGCGAATATGATGAGGTTGTCGGCGAAGCCGCCGAAAAAGCCTATGCCGCCGGCACCGTCATCAGTGAAGCGACGCGCGAATGGATCAAGGAATGGTTGCTGCGCCGCTTCAACCATCGCCTGGGCTGATCAACCCACGCGCAGCGCGGGGATAGGAGTAAGGCTGCATGCTTGACGCGCTGCTGATGGCGCTGACCGCGCTCGCGAGCCCTGAGCGCCTTGGCTATATGGCGCTGGGCGTGCTGATTGGTTACGCGATTGGCGTGCTGCCCGCGCTTGGTGGCCTGGCCGGGCTTTCGCTGGTGATGCCGTTCATCTACGGCCTCGATCAGGTATCGGCACTCGCCATGCTGGTCGGCTTGGTTGCGGTGGCGGCGACAGCGGATACATTCAGTTCCATCCTTATGGGCATACCTGGATCATCGGCAAGTCAGGCGACGATCCTGGATGGCTTCCCCATGGCCCGACGAGGAGAGGCCGCGCGCGCGCTATCGGCATCCTTCCTTGCTTCCATGATCGGCGGCTTGATTGGCGCGGTGATTTTGACCGGCGCGGTGCTGATTGCGCGGCCTTTGATTCTGGCGCTTGGCACCGCGGAATTATTCATGCTGGCGCTGCTGGGGCTTTCCATGGTGGGCGTGCTGGCGGGCAAAAGCTTCGCCAAGGGCCTGATTGCTTGCGGCATGGGTTTGGCGCTTGGCACGGTCGGCACCGCGCCGGCAACAGCGGAATATCGGTTGGATTTCGGGCTGATCTATCTTTCGGATGGTTTGCCGCTGCCCGTTTTGGTACTGGCGATTTTTGCGTTGCCGGAAATCATTGATCTGGCGCGCGGTGGGGGGACGATTTCGCGCTCGGCGGATTTGGGCCGCGGTTGGATCACGGGCATGCGCGACATCATGACCCATTGGTGGCTGGTGCTACGTACATCTTCCATCGGGTCCGTGTTGGGGGCGATCCCGGGGCTTGGTGGCAGCGTGACCGATTGGATTGTCTATGGCCACGCGATTCAAACCGAAAAGAACGGCCAATTCGGCAAGGGTGATGTGCGCGGCGTGATTGCCGTGGAGGCATCGAATAATGCGCGCGAAGGTGGTGCGCTGGTGCCGACCCTGTTCTTCGGCATTCCTTCATCAGGGTCCATGGCGGTGTTTTTGGGCGGCATGACGCTGCTTGGCATTGAAGCCGGTCCGGCGCTGGTGGGATCACGACTTGATCTGACCTATGCGATCATCTGGTCGCTGGCCATAGCCAATGTCATGGGCACCTTGCTGTGCTTCGCGACATCGCCCCTGATTGCGCGGCTGACCACGGTGCGCTTTGGGCTGCTGGCGCCCTTCATGATGATGGTGGTGTGCTTTGGCGCCTTCAACAATAACCGCGAATTGGCGGATTTGCTGCTGCTGCTGGGTATTGGCCTGCTCGGCTTGTTGATGCGCCGCTTTGGCTGGCCGCGCCCGCCCTTCGTGGTAGGCTTTGTGCTGGCGCTGCCGATGGAAACCTATCTTTACCAAGCTGTGCAATTCTATGGCTGGGATTTCTTGACGCGGCCGGGCGTGATGATCATCGCCGCACTGATCGTGGTATTTGCCGGGCTTGGTATCCGCAAGCGCCGCTTGGCGGATACGGAAGAAGATGGCGGCAGCACGGATACGGGCCGGCGCCAGCCTCAGGCGATTTTCGCCGTGATTCCGGTGGCGCTTTTCGCGGCCGTCTTCGTTGATGCCATGCGCCACAGCTTCCTAGGCGCGGTCTTCCCGATGATGATTGCCGGCGCCATGCTGCTGATCAGCGTGCCCGTATTGTTACGGCTGAATTTCGGGCGCGTCGGCGGTTCGCTATTCCATGATGCGGAAGCCAAGGCGAAGCCCGAGGATGGCAGCTTCTGGGCACATCTTGGCTGGGTGATTGGGCTGGTCGGGCTTTCCGCTTTGGTTGGCTTCTTGTTGGCCAATACCATCTTCTTCCTGTCCTTCCTGCGTTATGCGGCGGGCTGCACCTGGCGGATGACATTATTTTTAACGTCCATCGCAACCATTGGCCTGATTGTGGTGGCGCAATTGCTGACGCTGGACTTCCCGCAGGGGCTATTGCAGCATTTCTTCGACCTCCCCTGGCCCTTACGCTGACGGATAAGACCATGCAGAAAGCCATTCCCTGCACGCTGATGCGCGGCGGCACCAGCCGCGGCCCCTATTTCCTGCGCCACGATCTGCCCGAGGATCGGGAAGCCATGGGCCGCGTCTTGCTCGCCGCCATGGGTTCACCGGATGCAAGGCAGATTGATGGGCTGGGTGGGGCAACCACGCTCACCAGCAAGGTCTGCATTGTCTCTCGCGCCGTAGCGGGTGAAGCGCAGCAGGTGGATTATCTGTTTGCGCAGGTTTCCGTGGATCGCGCCTTTGTGGATTGGGGGCCGACGTGCGGAAATATGCTGGCGGGCGTCGGCCCTTTCGCGATTGAAAGCGGGCTGGTGCCAGCCGAGGAAGGCGAAACCCGCGTGATGATCCGCGCGGTGAATACGGGTGCGATGATCGAAGCCGTGGTGCAAACGCCAGGCAAGCGCGTGAATTACGAAGGTGATACCGCGATTGCCGGCGTGCCCGGCACGGCTGCCCCCATTGTACTGAATTTCGCCGATGCGGTGGGCGGAGCAACTGGCAAGCTGATGCCGACCGGCAATGCGATTGATGTGATTGATGGCGTGGAAGTGACCTGCCTTGATATCTGCATGCCGGTGGTGATCGCGCGCGCGCGGGATTTCGGCAAAACCGCGCGTGAGACGGCGAAGGAATTGGACGCCGACAAGGACTTCATGGCGCGGATTGAGGCCATTCGCCGCAAGGCGAGCCTTGCCATGGGCATGGGCGATGCGGAAGGCCGTGTCATTCCGAAATTCGCCATTATCGCGGAGCCGGCTGGTGGGCAGGGCGGTGTCGCGGCGCGCTATTTCACGCCGCTCGCCTGCCATGAAGCCATGGCGGTGACAGGCGGGATTTGCATCGCGAGTGCTTGCGTGCTGCCGGGCACGGTGGCGGAAGGTGTGGCGCAAATCACCGGCGCGGATCGGGAGACGATTGTGCTGGAACACCCGACAGGCAGCATGGAAGCGGTGATCACCACGCGGCTTGCGGCGGATGGATCGCGCGAGGTGATTTCGGGCGGTACGCTACGCACCGCGCGGCGGTTGATGGCGGGCGAGGTTTATGTCCCCGCCCGCGCTTGGGGTTGAGGTGATGCCTTCCTGCCAGGGCAGAGCCTTGCAGGGGTGAGCGATATGGCAGGCCTGACCCGGCGCGGATTTGGTTTGGCTGGCATGGGGGCGCTGGCAGGTGCGGGCGCGGTGCGCCCGGCGGGCGCTTCGAATTTACTCAATCCGCTGACCAGCCCGCGCGGCACGATATATCCGGGCCGGGTGAGGCTGAAGCAAATTGCCAGCGTTGATTTTCGTAAGGAAGAAAATGCATTTGCTTGGCATGTTTCCTCAATGGCCTGGAGCCCCGATGGTAGTCGGCTGGTCGCAGAGTCTGGCGATGGAAGTTTCTTGAACGTGATTGATACCGCCTCTTGGCAGTTGCTCACGCGTTTCCGTGTTATGCAGGCAAGAGGGGCGAGACTTTTTGGATTTGCAGCAGGCGGTCGGGAAATGATCGCGTCCAGGCATATTTCATCAGGCAGTACAGAAAATCCGCCGGCTTTCTCAGCTTTTGAAACCGATACAGGAAAGCTACTGCGTGAGTCCGACTTATTGCCCGTGTTCCTACCCGAGCTATTAGGTAGGCCCCAAGATTTATTCTTGCAGCAGCGAAGGGGCGGCCAGTCTCTTACGGTTTCCCCCGATGGTAACTATGTGTTTCTATCGTTTTCGGCAATTGGTGGCAGGGGCAATACAACGCATCGTTTTTTTGGCTTAGTGTTTGATAGCAGTAACGGAAGGCTCCTCGGCCAAGGTGAAGGACGAAACTGGTTGCTGCCGAGTATAAGTCGGGACAATCGTCTTGCTGTAGCAACAAGTGCAACAAGACTTGGCTTCAGTGACGAAATAGCGATTTTTGATCTTCCGTCGCTCACTGAGCGGATGAGCTTTCGTGCTCATGTTCGTGGAGTTCGATCTCTAGCTTGGTCGCCAACTGGTGATCGTTTGGCGAGTGGTTCGAGTGCCACGGTCCCCCCACGCGAAGCTGAACCCATTCGGGTTTGGGATACTTCAACAGGCGAGCAGATGGCTGGGTTTTCGGGGGAGTTTGAACCTATCGCCTATTTGAGCTGGCATCCAAGCGGACGTTTCGTACTTACATCTTCAGCCAAAGGAACGGGAGAGATTGGTGCTTTGGTGCAGCTTTTTCCTGCAAGTGGCGGCGCGCCACTTTTGCAACATTTTGCGCCTGATCGCGTTGTCATCAATGGACCTTGCTTTTGCCCACGCACCGGTCGGCTTGCGTGGTTTCAGCAAGGGCAAATTCTGATTCACGAAATCCAAGGCCTCTGACGCGCCAGCGCGCCACAAACCACCCCAACCCCAACACGCACCAAAAGGGCCAAGCGTCTCCGCTTGGCCCAAACGCACCCTATCCCGGCCGCTTGGCACTTAACCCAGTTGCGCCGCCATCCCGCGCATAAAGGTCTCACGGAAGCGGATCGGGTCGCGGTCCGTTTGTGTCTTGCCGGGTTCATTATCAATCCGCGCGCCGATCACATGCGGGCCATCGGTGGCAAGGGCGCGATCAATCAGCGCATCGAACTCCGCCTCATCCGCCGCCCAATGGGCGGAAGCAATGCCGGAGGCGCGCGCAATCGCCACCAGATCGGTGCCGGCTTTCGCGGCCGGCGTGCCCTGGCCGCCGGTGATCTGATAAATGCCATTGTCCCAAATGATCACAATCAGATTCTTCGGCGCCTGCGCGGCAATGGTGGAAAGGCAGCCAAGCTGCATCAGCAGTGACCCATCGCCTTCCAGCGCGAAAACGCGCCGTTCCGGCTGAGCAATGGCTACACCCATAGCAATCGGCGCGGCCAATCCCATGCTGCCCAGCATGTAGAAATTCTCGGCACGATGGCCGGCGGCCCATAAATCCCAGTTGGAATTACCGATGCCGCCAATCACGGCTTCCTGCTTGGTGAGTTTGCCCACCACGCGCTTGGTCAGCGCCGCACGATTCATCACCTGCGTATTGCGACGGTCTTCCATCACTTGCGCCCCCCTGAGATCAATGGCGAGACAATAAGGCAAGCCGGCCAACGCGTGGCAAAGGCCTGGCGCATGGTGCGATCCGCGATGAAGGCGGCTTCATCCATGCGCGACAGGGTGTGGTGTTCAATGCCCATGCTGTCCAGGATCGGGCGCATGGTGCGGCAGACAATAGCCTGGCCGGGATTGAATTCACCGAGTGTGCCGCGTTCGCTCACCATCATCAGCACCGGGATTTGGCTGGCCACCACAAGGGAGGCGAGAACATTGGGCAGCGTCGCGAAACCCGATGTCTGCATCAGCACAATGCCGCGCATGCCGGCCATGGTGGCGCCGGCGACAATGCCGATGGCTTCTTCCTCTCGCGCGGCGGCGAAGGTGGTGAAGAAGGGATCGGCATGGCAGCCCTCAATCAGGGGGCGCAGCACATTATCCGGCACATAGGTGACCAGCCGGACATCATGGTCCTTCAAGGCCTGGCGAATAATGCCATGCCAGCTTGGCGCGCTTTCGGCGGCACTCGACATAATGGGGAAGTCTCCGTTGCAGTAAGAAGGGCTGAGTCTATGACCAAGCCGCGCGCCCGCCAAGCGTGACCCAGGTCACGGCACCGGCACATCCAACAGCCAGGCCGTGGCCGGGAAGGCGATGGATGCGATGATGGTGGTGAACAGCACGGCGGCTGAGGCTTCCTCAGCCCCCACGCCTTGGCGTTGCGCGAGCAGATAGGCATTGGTCGCGGTGGGCATGGCGGCTAGCAGCACGCCGCAAATCACCCAAAACGGGTCAAGCGCCAGCCAGCTTCCCAGCACAAACCACACCAGCGCGGGGTAGATGAACAGCTTCGCCGCCGTAATGCCGAAAGCCACCGCGAAAAGCTGCCCGCCAATTTTGAGCCTCGCGAGGGTACCGCCCAGCGCGAATAGTGCCGTTGGCCCGGCAGCGTTGCCCAGGAAGGACAGGAAGCGTTCGATTGGCGCGGGGATGGGCAGCTCCAACCCAGCGGAAAGCGCGCCAAGCGCGATGGAAAGGATCACCGGGTTCCGTAGCAAGCCGCGCAAGCCTGCCATCACGGCTTTAAGGCCCTCACCCTTTGCGGAAGGCGCCATCAGCATGGACCCAAGCGCGATAATTACCGCCACTTCCGCAACAATCGCCATGGCAACCGGCCCCGCAATGCGTGGCCCGAGCATGGGCAGCATGAGTGGTGGCGCCAGATAGCCAACATTGCCCATGGCGGCAGCCGCGCCAAAGGCAGAACCGATGCGGATATTGCCGCGCGCGACGCGCCCGATCAGCATCACCACGGCGAAGATACTTAGGCAGGCACCCAGATAACCTGCGAAATAAATGGCATCAAAACTTTCGCGCAAAGGCTGTGCTGCCATCAGCTTGAACAACATCGCGGGCAAGGCGACGTTGAAGCTGAAAAGCCCAATCGCTTCCATCGCGGTCGGCGGCATCCATTTGCGCTTCGCCGCGGCGAAACCAAAGGCCACCACCGCGAAAATCGGCAGGCAAAGGGCAAGGAAGGCAAGCACGGCTGAGGAGACTAACCCGGATCAGCCGCGCCGCGAAACATACGGCTATTGCGCCTTGGCGCTGGCTTCGCTGCGCGTTGCGCCGACGCGCGATGCAAGCGACGCCGCGAGGAAATCATCCAACTCCCCATCCAGCACCGCCGCCGGATTGCCCTTTTCAACCCCGGTCCTCAGATCCTTCACCATCTGATAGGGCTGCAACACGTAGCTGCGGATCTGGTGGCCCCAGCCGATATCGGTCTTGCCGGCTTCGGTGGCGGCATTCACGGCTTCGCGCTTCGACAATTCCAATTCATACAAACGCGCCTTGAGCATGCCCATGGCAATGGCGCGGTTGCGATGCTGGCTGCGATCCTGGGTGGAGGCCACCACAATCCCGGTCGGGATATGGGTGAAGCGCACGCCCGATTCGGTCTTGTTCACATGCTGCCCACCGGCGCCGGAAGCGCGGAAGGTGTCGGTCTTCAAATCGGCAGGGTTGACCTCAATCTCGATCTTATCATCCACCACCGGATAGACGTAGACGGAGGCAAAGCTGGTGTGCCGGCGCGCGGCCGAATCAAAGGGGCTGATGCGTACCAGCCGATGCACGCCGCTTTCGGTCTTGAGCCAGCCATAGGCATTGGGACCGCTGATCTGAATGGTCGCAGATTTCAGCCCCGCCTGTTCGCCGGCGCTTTCTTCAGTCAACACCACCTTATAGCCATGCTGTTCCGCCCAGCGGGAATACATGCGCAGCAGCATTTCCGCCCAATCCTGCGCCTCGGTCCCGCCGCTGCCGGAATTCACTTCCAGGAAGGCGTCATTGGCATCCGCTTCGCCGGAGAGCAGGCTTTCAATCTCACGCTTCTTCGCCTCCACCGCCAGTCGCTGCAAATCCGCGGTGGCGGCATTGGCGGTATCGGCATCGCCCTCAGCCTCGGCCAATTCAATCAGGCCAAGCGCGTCTTCCACATCGCGTTCCAGGCGCTTCACGCCATCAATCTGTTCGGACAGCCGGCCGCGTTCGCGCATGACGCGCCCCGCTTCATCAGCATTATTCCAGAGCGACGGGTCTTCGACCCGCGCGTTCAGTTCTTCGAGACGACGGACAGAGGCATCCCAGTCAAAGATGCCTCCTCAGCAGGGACACCGAAGCGGTGATCTGCTCGTGCAGGGAAAGGGCGTCAGCGCGCATGATGCGTGGCTAATAGAGCCCGCCGAGGTCCCTGTCGAGGCGGTTCGCCCCTGGTGAGCCCGGTGTCGCGGAACCATCGGCGCGTTCCGTGATGAATTCATCGCGCCAACGCTGTGCGCTGTTTTCCGTACCTGGGCGGAAGGGTTCCATGATGCTGCCGGTGCCAGTCGCAACGCGCATCAGCGTAATGCCAGGGGGTCGGCGGAAGGGCACGGGCGGGCTGCCGGTGAGCGCAGCACCGACCACTTCGCGGAAAATCGGCGCGGCATTGCTGCCGCCGGTTTCGTTATTGCCAAGGCTGCGCGGATCATCAAAGCCGATCCAAACCGCAACAACGATATCGGGCGTGAAGCCCACGAACCAATTATCCTTGAAATCATCCGTGGTGCCCGTTTTGCCCGCCACCGGCCGGCCAAGACGTGACCCGATGGTGCCGGCTGCGGTGCCGCGCTGCACCACACCTTCCAGAATACTCACCATCTGATAGGCCGAAATCGGGTCGGTCGCGCGTTGCCTTTCACCCGCTTCAAGGCGCGGCGGCCCGGCTTCCGGCCCGGAAGCGCAAGCGGCGCAGGCGCGCTGGTCGGCGCGCCAAATCACGCGCCCGCGCCTATCCTGCACTGAATCAATCAGCGTCGGGGTCAAGCGAAAACCGCCATTGGCAAAGGCGCCATAGGCTGTGGCCATGCGGAGCACGGTTGTCTCTCCAGCGCCAAGCGACATCGCCAAATAGCGCGGCATATTGTCAATCACGCCAAAGCGGCGCGCTGCATCGGAAACCGAAGCCATGCCGACATGATCCGCAAGGCGCACCGTCACCAGATTAAGGCTGCGTTCCATGGCGCTGCGCATGGTCACCCAGCCATTATAGGTATTGGCGTTGTAGTTTTGCGGCTTCCAAAGCCCTTGCGGCGTCATGATTTCCACAGGCTCATCAGGGATTTCCTGATTGGGTGGAATGCCTTTTTCCAGCGCCGCGATATAAACAAAGGGCTTGAAGGAAGACCCAGGCTGGCGCTGCGCCTGGGTTGCGCGATTGAACCAGGATTTTTCCAGCGCCCAGCCGCCGACCATGGCCATGACTCGCCCGGTTTGCGGATCCAGTGCCACCACCGCACCTTCGGCCAAGGGAATTTGCTTGAGCGTCAAGCGTTCCGGCCGCGCGGGGCGATTGCGCTGCGCGGCTTCCGCCGGCAGGGTTTCCACCATCACGACATCGCCGATATTCACTACATCCTGCACGCGACGCGGCTCGGCCCCCAGGCGGCCATCGGGCAAAACGGGCCGCGCCCAGGGGCGCAATTCCTCCAGGTAAAGCGTACCCTGTTGCGGTTCCGCCGGGCGGCGCGGGTCGCGCCGTTCCAGCCAGCCGAGCCGCGCTTCTTGCGGCCTGACTTCCAGCACCACGGCCAGGCGCCATTCGGGCAAGGCCCCGGCCGGGCGCGGCGTATCGGCAAGGGCCGGCATCCATTCCGTCGTGCTCGCCGAAATGCGCGCGACCGGGCCACGCCAACCGCCACGCCGGCGATCATAGCTCATCAGCCCTTCGCGCAAGGAACGTTCGGCAGCGGCCTGGATGGTGGGGTCAAGGCTGGTGCGCGCCACCAAGCCACCCATGGTGGTTTGCTCCACGCCGAAGCGCTGGATCATTTCGCGCCGCACTTCTTCAGTGAAATGCTGGCCGACTTGCAATTGATCCTGCCGGCGCATGGGCCGCGCCAGCAGTGGTTCGGCACGCGCCGCGCGGGCTTCTTCCGCGGTGATTGCGCGGTCTTCCAGCATGCGTTCAATCACCCAATCGCGCCTGGCCTTGGCAGCATCGGCGCGGCGGATGGGGTGATAATTATTCGGTGCCTTGGGCAGCGCGGCGAGGTAAGCGACATCCGCGACATTCAATTCATCGAGGCTCTTGTTGAAATAGACCTGCGCGGCGGCAGCCACGCCATAAGCCTGCTGGCCAAGAAAAATCTCGTTCAAATACAATTCAAGGATGCGATCCTTGCTCAGCGCCTTTTCGATGCGCATTGCCAAGATCGCCTCCCGCGCCTTGCGGGTGAAAGAACGGTCAGCGCCGACCAGCATGTTTTTCGCCACCTGCTGGGTGATGGTGGAAGCACCACTCATGCGTCGGCCGCTGCCATATTGCTCGGCGGCCTGGATCACGGCGCGCAGAATGCCCAAGGGGTCAATGCCGGTATGTTCGCGGAAGCGCTGGTCCTCGGCCGAGATGAAGGCTTGCTGGACGCGCTGCGGGATGGCTTCGATCGGGACAAAGATGCGCCGTTCCTGCGCCAATTCGGCCATCAGCCGGCTATCGGCGGCATAGACTCGGCTCATTTGCGGGGGTTCATATTCCGCGAGCCAGCCGTAATCCGGCAAATCCTGCGCGAAGTGATGATAGGCGCCATAGGCCGCGATACCACCGGCCAGCAGAACCGCCGCAGCCAGGCTGAATAGCCAGCGAAACAAGCCGAAGCGCCGGCGGTGCTTGGGGCGTTTTTCGCGTTTCTTCTTGGGCGGCGGCTCGGCACGCGGCGCCTCCGCGCCAGAGGCAGCACGCTCTGGGTCAAGCGGTGAATCGGCGCGCAATTCGGGGGAAGACATGATGGCGCTTGATACACTTTCCCACCGGAAAGCGCGACAGCGTCACCCAGTGTTTTTTTAGCCGGGCGCGGGGCGTGGCGCGGTAGCGAGCCAGGTTTCCACCGCCCGGGCCAGGCTTGTCGCGATCAGCGCGCGGTGTTCGGGCTTGCGGAGCGCGGCTTCATCTTCCGGGTCTGATAAAAAGCCCATTTCCACCAGCACGGAGGGCACTTCCGGCGCCTTCAACACGATGAAGCCCGCTTCGCGCCGGGGTTTGTGCAGAACAGACACGGCGCGGGTCAATTCGCGCACTGCCACCCGCGCGAAGCGGGCAGAATCGCCAAGGGTTTCCTGGCGCATCAGGCTCAGCAATATCGCCTGCACTTCGGGCGGGACAGAAGGCAGGCTAAGGCCACCCGCCAAATCGGCGTTGTTTTCGCGCTGCGCGAGGGCTGCGGCGAAAGGGTCACTCGCGGTCTCGGCCAGGGTGTAGACGCTGGCCCCCTTGGCCCCCGGCGCTGAATCGGCATGGAGCGATATCAACAGCGCGGCATCGCGCGTCCGGGCGAAGGCAACGCGATCCGCGAGGGAGATGAATTCATCAAGCTCCCGCGTCATGGCCACGCGGCATTTGCCGCCTTCTTGCAATTTGCGGCGAAGGGCCTGGGCGGCGGCCAGCGTCAGGCGCTTTTCTTCCGTGCCGCGCCGGCCAATAGCGCCGGGGTCATAGCCGCCATGGCCGGGGTCTATCACCACCAGCGGCAAGGCGGGGGCGCTGCCTTGTGAAAGCGGCATATCGCGGCGCGAAGCGGCAGCGAAGGCTTCGGTGCTCGCGGGGGCGATTTCGACCACCAAGCGCCCGGCCGGACCGGGCAGGCGCCGCGGCAGGGCGGGGCGCGCCAGATTCAGGCGCAAGGCCTTGGCTTCGGCATCGAATACCGCGCTGGCAATGGGCCCTGCCGAGCCAAGCCGCGAAGGACCCTGCCAGGTGACACCGGGCAGGGAAAGCACAAGGCGAGGCGGCTCAGCCAGTGCACGCCATTCCCAGGAAAGCGGGCCTTCCAGTGCCAGGGCAAGCCGCGCCGCGCGGCCTTCGGTGGTCAGGCTCGCCGCGCCCACGGATGCGGCCATGGCCGATGGGGCGCCGCCAAAAACAGCCCCGCCCAAGCCCAGGAAATGCCGGCGCCCTATGCCCATGTCAGTCTTCTTACCGGGCAGGGCCGGTGCTGTCATCCGAAGCGCTCCATATAACCCTTGTGGTGCCTGCGGGCAGGCATTAAGGTGCCCTGCCCCGGCGGCATCCGCTGCGGGCGAGAATTCCGGCGGCATCGCCTGGCGCATGAAGCCCCCTGGGGCAGCGCGGCCCTCGATGTTCAGCTCCCCGGCCTCCGGGTCCGCGCCTTTGGCGCCGGGCTTGCGGTTTCGCCGGGGGACAGCCCTTCCTTCTCGCCAGCGCGGCCCGAGGCGCGCGAAAGTCCGGCCCTTATGGCCATGGCCCCCGTCGCGCCCGCCGTCCCGCCTGCGCCTGTGACCTTCGTGGTCCAAGGGTTCCCGGGGCAGGATCCAGGTGCGCCCACCCTGGGGCCGCTGCGCCGCTTTGGCGCCGGTCCCACCGAAGAAGGTCTTCGCCGTCGCATGCCACAGCACGCCACGCCGCTTTGTGATCCTTGTTCGGGCCTTGCCACAGATTTGCGCCCGCGGCTCAGCCCCGGCGCGGAGACTTCACCCCATGACCAAGCGTATGCTGATCGATGCCTCCCACCCCGAGGAAACCCGGGTAGTGGTGATGGATGGCAATCGCCTCGACGAATTTGATCTTGAAACGGCGCAACGCCGCGCCCTGAAGGGCAATATCTACCTCGCCAAAGTGGTGCGGGTGGAACCCAGCCTGCAAGCGGCCTTTGTGGAGTATGGCGGCAATCGCCATGGCTTCCTGGCCTTTGGCGAGATCCACCCAGATTACTACCAGATCCCCGTGGCGGACCGTCAGCGCCTGCTTGAAATGCAGGAAGAAGAAGCCCGTGCGGAGGATGATGCCGACCTGCCGCCGGAAAGTGCCATGGACCGCGCCGCCTGGAATGGCGAAAGCAATGAAGCCTGGCAGCCGGGGGAAGATGCGGCTGGCGAAGCCCCTGCTTCAGAACCCAATGGCGAAGCCGCGTCTGACGCTGAAGCGGTTGCGCAAGATGCGCTGGAGCCCGAAGCCCCTGCTGCCGCGCAGCCACTCGCGATTGAAAGCGAAAGCCTGAGCGCCGCGCCAGAAGCGCCAGGCGAGGAAGCGGCCGAAGCCGCCGATCTTGGCCGCGTTGAGGAATTGCCCGCCGAAGACCAAGCCCCGCCCGAGACCATTGGTGGCGAAGGCCCGGCCGAGACGGAAGAAGAACGCCGCGAACGCCGTATCCCGCCGCGCTTCATGCGCCATTACAAAATCCAGGAAGTGATCCGCCGCCGCCAGATCATACTGGTGCAGGTTGTGAAGGAAGAACGCGGCGGCAAGGGTGCGGCACTGACAACCTATATGTCGCTTGCCGGGCGCTTTTCTGTCCTGATGCCGAATTCCCCGCGCGGGGGCGGGGTTTCGCGCAAGATCACCTCGGCTGCCGATCGCAAGCGGCTCCGTGAAGTGATGGATGATCTGCAATTGCCCCAGGGCATGTCGCTGATTGTGCGCACCGCCGGCGCGCAACGGCCAAAGCCCGAAATTCAGCGCGATTGCGAATATCTGCTGCGGCTTTGGGACGGTATCCGCGAAAGGACGCTGGCTTCCACGGCGCCTGCCCTGATTTATGAGGAAGCGGATCTGATCAAGCGATCCATCCGCGATGTTTATGGCCGCGATATTGATGAGGTGATGGTGGAAGGCGATGGTGCCTTCCAGCAGGCGCGCGAATTCATGCGCATGCTGATGCCATCGCACGCGAATAAGGTGCGGCTGCACCGCGAAGCTGTACCGCTTTTCGCGCGCCATCACGTGGACCAGCAATTGGATGCGATGCATTCGCCGGTGGTGCAGCTGCGGTCTGGTGGTTACATCGTGATCAATCAGACCGAAGCGCTGGTCGCGATTGACGTAAATTCCGGCCGCGCCACGCGTGACAGGCACATCGAAGACACGGCCTTGCGCACGAATATGGAAGCGGCGGATGAAATCGCGCGCCAATTGCGCCTGCGGGATCTGGCTGGGCTGATTGTGATCGATTTCATTGATATGGAATCAAACCGCAACAACGCCATGGTGGAAAGGCGGCTGAAGGAATCACTCCGCCACGACCGGGCGCGGATTCAGGTGGGCCGCATCAGCCATTTCGGCCTGCTGGAAATGAGCCGCCAGCGCCTGCGCCCTTCCATCGCGGAACAGACCTTCATCACCTGCCCGCATTGCCTGGGCCGTGGCACGATCCGTGGGGTGGAAAGCAGCGCGCTGCAGGTGCTGCGCGCGATTGAAGAAGAAGGTGCGAAGCGCCGCGCCGCCGAAATCAGTGTGCATGTCGCGAGCGAAGTTGCGCTGTGGCTGCTGAACCGCAAGCGCGACCGGCTTTCTGAGATTGAAGCGCGTTTCGGCATGAGTGTTTTCCTCCAGCCCGATGAAAAGCTGATGGGGCCGGCGCTGCGCATTGAACGCCTGCGCGCGGCTGAACCTATGGCGATTGCCTCTGCGCCTTCTGCCTTGCGCATGGATTACGCGCCCGAGGTTGAGGATATTGCGCCCGAGGCCGAGGAAGAGGAAGCCGATAGCCCGCGCGCAGAGGCGCGTGAGGAAACCGCCGAGGAAGGTGAGCGCCGCCGCCGCCGCCGCCGTCGCCGCCGTGGTGGCCGGCGTGAGGGTGGGCCGCAGGGTGGTGAAGCGGGTGCCGAGGGTGATGGCGAGGGCGAAGAAGGTGCTGAGGCCGCAGCAGAAGCGGGCGAAGCGCCGGAAGGCGAAGCCCAAGCCTCCGAGGGTGAGGGCCAGGCCGCTGAAGGCGCCGCCGAGGGTGAGGATCGTCCGCGTCGTCGTGGCCGCCGTGGTGGGCGCCGTCGGCGTGAGGATGGCCCGCGTGAGCGCCGCACTGAGGACGCCGCGCCGGAAATGGCCGAAGATGCCCCCGCGCCGCGCTATGTGGGCCCGACCCCGGCAGACCCCTTTGCCGGGCAAATTGATGATGTCTTTGCTGCCATGGCCGCAGCCGAGGAAGCGGCGGAACGCGCTGCCGCGACCGCGCGGCGCATTGCGCCCGCAGCCCCCGCGCCGGAGCCTGTGGCGGAAGCGGCCCCGGTGGCTGAGGCGGCACCTGTGGTGACGGAAGCGGTGCCGGTCGCGGAAGCGCCGGCGCCCGTTGAACCGCCAGCGCCGGAACCTGTACCTGTGCCCGTGGCCGCTGAACCTGCCCCGGCACCTCAGCCGGAAAAGGCGGAGCCGGTGATTGGGCCGGCGATTCAGCCGGTGGTGCTGGGTGATGGCGCTGAGGTGGCGCGGCCCAAGCGGCAGGGCTGGTGGAAGCGGCCGGGGTAGGGTGCGTTGGGCCAAGCGGGGACGCTTGGCCCTTGTGGGGTGTGTCGGGGTTGAGGGGGTTTTCGCGTTTCGGGCGATCGCAGGCTTCTACTACAATCCCGCTTGCTCCGAGTGCTTCAAAACGCTTAGTCTGCATCGAGGCTTTGGAGTTAGGCTCATGAGATCGGCAGTCTTGCTGATTGGCCTAGTTATGGCTTTTCCGGCTTCAGCCCAAAAGCTTACCGGAAATGAATTACTGGCGCGATGCAAAGCGGAGAATGACGAGAGAACTTCGTGCCTTTCTTACGTGCAAGCCGTCGGCGCCTTATTCACTATCGTGCAAACCCTCGGAGTTCGAGACCGGGATCGCAATAGACTGTATTGTCTCCCGTCGAACGTCACCTTAGACCAAACCGTGGATGTGGTTGTGAGCTTTCTTGAGCAAAATCCTGCAATCCGCCATGAAGATGCAGCAATGCTTACCGTCGCGGCGCTTCGTGAGACTTTCCCCTGCCCATCAAGACGATGAAGAAGAAAACAGACCAGGCGCCCGCCTAAGCTGCCCACAAACTTTGAATCGCCCTCAGTGATCTATAGTAACAATTGCGCAAAGATGGCCGGGCGGACTTTCCAATCGTTACGCGGGTGCCATGGGCAATTGCCATTCCTGAAAGGATCGTTGCCGTACCCAGCAGGCAACTTCAGGCCGAACTACGGTCTATATCCCGGTGGCGGCTCCGCCATTGCGGCAGTGCGTGCCGGGCATGCGGCTGGGACCGCCGCCCCCATGCCAGCCAAACCAAATGCGCGCCGGGTCAGGCTTGGCATATCGCTCTCCCCTGCAAGGCCCTGCCCCGGCAGCGTGGCATTATTCAACCCTGAGGCGCCAGGGTCTTTCGACTGCGCCGATCATACGCCTCACCCGCGCCACGCAAACAGCAGCAAAAGGCTCCGCTGCAAGAGGCTTTCATTGTCATCCGATATCAGCGCGACCAGCGTCTGATCCCCAAAGCGCGTCACCGCCACGGCTTCCCAATTCTCGGCAGGCAAGGGCGCGTCATCCAGCATCAGGATTGCCTCGCCACGCAGCACCGCGCCTTCGCGTGCTGAGGGCAACGCAGCGGGCGCGGTCAGCACCAGCCGGGCAGCAAAACCGCCCAATAGGCTGAAGCGTCGTTCAAGAACCAGCGCGCGGCCATCGGGCAGGATCGCCGCATCGGTTGGGTGAAAGCCAGGTGCGGGCTGCCAGTAAAGCGGCACCCAGCGCCCCGGCGCACCAAGCCAAGCATGGCGCAATTCAGGGCGGTCAGGCGGGGCAAAGGTCTCGGCAATGGCGAAAAGCCGGCCATCTGGCAGCACGGCCAGGCTCTCAAGCCCGCCATTCGCTGGCGCGTTTTCCAAGCCAGGCGGCGGCGCGACATAGGCGCCCGGCCCATCCAGCCGGCGATAGGCGCGAATGCGATGCCGCCGTTCAAAGGCCACCAGCCAGGTACCATCGGGCAGTCGCGCCAGCGCCTCGGCATCGGCGTTGAAGCCGCGCGGCAGGGGCCGCCCAGCCTCATCGCGCAAGGGGCCGTGGCGGAGCGGTTGTAGGCCAATCGGCGTCAGGCCATCCAGCATCAGCCGCGCTTCGGCCCAATGGCCGCGATCACTGATCAGGGTCAGGGTCAAATCCGGCGCCAGATGCGCCCCGGAAAAACCGCCGCCACCCAAAGCCTTGGCGTCAATTACCAGCCCGCCAAGCGGGCGCAGGGGGCCGGGGATATCGGGCAGCGCGAAAGGCTGCGCGGCATTCTGCGCAAAGGCTGGCGGCGCAGTTGCAGCAAGACAAGCGGCAAGCAGGGCGCGGCGCGACAGCAAAGGCGCCGGCCCCATGGGTGCCTTCAGCGCGTCACGCCACCATGGCGGAACGCTCAGCCGCGCTCCGCTGCCAGGCTTCCGCCGCATCCTCGTCAAACAATTCCGCGAGCTTCTTCATCATGGTGCCGCCCAATTCCTCGGCATCCACAATCGTCACCGCGCGGCGGTAATAGCGCGTCACATCATGGCCGATGCCAATCGCGACCAGTTCCACCGCGCCGCGGCCTTCAATCTCGCCAATCACTTTGCGCAAATGGCGTTCCAGGTAATTGCCGGGATTGACCGAAAGCATGCTGTCATCCACCGGCGCGCCATCGGAAATCACCATCAGGATGCGGCGATGTTCAGGCCGCGCGAGCAGGCGCTTATAGGCCCATTCCAAAGCCTCACCATCAATGTTTTCCTTGAGCAGACCTTCGCGCAGCATCAGGCCGAGGTTCTTGCGCGCACGCCGCCAGGGCGCATCGGCGGGCTTATAGATGACATGGCGCAGATCATTCAGCCGGCCCGGGTTACGCGCCTTGCCTTCCGCCACCCAGCGTTCACGGCTTTGCCCGCCCTTCCAGGCGCGCGTGGTGAAGCCAAGGATTTCGGTTTTGACCGCGCAGCGTTCCAGTGTGCGCGCCAGGATATCGCTGCACATGGCAGCAACGGTGATCGGGCGCCCGCGCATGGACCCTGAATTATCAATCAGCAGTGTCACCACCGTGTCGCGGAAATCTGTTTCACGTTCGCGCTTATAGGAGAGCGAATGGGTCGGATTGGCGACAATGCGCGCCAGCCGCGCGACATCCAGAATGCCTTCTTCCAGGTCGAAATCCCAGGCGCGCTGCTGTTGCGCAAGCAAGCGCCGCTGAAGCCGATTGGCAAGTTTGGAAACAACGCCCTGCAAATGGGAAAGCTGCTGGTCAAGCTGTTGGCGCAGCCGCGTCAGTTCATCCGCATCGCAAAGATCATCCGCGGCTACGACTTCATCGAATTGCGTGGTGAAGGCGTGGTAGCGCGTGGTGTCATCCACCTGCGGCACTTCGCGGCGCTGCTGCGGGCCGCCTGGCTTGTCATCGCCATCCGCCGCGGCGCCTTCTTCTTCGGATTCTTCAGCCTCTTCGTCCGAAGCTTCGCCCTGCATCTGCTCGGGCTGGGCGCCGAGCATTTCATCTTCCTGGTCGGATTGGCTTTGCCCTTCGCCGGATTGATCCTGCTGGGGCGTGCTTTCGCCGCCTTCTTCGCCTTCTTCGTCCTGCTGTTCGCTTTCCGCTTCCATCTCGGCCTCAGCGAGGTCGAGTGCGGTCAGCAGCTTGCGCGCAGCGCGGGCGAAGGCGCCTTGGTCTTCGGCGGTGGTCGCCATTTCGGCAAGGGCCTGTTCGGCTTCCTCACCAATCGTGTCGCGCCACAAATCAAGCACGCGATGCGCGGCTTCCGGCGCGGCTTGGCCGGTCAGGCGTTCACGCGCAATCAGGCCCAAGGCTGCCGGCAGCGGCATCTGGTCCTTGCGCGTCATGCGATCATAGCCTTCGGCTTCGCATTCTTCGATCAGCTTGGCGCGCAAATTGGCGGCAACGCCGGCCATATGCTGGGACCCCACGGCCTCCACGCGCACTTGTTCAAGCGCGTCGAATACTTCCTTGGCTTCACGCCGCGTTGGGATGCGGCTGGCATGGAGCGCTTCATCATGATGGCGCAGCTTGAGCGCGGCAGCATCCGCCGCACCACGCAGCTTGGCCATTTCATTGGCCGGCAAAGCGCGGGTTGGCAGCGGCAGGCGCACGCGCTTGCCGGCAACGCCGGAAGGTCCGGGCTGGAAGGCCACCTGCACTTCCGCATCTGCATGCGCCATGGCGCGCAACACACCCGCGGTGGCGCGCTTGAATTCTTCCTGCCGCGTCAGATCCTGCTTGCCGCTCATGTAATTCTCTCTGGCATGCAATGGCGGCGCCAGGGGCTGACGCCGCCGTTACTGGGTTCAGCCCGCCTTGCGGAGCAAGGAGCCTGAGGGCAATTCCTCATTGAAGCAGCGCTGGTAGTATTCAGCCACCGTGCTGCGTTCCGCCTCATCGCATTTGTTCAGGAAGGAAAGGCGGAAGGCGAAGCCGACATCGCCAAAAATCTTGGCGTTATCTGCCCAGGTGATGACGGTGCGCGGCGACATGACGGTGCTGATATCGCCCGCAATGAAGCCGGCGCGCGTCAGATCCGCCAAGGCCACCATGGCTTCGACCTGCTTCTTCATCTTGGCATCGCCTTCGGCGCCAAGCTTGGCCAGCACGATTTCGGTTTCCTGCTTATGCGGCAGGTAATTCAGGGTGGCGACGATGTTCCAACGGTCCATCTGGCCCTGATTGATCTGCTGCGTGCCGTGATAAAGCCCGGTGGTATCGCCAAGCCCGACGGTATTCGCGGTCGCGAAAAGCCGGAAATACGGGTTGGGGCGAATGACGCGGCTTTGATCGAGCAGCGTGAGCTTGCCTTCCACTTCCAGCACGCGCTGGATGACGAACATCACATCCGGGCGGCCGGCATCATATTCGTCAAACACCAAAGCGCAGGGATGTTGCAGCGCCCAGGGCAGAATGCCTTCGCGGAATTCGGTGACCTGCTGGCCATCCTTCAGCACGATGGCGTCCTTGCCAATCAGGTCAATACGGCTGATGTGGCTGTCCAGATTGACGCGAATGCAAGGCCAATTCAGCCGCGCCGCTACCTGTTCGATATGGGTGGATTTCCCGGTGCCGTGATAGCCCTGGATCATCACGCGGCGATTGAAGGCAAAGCCCGCAATAATGGCCAGCGTCGTTTCCTTGTCGAAGCGGTAGCTGGTGTCAATTTCCGGCACATGTTCCGTGCGCACCGAAAAGGCGGGCACATCCATGTCAATCTCGACGCCGAAGGCATCGCGCGCCTTGACGGTAGTATCCGGGGCAGAAATCGCCGAAGTCGGTTTGATATCGGCAATGGGGGCGATTTTGTTCATCGCGGCTCAGGTTCCGTGCAAAGAGAAAGGGGGAGTTTAGGCGCGTAATAGCAATCCGGCTACCCAGCCGTGGCAGGTTGTTTGGCCAGGCGGTGGCGCAGCAGGCTATAGGCGCGGTTGATATCCTTCAAACGCTCCTCTGCCTGTTTATCCCCGCCGGTGGCATCCGGGTGGTGCTGCTTCGCCAAATCCTTGTAGCGGGCACGCAATTCGGCTGAACCCAGCGGCCATTTCAGGCCCAAAAGGTCCAAAGCGGCGCGGAGTTCTGGCGGTACGGCGCTTTCGGGCGGCTGGCGGCGCGGCGTTGGGGCTTCCGCGCCCAGCACGCCCAGCGGGTCGCGCAGAATTTCGGGGTCAAAGCGCCCGGAACCCCCGACACGCCCAAGCGGCCAGGTCGGGCGCTGCCAGGACGTATCGGCGCGCAGACAGGCTTCGATCTCATCCGGGCCCATGCCCTTATAGAAATCCCAACTCGCGTTATAGGCGCGCACATGATCCAGGCAGAACCAGTGAAATTCGCGCAAGGACCGGTCCCGGGGGGCGCGATATTGGCCCGGTTCGGCGCAATCCGGCGCATCGCAAAGCCGCCCAGGGGGCGCTGCGTCATCTGGGGCATAGGCCTTTCGTCGTTTGCGCGCGAACATCAGGCGGTTATGGGGGCGGTGGCGCGAAGCCGCAAGACAGAACAGGGCTTGGCAAAAAAGTCACAAGCGCGGAAAAACACATCATGACCCAACGCGCGGACCGTATGCGGCTGACACTGGAAGCGCGCTTCCAGCCGGCCTTGCTCGATATCACCGATGACAGTGCCCGCCATGCGGGCCATGCCGGCGCCAGCCCCGGGGGGGAGACGCATTATTCCGTGCATATGGTCTCGGCTGCTTTTGCCGGGGTTTCGCGCGTGGCGCGGTCCCGTGCGGTGCATGAGGCCTTGGCGGGGGAATTCGCCACCGGATTGCATGCGCTGGCGCTTCGGCTGCAAAGCCCGGAGGAGGTCGCGGAGCCCTAGAAAGGGACGTTCAACCGCGCGCCTGGCATTGGTTTTTGCAGCAGCCGGTCTTCCTGGGCCTGCATGGCGAAGCCTGAACCGCCAAGATGCGGCTGGGCGGGCGCTGGGTCTATCACCGTTGGGCTGAGCCGGGCGCGCGGCGCCTCATTCAGTCCGCGCGGGGCTTCGATGTCACGATTGGGAACCGGGGCCGGTTTGCCATGGGGTTCCGGCGTGGTCACGGTTTTTTCGGCCTGGCGACGCTGGCGGCGTTCTTCCGGGGTGAGGCGCCGCGGTGGGGTGGCAGGGCGGGTTGATGCCGGCGCAGCATTCTGCGCCATGGCAGCGCCGGCGCAGAGGCTTGCCAGCAGGCCGATGAGCAGCGCGCGACGCCCCAGCATTACCCAGCCACCGGTAGGCGATGGACGCCACGCCGATCTTCCGAAGGGTTCAGGACGGCGGCGGTTAGCGCGCCATGGGCCGTTTCGCGCCATGCCTTGAGCGCCCAATGGACGGAAGGGAAGGCGAGCTCATTCCAAGGAATCTCAGACCAATGGAAGGAAGCCACTTCCAGGCTTTCCGGCCCAGGGGCAAAGCCTGGTTCGGCGAAGCGGGCACGGAAAATAACCTGCACCTGCCCAATCCGGGCGATGGAATAGACCGCGAGCACCCCGTCAAGCGTAATGCGCACCCGGGCTTCTTCCCAGGCTTCGCGCGCGGCACCTTCTTCGACTGTCTCACCCAATTCCATATAGCCAGCCGGTATGGTCCAGAAGCCCGAGCGCGGTTCAATGGCGCGACGGCAAAGAAGGATGTACTCACCCTCCGCGATCACGCTGCCCACCACCACTTTCGGGTTTTCATAGGCCACATGCCCGCAATCCGGGCACATCAAGCGCTCTCGGTCGTCGCCTTCAGGTATTTGGCGGATGAAGTTGCTCATCGGGTCCGTAGCTGCGAATCGTTGATTTAACATATAGGACCCTTGCGGCGGGAATGCGACAAAAACCGGCAGGCTGGGCATGGTCGCCCGGATTGACCGCTCTGGAGGCGGCGCAAACCCGGCGGGGGAGGGCGAATTTCCATGCTGCAAATCTACCAGCAGTAGGCTACAAAAGCCTTAGGATTTTATGGGGTAGGTCTGAGGTGGGGGCGGGGATTAACCTTTCGTTTAAGGGCCTCGTCCTAGCTTCGCATAGTTTTTCACAGGGGACGGGACCATGAACGTGACAATCGCGCTGTTGCATCGGCGTTTCAGTTCGAGCGTTCAAGACCAGGGCTGGTTCCCATCCGAGGAAGTTGAAGCGCGCGATGGCATGTGGCTGGCGCCAATCGCCATTGCAGAGCTTCCAACGCCGACGCCGATCACCATCGCACCATCCGTTGGCACATCGATGACCAGCAATGCTGTTGCGGCGCCCGATGCTGTGCGCGTCGAGGAGATCAGCATAGCCGTCACAAGCAATGATACGCATTACGCCTCAGGCCTGCTGTGGGGTATGCTCGGCGATACGGGACCGATACGAAACAGCTTTGGCAGCCAGGCCAATGAAGCCTGGGCAGAAGGGGCGACGGGGTCCACTTCCAGCGTGGTCGGCGTGATTGATTCGGGCATAGATTACACGCACCCCGATCTCTATTTGAACATCTGGCTTAATCAGCGCGAAATCCCGACGACGCTTCGCGCGAGCCTTGCTGATATTGATGGCGATGATCTGATTACCTTCCGCGATCTGAATGGCGCGGCGAATGCCTCCTATGTGCTTGACTATAATGGTAACGGCAGAGTTGACGCTGGGGATTTGCTGAATGATGCGCGTTGGGAAAATGGCGCCGATGAGGATGGCAATGGCTACCGTGATGACCTGATCGGCTGGGATTTCGCCAATGCGGACAATGATCCCTTTGATGATCACGGCCATGGCACGCATGTCAGCGGCACGATCGGTGCCATTGGCGGCAATGGGGTTGGTGTTGCGGGTGTGAATTGGACCATCCAGATGGTGGCGCTGAAAACGCTATCGGCGGCTGGTACGGGCTTCACCTCGTCGGCTGTCAATGCCGTGAATTACTGTACGGATGTGGCGATCCGCGCCACTGATGCCGAAGATTTCATCGCCATCAATGCTTCCTGGGGCGGGGGCAGTTACTCCACGCTTTTGCATGAAGCGATCGGGCGCGCCGCACAGCAGGATATCCTGTTCATAGCGGCGGCCGGCAATTCCAGCCGCAACAATGATGTGCAGGCACAGTTTCCAGCCAATTATTCGACTAGCGCAGTGGCCGGATATGATGCGGTGGTGTCGGTGGCGTCACTCACCAGCGCAGGCTCCCTTTCCTCCTTTTCCAATTACGGGGCGACCACGGTGGATATCGCCGCGCCGGGATCGAGCATTCTTTCCACCCTGCCAGGCGGGCGCTATGGCACCTATAGCGGAACCTCCATGGCGGCGCCGCATGTCACCGGCGCGGTAGCGCTTTATGCAGCAGAGAACCCGGAGGCGAGTGCCGCAGAAATCCGCGCTGCCTTGTTGGGCAGTGCGACCGCGACCCCATCGCTTGGTGGTTTGGTGGTGACAGGGGGCAGGCTTGATATTGACGCGCTGCTGGATGCGGCGCCCAGCCCCTCCGCACCGCGCGACGTGATTATCGGTAATGCCTCAACCATTGCTGTGCTTTCTCCAAGCGCGCCGCAGGGTTCCAATATTGATTTTGGCGGCGATCAGGATTGGTTTCGGCTTACCTTGACCGCCGGCTGGCGTTACAGTTTCGCGATGGATGCCGCGGCCGGTTCAGGGCTTGATCCTCTCTTGCGGTTGCTGACGGCGACAGGCCAGCAATTGGCCTTCAATGATGATGGAAGCGGCCTGAATGCGCGCCTATCCTTCAGCGTCACCACCAGCGGAACATATTTCCTGAGCGCGCAGGGCGATGCCGCTTCCACCGGTGGCTACAGCCTGACCATGACCGCGGTTGAGGCGGACCGAGTTCTGAACGGCACCACGGGCAATGATAGTTTGAATGGCGCCGGCGGTAATGATAGCTTGAATGGGCAGGCCGGCAATGATCGGCTGACCGGTGGCGCCGGTAATGATTCGCTTGCCGGCTTCACCGGTGCTGACTCGCTTGATGGTGGTGCCGGCAATGATTGGCTGATTGGTGGCGCCGGCCGCGATGTCCTGACGGGCGGGACGGGGGCGGATCTGTTTCGCTTCACCGCGTTGAATGACAGCGCAGTGGGGATCAATCGGGATGTGGTCACTGACTTCGTGCGCAGCGAGGGAGACCGTATTGATCTTTCCTGGATTGACGCGAATACGCGTCTTGCCGGTGATCAAGCCTTCGCATTTATTGGCGGCGCAACCTTTACGCGGGTTGCCGGTCAGCTTCGCTTTGCGGGCGGTGTGCTGCAGGCCGATGTGAATGGCGATGCGCGTGCGGATATGGAAGTGACCCTGCAAGGTGTTTCGACCCTGTTGGCGAATGATTTCGTCCTTTAGAGCATCCGTGATGGTCTAGCGGTATGGTCGCTGCTGTTGGTTCCCGACAGCAGCATGAAGCGGCCGTCCCACTATAGGGCTCGTGGTGCGCGGGGGCAGTTTTGGGTCGGGGAAGGTCAGCATGAATCGCGCCTCTAGCCCCGGCGCTTGGCCCAAAGACAGCATCCAGAATATACATATCGCGCGATCCGTCGCCGCCAATCATGCATTGCGGGGCCCGCGCGCGCCCTTCCCTCCCGGCTTCGGGCGCGGCTTGAGGATTGACACTTTTTCTCGACACACCCCTGAAAGTGACCATATATTAAGAGTTGTATTTTATGTATCATGATCATCCGCTGGTTGAGAGTTATCCGGGCCGGGTTTGTCTTGTAAGGGCGCAACCTTGCTAAGATTTGATGGCGACGATCTTGTCTTTCGGGCAAGGTAGCGTTTGGGAATAAGGGGGGCGTAGCATGCGCTTAAGCAAGTCATGAAGCCGGCAATGCCGCATAAGGCGACCACTTCGCCTGTTCTTGCCATTTTGGGCGAAATGAAGGGCGCGCTTGCGCTGCTTTTCGCGGTTGGCTTCATAGTCAATCTGCTGCAGCTGACCGGTTCGGTTTACATGATGCAGGTCTATGATCGCGTCCTGGCAAGCCAAAGCGAAGCGACCCTGCTGGCACTCACGTTGATTTCGCTTTTTTTGATCGCGATTTATGGGTTTCTTGAAGGTTGTCGCAGTTTTGCGCTGATTGGACTTGGACGGCTGATTGATCGGCGCCTGTCATCGCGCGTTTTTGAGGCGCTTTTTGTTCAGGGCAGCCTGCGCGGCAGTGATCGGGTGGGCGCGCAGCCGCTGCGTGATCTGGAACAGGTGCGTAATTTCATTTCAACCACGGGGCTGACTACCTCACTCGATGCGCCTTGGATTCCGGTGTTTCTCCTCATTCTCTATGTTGTCCATCCCTGGTTCGCGGCCTTTGGTACCATCGCGGTGCTCATGGTGATTGGCAGCGCGGTCATTCAGGCGCTGCTTTCCACCAAAAAGCTGGCGGAGGCTTCCAATACGAATGTGCAAGCCTATGCCTTCATGGAAGCCAGCATCCGCAATGCGGAAACGGCGGAGGCCATGGGGATGCGGCAAGGCGTTTGGCAGCGCTGGCAGCAGCGGCATCTGGCCATGCTAAATCAGCAACAAACGGCAAGCCAGATTGCGGGCAGTTTTTCCGCGGTTATCCGGTTCCTGCAATTGGCGCTGACAGGCGTACTTACGCTGGGGCTTGGCGCGCTTTTGGTAATTGAACAATCCATCACGCCCGGCGCGATGATTGTTGCGACCTTCATCCTGGCGCGGGCGCTGGCGCCCAGCATGCAGGTTGTGGCGCTTTGGCAACAAGCCATGACCGCGCGCGCGGCCCATCGGCGCTTGTGCGAATTCCTGGCGACTGCGCCGGCAGAAAAACAGGGCATGAAGTTGCCGGCACCGCAAGGCGCGCTGGCAGTGGAAAACCTTATTCTTGCTGTACCGGGCACGGATACCATTGTTCTACGTGGTGTTAGCCTTGCGCTGGAACCCGGCGAATCACTCGCCGTCATTGGGCCAAGTGCGGCGGGTAAAAGCAGTCTGGCGCGCGCGCTTTTGGGGATTTGGCCACCACGGGCCGGGGCGGTACGGTTGGATGGCGCGGATATGGCGCGCATGCCGCGTGACCAGGTAGGCGACCATCTGGGCTATCTACCGCAGGATGTAGAATTGTTTGAAGGAACAGTGGCCGAAAACATCGCACGGCTTGGCACGGTTGATTCTGAAAAAGTCGTAGCGGCAGCCAAGGATGCCGGGCTGCATGATCTTATCCTGCATCTACCCGAAGGCTATGATACGCCGCTTGGACCTGGCGGGCGCGGGCTTTCGCCTGGGCAGCGTCAACGCATCGGGCTTGCACGGGCGCTTTATGGCTCGCCCAAACTCGTGGTGCTGGACGAACCCAATTCCAATCTGGACAGTGATGGGGAAGCGGCTTTGGCAGCGGCACTTGGCAGGCTCCGTATTGACGGTATCACCACTGTCATCATCACGCATCGCGCCAATATTCTGGCTGCGGTGGACAAGATTTTGCTGCTCCGCGCCGGTGCGGTGGAAGCCTTTGGCAGGCGCGATGAAATCCTGCCCCGGCTGACACGCCCCGCGCAGCCCCCGCGCCCTGTCAGCGCGATCGTCAATCAATAAGGGTGACGACCATGGAACAGAAAAACACGACGCTTGATGCCGGTGCTGCCGCTTCCAAGACACCTGTTTGGCGGCCGCTCCGGCTTGCGCTTTTCACGATTCTTTTCGGTGTGGGCGGCGTATTTGGCTGGGGCGCTTTTGCCATGATCGACAGCGCCGTGGTTGCCCCAGGAACACTGATGGTAGAGGGCAATCGCCGCAATGTGCAGCATTTGGAAGGCGGCATTGTCGGCGAAGTGCTGGTGCGCAACGGTACCATGGTGGTAGCCGGGCAGCCCCTTATTCGCCTTGATGATACGCGCGTGCGCGCTGGGCTGAATGTGGTACTGGATGAAACCGACCGCACGCGTGCGCGCATTGCCGTATTGACGGCCGAGCGGGAGGAAGCGCCCGCGCCGACTTTCCCACCCGAACTTTTGGCCCGCCGCGCCGAACCCAAGGTCGCTGAAATACTAACCGTCCAAAGCGATGAATTCATGGCGCGTCGTGCTTCACTGCAAGGGCAGATCGAAATCCTGACCCAACGCGCGCTGCAATTGCAGAAGCAGATTGATGGCTTGAATGTGCGTATCGATTCCAATGACCGGCAACTTGCCCTGGTGCGTCAGGAAATCATGGGCGTCGAAGGGCTGGTGCGCATGGGCCTGGAACGTCTGCCGCGTTTGCTTTCCCTGCAACGCGAAGAAGCCCGGCTGATTGGTGAACGTGGTGAGGCGATTGAGAATGTCGCACGCACGCAGCAGGCGGTAGGCGAGGCTGAGATGCAGCGCGCGCAATTGGTGCGTACCCGTCAGGAAGAAATCGCCAAGGAATTGCGCGAATTGCAGGGCCGGGCTTTGGAACTGCGTGAGCGTGAAATCAGCGCCAATGACCAATTGATGCGCCTGACAATAGATTCGCCCGAAGCCGGCATGGTGATGGATTTGCGCTACACGACGCGCGGTGGCGTCATTGCGCCGGGTTCCCAAGTTGCGTCTATTGTGCCCCAGGAAGAAAGGCTGGTCGTTGAGGTACAAATCACGCCGATTGATGTGGATACGGTGCGCATCGGCATGCCGGCTTCCATTCGGCTTTCCCATGCTGCGGCGCGCACCACCCCCGTTCTGGAAGGCTTTGTTGAGCGAATTTCGCCCGACCGCATGACGGATCAACGCACCGGCATGCCGTATTTCGAGGCACGCATTGGCTTTGCTCCCGAGGAATTGGTCAAGTATGAGGCCTTGCGGTTGCAGCCGGGCATGCATGCGGAGGTCCTGATCCGGCGTGGGGAGCGTTCCTTTGCATCCTACCTCGCGCGGCCCTTGGCGGATCGCTTCGCCAAATCCATCCGGGAGTTCTAGACTATCGATCAGTGCGGTATCGCCGCGCCAGTTCAGGAGAGTTACTATGCTGTTCCGTCGTTTTTTGGGTGCCGTGGCGCTCTGTCTTTTTGCCCTTTCCGCCACGCCCACGCTGGCGCAGCAGGGCGATCCTTCCTTCAACCTGGTAAATCGTTCTGGTCGGTTGATATTTGAGGTTTATGCATCGCTTGCGACGGACCAGGATTGGGGCCGGGATAGGCTTGGCGATAATGCGCTTCCAAATGGGCGGAGCTTCACGCTCCGCCTACCGCAAGGCCCCTGCATGTGGGATTTGCGTGTGGTTTATGAGCGCGCAGGCGGCCCCGCCGAGGATAAGCGCAACATCAACCTATGCGCCGTGACGGAAGTGGTGTTTGAAGGCCGCCAGACGGGGCAAGCGCCGGCGCCGCAGCAGCGCCCGCAGCCTGCCCCGCCGCAGCGCGGCACGCAGGCCGGCCCCACCGGCAATCCTTCCTTCAACCTGGTCAATCAATCGCGCGTGACGGTGATGGAAGCCTATGTGTCGCTTTCGACCGAGCAGGAATGGGGGCCGGATCGGCTGGGTAATGACACGGTGCCGGCGGGGCGCAATTTCGCCATTCGCCTGCCGGAAGGCCCTTGCCTGCATGATGTGCGCTTTGTCTATGAGAATGGTCAGGCGGATGAACGGCGCGGCGTGAACCTTTGCGACGTCACTAATCTGGTCCTGCCCTTGCAGCGCCAGTAAAACTGGCCTGCCTAGCTTGGCAGGCTCACATCCAGGTTAAGGGCGGCATCGCAGCGCGCGGTGGCGCCGGGTGGCAGCACCAGCGTGCATTCGCGTTCTTCAATGAGCACCGGGCCTTGCACGCTTTCGCCGGGACGAAGCGCGAGGCGATTGAGCACCGGCGTTTCAATATAGGCCCCGCCAAACCAGGCGCGGCGCGTGCCGCGATGTAGCGTGCCTTCGGCGGCAGCGCCTTGCTGCGCCAGATCCACCACCGGGCGAGGCCCCGCGACAATTACCTGCCAGGATACGCATTCCACCGGCAAGCTGGGTTCCGTGCGGCCGTAAAGCGCCAGATAGGCGGCTTCGAATTTCGCGCGCAGAGCTGCCGCATCGCCACGCGTGATGGCGTCTTCCGGGATTTCCGCTTCCACCTGGAACCCCTGCCCAGCATAGCGCATGGCACCCAGGATGCGCGCTGAGGCCGCTTCCGGCGCGACGCCCGCTGCTGCTGCCATTGCTTTGCCTTGGGTGGTCATGGTGCCGGTGATCTCTCGCAGCTTGGCGAAATCCAAGCCGGCCAGCGGGGCGACCCAGCCTTGCACAAAGGCAAAGGAAATCGGCGCGGCGAGGAAACCAAAGGCAGAAGCAACCCCCGCCCCCAAAGGCACGATGATGCGGCGAAGGCCAAGCTTCATGCCGATATGGCAGGCATGTACCGGCCCCGCGCCGCCGATTGGTACCATCGCATAAGCATCAATGCGCTTGGCTTTTTCCAACGCGTGAATCGCCGCTGCCTGCGCCATATTGCCATTGACGGTTTCATGGATGGCCCAGGCCGCTTCCGGCACGGAAAGGCCAAGCGGCTTGCCGATATGTTCGGCCAGCGCTGCCTCTGCTGCCGCGACATCCAGCTTCATCGCGCCACCCAGGAAGCTTTCAGCGCCAAGATAACCCAGCACCAAATCTGCATCCGTGACAGTGGGCCGCGCGCCGCCAAGCCCGTAACAGGCGGGGCCGGGATCGGAACTCGCGCTTTCCGGGCCCACACGCACCAGACCCAAGCGATCCACCCGCGCGATGGAACCTCCACCGGCGCCGATTTCGATCATGTCAATGACCGGCACCTTGAGCGGTAGGCCGCTGCCCTTGCGAAAGCGATCCACGCGCGCGACTTCGAAATCAAGGCTGCGCTGCGCCTCGCCATTGTCAATCAGCGCGGCCTTGGCGGTGGTGCCGCCCATGTCAAAGCACAGGATATCGCGCGCGCCGGCGGCAGCACCGTAAATGCCGGTGGCTTCCACGCCGCCCGCGGGGCCTGATTGCACCAGGCGGATCGGGTGACGCGCGGCGGTTTCCTCCGCAACGGTGCCGCCATCGGACAGCATCAGAAAAAGCGGGCCAGTCAGGCCAAAGCCGCGCAAGCCATCACTCAGCCGGCGCAGATAGCGTTCAAACACCGGCTGCACATAGGCGTTGCAGACAGTGGTGGAAGCACGTTCATATTCGCCGATTTCCGGCACGACTTCGGATGACAGACAGATGGTGAGTTCAGGCGCTTCTTCGGCCAGGATGTCGCGCATGCGCAGTTCATGCGCGGGGTTGCGGAAGGCATGCAGGAAACAGACAGCAACCGCGTTGGCCCCGGCAGCGCGCAACGCCCGCACTGCTTCGCGCGCGCCGGCTTCATCAAGCTCTTCGCGTACCGATCCATCAGGCAGCAGGCGTTCAGCGACCCCAAGCCGGCGATGGCGCGGCACGAGCGGTTCCGGAACGCGCATGAAAAGATCATAAGTATCGTGGCGGAGTTCCGTCCCGATTTCCAGGATATCACGAAAACCCTTGGTGGTGATCAGGCCCGTTGGCACGCCGCGCCGTTCGATCAGCGCATTGGCGACCAGCGTGGTGCCGTGAATGACATGGCGCACTTCCTCTGCCCGCGCACCGGTGCGCGCCAGCAAATCGCGCACGCCTTCCAGCACGGCTTCTTCCGGGGCATGGGGCGTGGTGAGCACCTTGCCATTGAAAATCCGCCCATCGCGGGAATCGAGCATGACCAGATCAGTGAAGGTGCCGCCAATATCAACACCAATACGCCAGGGGGCCGTATTCATGGCGTGACATAGCCTTCCTTGATATCGCGGGCGATGGCGGCCGGATCTCGTTCTGCTACCGGCCCCATGCCGCCGCCGCCTGGTGTTTCATAGGTAATGACATCACCTGGTTGCAAAACGATCCGCGCCTTGGCAGCGACAGGTTTGCCATTCACCAAATCACGCCCGCCGCGCCCCGCCGCGCCACCCAAAACACCGCGCGGCGGGTGCTGCACACGTTCATGGCGATAGGTGGCGGTGACGGGTTTTTCACCGACCACTTCGAAGGAAAGCCGCTGCGAAAGCCCGCCGCGTGTACGCCCGGCGCCACCGGAATTGGGGATGAGTTCCTTCTCCGTCATCAGCATCGGCACCGCGTTTTCGAACTGCTCTACCGCTTGCGTCGCGACATTGGATGGGAAGGAAAGGCAGGCGGGGCCATCATGGGCAGGTGCCGCGCCATGGCCGCCATTCATGAAGAACATGCGGACATAGCGGCGGCCTTGCGCGTTCTCCCCAGTGAAATAGACATTCCAAAGCGGGCTGCCGCTTTCCGCGATCACGCGATCAGGAATAAGTTTCGCGAGTGCCGCCAGCACCAACATCGGCAAATAATGGCCCGTGAGGTGCCGACCCCAAACCGGTGCGGGCCGGCGCGGATTCACGATAGAGCCTTCCGGCGCGATGAAGGTGATCGGCCGGAAGGAACCATCATTATTCGGGGTCGCGGGATCAAAGGCGCATTTCACCGCGTAATTGGAATAGGCGCGCGTGAAATTGAGCGGTGCATTCACCGGCCGCGCAATCTGCCCATCCGTGCCGGTGAAATCCAGGATCAATTCACTGCCCTTGATGGTCAGTTTCAAGCGAATCGTGACAGGGTGTTCAAAGCCATCAGCGGTGACTTCATCTTCCACCACCCCATCCGGGGCGGCGGCAATGGCATCACGCATGGCGCGTTCGGAACGGGTGAAGATTTCTGCGGCCAGCGCATCCAGATCATCAATGCCTTCTTCCGCCATGATGCGCGCCAGGCGCTTTTCTGCCTGCTCATAGGCCGCGAATTGCGCGCGGATATCGCCGAGCGTTTCATCCGGCTGGCGCAGATTGGCTTCCATGAAGGCAATTACATCCTCATTTTCCACGCCACCTTTCAGGATGCGGGTGATGGGAATGGTCAGGCCTTCTTCCCAAGAATCGCGCGCATCCACGGAAGGCGCACCGCCGATATCAGTGGAATGAAAGGTGCTGCCCAGCCAGGAAATCACGCGGCCCTTGGCGAAGATGGGCTTGATCATGGTGATGTCGTTCAAATGACCGGTGCCGTAATAGCCATCATTGGAAATCAGCACATCGCCAAGCGAAAGCCGCGCCACGGGGTAGCGTTGCAGCATGATCGCGAGTGTACGCGGCATGGTGCCGACGAAAGACGGCACAGAACGAGATGATTGCGCGAATTGCCGCCCGGCACTGTCCATCAGCCCAATCGCCATATCCCAATTATCGCGCACGACGGAGGAGAAGGAGGTACGGACAAAACTCTGCGCCGTTTCATCCATCAACCCCGCAATGCGCTGCCAGGCGGTGCCAAGCCGAAGGGCGGAAAAGCTGGACATGGCGTATTCTCCTTCAGCCGCGCATGGCTTGCAGTTGCGCGGAGTAGCCGGCGGGATTTACCATCACGTCAATCAGGCTTGGGCCTTTATGGGCGAAGGCGGCATCGAGTGCGGTGATGTAGTCAGCCTCGGTCGCGGCGGCAAAACCCTTGGCGCCGAAGCCTTCCGCGATGGCGGCGAAATCCGGCCGCGCCCAGCGCACGCCTTCGGGTGGCAATTGCCGCTGCTGCTGCTTGATATCAATCAGCGATAGCGCGCCATCATTGAAGACAATGGTGATGCAGGGTGCACCGGCTTCAGCGGCGGTGGCGAGTTCCGCGACGCACATCATCAAGCCGCCGTCGCCGGTAAAGGCAATGGCGCCATCGGTTGGGTTTTCCAACGCCGTAGCTACCGCGGCGGGGAGCGCAAAACCCATGGAAGCTAGCCCGTTCGAGATCAGCACATCGCGCGGTGCGGCGCATTCCCAGAAGGCGGTGGCCGAGAACATATGCGCGCCCGCATCCACACTGATGCGCGGGCGGCGCCCGGCGCGGCGGGCGGCTTCCTGCGCCAGGGTCACGATACGCGGCGGCGCGACACCGCCAGAGCCTTGCCAGGTGAGTGCATCGCGCATCGTATCCCGATGCGTGGTGATTTCCTCAGCCTTCCAGGCACTGCGCTGGGCGCTTTGCGTTAGCGCTGCAAAAGCCGGCGCCAACGCGTCATGCAGGGCAGCGCTTGGTGTCACGTAATGCACGGGATGCGCGCGCAAGCCGATATCCAATACCGGCGCCTTGTAGCGCCAGGGTTGCAGGATCAGTTCCACCGGATCGAGCCCCGCGAGGATGATCAAATCCGCATCCTGCACGCAGGCCGCTTCCAAAGATCCGCCAGTGAAAATACCCACGAAATGCGGATCGGCATCTGCGATCACACCCTTGGCCTTGTAAGTTACCAGCGCGGGGCAGCCAAGCGCTGCGACCAAGGCACGCAGGGGTTCGGCTGCCGCCACGGCTTCCACACCCGCCAGGATCACGGGTTTGCGCGCTGCCGCCAGCATGGCGCGCGCTTTCGCCAGCGCATCGGCATCAAGCGAGGTTGCGGTGTTTGAAGGCGAAGGCAGCAATTCGCCCGCCGGGCGGCGGGCGGCTTCGCTGGTCAAATCCAGATGCATCGGGCCGATGGGCGCCTGCATCGCAAGATCAAGCAGGGCTTCGATCTCAGCCGCTGGGTTTTCGCTGCGCGCTTGCGCATAGCCCTTCACCAGTTCCGCGCTGGCGGCGCGCTGATCAAACACCTGATGGGTGATGTAGCTGAGTTGCTTTTCGGTGAAGCCATCGGTCAGCAGCAGCACCGGCGCGCGTTCCAACGCGGCACAGGCAATGCCATTCAGCGCATTCATCAGCCCCGGGCCCTTGGTGGTCAGCACCACGCCAGGCGCGCCGGTCACTTCTGCATCCGCCACCGCCATCATCGCGGCATTGCCCTCATGACGCGCCAGGATGAAG
Organism: Roseomonas sp.; assembly: GCA_020249505.1. Classification (GTDB taxonomy): domain Bacteria; phylum Pseudomonadota; class Alphaproteobacteria; order Acetobacterales; family Acetobacteraceae; genus Neoroseomonas. Next base: position 26,769 of record JADCFN010000012.1, on the reverse strand, counting down.
CGAATGCCGAAACGCTCGGCCGCCGCAATGATATCAAGCGAAGAACCACCACCCGGCACGCCATAGATGCGCCTGGTGCCGCGCCGGGCCAGCGCTGCCAGCAAATACTCTGCGGTATTCATGTATGTGCCCGATCAGGCCAGAAGCGTACGCCGGCGCGCGCAAGGCCACCGCCAAGACCAATCGCCGTGCCATCCGCACGCCAGCAAGCCGCGCCTTCCATACTGCCATCAGCGTGGAAGGCGATGGCATTCATCCCGCCACCCACATGCGGCATGAGTGAGACATTGTGTTTGCGCTTCGCCAGTGCTTCCAGCACCGCTGCGTCAAAAGCCGGTTCCACTTCCACCGCAGCGCCCTGTGTCCAAAGCCGCGGCGCTTCCACCGCTTCCTGCAACGACATGCCGTGATCCACCAAATTGAGGAAACCCTGCATGACCGAACCAAAAATCCGCAAGCCGCCCGGCATGCCAAGCGCATAGGCGGGCTTGCCATCCTTTAGCGCAATCAGCGGCGCCTGAGATGTGGTGATGCGCTTGCCGGGTACCACTGACAAAGCCTTGCCGGGGCGCGGGTCAAACAGCGCCATGTAGTTATTCGGGATAAGCCCCGTACCTGGCACCAGGAAGCGCGCGCCGAACAGCGAATTGATGGTCTGGGTAGAGCAAACGATATTACCTTGATCATCCGCCACCGTGACATGGGTGGTATTGGCGCTCTCGCCCGGGCTGACACCCGGCCCCCAGGCTTGCGCGCGCGTCATATCCAAGGCGGCGCGGCGTTCATCGCCATAAGCGCGCGAAATCAGCCGCGCGACGGGGACATCGACAAAGGCAGGGTCAGCGGTGGCGGCGGCGCGATCGGCGAAGGCAATCTTCAAGGCCTCGGCCAGCAGATGCAGCGTATCGGCGCTGCCGAAACCCAGGCCGCGCAGATCGAAGCCTTCCAGGATATTCAGCATTTGCAGCACATGTACGCCGGAAGATGCCGGGGGTGGTGGCAGCAAAACCTCATAACCGCGATAGGCGCCGCGCAAGGGTGCCCGTTCAATCGTTGCGAAATCCGCGATATCGGCGGCGGAGACAATGCCGCCTGCCTTCCCGATGCCATCGGCAATTACGCTGCCCAAAGCGCCCTTCAGCACGCCCGGCCCTTCGCGCGCAATCAGCGTGAGGGTTTCGGCATACTCGGCCTGGATCAGTCGCGCCCCTGGCTTGATCGGTGCGCCATCAGGCAACAGCAGCGCGGCAATGGCAGGATCGCGCGCCAGATCATGCGCGGCTTCCTTGATGCATTCCGCGAGATAGGGTGTCACGGCAAAACCCCGCGCCGCGTGGCGGATGGCGGGCGCCATCACATCCGCGAGTGACATGCTGCCGAAGCGTTCCAGCGTTTCGCACCAGGCGCGCAAATTGCCAGGCACCGCGACGGAAAGTGGGCCCACGATATTGGCGCGGCCCGTCGCTTCGAAATTCATCGCATTGGCGGGTTCGGCAGGCGTGAACATATCGGCGCGCGCGGCGGCCGGCGCGGTGGAAAGCCCATCAATCACGGTGTGTCGCCCATCGGGCAGGCGCAGATGCGCCATGCCGCCGCCCAGAATGCCGACCATCATGGGTTCCACCACCGTCAGCGCGAATAGCGCGGCGATGGCGCCATCCACTGCATTGCCACCGGCGGCCAGCATCTCGGCCCCTGCAGCCGAGGCGAGCGGATGGTTCGTCACCACCATGCCGCGTGTACCAATGGCGGGGCGCTTTTCCGTGGTGAAGCGCGAAGCTGCGCGTGCGCGCCAATCCTGGGTCATGAGAGTTTTCTTTCTATTGTCGTACCCGCATGAGCATGAGCGCGCCAACCGCCGCCACGCCCAGCAAGGCCGTGAACCACAAGGAAGCCGCGCCAAAATCATCGAGCAGCAGCCCAAACAACAAGGGGGCGAAAGCCTGGGAAGCGCGTGCGGGCGCGGTGATGAAGCCCTGGCGCTGGCCATAGCCAATGGGACCGAATAGCGCGAGCGGCAAAGTTCCGCGCGTGATCGTCAGCAAGCCATTGCCTGCGCCATGGATGATCACAAACAGCGCGGCAAAGGGCGCGCCGAGCGCCATCAGTACCGCGACCGCCACCGGATGCGCGCCGGCGGCAATCCGCGCCGAAAAAAGCGGGTTCATCTTGCGCATGATGGTGAATTCCACCACGCGCGCCGCCACCTGCGCCGGGCCCATCAGCGCGCCAGCGGCAATCGCTGCGGCCAGCGATGTGCCGGCAGATTGCAACAAGCCCGGCAGATGCGCACCAAGCGCGGTGGAGCTGAAACTCGCCGTCGCCAACACGAATGCAAGCAGGATCATATCGCGTTTACGATCACGCGTTTCCTCGGCGGATAGCGGTGCCGCGGCTTCCTTTGGTGGTGGCGGCGGTGCTTTTGGGATCAGCAAGCGATTGAGCGGCAGGCAGATGAACAGATGCAAGGCCACCCAGCCAAGGCAGGCGCCACGCCAGCCCCATTCCGCTTCCATCAACGCGGAAAGCGGCCAGCCAACCGTGCTGGCGAAGCCTGCAATCAGCGTAATGCCAGTGATGCTATTGCGCGCATCCTTGCCGTAAAGCCCGGCAAGAGTCGCGAAGGCCGCATCATAAAGCCCCATCGCCATGGCAATGCCAATGATGAACCAGCTTAGGATCAGCAAAGGCAGGCCATTGGCAAAAGCCATGATCAGCAGGCCCAAAATGAAAATCAGGTTTGATATCGCCAGCACATCGCGCCCACCACGCTGATCAATCGCGCGGCCCGCTGCGGGGCCAAGTAGCGCGGTCAGCAGTAGGGAGCCCGAAAACACGCCAAAGACCATGGCGCGTGACAGGCCAAGATCTTCGGCGATTGGTGCGGCCAGAATCGCTGGAAGGTAATAGGAAGACCCCCAGGCCAGGGTCTGCGTGGTGCCAAGCACCGTCACCACCCTGGCCTTGGAAGCGGTCGCGCTCACGGAAAAAGGCCCAAGCGCGCGATCAATCCGTAATGGCGCGGCCGCGCGCGACGGCGTAGCGCTCCGCGAAGCGGTCCTTCACTTCAGGATTAATGATGCGCGGCGGCATTTTGGCGGCGGCGCAGGCCGAAAAGGCTTCCGCCGCAATGCGCGTGATCATGGACCGGCTTTCATGCGTGACCCCCGCGGTGTGCTGCGTGCAGATCACGGCCGGGTGCCACAAAAGCGGGTGTTCCTTGGGCGGCGGTTCCTGTTCCCAAACATCCAAGCCGGCCGAGGCTAATTGGCCGGATTCCAGCGCCGCCAGCACAGCGTTTTCATCATGGATGGAACCGCGTGCGGTCGTCACCAGAATGGCGCCCTTCTTCATCATGCCAAGCGCCTTGGCATCAATAATGGCGCGGCTTTGGGGCGTGAGCGGGCAGTGCACGCTGACGATATCGGACTGCGCCAGCAATTCGGCCAATTCCACTTTCTCCGCACCGCGCTTGGCGACGGTTGCGGCATCCACATAGGGGTCATAGGCCAGCACGCGGCAGTTGAAGGCGGCCTTTACAATCGCGGTGGTACGCGACCCCACATTGCCAATGCCAATCACGCCAACCGTCTTATTGAGCAGATTATTGCCCATAAACACTTCGCGCTTCTTGGCTTCCCCCGCGCGCATGGCGGCATGGGTCTGCGGCATTTTCTTGATCAGCGCCAGCATCATGCCAACGGCGTGTTCCGCCACGGCTTCGGCATTGCCGCCGGCCTGGTTCACCAGCAGCACGCCGGCCTTGGTGCAGGATTCCGGGTTGATCGTGTCGTACCCCGCGCCCTGGGACGCCACCATCAGCAGATTGGGCAGGCGCTGCAAAAGCGCATCATTTACGTGAAAAGCCTTGGGCAATTCATCGCGTGATGCGCGCACATAATAGCCATCACAGGTGGCGAGTTCGGCGAGCGCGGCTTCTTCCCCATTTTCCAGGGAAAGCCGGACCACTTCCAGGGCCGGATCGGCGGTGGCGGTTTCCAGAAAGCTTGGATGCGGCACGCGTTCCAGATAGGCAACGCGGAATGGCTTATTGACTGCGGACAAGTTCACTTCCCCCATTTCTCAATGCGGGGATGCTAGACCCGGTATCGCGCTTACGCCAAGCCGGGGCTTAACGCCTGACCGTCAGCAGATAAGCCACGATGTCATCCAACTCCTCCCGGCTCAGGCGGTAATCCGGCATATTCGCATGCGGCGTACGCAAATACGCGCGGAGCGACATGGAAGTTGTGGAAGGCAGTGCCGCAATGGCGGCAAAGCTTGGCGCGATATCCGTGGCAGGGCCGGGGCCGGCAGGCGCAATGCGGTGGCAATTGGCGCACCAGGTGGCGGCCAGGCGCTGGCCGGCAACGGGATCACCAGGTTCCATTTGCGCCAGGGCTGCACCCGGCAAAGCCGCCAATACGCATGCGATCAGCCAATGGCGCATTGTAATCCTCCTGCTTCGGGACTCAGGCAAGGTAATTGCCCCCATTGATGTGATAAACCTGACCTGTGATCCAGGCGGCTTGATCAGACGCAAGATAGACCATCAGGCCGGCGATTTCTTCCGGCCGTCCCATCCGGCCGAGCGGGATTTGCTGCGCCATGACCGCAAGCTCCGCTTCACTATTGCCGTAGCGCGGCTGCGCAGTATCGGTCAGGCCGGGCGCGATGGCATTCACGCGAATGCCCTTGGAAGCAAGCGACAGGGCCATTGACCGCGTCATGCCGATAATGCCGGCCTTGGTCGCGGTGTAATGCACCCCAAGCGGCGCCCCCCGGACGGAGGAGGAAGAAAGGTTGATGATCACCCCCTTGATCCCCGCCGCCACCATGCCCCGCGCCGCCGCCTGGGCGCAAAAGGCGCTGCCCTTCAGGTTCACGGCGATCACCAGATCCCATTCGGCTTCGGTCATGTCCAGGAATTCAACGCGGGGGAAAATGCCGGCATTATTCACCAGCACATCAATCCGCCCGAGTGCGGCGATGGTCTGTTCCACCAGGGCGGCAGCGCCAGCGGCGGAGCCGACATCGCCCCGGATCAGCGCGGCTTTGCGGCCTGAAGCGCGGATTTCGGCTGCCACGGCTTCAGCCTGGGCCTGATCATCCAGCCAATTGATCGCGACATCATGGCCCGCCGCCGCCAGGGCGCGCGCTGCCGCAGCCCCGATGCCTTGCTGCGCGCCGGTTACCAGCGCCACCCTTGTTTCGCTTGCCATGGTCCGAACCCCCCGATTTCAGTGGGCAGGCTAGGCGCAAAAAGCTGGCTTGTCTTGAGGGCTTGCCCCGGCGCCCGCCCGGTGGCACCCCTTGTCAGAGAGGGAGGCGGCGCAGTGGATATTGCTGTAATGTTCTCGTTGCAGGGGCGCGTGGCGCTGGTGACTGGTGCGTCTGGCGTTTTGGGCGCGCATTTTGCCAGGGTTTTGCATGGCGCGGGTGCCTCCGTGGCCTTGGGCGCGCGGCGGGAAGCCGCGACGGCAGCGCTGGCCAGCGAATTGGGCGCGCGCGCGGTTTCCGTGCCTTTGGATGTAACCGCACCGGAGAGCATCGCACCCGCCTTTGCCGCAGCGGGAGCCGCCTTCGGCGCGCCCTGCGATATTCTGGTCAACAATGCCGGCATCGCCGTGACGAAGCCCGCTTTGCAGCAAAGCGCGGAAGACTGGGATGCCGTGCTGGATGTGAATTTGCGCGGCTGTTTTCTGGTGGCGCAGGAAGCCGCCAAGCGTCTAGTGGCGGCGAAGTGCCCGGGCGTGGTGGTGAATATCGCTTCCGTCCTTGGGGAGCGCATCATTCCGGGTGTGGTCGGCTATACTGCCGCCAAGGCCGGGCTTTTGCACATGACGCGCCATTTGGCGGTGGAATGGGCGCGGCATGGCATTCGCGTGAATGCCATCGCGCCTGGCTATATCGCCACCGATATCAATCGTGATTTCTTCGCCTCCGATGCTGGGCAGGCGATGATCAAGCGCATCCCGCAGCGCCGGCTGGGCGCTGCCGAGGACCTTACCGGGCCGCTATTGCTGCTCGCTTCCGAAGCCGGGGCGCATATAACCGGCGCGGTGGTGACAGTGGATGGCGGCCATTCGATCAACCCGCTTTAGGTTTTGCTGTCATGGAATTTTCTCTGCCCCCCGAAATTGATGATATGCGCCGGCGCATTCGCCGCTTTGTCGATGAAAAACTGATTCCTCTGGAATCCGACCGCGCGAATTTCGATGAGCATGAAAACATCGCGCCCCATGTGCTTTCCAAGATGCGCAAGGCTGCGAAGGCGGAAGGGCTTTGGGCTTTGCAAATGCCAAAGCGCCTAGGCGGGCAGGAGTTGCCACGCATAGGCATGGCCGCCTGTTATGAGGAAATGAATCGCTCCATCTTCGGGCCCGTGGTGTTCAATAGCGCCGCGCCGGATGACGGCAATATGATGATCCTGGATCGCGTTTTGCCGGAAGCGATGAAGCCGCGCTGGTTGCAGCCGATTGTGAATGGCGATGTGCAATCCGCCTTCGCCATGACCGAACCGGATGGCTGCGGTTCAGACCCCAATCTGACCTATACCAAGGCGGAACGGGTTGGGAATGACCGCTGGCGCATTACCGGGCGCAAATGGTTCATCACCGGTGCCGGCAATGCGAAGATTTTCATTATTCTGGCGCGTACCTCGGATGATCCGCGCAAGGGGCTTTCCGCTTTTCTGTTCAGTGCCGATCAGCCGGGATGGAAGATTGTGCGCCGCATTCCGATCATGGGTCCGGAAGAACATGGCGGGCATTGCGAATTAGAATTCGACGGGCTGGAAGTCCCGAATGAACACCTTTTGATGAATGAAGGCGATGGGCTGAAGCTGACGCAAATGCGCCTGGGCGTGGCGCGGCTGACGCACTGCATGCGCTGGCTGGGCTTGTCTCGGCGTGCTTTGGAAATTGCCATGGAACGCATCGCGCAACGCGATTCCTTCGGCATGAAGCTGATTGACCGCGAAAGCGTGCAGGGGCTTGTGGGCCAGGCGGCGATGGAAATTGAAATCGGTCGGCTGCTCACCATGAAGGCGGCCTGGATTCTGGACCAGGGCGGCTTCGCGCGGAAAGAAGTTTCCATGGCGAAGATCGTGGTCGCGGATGCTTTGCACAAATCCGTGGATACGGCGCTTCAATTGCTGGGGGCGCGCGGCTATTCCAAGGATACAGTAATTGAATGGATGTATCGCTATGCCCGCCAGGCGCGGCTGGTGGACGGCGCATCTGAAGTGCATCGCATGGTGTTGGCCAATACCTTGCGGGCAGAGGGTTCTTCCTTCTTCGCCTGGGGTCCGCCCAAGCATGGATGAGGCGCGGCGCGCAAAGCTGAAGGATTGGCTGCGCGGGGCAACCGGCGCGGCTGATCTTGAACTTGGCGCCATGGCGCTGCTTTCGGGTGGTGCCATTCAGCAGAATTGGGCCTTGGATGTAACGCTGGTAGGCCGTAGTGAGGCCTGGGTGCTTCGCACCGATAATGCCGCGACCTTGGCGGTTTCCTTGCCTCGATCAGCGGAATTTGCGCTGTTGCAGGCTGCTTTTGCCGCGTGCGTGACAGTGCCGGAACCGCTTTATCTGTGTGACGATACCGGCATTCTGGGTGCGCCGTTCTTCATTATGCGTCGTGTGCAGGGCATTGCCGCTGGGCATCGCGTGGTGAAAGGCGAAACGCTCTGCGGCGGGCGTGATGCGGCGGTGGCGGCTTTGGGGCGCGAATTGGCGCGCATTCATCGCATCACGCCGCCGCGCGCGGATTTGGCGTTTTTAGGTGCGCCGCCAGCTGATGCCTGTCTGGCTTTCGTGGCAGAGCAACGCCGTGCTTTGGATCGGCAAGTGCTGCCGCGCCCTGTTTTGGAATGGGGTTTGCGACATTTGGAACGCACCGCGCCGCCGCCCTTGCCGCCTGTGTTGAACCATAATGATTTCCGCACCGGCAATCTGATGTTGTCAGATGCTGGTGTGACAGCCGTGCTGGATTGGGAGTTTGCTGCCTGGGGCGAACCGCATGCTGACCTCGGCTGGTTCTGTGCCAAATGCTGGCGCTTTGGCAGCGCTTACGAGGCAGGCGGTATTGGCGCGCGTGATGCCTTCTATGCCGGCTATGCCGCAGAAGCGGGCCATGCCGTGGATGCGGCGCGTGTGACCTGGTGGGAATTGGCCGCGCATATTCGCTGGGCAGTGATTGCGATTGACCAGGCCGCGCGGCATCTTTCCGGCAAGGAAACCAGCCTGGAACTGGCGCTGACCGGCCACATTGTGCCGGAGCTTGAATGGGAAATCCTGAACATGACAGGGGTGCCCCATGCAGCGTGAAGCGCCGGAGGGCGCAAGCCTATTGGCCACCGCACGCGATGCGCTGTTGCAGGAGATTCTGCCGAAGCTTTCCGCCGCGGATGCGTTTACCGCGCGCATGATCGCCAATGCCATGGCGATTGCAGCGCGAGAGGCCGCGCAGGATGCGATGTGGGTGGAAGAAACACGCGCCTCCATCCACCGCCTGACGGGCGCGACTGAGGCGCCGGACCGTGCCTTGGCTGCCGCTATTCGAGCGGGTGCTTTTGATCCGGGTAGCGCGCATCATACGGAAGCGGCGGCGCTGCTGCGGGAGGCTGCGCGGAGGCGTTGCGCCATCAGCGCGCCTCGGGTTTTGGGAAAGGGCTGAAGCATGCAGGATGATCTGCCGAAAACCGCCGCGAATCACGTACCGCTTTCCCCAGTTTCCTTCCTGCCGCGTGCGGCGCATATCTGGGGCAAGCGCGTGGCCATTATTCATGGCGCCAGGCGCATCACCTATGCGCAGTTTCTGGACCGCAGCCGGCGCTTAGCTTCTGCGCTACGTCAGGCGGGTATCGCGCCGGGCGATGTGGTGGCGGCACTGCTGCCGAATATTCCAGAAATGCTGGAAGCGCATAATGGCGTGCCCATGGCGCATGCCGTGCTTTGCCCCATCAATACGCGGCTGGATGCGGCAACAGTGCGCTTCATCCTGGGACATTCGGGCGCAAAAATCCTGCTGCTGGACCGTGAATTTGCCGCGCTGACGAATGCAGCCTTGGACGGGATGGAAAACCCGCCGCGCATTATCATCATCGATGATCCCGAAGGCCCAGGTGGCGCCGCGATTGAAGCGACACCTTATGAGGAATTCATTGCGGGCGGTGACCCCACCTTTCCTGTGACGCCACCATCAGATGAATGGGCCGCAATCTCGCTCTCCTATACCTCTGGCACCACGGGTGATCCCAAGGGCGTGGTCGCGCATCATCGCGGCGCCTATCTGAATGCCTGCGGCAATGCGCTGTCTTTTGGGTTGACGGCGCAGAGCGTCTATCTCTGGACGCTGCCGATGTTTCATTGCAATGGTTGGACCTATACCTGGGCGGTAACGCTGCAAGGCGGCACGCATGTTTGCCTGCGACGCGTGGAGCCTGCGCGGATTTTTGCGCTGATTGCCGAACATGGGGTGACGCATCTCTGCGCCGCACCGGTGGTGCTGACCATGCTGATCCATGCGCCGGAAGATCAACGCCGCAGCTTCGCGCATCGTGTTGGCATCGCGACTGGCGGCGCGGCGCCACCTTCGCCGGTAATCGCGGCCATGGAAAATCTTGGCTTTGATGTTACGCATCTTTATGGCCTGACGGAGTGCTACGGCCCTTCGCTGCTATGCGCCTGGCAGCCCGGCCTGCATGACCTGCCCTTGCCGGAAAAGGCCGCCTTCATGGCGCGGCAGGGGGTGGCCTTACCGACGCTGGAAGAAGCCACGGTAATCAATACCGAAACGGGTGCGGCTGTGCCCGCCGATGGCGCAACAATTGGTGAGATTGCCATTCGCGGCAATACGGTAATGAAGGGCTATCTCCGCAACCCCAAAGCCAATGCAGCAGTTTTCGTGGATGGCTGGTTCCGCACTGGTGATCTTGGGGTACTACATCCGGATGGATATATTGAGGTGAAAGACCGCGCCAAGGATATTGTGATCTCTGGCGGGGAAAACATCAGCAGCCTGGAAGTCGAAGAAGCACTGTATCGCCACACCGATGTAATGGAAGCTGCGGTGGTGGCGCACCCGGATGAAAAATGGGGCGAGGTGCCGCATGCCTTCATCACACTAAAGCCGGGGGCGACGGAAAACCGTGATGGTATCATTGCCTTCTGCCGCGCCAATCTGGCGGGGTATAAGGTGCCGCGCCACATCACCTTCGGCCCCTTGCCGAAAACCGCAACCGGCAAAATCCAGAAATTTGAATTGCGCGCCCGTGTGCGCGGTGGCTGAGGCATGATGACAGAAACCCCAAAGCCCGGCGCGCTGACTGGGCTTCGCGTGATCGATCTGACCCGCGTGGTGGCAGGCCCGCTTTGCGCGCAAATGCTGGGCGATCTGGGGGCGGAAATCGTCAAGCTGGAACGCCAAGGCAATGGCGATGATCTGCGCGCCCTTGGCCCACCCTTTGTCGCCGGCAGTGATGACAGTACCTATTTCGTCTCGCTCAATCGGAACAAGCGCTCGCTCAGCCTGGATTTTACGCAAGCCGAAGGTGCCGTCATTCTGAAACGCATGGTGGCGAAGGCGGATGTGCTGATCGAGAATTTCCGCACCGGCACGCTGGCGCGTTATGGCCTCGGTTATCAGGATTTGCGCGCCATCAATCCGCGGCTGATCTATTGTTCCGTCACGGGCTTCGGTCAGGATGGGCCTTACGCGCATCGTTCTGGCTATGATTTTGTGGCGCAGGCGATGGCTGGGCTGATGGAGGTGACCGGTGAGCCTGATGGCAAGCTAGGTGGCGGCCCGCAGCGCGTTGGCGTGCCGGTGGCGGATATGTTCACAGGCTTTGCCGCAACGGTTTCAATCCTGGCCGCGCTCAGGCATCGCGATCAGACCGGCGAAGGGCAATACTGTGAAGTCTCGCTCTATGAGACGATGGTGTCATTGATGCAGGCACCCATGGCATCCTGGCTCAATGCCGGCAACCTGATGCAGCGTACCGGCAATGATGCGGTGGTGGCGGTGCCTTATGGTGTGTTCCAGGGCTCGGATGCCAAATTCGTCATTGGCGTTTTGAATGATCGAGAGTTTGTAAGGCTTGCGGCGGCATTGGGTCGTGCCGAATGGGCGGAGGATGAGCGTTTTCGTCGCGCCAGGGATCGCGCGACCAATCGCGATCTGCTGCTTGGCATGATGCATGATGTGTTACGCCAAAGACCAAGAGCTGATTGGTTGGCAATTTTGGAAGACGCCAAGATCACCTCCGGCCCCATCAATACTGCCGCTGATGTAGCGGCTGATCCGCATACCAAGGCGCGTGGGCTGATTGTGGAAGTGCCGCATCATGCCGGCGGGCAGGTCCGCGTGCCGGCCTCACCGCTCCATCTTACCGCGACGCCAGTGACCTATCGCTACGGTATACCCGCACCTGGTGAGCATACGGATGCGGTGCTGCGCGAATTTGCTGAGATGACAGAAGAAGAAATCGCCGCGGCACGTGCCGCCGGCGTCTTGTAAGGGGGCTACGCCATGGCTGGGCTTCGTTTTGATTTGCGCGATGCGCCGGATGGCGCGGCGCCGCTACGTGCGGAAGTGCGTGCATTTCTGGCGGAACATGCGCCAAACTTCACGCCAGAAATCCGCGCTCGATCCTGGATGGGTTTTGACCGCGATTTCACCCGCGCTGTCGGCGCCAGGGGCTGGATTGGCATGTGCTGGCCGCGTGAATATGGCGGCGCGGAACGCAGCTTTCTGGAACGCAATATCGTGCTGGAAGAAATGCTCGCCGCCGGTGCGCCGGTGGGGGCGCATTGGATCGGGGATCGGCAATCCGGCCCGCTGATCCTGCGGCTCGGCACGGAAGAACAGAAGCGCCATTTCCTGCCGCGCATCGCAAGCGGCGAATACGCGTTTTGCATCGGCCTTTCCGAACCTGATTCGGGCAGTGACCTCGCGTCACTCCGCACCAAGGCAGAAAAGGTGGATGGCGGCTGGAAGCTGAATGGCCGCAAGATCTGGACCACCTTCGGCCATCTTTGCGATTGGATGATTGCGCTGGTGCGTACCTCACCGGCGCCGGAAGGGGGCGCGCGGCATATCGGGCTTTCGCAAGTGCTGGTGAATTTGCGCGCGCCGGGTGTGCATATCCGCCCGATCCGTGACCTGGTGGGGGAGAAGGGCTTCAATGAAATCACCTTCGATGCTGTGATGCTGCCAGAAGATGCGCTGGTTGGTCAGGAAGGTGCGGGCTGGGCGCAGGCGACCAGCGAATTGGCGTTTGAACGCAGTGGGCCGGATCGGTATTTGTCATCACACCCCTTGCTGGAAGCAGCGATGACAACGCTGAAGCAGGATGGCGCGGCGGCACCCGCACTGGGGCGCCAAGTCGCGCGGCTTTGGGCTTTGCGCAATATGTCAGTCGCCGTCGCTGGCATGTTGGAAGATGGGCAGGACCCGGTGCGGCAAGCAGCGCTGGTCAAGGATTTGGGCAATGACTTCGAACAGGCTCTGCCCAATGTGGTGCGCGACCTGATCGCGACCGAAGATATGCCAGAGGATATGCGCCGTATGCATGCTTATCTGACGCAGATTGTCCCGACCTTTTCCTTGCGTGGTGGCACACGGGAAATCATGCGCGGCATTATCGCGCGCGAATTGGGGCTGCGCTGACATGGTAAGCGAGATTGTAACGGAGCTCGCCGAACAGGCGGATCGCGCGCTGACAGATGCGGCCGATGTTGCGGTGCTGCGCGCGGTTGAAGCGGGCGTTTGGCCTGCCGCCACATGGGATGCCATGGCGGCACTTGGCCTGAATGGCGCGCTGGTTCCGGAAGCAGCGGGCGGTGTCGGGCTTGGCTTTGCGGATGTGGCGCCCTTGCTGGAAGTGCTGGGTCGCCATGCAGCACCGGTACCACTCGCCGAGAGCATTTTTGGCAGTGCTTTGCTGGCAGCTTCGGGCATCACGCCGCCCGAAGGCGCAATGAGTTTTGGCAGCCGCAATGGCGCCATTCCCTGGGGGCGCCATGCTGGCCATGTCGCGCTGCTGGATGGGGCGCGTATTGCGCTTTACCTGGCTGCCGCGCTCGCTTGGGAAGAAGGCGGCAATATCGGCCATGAGGCGCGGGATTGGGCGCGCATCATCGGCGCACCCATTGCGGAAGCGGTTTTGCCCAATAGCTGGGGCGCGGAAGCGGGCTTGCTGTGTACCGCACTCATGCGCTCAGCACAGATTGCAGGAGCGATGCAGGCAGCGCTGGCCTTGGCGGTGGATCACGCCAATACGCGCAAGCAATTCGGTCGGCCCATCGGGCGCTTTCAGGCCATCCAACAGCAGCTCGCGGTTTTTGCGGCAGAGACTTCGGCCGCGTCCGTTGCCGCTGCTGCGGCCGCGCGTGCGGTGGATCGGCGTGGCCTGGCGGCAGCGGCGTTTGAGATTGGTTGCGCCAAGATTACGGTCGGTGAAGCCGCCACGCGCGGAGCCGCCATTGCGCATCAGGTTTTCGCCGCCATGGGCATTACGGAAGAACATCAGCTGCATCATTTCACGCGCCGGCTTTGGTCCTGGCGCGAGGAAGGTGGCAGCGAAGCCTTTTGGGCCAAACGGATTGGGCAGGAAGCGCAAGCGCTGCCGGGTGCACTTTGGCCCTTCATCACTGCGCGCGAGGAGGAAATCATCCCATGAGCCCATTTCTGAATATCGAACGTGATGGCGGCATCGTTACCCTGACGCTGAACCGCCCGGATAAGCGCAATGCGATTTCCACGCGCGCCGAATGTGAGGAAGTGGAAGCCGCCTGCCGTAGCCTGTCACGTGATGATTCGGTACGCTGCGTGATCGTGACCGGCGCGGGTTCCGCCTTTTGCGCCGGTGGTGATTTGAAGGGCATGCGGGACAAAACCGGCATTACCGGCGGCGGCACGGGGGCAGAGATTCGCGAAAGCTATCGTCGCGGCATTCAATTGATTCCCCTCGCGCTTTATGAATTGGATATCCCGACCATTGCCGCCGTGAACGGGCCGGCGATTGGTGCGGGGCTTGATCTGGCGTTGATGTGCGATATTCGCGTGGCTAGTGAGAAAGCGCTTTTTGCCGAAAGCTTTGTGAAGGTTGGCATCGTGCCCGGTGATGGTGGGGCTTATTTGCTGCCGAAAGTGGTTGGCATGTCGAAGGCTTTGGAATTGTCACTCACCGGTGAGACCATCGGCCCGGCCGAGGCTTTGGCTTGCGGCATGGTTTCGAAGGTGGTGGCGCCGGAAGCGCTATTGGATGCGGCACGCGCTATTGCCGCGAAAATCGCCGCCAATCCGCCGCAAGCGGTGCGGCTGACCAAGCGGCTGCTGCGCGAAAGCCAGCACACCCGGCTATCCACCCTGCTTGAAATGTCGGCAGCTTATCAGGCGCTTGCGCATGGCACGCGGGATCATCGCGAAGCGGTGGATGCCATGCTGGAAAAACGCGCGCCAAGTTTTGAGGGCAGATGAAATTGTGATGTAGATCAAGAACGTGTCTCAGGCCTTGGCGCAATAACGCGCCAAAGGAAGAAGGACACGATCATGACCTTATCCACTCAGAATCTCAGCGCCCAATCCATTTGGGATTATGTGGATGGCAAGAAACGTGCTGCTGAGGCCGCTGAGCGTGCCGAAGCGGCGGCGCGGCGCGCGGAACAGGAAAAGCTGCGCGAGGCGTTTGAGGCGCGGGACGTAGCGCCCGACACCTTGGACCGCATCGCCACCCTGGTGCGGCGCGCTGTGGATGCCGGTGAAAAGGAAGCGCTGGTCATGCGCTTTCCGTCCGAATGGCTGCCCGATCAGGGGCGGTCCATCACCAGCCATGATCCTGCCTGGCGGGAAAGGCTTAGCGGCTTTCCAAAGCGCGCCTATGATTTTTATGAACGCGAACTGGCGCCGCGCGGCTTTCAGATCAAGGTGCAAATCCTTGATTGGCCGTGCGGAATTCCTGGGGATGTCGGTTGGTTCATCACCTGGAAGCGCCCAGAGGAGGATTGAAGCACGCTAAACTTGACATTGATCAAGTCAACGCCTGACCAACCCGTCTATTCAGGCGCCATTCCTCGGGAGGAAGCTGAGATGAAGCTCTGTGAAATTCTCGTCCATTTGGATCAATCGCCGCGCGCACAGGTGCGGCTTGATATCGCGGCATCGCTTGCACGCCAGCATGGCGCGCATTTGACCGCGCTTCAGGTCATTGATGTCGCGATCCCGGTCATGGCCATGGGCGATGGCGGTGGCGGTGGCGCGGTCATCGCGGAGCTGATGGAACAGATGCGCCAATCGGCGCTGGCTGCCGGCGTGAAGCTGAAAGCAAGCTTCGAGGCAGCGCTGGCGCGTGAGGGTATCATGGGTGAATGGCGCCAGGTGGAAGGCACCACACCGGAAATCCTGGCACTTCATGGCCGTTATGCCGATCTGATCGTGCTGGGGCAGGATGATCCGGAAAGTGACAATGCCGGGCTTCTGGAAACAGTGGTATTCGATTCCGGGCGCCCCGTTTTGGCTATTCCCTTCGCAGGCGATTTCAAGTCCATCGGCAAGCGCGTACTGGTAGGTTGGAATGCCAGCCGCGAAGCATCGCGTGCCCTGCATGATGCCTTGCCGCTGATTGCCAAGGCAGAAACAGCGACGGTGTTCCTTGCCAATCCCATGCGCGGTCTGGATGGGCATGGTGAAGAACCGGGTGCCGATATCGCGCGGCATTTGGCGCGCCATGGGCTGAAGGTTGAAGTGGCCAAGGCGGTCGCGGATGATCTGGCGGATTCTGCACTGCTGCTCAATCACGCGAGTGACATGGGCGCAGATTTGCTGGTGATGGGTGCTTATGGGCATTCACGCTTACGCGAATTCATCCTGGGCGGCGTCACGCGCAGCTTGCTCCGCGAAATGACGGTGCCGGTGTTGCTTTCACACTAAAGAATTACGACTGCCGGCGAAAAATCACGGATAGGTTATTCGCCGGCATCGCTTCCACCACCGGCGCGGTGAAGCCTGCCGCGCGGGCGATTTCAGCAACTGCTTCCAGGTCTCGCACGCCCCAGCGCGCATCCTGGGCGCGCAAGCTTTCATCGAATTCAGCATTGCTGGGCGCGGTGTGTTGCCCGCCACGCTTGAAGGGGCCGTAAAGAAAAAGCATGGCACCGGGCGGCAAGATCCGCGCCGCGCCGCGAGTAAGCGCCGCTGTCGCTTCCCAGGGCGCGATATGAATCATATTGATGCAAATCACTGCGTCAGCATCTCGCACCGGCCAGTCATCAGACATCACATCCAGCAATATTGGCGGAAGAAGATTGGTAAGCTGCGCTTCAGCCTGCCATGCCGTGATGCTGGCAAGGGCAGCCGCGTCCGGGTCTGTCGGTTGAAAGGTCAGTGCCGGGAAGTGCGTGGCAAAATGCACAGCGTGTTCGCCGGAGCCGCTTGCAATTTCCAAAACCAGACCTGATGCAGGCAAATGGCGCGCCAGGACTTCTTTAATGACGGCCCTGTTGCGGGCGACTGCTGGCGCGAATCGGCGGGAATCTTCCATCGTACTACACACGCTATGAAACTCTGGTGCGGCATTTTTCCAATTCGGTCAGTAAACCTCCAACCAGAATTTGTTCCAGAGACGCAAAATGCTGCCGATAGACTTCCAAAACTTTCTGTTTGCGCTGAAAGACTTCCGCATCGGACAAGGTCTTGATTAATTCAATACATGTGCCGATTTCGTCTTCTCTGGGCCGCAATGCGCAAGAAGACCAATCGATCAGGCGATCAAAAGGCAGGACCCAATTGTCAGCAAGGACGATGGGGATGCTGCCGAAGGACATTGCTTCAAGCAATCTGTATGAAAAAAGCGCATCACCCCTGGGGATAAAGGCAAAGTCTGCGTTTTCCATTAAGTCCCTATAATCTTCATCGGCACGCCCGCTGATTGCATCCAGTTGCAGGGTTGCGTGGCGCGCTTTTTCGATTATCCTGATAGGGATTTTTTGGTGCTCGTGAAACTGACCTAGTGATGCGCGTACGGGATGGGAAAGCACCCCCTGAAAGCTTGCAAGATACTTGCGCCGACCTTCTGCCGTGTAATCCTGATCTGAAGTCTGGATCGGTAAAGCCGGCATGGAAATGCAGCGCGGATTGACCGAACGATCCAACTCAGACAAGCAGCCATCGGCAATATACAAATTACTAATACCTCGTAACATCCTGGGTATCCGAATGAACGGATGCATATTGATCATCAATATAGTCTCATGGGGGTGTCTGTGCGCCCAATCCGCAAGCTGCGTGTAGTATCGAATTACAACGCCAGACGCTGAAAGATCATGACCCAGACCACGAACATAGGCGGAACCCATATTGGCATAACGCGGCCAATTGGTTTCCATGGCGACATCCTCGCCAGGGATATGGATGCGCGACCCGCCGGATTGCGGGATGGCGTGCAGGATAGCCAGGGTCCGCTCCCAAAAGATGGTACGCGGCATTTGTGGGTCTTCCAAGATAAACTCCACGCTTACCATCTCTTCGCCTTTCGAAAACATCTCGTCATGGCATCATCCCGGCCCAGAAACTCAAGCCGCGCGCGGGCGAAACCGTGCCAGAGTCCCGCCGCGCAATACGGCACTTGGCAGGCGCCGATCCAGAATGCGTTCCGCAAGCCTGCCCGCTTCCACCAGCGCTTCGAGATCAATACCGGTTGCAATGCCAAGCTCGGCACAGAGCAGCGCCAATTCCTCGGTCGCGATATTGCCTGGCGCGCCTGGCTGGCCGGCAAAGGGGCAGCCGCCAAGGCCGCCCACCGCGGCATCAAAACGCGCCACACCCATGCGCAAACCCGCCATGGCATTGGCAATGCCAAGGCCGCGCGTATCGTGCAAATGCAGCGAAAGCCGCAATTCCGGCCAGCGATTGCGTACCTCACCAACCACGGTTTCGATCTGGTGTGGATTGGCCCAGCCCATGGTGTCGGCCAGGGTCAAATCACGGATCGCAACAGCCGCTTCAGTGGCAATTTTCAGGCCATCCGTAATCGCTGCCATGACCTGGGCGGGGGCGACATCGCCGGCATAATTGCAACCAAAGGCCGCTTGCAGCCCAATGCGCGTTACCGGCACGCCAACGGTTACGTGTGCTGCCGTTTGCTTGCGCATGGCTTCAATCTGTCCGGCGCGATCACGGTTTAGGTTCTTCAACGAAAACGCCTCAGATGCGGCAAGGCTGATGGACCCAAAAAGATGCAAGCGATCCTTGAAGGCCATCGCACGATCCAGCCCCGCCGCATTGAACCAGAGCGCGGTATAATGAATATCGGGGTTTCGCGTGAATCCTGCGACAACCGCTTCAGCATCGGCCCAACCTGGCACGAGCTTGGGCGAGACAAAGGAGGCTACCTGAATATGCTTGAGGCCGGTTGCCGAAAGCGCATCAATCAGCGCGATCTTATCCGCGCTTGGGATCGGATTTTTCTCAATCTGAAAGCCCTCACGCGGGCCTTCCTCGGCGATATCCACCTGGCGTGGCAAATCGGTCATGGGCTGCTTCCTTATGCTGCGTGAAGTCTATCGCAGCATTACGCGGCCGTGAATGCAGCGCGGTTCAGGCCGCGTCCTGCCCCTCGCCGGTGCCAAGGGCGGTCAGCGCGTCTTCATTCAGGATTTCAATGCCGCCCTGCCCATGCAGCCGGATCAGGTCGCGCCGCCTAAAGCCAGAAATGGCGCGGCTCACGGTTTCCAGCGTCAGGCCCAGGAATTCGCCGATATCGGCGCGGGTCGCGGGCAGGTCAAAGACCGGTCCCTTATGGCCACGCCGACGCTGCGCTTCCACCAGCGAAAGCAGAAAGGCGGCGACGCGTTCTTCCGCCGTGAAGCGGCCCAGCGCCATGATGTGTTCTTGGCTTTGCGCCAATTCCCGCGCACAAAGATCAAGAAAGCGGCGTTCCAGCAACGGGTAGCGGCGGAATAATTGTTCAAGCTTGCGCCGTTCCATGCGGCACACCCTGCCATCGGTCAGCATTTCCGCGCCGAAGGCATGTTCTTCCGAAGGCGTAAAACCCAGAATATCGCCGGCAAAGCGAAAGCCTATCGCGGCTTGTCGGCCATCCGGCAGCACGCGCATCAAGCGCGCCATACCTTCAGTAAGCGTATAAATATAGCGTGCGTCATCACCCTGATGGAAAATCGGCGCGCGCGCTTCCAGCGCCACCCTTTCGCTATCGGCGGCCACATCATCCAGCGCGGCGGCGTCCAGCGGCGCGCAAAGCCCAAGGGAGCGTGATCCGCATTTCATGCAGACATCGCCTTCGGCCCCAAGGCCATCCATCATCGAACGCGTGACATCAAGCGGGTTCATGATTGCCTGCTTCCTCGCTTTGCCTTCATGGCGAGGACCTTTGCGCGGCCCCGTCCATTTCCTTCATTCTCTGCCTATTTTTGTCTTTTATCAATACAAATCGGCAGCCGTGCGGGAATGCTGGACAAAGCCCCGCCAAGGGACAAGGTTTGCTCTTGCACAGCCCAGAGCGGATGCTGGGGAGGAAAAAATGGCCTTATCAGTCAGGGTTTGCGGCGCGGCACGCACGGTGACCGGCTATTGCCTGGTTTTCGACACCGGGCAGAGCCGCTTTCTGGTCGATTGCGGCATGTTTCAGGGGCCGAAAACCCTGAAATCCCTGAATTGGGAGGAGTTTCCCTTCAACCCGCGCGAGATTGACGCGGTGCTATTGACCCATGCGCATATCGACCATTCTGGATTGTTGCCCAAGCTGAAGGCGGCCGGCTTTCGCGGCGTGATCCACGCTACGGCCGCTACGGCGGATCTGTGCGCTGTCATGCTGCCGGATTCCGGCCATGTGCAGGAAATGGAGGTCTCGCAGCTCAATCGCCGCAACCGCCATCGCGGGCGCGCACCGGTACACCCGATTTACACCGTTGCGGATGCGGCCGCGGTGCTTTCAGCCTTTCGCGCGGTGCCCTTCGGGCGCTGGGTGGAACCCGTGCCCGGGGTGCGGGCGCGCTGGTGGAATGCTGGGCATATGCTGGGTTCGGCTTCCATTGAAATCGAATGCGCTGATGGCAAGGATGCGCCGGTGCGCGTATTGGTCTCAGGTGATTTGGGCCCTGATTGTTCGGTGTTTCATCATGAAAGCGAAGCACCAGCAGCGCTGGATCATGTGTTCATCGAAAGCACCTATGGTGATGAGGATAAGCCTTGCGTTGATCATGTGGAACGGCGCGCAAAGCTTGCAGCCATTGTGCAGGAAGCGGCGAAGCCAGAAGGCGTACTGCTGATCCCCGCCTTTGCCGTGGAACGCACCCAGGAAATCTGCTGGGATCTGGTGACCTTGATGCAAGCTGGCACCATTCCTGAAGTGCCGATTTTCATGGATAGCCCACTTGCGATCCGTGCAACGGAAGTATTTTTGGAACATGCGGCAACGCTTGAAAATGGTTCTTCTATCAGCCGCGCCTTGCGTTCCCACCTGATCCGCCCAACGGAAAGTGGGGAGGCAAGCCGCCGCATCGCGGAAGCCGAGGGGTTTCATATCATCATCGCCGGTTCTGGCATGTGCGATGCCGGACGCATTCGGCATCATTTGAAGCGCTGGCTCTGGAGCCCTGCCGCGACGGTTATGCTGACTGGGTATCAGGCGGAAGGCACGCTCGGCCGACTATTGCAGGAAGGCAAGCCGGAGGTACGCATTCAGGGTGAAACCATTCGCGTGGAGGCGCATATCACCGAAATCCGTGATTTTTCTGGTCATGCCGATGCAAGTGAATTGGTGCGCTGGCTTACGGCGCGCGGCAAGGTTTTGGGAGGCGTCTTTCTGGTGCATGGCGAAGCGCCGGCAATGGAAGCGCTTGCCAAGCGCCTGACCGAAGGCGGCATCACTGCGGCGGATCAGGTAATCATGCCGGTGCTGGATGAAGGTTGGTCGCTGCCCAAAGGCGCGCGCCCGAAGCGCCAGGATGCCAAAGGGCGCCGCGCCGATCCGGTGCGGAGCGTAGGGCCCGATTGGCATAATCAACGTGCGGCGCTCATGCTCGCGATTGAAAGTGCCACGGAAAACGCGCGGGATGACGCGGCGCGCGAAGCCCTGATGCACAAGCTGCGCGCGGTGTTGGAAGAAAGGTAAAACTCAGCTTGGCGCATTACGCAGTGAATGGCGCCAATTCAGGAAGAATACCGGTAGGGCCAGCACTGCCCCGGTCAGGGTCATGGGAATATTTGGTGAAATCATCAAAAGCGCTGAAATCACCAGGATTGCCTGGGCGCCAAGCCCCATATGAGTAAAGGCATAGCCTGTCATCCCAATGCCCAGCACCAAAACACCAATGGCGCAGCTGATGGTGGTGAAGAGGAAATCGCCCCAGGTGAAACCATCCACCATAATCAGCATGGCCGGCGAATAGGCGAAAACAAAGGGTACGGTTGCCTTGGCAAGCCCCAACCGAAACGCGGTGATGCCGGTGCGGAAGGGGTTTGAACCTGCAATTCCGGCGGCTGCATAGGCCGCAACACAGACAGGTGGCGTCAGGTCAGCGAGAATCCCGTAGTATAAAATGAAAAGATGCGCCGCGAGTGGCGGCACACCAAGCTGCTGCACCGCAGGCGCCGCAATCGCGGCAAGCACAATGTATAACGCTGTTGTTGGAATGCCGCAGCCCATGGCGATGCAGACCAACGCTACAAATACCAGCGTCAGGAACAGTGTCAGGCCTTGCATGGAAGCCATGCCGGCAGGCAGTATTTCAACAATCGGCCTGAAGAATTCTGCCGTTTGCGCGGCTGCCTGCGTTACCATAAAGGAAATGCGAAAGCCCGCCCCGGTGAGTGTCACAACACCCACCACAATCCCAACCGCCGCCGCAGCAGCGCCGACGGCCAGCGCGTAGCGCGACCCGATATCAAACGCATCCCACAAATCGCGCAGCGTCAGGCGCTGGCGCGGATTGAGGAAACCCACCACAATGCAGGCGGTGATGCCGGTGAAGGCCGCGAGATAGGGCGTGAAGCCTTCGATAATGACGCCCACCAGCAGAACAAGCGGAATAACGGTGGGCCAGCCATGCTTGATGGTAGGCCAAAGCTTCGGAATTTCCGATTCCGGCATACCGCGCAGGCCAAGCCGCTTGGCCTCGAAATGCACCTGCACAAAGACGCCCCAGAAATGCATGAAGGCTGGAATCGCCGCGGCGATCAGCAAAGTCGTCAGAGGGATATTGAGGAATTCAATCATCACAAAGGCCGCAGCCCCCATGATGGGGGGCGTGATCTGCCCGCCCGCACTTGCCGCCGCTTCCACCGCCCCGGCAAAATGCGGTTTATAGCCAATGCGCTTCATGGCAGGGATGGTGAGCGATCCCGTGGTGACAGTATTCGCAATGGAAGAACCGCTGATGGTGCCAAACATGGCGGAGGACACCACGGCGACCTTGGCCGGCCCGCCCGGGTAACGCCCCGCCACAATTGACGCCAGATCAATGAAGAATTGGCCCAGGCCCATGCGCGTCGCCAGCACACCAAACAGCACGAAGTGAAAAACGAAGGTGGCGACCACTTTCACAGGAATGCCGAAAATGCCCTCCTGCGTCAGATAGACATGGCTGATGAAGCCTTCCCAGCTTGCGCCCGGATGCGCCAGCACGCCGGTCAGGTGATTGCCGTAGAGGCCGTAGATAATGAACACAATTACGATGGCCGGCAGCACCCAACCCATGGCGCGGCGTGTCGCTTCCAGCAGCAGCACCACCATGATCGTGCCCATCACCATATCGGCAGTATTGGGCATGCCGATACGGAAGGTGAGCTCATCGAAAATGATCGGCAAGTAAAGACAGGCAGCGGCAACCAGCAGCGCGAAAGCCCAATCATAAAGCGGAATACCGCCGACCAGCGGGCCAAAATTGCGCTTGGTTGGGAACATCAGGAAAATCAGGCCAAGCACGGCAGCGACATGGATTGCCTTGTGCCAATGCTCGGTCAGGATGCCGAAACCAGCGGTGTAGTAGTGAAAAAACGATAGTGCCACGAGCAGCGCCGGCACCAGCCGCGCGGCGAAGCCCGACAGGTTCCGGAACTGCATTTCGCTGTCATATTTCTTTTCAAGCTCGGCCGCGGCATCAAGGTCGAGCTTGGTTTGGGCGGCCGCGCCGCCTTCATTCTTCGCGGTCACGGCCAATTACCCTTTATTCAACGCAGAATGCCGGCTTCGCGGTAGAAACGCTCAGCACCCGGATGGAAGGGCACAACGCCACGGCCTTGCAGTGCGTTTTCCTTCACGATCTCCTTGCCCTTGGCATGGCCACGGTCAAGCAGGCCGCGCGTCACATCAGACCACAAAGAGCGCGTGACGTTATAGACAAGCTCATCCGGCAGGCTGTCACGTACCACGAGCACGGCACCCACGGTCAGCGTCGGTACATCAGCTTCCAACCCTTCATAGGCGCTGCGGGGAATGACACCCTGGCCATAGAAGGGGGCACGTTCAATCACGCGCGCTGCTTGTGCGGGCGGAATGGGCAGGAAGCGGCAGCCGCTGCGGCTACAAAATTCTGTGAAGGCCGCTGCCGGATAGCCCACCACTGTAATGGTCGCATCAAGACCGCGATCCTGCATGCGTTCTGTACCCTGCGCCTGGTTCAAATATTCCGCCGTATATTCGCGCCCGGCATTCAGACCAAAGGCGGAAAGGATCAGCTCTGACCCGATGCGCGCGCCGGAAGCCTGCAGGCCGATCGCGATGCGCTTGCCGCGCAGATCCTCAAAATTGCGGATGGCGCTGTCACGGCGGACAGCGGCATGGATATGTTCCGGGAACAGATGCCCGACAAAACGAATCCGATCCGTCTTGGGCCGGCCTTCAAACAAGCCGGTGGCGGTAAAGGCCCAATGGGAAACATCGGATTGCGTGAAACCTGCTTCTGCATTGCCTGCCTGCACCATGGCGACATTCTGCACGGAGCCCTGTGTGGCCTGCGCCACCGCGACCATGCCGGGCACACCGGCCGTACCGCCGGCCTGGCCACAAGGCGCGCCGGGCGGGCAGGAAATGGCATTCGCGATAATGCCGCCCACCGGATAATAGGTACCGCCGGCACTGCCCGTGCCGATGCGAAAGAATTGCGGCGCCTGCGCCGCGGCGATGCCCGGTAATGCCAAGCCAAAAGCAGCTACGGCGGCGACCAGGTGTTTGCGTTTCAGCATGGAATCCTCCCGTTGGATATCAAAGCTTCCTGGATGCTAGACGCGGGCGTTGGCGGCGTAAACCAAGCGCCATCAGGCCGTGGTCAAACCTTGCCGCCAGCGCAATAGCAAAAAGACAATCAGGGCGAATTGCACCAGATTAAAGCCAATGCCGGCCCACCAGGCAGCAGCGTAGAAGCCGAGCCAGTCATAAATATACCCCGCAAGCCAAGCGCCGGCCGCCATGCCGGAAAGGCTCAGGAATAACAGCGTCGGCACACGCCAATGCGCCTCGGCCGCCGGGAATAGCGCGCGGAGTGTCAGCACATAGGCAGGGATGATGCCGCTGAAGCCAAGCCCGTAAGCGGCGGCGACGAAGAACAGCCCCGCCTCATCCTGTGTCGCCAGAAAACCGAGCATGCCCAGGATTTGCGCGAGCGATCCAAAGACAATCGTCCATAGCCCACCGATCTTATCCGAAAGCCAGCCCCAGAATTGCCGCGCCATGAAGGCGGCGAAGGTGAGCACGGAAAGCATGAGCGCACCGCGGGACGCGGTAATGCCAAGATCACCACAAAACGCGACGAGATGCGCTGCCGGCATGGCCATGGGGATGCAGCACAAGAAGGAACAGAATGCGAGCAGGAAAAAGGCCAGATTGCCATTCATGCCGAGCACGCGCCCGCCTGGTTGCATCTTCTCAGCGAAATTCCCGGTAGTGGGTTGGGCTGGCGGTGCGCGCAGCACCAAAGCGGCTAAGGGCACCGCAATGGCCGCGACCAGTATCCCATAGCCGAACATGGTGCGCTGCCAGCCGAAAGTAGCGATGGCACGCTCAAAAATCGGCGGCCACAGAAACCCAGCAACATATTGGCCGGAAGCGACCAGCGCGAGTGCTGTGCCGCGCCGCCGGTCGAACCAAAGCGAGACATAAGCGAGCATTGGCGGGAACAAGGCACCATTGCCAAAAAGGCCAACACCCAGCCCAAGCCCGACCAGCAGCGCCCAGCTTTCACCAAAAGAAGCGAGCATCAAACCAAGCGCCACAGCGATGCCGCCAATCATCGCGACCAGCCTTTGGCCGAAGCGCGCCACCATCACGCCGCAGACCATGCCGCCAATGGCAGTGCCGAAATAGGCCAGCGAATTGGCGAGCGATGGCAGGGAACGCCCGCTGCCGAAATCCTCGGCGATTTGTACCAGGCCGACAACCACGGTGATCGGGCCGCCGGCGGCAAGCGAGAGCATGGTCACCGCCGTCATGGCGACAATCCAGGAATAGCGCGACTCGATACTGCCTTGATCCGGTCCGGCCACGCGCTGTTTCCCTATTGCTTCTACCAGTACACTCCCCGACGCCGCGCCGCACCGCAAGCCCTGCATTGCGAAAGGGCCATTCTTTGTGCTGAGCTACGCGAAGGAGGCTGCCATGCTGATCATGCTCGCCCTACTCGCTCTTGGTCCCTGCCTTGATGCGCCGGTGATATCCACGCCCCAGCAAAGCGAAAACCCTGCGCCACCGCGCCCGGACCAACCCTTGCCGCGCCCGCCGCGTAGCTGCACGCCGCCATCGCCGCCCACAAGCTAATGGCGCCACCGATTGTGATCCTGACCGGCGCGGGAATTTCCCGCGAATCCGGCCTCGCTACCTTTCGCGACGCCGATGGCATTTGGGCGCGCCACAGGATTGAAGATGTGGCAACCCCGCAAGCCTTCGCGCGCAATCCGGAATTGGTGCAGGGCTTCTATAACGCTCGGCGCGCACAGTTGCGTGATCCGGCGATCCAACCGAACGCAGCGCATTTCGCCCTGGCGCGGTTGGAAGCCGCCTGGCGCGCGCCGGTGACACTGGTGACGCAGAATATAGATGGCCTGCATCAGCGCGCGGGATCGCGCAATGTGATAGCCATGCACGGCGAATTGCTGAAGGCGCGCTGCCTTGCCTGTGGCGCCGTAAGTGTTTGGGAGCATGACATCACCGCGCATGCTGCCTGCCCGGCTTGTGGTGCATCAGGGCGGCTGCGGCCACATGTGGTTTGGTTCGGCGAAATCCCGCTTGAGATGGAACGCATCGAAACGGCTTTGCATGATTGTGGCATGTTTGTTTCCATCGGCACTTCGGGCCAAGTCTATCCCGCCGCGGGTTTTGTGCAGGCCGTACGGCGGCATGCGCGCTGCGTGGAATTGAACCTTGAAGAAACCGAAGGCACGGCGCTGTTCCATGAGGCGCATCACGGCCCGGCAACGCAGATCGTGCCGGCATTCGTGGAGCGCATGCTCGCTTCATGCGGCTGATTCTGGCGGTAGTGCTGTGTTTGGCCTCGCCCGCTTTGGCGCGGGTGGCGGGCATTAACCCGAGGCCTGATCCGCGCCAGCCTGTACCAGCGGCACATCCACTCTGGCATGCGGTCGCCTAGCCGGCTGCTGAAATTCGTAGCCTGATTTCCGTATTCATGATTCACTGTTGTTGCATTTGGTCGAGGTTGCGATGCGTGGCAATGACGCGGTGGCTGGTTCCTTGTTCAGCTATGTTGATCTTGAAAAGCGGGTGCGTCCTGACCATCCGCTGCGCGTTATTCGCGGCCT
>JADCFN010000011.1 GCA_020249505.1 Roseomonas sp. | reverse complement strand
GCAACGCAGACGACAAACACAGCCTTAAAGTCAGAAGAAAAAAAGCCGCCATGAACACAGATTATCTGGGCTCATTACTACTCAGAACTCAGCAGTGAGCCCTTCAAGCGATTACCCTGAGCTTTTTCCTGATGAAAGCCAATGCCGCGTGGAAGGTTTCATCGGCATTCAGCGCGGTTGTGTCTATCTCAAAGGCATCCGGGGCGCGCCTGGTGGGGGCCACGGGACGATTGGCGTCTTGCGCATCGCGGTCGCGGATTTCGGCTTCCACCTGGGCGGGGTCTGCGGCGACACCGCGCCCTGTCAGTTCCAGAAAGCGGCGCCGGGCACGTTCGGCGACACTCGCGGTGATGAACAACTTTACGCGCGCCTCGGGGAAGACCACCGTGCCGATATCCCGCCCATCCAGCACGGCACCCTGGGCGGCGCCGAAACGGCGCTGGAAATCAAGCAAGGCAGCGCGCACGGCGGGAATGGCGGCGACCTTGCTGGCGGCCATATCGGCTAAGGAGCCGCGCAAATCGCTGCGCGCGAGGTCTTCGGGCGTCAGGGCGCGAGCCTCGGCTTCCGCCACGCGGGCATCCTGCGGGTCTATGCCGCGATCCAGCACGCGCCGGCCTACTGCGCGATAGAGCAGGCCGGTATCCAGGTAAGGCAGGCCAAGCTCGGCCGCCAGGCGCCGGGCGAGGGTGCCCTTGCCCGCGGCGGCGGGGCCGTCGACTGCAATGACGGTGCCGGCGGGCAGCCTCATGCCGGGCGGATCGCGTCCGACCCGGCCAGGCGGTTCATCAGCGCGGCGAAACCGGGGAAGGAGGTGTCAATGAAGCTCGCCTCATCCACCGTGACGGGGTTTTGCGTGGCAAGGCCCATGACCAGGGCGGCCATGGCGATGCGGTGATCCATATGCGTGGTGACCAAGCCACCGCCGGCGGGTGGCGCGCCCGTGCCATGGACCAGGAGATCATCGCCTTCGATGGTGACCTTGGCGCCATTGGCTTCGAGCAGCGCGGCGGTGGCGGCGAGGCGATCGCTTTCCTTCACGCGCAATTCCGCAAGTCCGCGCATGCGCGTGGTGCCGCGCGCGAAGGAGGCGGCCACTGCCAGGATAGGGTATTCGTCAATCATGGAAGGGGCGCGGCCCGGCGGCACATCCACGGCCTTCAGCGCGGTATATTCGCCGATAACATCGCCCACCGCCTCCCCGCCTTCGATCCGGGCATTTTCTATCTTGAGCGCGGCGCCCATTTCGCGGAGCGTGGTGAATAGCCCGGTCCGCAAAGGATTGAGCCCGATTTGCGTCAGGCTGATGCGTGACCCCGGCACCAGAAGTGCCGCGACCAGCGGGAAGGAGGCTGAGGAAGGGTCGCCCGGCACGCTGATGGGCGCGGCTTTTAATTCCGGCTGGCCATCCAGCCGCACCACGCGGCCTTCGGCGGTGTCCTCCACTGCCACCATGGCGCCGAAATGGCGCAGCATGTTTTCCGTATGGTCGCGCGTGGGTTCCGGTTCCACCACGCGGGTAATGCCTGGCGCACACAAGCCCGCCAGCAGGCAGGCGCTTTTCACCTGGGCGGAGGCAACCGGCAGTCGGTAATCCAAGGGTAGCGGGTCTGTGGCGCCACGCACGGCCAGGGGCAGGCGCCCGCCCTCGCGGGTCCAGAATTGCGCCCCCGTTGCCGAAAGCGGGTCGGTCACGCGCTTCATGGGCCGGCGCCTCAGTGAAGCATCGCCGGTCATCACCGCGAATAGCGGATGGCCGGAGAGCAAGCCCAGCAGCAGCCGTGCCGCGGTACCGGAATTGCCCATATCCAGCACATCGCCGGGCTCGGTCAGGCCACCCACGCCGCGGCCGGAGACGCGCCATTGGCCGGGGCCGAGCTTTTCCACCTCGGCACCCAGGGCGCGCATGGCGGCGGCGGTGCGGAGCACATCCTCCCCTTCCAAAAGCCCAGCGATATCGGTGGTGCCGACGGCAAGCGCGCCGAACATAAGGGCGCGGTGGCTGATGGATTTGTCGCCGGCCACCCCGGCCTTGCCCGAAAGCGGGGCCGAGGGTTTGCTGGCGCGGAAGGGGCGGGGCGGGGCAGAGGACATATAGGCGGTTTGACATGGCAGGGCAGGGCGTGGCAATGCGCGCGTCCCTGATTTTTACGGGATCATTCTGGGCATGCCAGGATGGTTATTTGCAAATCCGCGCCCAGCGGAAATCAAGAGGCGTTTGCATGGCGAAGCCAGAACTCGGCCTGAAGCGGACTTGCGTTGCTTGCGGCGCGAAATTTTATGATTTGTTGCGCACCCCGGCGGTCTGCCCGAAATGCGCCACGGAACAGCCGGCGGAACAACCGCGTCTGCGCCGCAATGGTGCGACCCCGCTGGATGAGCGGCTGAAGAAAGCGCCCGGCACGCCGGAGGCCGAGACCGATGATATCGAAGTGGAAGATATCGAAGGCGATGAGGCGATCGAAGACGCGGAAGAGCTGGAAGATGACGCCGAGGATATCGGCGAGGATATCGAAGTCGGCACTGATCGCGACGAAGAACAGTGATTTGGTCGGGGCGGGTTAGACGCCCCGCTTGTCGCGCTGGTGCGCGCGCCAATCGCCTGAGGCGATGATCGGCGCGGCACCCAAGCTTTCCGGCGCCATCACATAGGCCCAGGCACGGCGGCGCTGCCCGGCCTGATCCGTCACTGTCATGATGGTGCGGCGATACATGCCGGAAGTGCCGCCATCGGGCGCGGCATCTTCTATTTCATCCAGAATGGGCAAGGCAGTTGCGATATCCTTGAAGGTCAGGATTTCGCCCTGGATGGGTGTGGCTGCGCCGAGTGTGAGGGCGGGGTAATCGCCGAGGTCAAATAGCGTGCCGTTTGCTTGCGCGGGCGTAATGGCGGCGATGCCCGCCTTGGCGGCGGGGCCGTGCCAGAAGCCGCCCTGCATCAGCGTGCCATAGACAAAGACATCGGGCAGGTGATGGCAGCCTTCTTCGCCACGCGCGGCGGCCTCCAACGGGTCTGGGTGCAGGCCATGGGAAGCGAAGCCGCGCTGAACGGCGTTTAGATAGGGCTCAGGGGGTGCGACAAAACCCTGCTGGCGTTCCGGCACGACCTGATAGGCAATGGCTTCCAAAGCCTCGCCATCGGGCAGGATGATATGGCGTGTGCGGCGCTGATAGGCGTGGGGTGCGCCTTCCTTTTGATCCAACATGCGCCAGCCGGCCTCAGACACTTCCAGCACGACGCCTTCAATGAAACCGCCGAGACGGCTTTGGAAATTCAGCGCGCCGCCGCCTCGGCTAGGGCTGAAGAAATCAAAAGCGAGCCGCGCATCGGGGAGAATTCCTGGGCCGATTGGGCGGATGGCTGCCGGGTCATGACCATGGCGCGCGCACCAATCGCGCCAATCCTGTTCATCGGTATTCGAGCCATAGGCGAAGCTGTAGCGCGGGGTCATTTCTGACTAGCGGAGCGCCAGGACAACCAACATCAACGCGCCCAGCGCAATACGGTAATAGCCGAAGGGCGTGAAGCCGATGCGCCCGATCAGCGCCAGCACGGCGCGCACCGTGATGAAGGCAACGATGAAGGCAGCGATGAAGCCGACCGCGATTTGGCCGAAAGCACTCGGGTCAATCTCGGCGCGCACTTTCCAAAGGCTGTAGAAGCTGGCGGCAAACATGGTCGGGATGGCGAGCATGAAGGAAAACTCGGCGGCGGTGCGCCGTTCGACGCCGATCAGCAGTGCCGTGATGATGGTAGCACCGGAACGCGATGTGCCCGGGATCATCGCCAAAGCCTGGCCAAGCCCAACCAGCACAGCGGCGAGTGGCCCGATTTCCGGCACGCTATGAATGCTGGGCGCCGGGCGCAGCTTTTCGATGGCAATGATCGCAACGCCGCCCAGAATCAGCGCGATGGAGACAACCCAAGGGTTGAACAGCAGCGTTGTGATTGTTTTGTGGAACAGAAAGCCTATCACCGCCGCTGGCAGGAAGGCGAGCAGGAGGTTGATGACGTAGTAGCGCTCCCGTCCCGGCCGCCACATGCCGCGCAAAAGTTCAATGATCAGCGCGCGATAGATCCAACAGACGGCAAGAATAGCGCCAAGCTGGATGGAGATTTCAAAAACCTTGCCGGGCGGGCCCTGGAAGCCGATCAACTCGCCAAGCAGGATCAAATGCCCGGTTGAGGAAATCGGCAGGAATTCAGTGAAACCTTCGACAATCCCCATCAGCAGGGCAGAGAAAAGGGCGCTCAGGTCCATGCGCGTGATCCATGCGTGGCGCGGGCGGGCTGCCCGATTCGCGGTGGAGCATTTTCAAGCCAAGTGGAACACTTGGCGACCCGGAAAATGCGACCAAACGCTCAGAGATGGTTGCGCCGGGGTGGGAGCCATCTCCACGCCCCGGCGCGTTGAATTGAGGAGTATTTTCAAGCCAAGAGGAATCACTTGGCGGCTCGGAAAATACGACCAAACCAAACTTCAGTAGCGGTACTGTTCAGCCTTGAAGGGGCCTTGCGTATCCACGCCGATATAGCCGGCCTGCTGCGCGGTAAGCTGCGTGAGTGTCGCACCCACCTTCGCCAAATGCAGCGCCGCCACCTTCTCATCCAAATGCTTCGGCAGGGTATAGACCTTGCGTTCGTACTTGGACGTATTGGTCCAGAGTTCGATCTGCGCGAGCACTTGGTTAGTGAAGGAAGCCGACATCACGAAGGAAGGATGGCCCGTCGCATTGCCAAGATTCACCAGGCGGCCTTCAGACAGAAGTATGATGCGCTTCTGGTCGGGGAATTCGATTTCATCGACCTGCGGCTTCACATTATCCCACTTCATATTGCGCAGACCCGCCACCTGAATTTCGGAATCGAAATGCCCGATATTGCAGACAATGGCGCGATGCTTCATGGCGCGCATGTGATCAACCGTGATCACATCCACATTGCCTGTCGCCGTCACGAAAATATCGGCCATCGGCGCGGCCTGTTCCATGGTGACGACCTGGTAGCCTTCCATGGCGGCTTGCAAGGCGCAGATCGGGTCAACCTCGCTCACCATCACGCGGCAGCCGGCATTCCTGAGCGACGCGGCTGAACCCTTGCCCACATCACCAAAGCCGCACACCATCGCGACCTTGCCGGCCATCATCACATCGGTGCCGCGACGGATCGCATCCACCAGGGATTCGCGGCAGCCATAGAGATTGTCGAATTTCGACTTGGTCACACTATCATTCACATTGATGGCCGGGAAAAGCAGGCGCCCTTCCTTGGCCATGACATAAAGCCGATGCACGCCCGTGGTGGTTTCTTCCGAAACGCCCTTGATGGCGGCAGCAAGCTTGGCGAACCAACCCGGCTTGGTCGTCAGGCATTTCTTAATCAGGGCGAAGAAGACTTCCTCTTCCTCATTCGTCGCCTTGTCCAGGAACGCGGTATCGCCCTGTTCGGCGCGGAGCCCGTAATGCACGAGCAGCGTCATGTCACCGCCATCATCGAGCAGCACATTGGGCTCCCCACCATCGGCCCATTCCAGCGTGCGCTGCACATATTCCCAATATTCCGGCAGGGTTTCGCCCTTCACGGCGAAAACCGGCGTACCGGTCGCGGCAATGGCGGCAGCGGCGTGATCCTGCGTCGAGAAGATATTGCAGGAAGACCAGCGCACATCGGCGCCAAGGTGTTTCAGGGTTTCGATCAGCACCGCGGTTTGAATGGTCATGTGCAGGCAGCCCGCGATGCGGGCACCCTTGAGCGGCTGGGAAGCGCCATATTCCGCGCGCACCGCCATCAGGCCGGGCATTTCATCCTCGGCCATGGCAATTTCCTTCCGCCCCCAGGCGGCGAGGGAAAGGTCTTTAATCACGAAGTCTTGGGCGGCCATGGCGGGATCTCCTTCAATATGGCGCGGCGGGTAACACGGGGCGGGGCGTAGGGCTAGAGGGAAAGAAGAATATAAAGATACCTTTATGTCTTTTTCGGGCTGGCCCGTTCCGGCGACCAGGCTAAGCTTCCCCCTCAAACCCCAGGGAGGCGCTTATGGCCGAACAAAGCTTAGGCATTCTTGAACAGCGGCGGATCGAAGCCGCCTTCGCTAAGGGCATTTATGAGGAAATGAAGGCCCAAATCGGAGAGGAAAAGGCGAAATCCATCCTGTCCGCCGCCATTATCAAATTGGCCAAGGAAACCGCCGCCGAAATGGCCAAGCAGGGGCCGGAGGGGAAGCCATCGCTTGAGCATTTCATCTCCCTCCAGCCGCTATGGACCAAGGGGGATGCGCTGCAGATCGAAACGCTGCGCAAGGACGCCAAGCATTATGATTTCAACGTCACGCGCTGCCGCTATGCGGAGATGTACCGCGCCATGGGGCTGGCGGAGCTTGGCGCCATCCTGTCCTGCAATCGCGATGGGGCGTTTTGTGAGGGCTATGACCCGAAGCTGAAGCTGGAACGCACGCAAACCATCATGGGCGGGGCGAGCCACTGCAACTTCCGCTACAGGTATGAGGATTAGGCACCGTGTCCGGCTACGCCGCGACCAATGGCGCGAAAGGCTGGCTGACGCCTCGCCTGCACTGGTCACTCTGCGCAATCCGGTGAAGACTGTCTTTCTGAGTATGTGAGGAAGGCAACGCCATGGAAATGGAACGCATCGGTTTTCTGGGTCTGGGCGCCATGGGCGGCCCGATTGCGACGCGCATGGCGGATTGGGCGCAGCGCAATCCGGGCAAGCGCATGCTGGTCTTTGATCCGCGCGCTGAAGCCATGCAGCGCGCGACGGAAGCGGGGGCGGAGGCCATGGGCTCGGCCGCCGCGGTTGCTAAGCAATGCAGCGTGGTGTTTGCCTGCCTGCCGAGTGCTGAAACCTCTGAACGCGTGGCTTTGGGCGCTGAGGGCATTGCCGGGATGCCTGGCGCGGTGCGCACCTATATCGAAATGTCCACCATTGGCAGCGCGGCGATGCAGCGCATTGCGGTGGGGCTTGCTGAGAAAGGCATTGCGCTGATTGATTGCCCGATCAGCGGCGGCGTGCATGGTGCAGAATCTGGCGCGCTTGCCGTGATTGCTTCCGGCGCGCCGGAGGCGTTGCAGGAGGTGATGCCGCTATTGCAGGTGGTGGGGCGCACGGTTTTCACCATTGGCGATACGCCGGGTCTGAGCCAAACCATGAAGCTTGCGAATAATCTGCTTTCGCTCGCAGGCATGGTGCTGACGTCTGAGGCGTTTGCTCTGGGTGCTAAGGCCGGCATTGATACGGCGCTGATGTGCGATGTGATCAATGCCAGCACGGGGCGGAATAGCTCTACGGTAACAAAGTTTCCGCGCGCGGTTTTGACGGGAAAGTTTTCCGGCGGTGCGAGCAATGCCATCGTCTCCAAGGATTTGTCCCTGGCGGTGGCGGAATTTGCGGCCTTCGGGCTTTCCGCGCCCATGGCGGCGCTGGCGCGCGAAATGCTGAGCATCGCCAAGAACCGCTTTGGCCCGGATGCGGATATGACTTCCATCGCGCAGCTTTATGAGGAATGGGCGGGCGTCTCCATGCAATCGCCCAACCAGGTCAAAAGCGCGGGGTAGGCTGCGTTCAAATGGATAAGGCAAAAGCGGGGCTTGGCTTTTTTGAGCGTTATCTTAGCCTTTGGGTTGCCTCGTGCATTATTGTGGGCATCGCGCTTGGCGCGGTGATGCCAACACCGTTTCGCTTATTGGGGGAGGCCAATCTCGCCAAGGTCAATCTACCGGTTGCGGTGCTGATCTGGCTGATGATTATCCCAATGCTGCTGCGGGTGGATTTCGGTGCCATTGCGGAAGTGGGCCGGCATTGGCGCGGGATTTTGGTGACGGTTGGCGTCAATTGGCTGGTGAAGCCTTTCAGCATGGCGCTGCTCGGCTGGTTGTTCATCGGCTGGCTGTTTCGGCCCTTTTTGCCGGAAGCGCAGATTGAAAGCTATATCGCGGGCTTGATTTTGCTGGCCGCGGCACCCTGCACGGCGATGGTGTTCGTCTGGTCCAATCTTTCGGAAGGCGAGCCGAATTTCACGCTGAGCCAGGTGGCGCTGAATGATGCCATCATGATCATCGCCTTTGCGCCGCTGGTTGGGTTTCTGCTGGCGCTTTCAGCCATTATCGTGCCCTGGGATAGGTTGTTTCTATCCGTGCTGCTTTACATTTTGTTGCCTGTAATCTTGGCGCAGCTTTGGCGCCGGCGCTTATTGGCGCGGGGTGGGGAGGCTGCGCTGGCGCAAGTGCTGCGGCGGCTTGGGCCGGTTTCGCTTTCGGCGCTGTTGCTGACGCTGGTGCTGCTGTTTGGCTTTCAGGGGCCGCAGATCATCGCGCAGCCCTTGGTGATTGCGTTGCTGGCCGTGCCGATCATCATTCAAGTCTATTTCAATGCGGGGCTGGCTTATTGGCTGAACCGGCAATGCGGGTCGGCGCACGCGGTGGCGGGGCCATCGGCGCTGATTGGCGCGAGCAATTTCTTCGAATTGGCCGTGGCAGCGGCAATCAGCCTTTTTGGCTTTGATTCGGGCGCGGCCTTGGCCACCGTGGTCGGCGTGCTGGTGGAAGTGCCTGTCATGCTTTCGGTGGTGGCGATCGTGATGCGAAGCAAGGCCTGGTATCAACGGGCATAAGGACAGGAGGCGACGATAATGCGGTTGAAGGACAAGGTTGCGATCATCACCGGTGGCGCGCATGGCATGGGCGAAGCCGAAGCGCGGCTCTTTGCCAAGGAAGGGGCGATTGTCATTATCGCGGATCGCCGTGCGGATCTGGGGGAAGCACTCGCGGCTGACATCACCGCAAGCCAAGGTCGCGCGAGTTTCATCGCCATGGATGTGGCGCAGGAAGCGGATTGGAAGCGGCTGATCGAAAGGACGCTGTCTGATTACGGACGCATTGATGTGCTGGTGAATAATGCCGGCATCAACGGCAGTGCGGTTGGCGATATGTTGTCACTGGAAGGTTGGAATCAGCTCATGTCCATCAATGCGACGGGGGTGTTTTTGGGCACGACCTTGGTGGGGCAGGTGATGGCGGGGCAGGGCAAGGGCTCGATTGTCAATATCTCCTCAATCATGGGGTTTGTCAGCAGTGCGGAAGGGCATCCCGGCTATTCCGCTTCCAAGGGAGCGGTGCGGCTGCTGACCAAGAATGCGGCGGTGCGCTGGGGGCCGCAGGGGGTGCGCGTGAATTCAGTTCATCCCGGCTATTTGCCACCGATGCTGGGCGGTACCAATGGGCCGGGGCGTTCGGCAAAAATTCCACTGACGCCGCTGCGCCGTTTGGGGGAGGCGATTGAGGTCGCCTATGGTGTTCTGTTCCTCGCTTCCGATGAGGCGTCTTTCATCACGGGGACAGAGCTGGTGATTGATGGCGGCTTTATCGCGCAATGATGGGGCAAGTGCCGTGAAGATTGTGGATGCGCAGATCCATATTTGGTCCAAGGGCACGCCTTCCGGCTTGCATCGCAAGGTATCTTCCTTCACGGCAGAGGAAGCCTTGCGCGAAATGGATGAGGCCGGTGTGCATGCGGCGGTGATCCATCCGCCGGCAAGCTGGGATCCGGATTCAAGCGCCATGGCGGTGGAGGCCGCGCGGCGCTATCCGGAGCGTTTTGCGGTAATGGGCCAATTCCCGCCAACGCGGCCCGAATTGCGGCATTTGATTCACGGCTGGAAGAAGCAGCCAGGCATGCTCGGCCTGCGCTGGGCCTTGCTGCATCCGGAAGAACAGGTGTGGCTGCGGGATGGTACGTTGGATTGGTTATGGCCGGCGGCGGAGAAGGAAGGTCTGCCCGTTGCTTGCATGGGTGGCCTGTTCCTCAAGGAATTTTGCCAAATTGCGGAAGCGCATCCAAACCTCAAAATGATTCTGGATCATTGCGGCCTGGTGCGAACGGGTCAGGATGACGCAGCTTTTGCGAAGCTTGACGAATTGGTGGCGCTGGCGAAGCTGCCAAATGTTGCGGTGAAGGCGACCGGCGCGCCGCATTATTCAACTGAAGCCTATCCGTATCACAATATCCATGATGGCTTGCAGCGGATTTTTGATGCTTTCGGACCGAAGCGGTTTTTCTGGGGCACGGATATCACCCGCATGCCGTGCAGCTACCGCCAATGCGTAACTTTCTTCACCGAGGAATTGCCCTGGCTGAAGGGTGCTGATCTGGAATGGGTGATGGGCCGCGCGGTATGTGAATGGCTCGGGTGGGAGTTGCGCTTCGATTGAAGCGTTTTTCCTATTCCGCGCAGATGTTATTGGCTTCGATCACGCCTTTCCATTTGGCGCGGTCGCGTTGGATGGTCGCGACCATTTCTTCAATCGTGCCACCGCGCGGCTGGTAGCCGAGGGAGATTAGGCGTTGCGCGACCTCAGGGTTTTGCGGGGCGCGGTTCACTTCCGCATTCAGCCTTTCCAGAATAGGGCGCGGTGTGGCGCCTGGGGCTGCGATGCCGAACCAATTATCGGCGGCAAATTATGGCAGGCCGGAATCGGCAATGGTGGGCACGCCCGGCAGTACCGGTGAGGGTGGCACGCTGGTAAAGGCAATCGGCCGCACTGCGCCGGAGCGGATATGCGGCAGGATTTCCGCGAGATTGCCGAACATCATATCCACGCGCCCAGCGATAATTTCCGTAATGGCAGGCGGGCCGCCGCGAAACGGCACATGCACCATGCGCATGCCGGTAATATTAGTGATATGCATCATCTCACCGTTGAATAAACAGGTCCCTCTTGTCTTGCCCTCCTAGCCAGAGGGATACCCACACTGTTGGCACAATGCCCTATAGTCGGGTCTGCATCAGCGCTGACAACACGAAAGCATCGTGATGCCTCTTGAATGATGCTTGCATAATCCGGAATTGGGCCACTGGCATTTCGCGGGGGCTGTATGGCGGATACATAGGCCGCGACTCCGCCATTGATATTGAAACTATAGTCCCTGCCATCGGCTCCCCTGACCTGTACGGATGCCCTTGTCTTGTCAGCATTGTTGGCATCGTTTACCGAACGAATAAAGTTATCTCTCAAGGTTTCTCCGTCAATGACGTGGCGTGGAATTCTTCTGCGCGAGAGAATTGCTCTGAACACATC
The DNA here is from genome assembly GCA_020249505.1 of Roseomonas sp. Taxonomy (GTDB): domain Bacteria; phylum Pseudomonadota; class Alphaproteobacteria; order Acetobacterales; family Acetobacteraceae; genus Neoroseomonas. The sequence goes on along the minus strand of JADCFN010000011.1, from coordinate 84,973 downwards.
ATCAGAGTCCATTTCAGGAAATGGCGGGGGATTAGTGAGTATCGTATGCATCATAGCCGTACATGCAGCCCCTACTGCGTTTCGGCTGTTTCCACGCACGGTATCGTATACTGATGATGCGGCGCTGCCATTAGCGCACATCATTACAAAACCTCCGTTATCGAAATTCCTGCCAAGCCCTGCTCCGTCTATCCAGTTTGCCTGCAGGTCGCGAGGAAGGCGCAATATTTCAGCAGGTACTCTCGGTTCTCGGGCATTGATCGTATTCTGCGCCAGTTGCGCGGCCCAAAGCTGATACGAACTACCAACGCCGGGGGACCCGTAAGTAAGTTTGTCCGGATTGGCGCGGGCATAATCGATCACCTGCTGCACCGTGGTGAAGGGTATTTTGGCAGAGACATAAGCCAGATTATCCAAGCCGGCGATGATGACGCTTTGCGCAAGGTCTCGGTCCGGGTTGAAGTTCAGCGTCACACCCCGCATCACGACTGACGTTGCGGCGATGCTCATGGTTTGCAGCAGCAGCGTATAGCCATCAGGCCGCGCAGCTGCGACCGTGCCGGCGGCGATCAGCCCATTGGCGCCGGTGCGGTTTTCCACCGTGACAGGCTGGCCTAGCGCGTCACGCAGCCTTTCGGCAAAAAGGCGCGCCAGGATATCGGCGCCGCCACCTGGCGGAAAGCCATTGATGAGGGTGATCGGCTGGGCGGGCCAGCTCTGGGCCTGGCTTGCTGGGGATGAGATCAGCAACGCCAAAGCTGTCAGGGTCAGCATGAACCATTTGCGCATCTTGGCTTCCTTCCTCATCCCGACACTTTGGCGGCGGTGCTTGCCGGAACCTTGCCAGGATCAGCGGCGGATGCAAGCCAAAAAGGGGGCTTTGAAATGCGCCTACTTGGCCTATCATGCCTTCTAAAGGGGAAGCGCCATGAAGGCTGATTATGTGATTGTGGGCGGTGGTTCGGCGGGCTGCGTGCTGGCCAATCGCCTATCCGAAGACCCGGGCAATCAGGTGCTGCTGATTGAAGCGGGCGGTAAGGATTGGAACCCGCTGATCCATATTCCGGCCGGCTATATGAAATTGCTCGATCACCCGACGCTGACCTGGGGCTTCAAGGCGGATCGTGAGTCTGGCTTGAACGGGCGCGAAATCAATTACCCGCGTGGCCGGGTGCTGGGTGGGTCAAGTTCGATCAATGGCATGATCTATATCCGGTCCCAGCCGGAAGATTATGATCACTGGGCGCAGCTTGGGAATCGCGGCTGGTCTTCAGGCGATGTGCTGCCTTACTTCAACAAATCCGAGAAATGGCAGGGGCCGGATAAGGCGGCGCATGGCAAGGATGGTTTTCTCTATACCTCGCCGTCGCGGGACCAGCCGGAACTGTGTCAGGCGGCGATTGAAGCGGGCGAGCAAATGGGCTGGGACTACCGCGATGATTTGAACGATCTGCCGCATGGGCTTGGCGATCATATCGGCTGGGTGCAGCAGACACGCGGCGGGCGGTTCCGTGCGAGTGCCGCGCGTTCCTATCTGCGCCCGGCGATGGGTAGGCCCAATCTGCGCGTGGTGACCAGTGCGTTGGTGCATCGTGTAGTTTTCGAAGGCAAGCGCGCGGTCGGCGTAGAGTTTTCCCGCGGTGGTGTCACTGAACGCACCGATGCGGCGGTGGAGGTGATCCTTTCCGCCGGCGCGATTGGTTCGCCACATATCCTGCAACTTTCTGGTGTGGGGGATGCGGAACATTTGGCGGGGCTCGGCATTCCGGTGCTGCATCAATTACGCGGCGTAGGGCGGAATTTTCAGGATCATTTCCTCGTGCGCGTGCAAGCCGTGGTGAAGGATGTGGCGACACTGAATGAACGCACGCGTGGCCTGCGGCTGGCTGGTGAGGTACTGAAATTCGCGGTTTTTGGGCGCGGCGTGCTGACCTATGCGGCATCACTTCTCGCCGCTTCCTTCAAGGCTTTGCCGGAGAGTGCGACGCCCGATATGCAGGCGCTGTTCGCTTCCGCGAGTTACGCGCCCGGTCCAGCGCGGGTTTTGGATACCAGGCCCGGCATGACTGCGGGCGTTTGGCAAATGCGCCCGGAAAGCCGCGGCTTCATTGCAGCCCGCAGCGCTGATCCGCGCGAACAGCCGACCATTAACCCGAATTACCTGGCAGAAGATCGCGACCAGCGCAGCATTGTCGCGGGGCTACGCCTGATGCGTGAATGGTTCAGCAAGCCAGCGCTGCAACGCTATATGGTCGCTGAATCCATGCCGGGGCCGGAAGTGCAAACGGATGAGGAATGGCTTCATTACGCGCGGCAAGTGGGCAGCACTGTCTTTCATGCTTCCTGTTCGTGCCGCATGGGGCCAGATGTGATGTCGGTGGTGGATGAAAGGCTCCGCGTGCATGGGCTGGAAGGGCTGCGGGTGATTGATGCTTCGGTCATGCCTGCGGTGACTTCCACCAATACCAATGCGCCGACGATCATGATTGCGGAAAAGGGTGCCGATATGCTGCGGGCGGATGCGCGGGCGCGGCTGGCGGCGTGACATTACCGGCATTTCCCGCATTTCAGCCCCCCGTTCGCGTGGCTTCTGATCCGGATCAAATCACGGCCTGTCCATTTGGGCAGAGTTATCACCGTTTGGTTTTTTGCGTATTTGCGTGAATATAGAGGCTCAAGGGCCAGTGTGACCTGGCAGAAGGGTAGGAGTTAACGACATGAGCGCAGTGATGGAAGCGACAAGGGCAAAGGCCAGTGACAAGGGGCTCGATTACGATGCCATTGTGATTGGGGCGGGCATGTCCGGGCTTTATCAGCTGATCCGGCTGCGCCAATTGGGCATGAAGGCGCGCGTGTTTGAAGCCGGCACGGGTGTGGGCGGCACCTGGTATTGGAACCGCTACCCCGGCTGCCGCTTTGATTCGGAAAGCTATTCCTATGGCTATTCCTTCGACAAGGATTTACTGAAGGAATGGCATTGGACCGAACATTTCGCGCCGCAGCCGGAAACCGAACGCTATCTGAACCTGGTCGCCGATAAATACGATCTGCGTCGCGATATCCAATTCTCTGCCCGCGTGAAGGCGGCGCGCTGGGATGAGGCAACGCGAAGCTGGACCGTCACATTGGAAGATGGGAGTGCGCATAAAACGCGCTTCCTGATCACGGCGATTGGCGCGCTTTCCGCACCGACCATGCCGCAATTTCCGGGCATTGCGGATTTCAAGGGCCAATCCTTCCACACGGGGCTTTGGCCGAAGGAAAAGGTGGATTTCACCGGCAAGCGCGTGGCGGTGATCGGTACTGGCGCATCGGGCGTGCAGACCATTCAGGAAGTGGCGAAAACCGCCAAGCAGCTTGTGGTGTTTCAGCGTACCCCCAATTGGTGCGCGCCCTTGCATAATGGCAAGATCAGCGCCGAGGAAATGGCGGAAATCCGCGCGCGCTATGATGAGATTTTCAAGCGCTGCCAGGAAACCTTTTCCTGCTTCCTGCACACACCCGATCCGCGCAACACCTTCGATGTCTCGGCCGAGGAACGTGAGGCATTCCTGGAAAAGCTCTATTCCGAAAAGGGCTTCGGGATTTGGGTTGGTAATTTCAAGGATCTGCTGACCAATCGCGCAGCGAATGAGGAAGTATCACGCTTCGTCGCGAATAAGATCCGCCAGCGCGTGAAGGACCCGAAAGTGGCGGAGATGCTGATTCCAAAGAATCACGGTTTTGGAACCAGGCGTGTGCCCTTGGAGACCTTCTATTTCGAATGCTACAATCAGCTTAATGTGACGCTGGTGGATAGCAAGGCAAACCCGATTGAGCGCATTACGCCAACGGGCATTAAGACCAGCGAAGCCGAGTATGAATTCGATATCATTGTCTATGCCACGGGTTTTGATGCTTTGCGTGGCGCTTTCGACCGGATTGAATTCCAGGGCGCGGATGGCGTGACGCTCAAGGAAGTCTGGCAGGATGGCGCGACTTCTCTGGTTGGCATGATGCAAAAGGGCATGCCGAATATGTTCATGCTGCTGGGGCCGCATACCGCGCTTGGCAATATTCCGCGTTCCATTGAATTCAACGTGGAATGGGTGAGCGATTTGCTGGGCTATGCGCAAGCCAAGCGCAATACGCGCGTAGAAGCGACTGAAGCGGCGATGGAAAAATGGATGGATCACGTCATGGAATTGGCCAAGGGCCTGCTTTCCATGGAGGTGGATTCCTGGATGACTGGCGTCAATTTGAATGTTGCCGGCAAGCAAAAGCGCATCGTCGCGCGCTATACCGGTAGCGCGCCAAGCTATCGTGCCTGGGCGAATGATATGGCGGCGCAGGGCTATGCCGGGATTACGCTGGAATAAGCGTCACGTCAGGCATTGAAGGCAACGGAACCAAGCGCGGAAAGATCATAACCGCCAAGCCGCGCGGCGCGGGTGGCGAAGACCTCGCCCCGCGTGAAGGCCAGTAATATTTGCACGGCGTCGCTGAAGAAATGGCGCCGGTCCATCACCAGGTCAAAACGCTCGCGAAAGAGCGGCAGGAAAGTCAGGCCACGCGCCGCGGCCTCCGCACGAATGCCAAAGCCGACATCGGCGCGGCCTTCGGCGACGCTGGCCGCGACCTCATCTTCGGAAAGGGCGGGGCTTGGCAGGAAGCCGATCTGATCAAGGCGCAAGCCGGCTTCTGAAAGCAAATGTGTCAGCAACACATGGCTGCCAGCGCGCGGCTGGCGCCCGGCGACACGCAAGCCGGGTCTCGCAAAATCTGGGATCCCTGCCAGCACGCCAGGGTTGCCTTGCGGCAAGATCAAGCCTTGCTCTCGCCAGGCCCAGGTAATTCCGACAAAGGCGCGCCCGGGCAGGAACTCACGTGCTGCGGGTTCGTTGAAGCTGTTGCTATCGGGGTCCAGCAAATGGCTGGCGGCGACCAAAGCCTCGCCCTCGGCGAGTGCCATCAGCCCATCCAGGCTGCCGCCGCCGCGCAAGGCCAAACCGCAGCCGGATTGCCGCGCTGCCCAATCGAGCAAAGGGTCATGGCTGCCGGCCAGGATGGGCGGCGGGTCCAGCCGTTGCGCCGCGGCGGCATCGGCTTGGGCCGCCAGCCAGCGTTCAAGCTGCCGGCGCGGGAAGAGCCATTTGCCGCCAAGCTGCGCCGCCGGCAGCTTTTGTGCGCGCGCAAGCTCATAAAGCGAGCGTTCGGAAAGGCGGAGGAAGCGCGCGGCTTCCTTAAGTGTCAGGACATCCGGCATTTGCTGGCGAATTTCGGCAAAAACCGGCATTCAGTCAAGCGCCATGGCGAATTGACGCAGGTTTCGCCCATCCGCATTTAAGTCTGATACCGGGAGGATGGGGTGCAGGACCTTGCCAGCGCATTCACGACTGCTTTTGGCTTGATTCTTTCCCTGGATCCGGCGGTGCTGGCAATTGTGGCGCTGTCTTTGCGCGTTAGCCTTTCCGCGCTGCTGTTGGCTGCACTGATTGGCCTGCCGCTTGGGGCGCTTTTGGCGGTGGCGCGGTTTCCGGGGCGGGGGGGCGTGATCACGCTGACCAATGCGCTGATGGGGCTGCCGCCGGTAGTGGTGGGGCTGCTGATTTATCTGTTGCTGTCGCGGTCCGGGCCGCTTGGTTCCTTCGGGTTGTTGTTCACGCCGGGCGCCATGATCCTGGCTCAGGCCGTGCTGATCACGCCCATTCTGGCGGCGCTGACGCGCCAGGTGCTGGAAGGCATGTGGGAAGAATATGCGGAACAGTTGCGGTCCTTTGGCGCGGGGCCGTGGCGCGCTGTGCCGACATTACTGTGGGATGGGCGCTTTCTGCTGCTGACGGTGCTGCTGGCGGGATTTGGTCGGGCAGCGGCGGAGGTGGGCGCGGTGATGGTGGTGGGCGGCAATATTGAAGGCTTCACCCGCGTGATGACCACCGCAATTGCGCTTGAAACAAGCAAGGGCGATTTGCCGCTGGCGCTGGCGCTTGGGATTGTGCTTATGGCGATTGTGCTTGGCGTGAATGCGCTGGCGCAGGGGGTGCGGAGCATTGCCGCGCGCTGGGCCGGCTGACATGCAGGCACCTCAATCTATCCTGCCGCTTTGCACAGAAGGCTTGGGTTTTTCCGCAGGTGGCGCGGAGATTCTGAGCGATGTTTCGCTGAAGATTACCGCTGGCGCGCCAACGCTGCTGATTGGCGCGAATGGTGCGGGGAAAAGCGTGCTGCTGCGGCTGCTGCATGGCTTGCTGAAGCCCTCGGCGGGGCGGGTCTTCTGGGCGATGCCAACCGACCATGCCGCGCGGCGCCAGGCGATGGTGTTTCAGCGCCCGGTGCTGCTGCGCCGGTCCGTTCTCGCCAATACGCTCTACCCGCTGATGCTGGCCGGCGTGGCGCAGGGTGAACGTCTGGCGCGGGCGGAGGAAGCGCTGGCGTTGGTGGGGCTTGCTGATCGCACGGCTGATCCAGCGCGCAAGCTTTCTGTGGGCCAGCAGCAACGCTTGGCGTTGGCGCGCGCCGCGGCCTTACAGCCGGAATTACTGTTTCTGGATGAGCCTTCAGCAAGCCTCGACCCCGCTGCGACGCGTGCGGTGGAGGAGATTGTGCTGACGCTGGCGCAGCGCGGCACCAAGATTGTCATGACTACGCATGATTTGGCGCAGGCGCGGCGGCTGGCGGGGGATATGGTGTTTTTGCATCGCGGCAGTGTGTTGGAACAGGCGCCGGCCGAGGCGTTTTTCCAGCAGCCAGCTTCAGCCACCGCGCGTGCGTTTCTGCGCGGCGAATTGGTGTGGTGATGGGTTTGAAGGAACGGGGGGAAACATGATGGGTATTTTCCGGCGCGGCATTTTGCCGATGTTGCTCGCGGCTGTTGCGCTGCCGGCCATGGCGCAGGAACGCAGCATTACCGTTGCTTCCACCACCAGCACGGAACAATCCGGGCTGTTTGGCCATATCTTGCCGATCTTCACGCGCGAAACCGGCATTGCCGTGCGCGTGGTGGCACTGGGTACGGGCCAGGCCTTGGATGTGGGCCGGCGCGGGGATGCGGATGTGGTGTTTGTGCATGATCGCGCTGCCGAAGAACGCTTTGTCGCGGAAGGTTTCGGCGGACCGCGGCGGCATGTGATGTTCAATGATTTCGTGATCACCGGCCCGGCTTCTGACCCTGCGCGCATCGCCGGGCTCGGTGATACGGCTGAAGCGCTGCGCCGCATCGCCGCCGCGCGCGCGCCCTTCATCAGCCGAGGTGATCGCAGTGGCACACATGCGGCGGAGCTTCGCTTGTGGCAACAGGCAGGCGTGGACCCCGCCACCGGACGCGGGCAATGGTATCGCGAAGTGGGGCAAGGCATGGGCCCGGCGTTGAATACCGCCGCCGCGCAGGGCGCTTATATCCTGGCTGATCGTGGCACCTGGCTGAGCTTTCGTAATCGGCAGGATCAACGCATTTTGATCGAGGGTGATACGCGGCTGTTCAATCAATATGGCGTTATGCTGGTCAATGCGCAGCGCCATCCGCATGTGAAGGCAGCGGATGGGCAGCGCTTCATTGATTGGCTGCTCTCAGCCGCCGGGCAGGCCGCGATTGCTTCTTATCGCATCAATGGGGAACAGCTTTTCTTCCCCAATGCGGATAAGGCAGAACCGGTTTCGTGAAGCTGTGTTAGGCGACCGCCACGCGCGCTTCAGTGCGCGCTTGGCGGCCCTTTTCATCTGTCCAGATGAATTCGAAATGGCTGGGCTTTTCAATCCGCACGAAAAACACATGATAGGGGTTGGTCGCAGTGCCATTCTGGAAATCGGCGCTGAACAATGCCTCACCATTCAGCCGCACCATCAGCCGCGTCAGCATATCGCGCGGCAAGGCGCGGCCCGCTTCATGGCGCAGCCCGGTTTCCATCGGGTGTTCGATCAGGGTGCGGATTTCAATCACCTCACCAGCGCGGGCGCTGCGCGGGATGCGAATGCGGGGTTGGGATGGTAGCGCGCTCATGAAAGGCACCCCCCGGCACCCACGCGCAATTCCGCGCTGGTACGCATGACGCGGCCGGTGCTGGTTTCCGCCAATACAATAAGGCGCTGATCTTCGGCCAGGCGAATGCGCGTTTGCACTTCGGCGCGGGCGAGCATCGGGGTCAGGCGGAAGGTCGCGACACCGGGGGTAGGGTTGCGGGAGGCAAAGACATGAATGGCGGTTATATGGTCCTGCGCGGTCATCGGGCTTTCCACCACAATGCCGAGCGGCACCTGGCCGCCATTTTCGGCAAGCGCCGGTACGCGGAGCAGGATGCCGCCATCGGTCACGGGCTTGTCGCCAACGGTTTCACGCATGGCGGTGGAGAGTGCATCATCCGCCCGTGCCGCGGCGGCGAAGGGCAGCGCCAAAAGCGCCAGGCAGGTTCTGCGAGCGATCATCAATACCTCCAAGCCGCGCTGTCGCATGAGGGATTGCGCAGCAAGAAATTCTCTAATGAAGGGCGGTTCAAAGCCCCGTTGGTGCTTGATATGACGGCTGAATTTTCCAGCTGCAAGCAAAATATTTTAATACTATCAGGGGATTAGGTTGGATAAAGGGCTTGCTGCCCAGGCGCTAAATCTTGGAAAATACTTCTCAGTGGTCGAGGCGGAAAAGCGGGCGCAACTGTAGCCCCACCCAATTGCCGGCCAAACCCGGCAGGATCCAAAGCCAACCATGCAGGCTGCCGGAAGCGATCCCCGCCACATAGGCACTGATATTGCAGCCTGATGCCATGACCGCGCCATAGCCAAGCAAAAGCCCCCCGATGACCGAGGCACAAACATGCCACCACGGCAGGCGCCATGTGGGGCTAAAGCGCGCCGCAACGGTGGCGGCAAAGAACGCGCCGAGCATCAGGCCAAAATTCATCACGCTGCTGCGTTCCGCAAGCAGTGGGCGGAGAAAGGCTTCTGTGCGTGTCGGGTCTTCCCAAAAGGTCCAGAAGGCCGGTTCATCCCAGCCAAATTCCGCGACAATGCGCGATCCCCAAAGCGGGAAGGATGCCGTGATCACCCAAGGCCGCCCCGCTGCCCAAAGCGTGAGGATGTTGAGTGCGGCGAGAATGATGGCGGCCACGGCCCAGGACCAGCGCCGTGGTGATTCTGGCGATGGCGCGCTGAAGATGGGTTCAACGCGGCCATGGCGGCGCCGTTCGACCACGCGCGAAACAAGCGCCACGCAGAGGAAAATCGCGAGGCTGCCGATCATGGTCGGCCATAGCCCAATCAGCTCAGGCAGGAATATTGCCGAAAGTACCGGCAGATCGGCCCATCTTTCCGAATCATAGGCCGCGATGGTGGCGCCGATAATGAAGAATATCAGCGTCAGCAGCATGCGCGTATTGCCGCCGCCTGCCGTGTAGAGCGTGCCGGAAGCGCAGCCGCCACCCAATTGCATGCCAATGCCAAAAATGAAGGCGCCGATGATCACCGCAACACCTGCGGGAAAGACAATACCGCGCACCGGCGCGCCGGCCAGCGTGCCGGCATGAATGGCGGGTAGCATGATGATCACCAGAATGGCGAGCATGAGCATTTGCCCGCGCAGCCCCGCGCCGCGCCCCTTGGCCAGCGCCTCGCGAAAACCGCCGGCAAAGCTGAAGGCACCGCGATAGAGCGTATAGCCAAGCGCCGCGCCCAGCGCCCACAGCAGCGCGTGATTGCCGCTATACTTCAGCGCGAGCCCAAGCGCGCCGATCAGCAGGAATAATGCCGCAATAATGGCTGGCAGGGCTTGGGGCAAAGCGTTGGGCCTTTCGCGCTAGAGAACGAAAACGGGAATGAGTGAGGCCACTAATGCCAAGGCCATAACGTAGTTGAAAAGCCGAAAAGCGCGATCCGAGGTGAGCAGCCTGCCGATCGCCACACCAAAACCGCACCAGAGCGTTGAAGAGATGACACCGGTGACCACAAAGGCCCCCGCGACACGCGCGGCTTCAGACCAGACAGGCGCTTCGGGCAGGGTATAGGCTGCGAGTGCGCCGACCCCCATGATCCAGGCCTTGGGATTGACCCATTGAAAGCCTGCCGCTTCGAAGAAACTGATGGGCTTGGCAGTGGCTGCGCCCTTGCCGCGCTCGGCTGTTGCGATGCGCCATGCCAAGTAAAGCATATAGGCCGCACCTACATATTTCAGCGCCAGATGCAGCCAAGGCAGCGCGGTGAAAACCGTGCCAAGCCCAAGCCCAATTGCGAGCACCATGGCGGGAAAACCGACAATGATCCCAAGCATATGCGGTACAGCGCGGCGAAAGCCGAAATTGGCGCCGGAGGCCGTGAGCATGGCGTTATTCGGGCCGGGCGTGACACTTGTGGTCAAGGCGAAACCAAGCAGCGCCCAGAAAAGCGGGTCATTCAACGCGGTTATCCTCGCGTGCGGGTGGATAGGTGCGGTGTCTCCCTAGGGATTTTCGACCATCGCGGCAATAAGCGCATAAACCCGCGGCGGCGGCGCTATCCGGATGCTTCCTTCCAAGGCATAAAGCGCGCAGCATGAGGAGCCAACCTATGATTCCCCGCCGTGTCTTGCCTGCTCTATTGGCCGCACCCTTTTTGGCGGAGCGCGCTGCGGCGCAGGATGCTTTCCCGACGCGTGGCATTTCCATCATTGTGCCTTTCCCTCCGGGGGGCGGCACGGATGTGCTGGCGCGGATTCTGGCGCAGCATTTTCAGGAAAGCTTCAAGCAGCCAGTAGTCGTCGAAAATCGTGGCGGTGGTGCTGGGCGCATCGGCATGCAGCAATTACAACGGGGCGCTGCGGATGGGCATACGCTGATGGTGACCTCCACCGGCGGAATTATGGGTCTTGCGGGGGCGCATGATGCCTTCAAGGTTGAAACGGCCTTGACGCCGGTCACGCTTTTGGCCGCGCCGGCTTATGTTGTGGCGGTGCATCCAAGCCTTGGCGTGAAGGATGTTGCTGGGTTGATTGCGCTTGCCAAGCAAAGGCCGGGCGCCTTCAGCTTTGGCAGTTCCGGCACGGGTGCTGCGAGCCATTTGGCGGCGGAGCTTTTCGCCTCCATGGCTGGGATCGAAATGTTGCATGTGCCCTATCGCGGTACGGGGCCAGCGCTGAATGATCTCATGGGCGGGCGCATTCAATTGATGTTCGCGCCGCCGCAGACTGTTGCGGCGGCATCTGCATCAGGCCAGGTGCAAAGCATTGCCATGACTGCGGAGCGTCGTTCCGTTTTGTTGCCTGGCATACCGACAGTGAATGAGAGCGGGTTGCCTGCTATTCTGCGGTAGGGTGGTTTGGGCTGTTCGGGCCGCGTGGCATGCCGGCACCGGTGACCGCGAAAATCGCCGCTGAGGCTGCGCAAGGCATCACCACGGATGTGACTCGCCAACGCCTTGCGGGTTTGGGCGCGGAGCCGGAGCCAATGGCGCCTGATGCTTTTGCGCGCTTCATTGATGCTGACATTGCCAAATGGCAGCAGGTTGTGCGAGAGCGCGGCATTACTTTGGAGTAGAATTTCCTATGATCAGATTGGCAAGTTTCCTCGCACCCGGTGATCTGCGCCCAAGGCTTGGCGCAGCGGAAGGCACCATGCTGCGCGACCTGACGGCGACGCACGGCGCTGATTGGGATATGCGCCGTGTGCTGGCGCTACCTATCGACGAATTGCGCGCTTTTGTCGCGGCAGGAAAGGTCATGCTGCCGACAGCGCAATGCCATGTGCTACCACCGATTCCTGATCCGGGTAAGATTTTCTGCGTGGGCAAGAACAGCAAGGTCCATCGCGCGGAATTGGTCGCACAAGGCATGCTGAAGGAAGACCCCAAGGAACCGACAAGCTTTGTGAAGTTGACTGAAACCCTGGTGGGCGATGGCGCGCGCGTAGCGCGGCCAGAAGGTATCACCACCTTCGATTATGAACCGGAATTGGCCTTTATCATTACGCGCCGTGCCTTTCAGGTCAGTCGCGAAAATGCCCGGGATCATGTCGGCGCGATCACCGTGCTGAATGATTTGACGGCGCGGGAGATTCAAAAGCAGGAAGTGCAGCTTGGCACGAAGTTTTGGGTCTCCAAAAACATGCCGCGCTTCACGCCGGTGGGGCCTTATGCGGTGCCGCTGGCGGAAATTGCCGATCCCTATGATTTGTGGCTGACATGCCACGTGAATGGCGAGCAGCGGCTGCGCGTGAATACGGATGAATATATCCATCGCATTGAAGGCATCATCGCGCATTTCTCGCGTTTCATGCCCTTTGAGGTGGGTGATGTGATCGCGACCGGCGCGCCGCGCGGCACCGCCATTGGCCATCCGAATGCGGCGGAGCTCTATCTGGGTCCAGGCGATACCTGCATCGCCGGGCTGGAAGATGTGATGCAGATCACTACCCATATCGTTGCCCCCGGCGAGGTGTAATGCCGCCGACCGCTTGACCTTTTCCCTGATCCGGGTTGCAGTTGGAGAATACCTATATACGCCAAGCAAGAAGGAATGAGGAAAATGAAGCGTCGGGCGATTTTGTTGGCAGGGGCAGGAATTTTGGCTGCGCCAGTGGTTCAAGCGCAGAGCCAGGCGCCCTGGCCCAATAGGGCTGTGCGCATCATTGTTCCCTTTGGCCTTGGTGGCGCGGCGGATGTTGCGGCGCGCTTTGTGGCTGAACCGCTTTCAGCGGCGCTTGGCGTGCCCGTGGTGATTGAAAACCGTACCGGCGCGGGCGGTTCCATCGGCACCAATATGGTCGCGAAATCGCCTGGTGATGGCTATACGCTGGTCGCACTTGGCAATACTGCCGCGGTGAATGAAACCTTGCAGCCGGGGCGAGGCTTTGTGCTGATGCGCGACCTGACGCCGGTGGCGCCGATCAATATCGCGGATAATGTTCTGGCCGTGCATCCTTCGGTGCCTGCAAATTCTCTGCCGGAATTTCTGGATTTGCTGCGCCGGGAACCGGGCAAATGGAATTACGCCCATTCCGGCCCTGGCACGCCCTATCACCTTGCCGGCGAAATGCTGAAAGCCATGGCCAAGGTGGATATGGTGGCGGTGAGTTTCCGCGGATCGAATGAGGCGCGCACGGCCGTGATCTCCGGCCAGGTGCCGATCATGTTCGATGGCATCCCCAGCATGGCGCCGCATATCAATGCCGGAACGGTGCGTGGCCTTGCGACAACAGGTCGGCAGCGCGACCCAATGCTGCCCAATCTGCCGACCGTTGCGGAAACAGTACCGGGTTTTGAATACCCGATCTGGATTGGCCTGATGATGCCAGCCACAACGCCGCGCCCGATTGTGGAGCGTTTGCATGCGGAAATTACCAAGATCATGCAAAGCGAAGCTGGCCGCACGGGCATGCAGCGCATGGGCGCACGATCCATGGTGATGACGCTTGCTGAATACGAAGCCTATTTGCGCAATGATGTGGATACGCTTGGCAAATTGGTGCGCGATGCGGGTATTAAGGCGGACTAACGCATGACACGATTCACCCTGAACGGCGGCGAAGTCGTCTTGGACTTGCCGGATCACGCGACGTTACTGCATGCGCTGCGCGGTCCTTTGGGGCTTTCCAGCCCGCGCTTTGGCTGTGGTGCGGAACAATGCGGGTCCTGCATGGTGTTGCTGGATGGCAAGCCCGCCTATGCTTGCGCGCTCGGCTTGGATGCGGTGGCTGGGCGCAAGGTGGTAACTGTCGAAGGACTTGGAACATCCGCAATACCGCATCCGTTGCAGGCAGCGTTCTTGGCGGAGCAGGCGGGTCAATGCGGCTATTGCCTTTCGGGGATGCTGATTTCTGCTGCTGCCTTGTTGGCGGCCAATCCTGACCCAGATGAAGAAGCAATTCGCGACGCCATGGACCCACATTTGTGTCGCTGCGGCAGCCATAACCGCATCATCCGCGCCATCAGGCGTGCCGCGCAGGGGATGGCTGCATGAGTCATGGTTTTGGTGCCGCACTCAAGGTGGATGATGGCAAGCCGCGCTTGCCGGGCAGCCTGCATCTCAATCGGCGGCTGTCGCAATGGCTGCATTTCCGCACTGATGGCGTGGTGGAGGTAAAGTCCGGCAAGGTGGAACTAGGCCAGGGCATTCTGACCGCGCTGGCGCAGATTGCCGCCGATGAATTGGATGTGGCGCCGGAACGCATTCGCATCATTAGCGTGGCCACGCCGGAAAGCCCGGATGAGGCGGTGACCTCTGGCAGTCTTTCCGTTCAGGACTCCGGCAGCGCCATTCGCCACGCAAGCGCCGATGCGCGGCGTATTTTTCTATCTGTCGCGGCACAGCGCTGTGGCGTGGCGTTTGATGCTATTACTGTCACTGACGGCGAATTTTTCGGCCCACAAGGAAAAATCGGCAGCTATTGGCAATTTGCCGAGGCCGGGCTTCTAGAAGTTGAGGCTTCACCGGAAGCGCGCGCGAAGCCTATTGAATCACGCCGCCTTGTTGGCGTTTCAGCGTCGCGGCGTGATTTGCCGGGCAAACTACATGGCGCGCCGGCTTATGTGCATGACCTTAGCCTTCCCGGCATGCTGCACGCACGTGTCATTCGCCCAAGTGCGCGCTGTGCTGAGCTTGAAGCACTGGCGGATGGCCCGCTGCCCGGTGATGCGCGGCTAGTGCGGGATGGCAATTTTTTGGCTGTGCTGGCCAGTAACGAATGGGATGCGGAAGCCGCCGCCGGGCGTATTGCTGCGCGGGCGCGTTGGCGGGAAGCCGATACGCTACCTGAACAGACCCAGCTCACAGCCTGGTTGCGTGATGCCGGGGCGCGTGGTGAACGCAAGGTAACAGAAGAACGTGATGCGGAAATACCGGCAGCCGCGCATCGGCTGAAGCGCAGCTTTCATCGGCCTTATCTGGCGCACGCCTCGATCGGGCCTTCCTGTGCGGTGGCGCGTTTTGAGGGCGATGTGGTGGAAGTCTTCAGCCATACGCAGGGTCCCTATAATTTGCGCGCGGATATCGCGAAAACGCTGCGCTGCGCGCCACAGAAGGTCATTGTGCGCCACATGGAAGGTGCCGGCTGTTATGGCCATAATGGTGCGGATGATGTCGCCCTGGAAGCCGTGTTGATTGCACGCGCGGCTGAAGGCAGGCCCGTGCGCGTATTATGGTCGCGCGCGGATGAACTCGGCTGGGCGCCGTTCTCGCCGGCCATGCTGGTGGATATTGAAGTGGAAGCCACTGCGGATGGCAGCTTGCTTGGCTGGCATGCGGAAGTGATCAGTAATGGCCATTCCGGGCGACCGGGGCGCTCCCCCGTACCGACACTATTGGCGGCGTCGCAGCTTGCCGAGCCTTTCCCGGTGCAGCCTTCCATCAATCCACCCCTAGCCGCCGGTGGCGGGGCGGAACGCAATGCCATTCCAGGTTATCGCATCCCCAAGCTTCATGTTGCGACAACCAGATTATTGGATATGCCGATCCGTACTTCGGCGCTGCGCGGCTTGGGCGCCACGCTGAATGTTTGGGCGGTGGAAAGCGTCATGGATGAAATGGCGGCACTGGTGGGCGAAGATCCACTTGCCTACCGCTTGCGGCATTTGGATGATGCGCGTGGCCGTGCCGTATTGGAAAAAGTGGCGAGCATGGTGAGCTGGCAGGGACACCAGCCGCGTGAGGGATTTGGCTTGGGTATTGCTTATGCGCGCTACAAGAATACCGGCGCCTATGCTGCGGTGATTGCCGAAGTTGAAGCGCGTGAACGTATCTTCTGTCGGCGCATTTGGATCGCTGGCGATTGTGGAGAGGTCGTGAACCCTGACGGTACCGCCAATCAACTTGAAGGTGGTGCCATTCACGGTACCTCCATCGCGCTGGTCGAAGAGGTACGTTTTGATCGCCGGCGCGTGACTTCCGATTCATGGGAAAGCTTCCCGATTTTGCGCTTTTCGGAAGTGCCCAAGGTGGATGTTGCGCTGATCAATCGGCCCGAAGCGCCCTTCCTTGGCGCGGGAGAGGCAAGCCTTGCCCCAACTATCGCTGCCATTGCCGGGGGCATCCACGCTGCCCTTGGCGTGCGGCCGCGGCAATTGCCTTTCTCGCCGGAGAATATCGCCAAGGCTGGGTGATCTGGACGTGCGCACCAAGCTGTATCACGCTGGGCGCAACACTTGCCTTTTCGGAGACGCCCCATGGGTTCCTTGTTATTCTCACCATTGACTATTCGCAGTGTGACGATTCCCAATCGCGTGGTGATGCCGCCGCTTTGCCAATATTCCGCGGTCGAAGGTTTGGCGAATGATTGGCATATGGTCCAGCTTGGCCGCTTTGCGGTTGGTGGCTTTGGGCTGGTCTTCACCGAGGTGACTTCCGTGATGCGTGAGGGTCGCATTACGCATGGTGATCTTGGACTTTGGTCCGATGCGCATATTGAACCGGTCCAACGCCTCGCGCGCTTCATCAAGTCGCAAGGCGCTGTGCCGGCGATGCAGCTTGGCCACGCGGGACGCAAGGGTTCTTCGCAGCGCGCCTTTGAAGGCAATGGGCCGCTTGGTGCGCCGGAAATTGCCATAGGCGAAAAGCCCTGGCCGCTGGTGGGGCCGACAGCAACCGCTATTGGCGAAGGCCATGTGCAGCCCGAAGCACTTACCAAGGAAGGCATGGCCGATATTCGTGAAGCCTTCGCCACCGCCGCACGCCGTGCCTTGGCCGCCGGCTATGAGGCGATTGAGGTGCATTGCGCGCATGGCTATCTGCTGCATCAATTCCTCTCGCCCTTATGCAATACGCGCAATGATGAATATGGCGGCGACCTTGCCGGTCGCATGCGCTTCCCGCTTGAGATTGTGCGCGCCGTGCGTGAGGCTTGGCCGGAAAACCTACCATTGTTCGTACGCATTTCCGCAGTGGATGGCGCTGATGGTGGCTGGGAAATGGAAGATAGCGTAGCTTATGCGCGCGAATGCCAAAAGCTTGGCGTGGATGTGATGGATTGTTCATCGGGCGGTATCGGTGGCAGCGCCACTGGCAGCAAGCGGGTGCCGCGCGGCTATGGTTTTCAGATTCCCTATGCCGCGCAAATCCGCCGAGAGCTTGGCATGAAATCCATGGCGGTTGGGCTGATTATCGGCCCGCATCAGGCAGAAGCGGCTTTGGCTGCGGGTGATGCTGATCTGATTGCGGTTGGTCGTGAAGGCATGAACAACCCGAATTGGCCTTTGCATGCGCGCGCCGTGCTGGAACCCGGCACGACCGAGGAGGTTTTCGGCTGCTGGCCGGCGCAGCATGGCTGGTGGATGGAAAAGCGCGGCGCGGTGATGAATGCTCTCGGCACCCCGCCGGCATGAAGATATTTCCCTGATACAAAGGAAGGAAACGCAAGATGAAACTCGCCTATTCACCCAATAGCCCCTATGTGCGGAAATGCGTCGTGCTCGCCATCCAGCGCGGTATTGATAAGCAGATGGAGCTTTGGACGGTCGGTACCACCGATCCGGCGCTGCTGAAGGTCAATCCGCTTTCGAAAGTGCCGACCCTGGTGCTGGATGATGGCACCGCGCTTTATGATAGCCCGGTGATTTGTGAATATCTGGACAGTGTTGGCGATGGGCCCAAGATGTTCCCGCCCGCTGGGCTGGCACGTTGGAAGGCGTTGCGTCAGGAAGCTTTAGGTGATGGCATTCTGGATGCCACTCAGCCGCGCCGGCGCGAAATTGCTCTGCCGCAGGATGAAGGGCGGCAGACCTACATCGCACTTCAGCAAGGCAAGGTGAAAGCGGCACTTGCTGTGCTGGAAGCGGAAGCTGATGGCTTGGGAATGCTGACGAATATTGGCGAGATCACCATTGCCTGCGCTTTGGGCTATATGGATTTCCGTTACGCCAATGAGCCTTGGCGGCCTGGGCATCCCAAGCTTGAAGCCTGGTACGCGAAGGTATCCGCCATGCCGGCCATGGCGCGCACGGTTCCTCCGGGCTGAAGCAATGTTTTGTCGCGCTGCGGCCTGCGTTCACGCGCGGGTCGCAGCGCGCCAGGCTTTGGCGATATCAATGCGCCGCGCGACCCAGACCTGATCGCCCAATTCCGCAAGCCTAGCGAGCACGTGTTCAAAAGCCGGGAAGCGCGCCGGCCGGCCTGCAATGCGCAAATGATAACCGATATTGAGCAAGCGCGGCTTGCCCTGCCTCGCTTCGTCAAGCAACACATCAAGCGCATCATTCACATATTCAACCATTTCCGCGGCGCGTACAAAGCCATTCGGATGAAAGAATTTCATGTCATTGGTATCAAGTGCATAGGGCAGCACTGAAAGCCCAGGATGCGCTGGATCATCATAGGGCACGTCATCATCGAAAGCATTGGAAACCCAGGTAAAGCCGCGGTCTTGCAGCAAGCCGCGCGTCCATATGCTTTCCGAACCACGGCAGAAAAACCCCTGAGGCGCCTCGCCACACGCTTTGGCAATGGCAGCAATGCAGCGATCAAGATCGGCGGCTTCCGCTTCACGAGACGTGTAATCCGCTTGCGGGCGCCAAAGCCAGCCATGGGCGGCGGCTTCATGGCCTCGCTTGGTGGTCTCAGCGGCAAGGGAGGGCGCCCTTTCAACAGCGCGACCACACATCAGGAAGGTGGCGGGAATGGCATGGTGATCCAGCGCATCGAGCATCCGCCAGAAACCTGCGCGCGTGCCATAAGCGAAAATCTGTTCCTGGCCCATGTCGCGCACACCGGGGGCGACGACGCTGATTACCTCACCCATGCGTTCGCATTGGGGGTCTCCGTCACCCACTTGTTGCTCGGCGCCTTCTTCGAAATTGACAGCGACCGAAACGGCAAGCCGGGCGCCATTGGGCCAACGCATATCAGGCCATTTGCCGCCATATCCAACCATATCGCGTGTCATGTGAAATCTCCCCTGCGCGCATGACGCCCGAACCAGCACAACGCTGCGCCCGCGAGCGGAAGCGTCGCCAGAATCGCGAAAGCGTAGCGATAGCCGTGCAATTCCTGCCCGAGCAACGCAATCAGCGGCGGCCCAAGCACAGCGCCGGCAAAGCTGAGTGAAATCACTGCGCCGGACGCAGCACCCGCAGCGCCGGGCGGCGCAAGGCGCACGCTTTCCGCCACCAAGACGCCGTTCCAGCCGGCAGTACTCGCGCCAATGGCAATGAAAAGCAGCACCAACAGGAAAGTCTGACTGCCACCAACCAAGGGCAACATCATCAGGAAAATCCCGGACAGCGCACCAATCATCATCAACACGCGTTGCCCGCCTAGTTTCGTATCCGCCACCAAAGCCCAGCCGATGCGTGACAAGCCACCCACCACCTGACAAAGCCCAACCAGCGCGCCCGCCGAAACCGAATCCCAGCCATAATCACCAATCAGCATCGCAACCATATGCGCGCCAAGGCCGATCTGCACCAGCGCATAACAAGCAGCCGCCAAGCCAATAACGCCAAGCGCGGGCGATTTCAGCAACAGTAATGGCCCTGCCTGCAAGGCGGGCGTACCGCGATCCTTATCCCAATCCGCGCGCTTTAATTGCAGCCCAATCACCATGGTAAGCAACATCGCCGCCGCAATCAGCATGGCATTGCGCCAACCAAGAAGTTCTGCCGTGCCGGGCAGCATCAAGCCTGCAAGTGCCACACCGAAGGGTACGCCCATTTGCTTCAGGCCGAACACCATATTGCGGCGTGACGGCGGTGCCAGCTTGCCAAGTAATTGCGAAGCAGCCGGGTTGGTCAGCCCATAGGCAAGGCCAATCAGCATCGTTGCATGCAGCGCGATGGTAAGCTCAGCAAAGCTCAGCAGCGCAACACCAACCGCTGCGGCCGCAAGTGCAATTTGCGTCGTGCGCGCCGGCCCCCAAATGGCGAGCCAGCGCGGCCCATAGGCGGAAGCAAAAACTGCGCAGAGATAAACCAGTCCCACCTGATAGCCGATATTGGCGCGCGGCATACCGAAATCCAGCGCCGCATAAGCCACCAGCACCGGTAGCGCATAAACCGCCATGGTGGCCAAGGTTTGCGCGCCAGCCAGCAAAAAAAGCGCCAGCACCAGGCCGTGAGGGGTGTTCATGCGGCGATCTCAATCAAGCCTGATGCAGGCCCCGGCGATAGGTGGAGGGTTCCATATCCTTCACTGACTTAGCGCGCTTCTCCAGCCAATAGCTCTGCGCTGGCGGCATGGCATCAAAAGCGGATTCAACGCCAAGCTTGCGTGCGGCATCGGTCGGCCAATTCGGGTTGTAGAGAATCTCTCGTCCGATCGCGACCAGATCAGCATCGCCGGCTTGCAGAATAGCCTCGGCCTGATCGGCATGCACAATCAGGCCAACCGCCATGGTGGCGATCGGCGCTTCAAGCCGCAGCCGTCGTGCATATGGCACCTGATAGCCATAGCCAGGCCGCGCGGCCTTGGGCGGGCCGCCGGTAATGCCGCCTGATGAACAATCCACTACGTCTACGCCAGCGGGACCGACAAGCCGCGCCAAGCGAATGCTTTGTTCAACATCCCAGCCGGCATCATCTTCGACCGAAAAACGCATGAAAAGTGGCTTATGCGCGGGCCAAACCGCGCGCACCGCTTCCACAACTTCAAGCGCAAACCGCATGCGGTTACGCTCTGACCCACCGTAATCATCATTGCGGCGATTGGCGGATGGTGAGAGGAATTGATGAATCAGATAGCCATGTGCGGCGTGGATTTCGAGCACATCAAAACCGGCGGCATCAGCACGCCGCGCGGCATCAGCCCAATGCCGCACGATTTGCGGAATTTCATCGCGCGTCAGGGCGCGTGGGATCGGGTCCCCCGCATCGCCGATTTGAGCACTTGGTGCGACGAGTTCCCATGCCTCCCAATCCGTGATCGCGGGGCTTTGCACCAGCGGCGCGCCACCTTCCCAGGGGCGAAAGCGCCGTGCCTTGCGGCCGGAATGGCCAATCTGAATCGCGGGCACCGAACCATTGGCGCGAATCAAATCCGCCACACGCTTCATGCCGGGAATGAAGGCATCAGCCCATAGCCCGGTATCACCCAAAGTGCCGCAGCCGCGGCGTTCCACCTTGGTGCTTTCCACCATCACCATACCGGCACCACCGGCGGCGAAGCGTCCCGCATTCATCAAATGCCAATCCGTGATGAAGCCACGATCCGCCGCATATTGATGCATGGGTGCGACCACCACGCGGTTTTTCAGCGTAACGCCACGTTTGGTCCAGTGCGTGAACAGCAAAGGCAGGGTCATGGTGCAATCCTCCGTAACCAAGCCTAGGCCAGGATGATTGCGCTGGTAAGAGGTTTAGCCCGTCACATAACCAAGCGCCTGATCTGCCTTGCGCCGTTCCGCTGCACGCTTACCAGGATCACCAAAGCCGCCGCCGCCGGAAGTTTCCAGGCGCACAATATCGCCCTTCAGCAAGCGCACCGCATCGCTTTTAGGTGCGATGGGTGTTTCCTTGCCATCACGAATACGCAGCAGGCGCCCAAGGCTGGCCGGCTTGCCGCCGGCAAGGCCATAGGGCGGAAATCGAAAGCGATCCATATTCGCGGTGAAAATCCCAGCGGGACTATCCACGCGCCATTCACGAATAAGGCCAAGGCCGCCGCGATATTGCCCATCACCACCTGAATCAGGCTTCAGCCCGTAATGAGTGATAGTGAGCGGCATTTGGCTTTCGATCATTTCGATCGGGATATTGCTGTTATTGTGCATGCCGAAGGACCAGGCATTCACGCCATCCTTGGCGGGGCTGGCGCCTGTGCCGCCGATTTCGATTTCCACCAGCACTTCACGCCCGCCATCCGCCGCTTCGGTTTGGAAGGTCGCCACATAAGACCCGCCATAATAGGCCGCCGGCATGCGGTCCGGCAGCGCCTTATGCAGGCAGCCGAACATGACATTGGCCAGCCGATGACAAACCGCCACACGATGCGCAACGGATGCCGGTGCGCGACAGGATGTGACACTGCCTTCACGATGCCGAATACGGATGGGGCGATAACAGCCCGCATTGGCTGGCATGGCACCATCTGTTGCGGCTATGATGCTGTAATAGACAGCACAATTGGACATCGCCGGCGTACAATTGATGGGGCCGCGCTGCTGATCCGCGCAGGCGGTCAAATCAACCTCAATCTCATCGCCCTTGATGGTGATAGAGGCGTGCAGCCGCACCGGCTCACTGGATACACCATCATCATCAAGGAAATCTTCAAAGCTATAAGTGCCATCTGGCATGGCGCGAATGGCGGCACGCATTGCGGCCTCGCTCTGATCCAGGATGCGGCTTGTGGCTTGAATCAGTGTCGCGGCTCCATAGCGCGCGGCAATACGGCGGATGGAAGCGGCGCCAACCTCAAGGCTTGCCAATTGGGATTGCAAATCCCCGAGCATGAGCGCGGGCTTGCGCACATTCTGCCCGATCATGGCGTAGATTGCTTTGTTCAGCACGCCGCCTTCAATCAGTTTCAGCGGCGGAATGCGCAGCCCTTCCTGAAAGACTTCAGTTGCTGTCGCAGCATAGGAACCAGGCGCCATGCCACCCATATCTATGTGATGGCAAAGCGCACCCACATAGGCCACCCGCTTGCCGTCATGGAAAACTGGCTTGAAGACCAATATGTCGTTCAGGTGCTGCGCGCCGCAATAGGGATCATTGGTAGCAACAACATCATCTTCGTGCCAATCCGCCGCATCCACGAAGCGGTCCAGCAATATGCGGAGCGCCGCGCCCATGGAATTCAGATGCTGCGGAATGCGTGCCGATTGCGCGACATTATTGCCATCAGCATCGAAGACCGCTGTCGAATAGTCCAGCAATTCGCGTACTGTGGTGCTGCGGCTGGTGCGCCAGATGGTGATATCCATCTCGGCCGCCGCCGCAGTCAGCGCATTACGGATGACTTCAATTTCGATGGGGCCGAGGCTCATGGCGCGATCTTCTTTGCAATCAGGGCGCCGCCGGTGGCAAGCCTTGCTTGCCAGGCGCGGGAAATCCAATGGGTGGCGAAGGCTTCTTCGATAATGGCTGGGCCTTCGATAAGATCATCGGCGCCGAGCGTTTCACGGTCCCAGACGGTCACGTCGCACCATTGCTGTCCATCATAGGCGAGCCGCTTCGCTTTGCGCGCCGGGCGGGCGGCTGGTGTCGGTTCGCGCAATACAGGTTTCGCGAGCTTGCCTTTGGCAATGGCGCGGAAGGTGACGATTTCCACCACTTCATCCTGATTGGAATAGGAAAAGCGCTGCTTATGCGTGGCATGAAAGCGCTGGATAAGGTCAGTCAAGGCAGCCTCATCCGGGGCGTGTAGTTGGCCCCATGGGACAAGCAGTTCAAAGGCCTGACCATGATAGCGCATATCAGCGGCAATTGTGATTTCACGTTCATCAGCCGGAATGCCATCCTGTGCCAATCGCGCATCCGCGGCCTGGCGCAGTTCAGCGATGATGTCGCGCATCTGTGGCAAGCCAGCGGGTTCAGCGCGCGTCAGCCTTGTGCGCGCCAAATCCTGCACCAGATCAGAAAACAGGATGCCATAGGCAGAAAGCGTGCCGGGTTCGCGCGGGAAAATCACTTCCGTGATGCCCATTTCCTCGGCCACTTCGGTGGCGTGCAAACCGCCTGCACCGCCAAAGGACAGCAGCGCGAAATCGCGCGGATCAAACCCTTTTTCAAAAAGTGATAGCCGCACCGCCGCGCCGAGATTGGCGTTGGTGACCATCAGCATACCCGCCGCCGCCAGTTCCAACGACAATTGCAACGGCGCGCCGATGCGTGTTTCAATCGCGGTGCGCGTAGCCGGCATATCAAGCTTGATGGCACCGCCAAGGAAGAATTCGGGATCAAGACGGCCGAGTGCCAGATTGGCATCCGTGACTGTGGGCTCCGTACCGCCGCGCCCATAGGCAACCGGCCCGGGCCGTGCGCCGGCGCTACGCGGGCCAACCGTGAGCCGCCCAGCGGCATCAACAGAACCGATGGAACCGCCGCCGGCGCCGATGGTGCGCATTTCTACCATGGGCAGGCGCACCGGCAGGCGGTCAATCTCGCCCTGGGTAATCACGGAAACGCGCCCGCCTTGCACTACAGAAACATCATAGGATGTGCCGCCCATATCCACCGCGACCAGATTGGGACGTGCGAGCATTTCCGAAATGCGGCCCGCTGCTAATGCACCGCCCGATGGGCCAGAGAGCAGCAACCGCGCGGGTTGCTCAGCCGCCATGCGAAGGCTGCAGACGCCACCATTGGATTGCACGAGGAAGACAAGCGGCGAAAATCCGTCCTCCCCCAAACGCTTTTCAAGCCGGTCCAGATAGGCTTTCACGACTGGCATCAGAAGCGCGTTCAGCACAGTGGTGGAGCAACGCTCATATTCACGAACTTCCGGCGAAATATCAGCAGAAAGCGAAATCGGCAGATCAGGGCGCGCGGCCTGGATCAGCGCAGCCAAGCGCTTTTCATGGGCGGGATTGGCATAGGCGTGCAGCAGCGAAATCGCGATGGTCTCGGCGCCGAGCTGTTGGATGCGATCCAGCAGTGCCGGTAGTTGAGATTCATCCAGCGGTATTTCAGCGCTACCATCTGCGCGCAGACGTTCATGCACACCAAGCCGGCGGTCGCGCGGGATCAGCGTTGGAAAAGGTTCCTGCGCCAGGCCGTAAATATCGCGCCGGACATGGCGATTGATTTCAAGCACATCCTCAAAGCCCGCAGTGGTCAGTAAAACGCCACGAGTGAGTTTTCTTTCCAAAACCGCATTGGTGGCAATGGTAGTGCCATGTAGCAGTAGTCCTACATCGGACAGAGCAAAACCAAAGCGTGCCGCGGCTTCATTAACGCCGGTCAGAAGGCCAATGGAGGGGTCTTCCGGCGTTGTCGGCGTTTTCCAGGCCTGCGCCACGCCAAGGCGCGCGTCCAGGATTTGCAGGTCAGTGAATGTGCCGCCGATATCAACGGCGATGCGAATGGGACGCGTGGTGGTTTCGGTGCTCAAGGTTTTGATCCGTCAAGAATAAGGTCAGCCCATGACGCTAGGCAGCCAAAGCGCCAGCCCCGGGAATATCATCAGAAGCGCTACAGCCAAAAGATAGACAGCGAGGAAGGGCATGACGCCGGCGAAGACATCCGTAATTGGCCCCGCCCGTTTTCGCATGCCTTGCAGGACGTACATCACCGTCCCATCAGGCGGGCTGATTTGGGCGATTTCCACCAGCATGGTGACGATCACGCCAAACCAGATCGGGTCATAGCCAAGCGCGGTGACGATGGGAAATACCACCGGAACCGTGGTGATGATCATGGAAAAGCCTTCCATGAAAGTGCCGAGCGCCACGTAAAGCGCGATGATGCACAGCATAATGGCCCAGGGCGGAATCGGCAGGCCAGAGATCATGCCGGCGAGCGCTTGCGGCACATTGATGAGCGTCAGGATATAGTTCAGCAAATAGGCGCCAAAGAGGATCAGGCCAAGCAGTGCCGTATTGCGCGCGGTCGCTTCGGCCGAGGCGTTCAGCATGCGGAGCGTCAGCTTGCCTTCCAAGGCAGCGAAGAGTGCAGCGCCAACAACACCAAGCGCGGCGGCTTCCGTGGGTGTGGCGAAGCCACCATAAATGGAGCCCAGTACCAGTAGAATCAGCAGGACCGTTGGCACAAGATCAACCAGCGCGCGCAGCTTCATGGCAAGCGGCAGTTTCGGAGGCTTTTCCATGGGGTGCGTCAGGCCATGTGCCAGGATCACCATAATGAAAAGCCCGGTGACGAGCAGCGAAGGAATAATCGCGGCGATATAAAGCGCGCCGACCGAGGTTTCCGTGATCAGACCATAAATGATGAAGGTAATGCCCGGCGGGATTAAGTTACCCAAAGCACCGCCTGCAGCGAGCGAGCCCAGCACCATACGCTGGCTATATTTCGTGCCCTGAAAATAGGGCAGGGCTACCGAACCCATGGTAGCCGCGGTTGCAACCGAACTGCCGGAGATGGCAGAAAACACCGCGCAGGAAACGATATTGGTATGTAGCAAACCGCCCGGCATGCGGTTAAGCCAGACATTCAGCGCGCGATAGAGCCGATCAGAAAGGCCAGCACGCAATAGGATTTCGCCCATCAACAGGAATAGCGGCACCGCAACCAGTACGAAGTTGGATGAGGGCGCCCAAAGCGTTTGCCCCATGAAGGCCCACCAGGGGCGATCAGAAAACAAAAAGCCGACCAATACGCCAAGAATGCCGAGCACGGCTGCGATATAGACGCCCGAGCTGAAAAACAGCACGAAAATGCCCACCAGCATTAGGATTTCAGCGATGGGCAGAGCCTGTGCGCCGGTGGCTGCGGCGAATACGGTCACCGCCAATAGCCCCAGCAGAAAGACAATCGCAATCATGATTGCGGCCTTGGCGCTTCATGCGCCATGGCGACAGCTTCAAGTGCTTCGTCGGTTTCATCCTTCAACGTGCGGGAACCGAGCAACTCATCCAATTCCTCTGGCTGCCCCGCCAGGATGGAAAGGCTCGCTTCCAGCATCAGCACCGCGGCCATGATGGCGAAGGTGATGATGCCAAAGGCCCAAAAGCCCTGTGGCCAAATCATTTCAATCCGCAGCGCGGAATTATCATGCGCATTGAACAGCGCACTTTCATCCACCAATTCCATCGCCGCCCAGGCGAAGAAAATCCCAAGCCCTAGCAGCAGGGCCAGCGAGAAAAGATGCAACCAAGCGCGCAGACTAAGCGGCAGGCGCATCATGAAGACATCCACGCGAATATGGGCACGCTTGGCGAGTGTATGCGCCAAGGCCCAAGCAATGCCACCCGCCAGCATATAGCCGGTCACTTCCACCGTGGCCTTGGAGGAAAAGCCGAAAAAACTCCGCCCAACTATGTCAAAAGTGATAAAGCATGCGCAGAGAATGTAGTTCCAGCCAGCAATATGCGCCATCACGGCAGCCAGCGCGGCGACCCAAAGCCTGAGTCGCCGCGCCGCATGTAGCCATGCGGGTGCAAAGCTGGCGCCTTCAGTCATCCGCCGAAGCGCACGCCGCTGATGGGCGCAATCACGTCGTTGTAGACTTCACCGCAGCGCGCGCCGCAGCGGCGTACCCAACCAGGCAATACGGTGGTGCGGAAAATCTCCTTCGCCTGGGCCTTATCCGCGGCGGAAGCTGTCACTTCCGTCATGGGTCGGGACGCGAGGTTGTGAATGCTGCAGCCCGCAGCGCGACCGATATTGCAATCAATACCATCGCGCGTGGCGGCAAGGCCAAGCGCCCATTGCTGATTGCTTACTTCCTTCATGGTCGCTTCCATGAAATCGCGCACGGCAGGTTCAAGCCGGTTCCACCAATTCAGGTTCACAAGATAGCCCGCAACCGCCCAGGAAACCGGCAGGTCGGATATATGCGTGGATACCTCCGGCCAGCGCGCTGCGGCGCCGGAACCAGAGCCTGTTATGGCACAATCCACCACACCGCGCTCCAGTGCCGAATAGACTTCAGGGAAGCCAATGCTGACCGGTTGCGCACCAAGGGTGGTAAAGAAATCAACCAGCGAATTACCAAAAGTGCGAATGCGCCGGCCACGCAAATCATTCAGGCTGGTGAAGGCGGCGCGGCAGAACACAACTTGCGCGGGGAAGGGATACATCGCAACCAGCCGCGCGCCAAAGCGTTCCAGATCACGGTTGGCGACGGGCAGCACCGCTTCCGCAATGCGGCGCGCGTCATTGATGTCTGGTGCAAGGCCTGCAAGGTCGATGCCATCCAAGATGGGCACATCACCGGACAGGGTCGTCAGCGTGCCAGCGCCGATTTCAACCTGGCCTGAGCGCACCAGGCGAACAATCTCATTGCCTGCCAGATTACGTTCCGCATGGGTCGAAAGTTGCACTTGCACGCGGCCGTTACTGCGCGCCGCCGTACCGTCACGCAGGACCGGAATATCCACGCGGGTATATTGCGGCTGTGTCGGCAGAGGTTGCGTCACCGCCGAAATGCGGATCGGCGCGCCGGCTGGCAGCGTCGGCAATTGCGCCGCAGCGGAAAAGACAATGCCAGTGGCCATTACAGCACCGGCGAGGAGATGTTTCAGCATCATGAAGTCCTCCGAGGTTTGGCTATTGTATTCCATTCATCATATCATATTGATGCTTCTTAGATCACTTCGCTGGATGTACCGCCATCCAGTGACGAGCGATATCCACACGGCGCGTGATCCAGACATCGCGCTTCGCTGCCATGTAATCCAGCAGCTTTTGTAGCGCGACAGCGCGTGCCGGATGGCCAATCAGGCGCATATGCAGCCCTACCGACATCATCTTGGGCTGGCCCTTTCGGCCTTCCTCATAAAGCATATCGAAGGCATCACGGATATAGGAAAACCACTGATCGGATGTGCCCATCCAGCCGGCATATTTTCCATCATTATTCGTGAGCGAATACGGCACCACCAGATGCGGCTTGCCATTCACGCGCGTCCAGATCGGCAATTCATCGCCGTAATAGTCGCTATCGTACAAAAACCCACCTTCTTCCACGACTAGCCGGCGCGTGTTCACGGAAGGTCCATAGCGGCAATACCAGCCATCGGGCCGATGCCCGACGGTCTTTTGCTGGCTGTCAATCGCTTTACGAATATGGTCGCGTTCTTCTTCTTCCGATAATTCGAAATGCTTCACCCAGCGCCAGCCATGCGAACAGACATCATAGCCCGCGGCCTTGATGGCGGCGGCGGCTTCCGGGTTGCGTTCCAGCGCCAGCGCGCAGCCAAAAATGGTGACGGGCAGACTGCGTTCCTGGAACAGGCGATGCAAGCGCCAAAACCCAATGCGGCTGCCATATTCAAACATGCCCTCGGCCGCCAGATCGCGGCCCGATTTCACCTGATTGAGTCCATGCGCCTCCGTCAGGCCATTTTCCGTGACACCATCGCCGAGTTCAAAGGAAGGCTCACTGCCTTCTTCAAAATTGATCACAAAATTGACGGCGAGCTTCGCGCCGCCTGGCCATTGCGGATCGGGCGGATTGGCACCGTAGCCAATGAAATCCCGCGCAACTTGATAGGTCATGGCGTCAATTCCTTTCAGGGAGAGGCGGCGTTCTGCAAGGCACGCCAAATCTTCTCAGGCTTTGCAGGCATATCAGGCGGTGTCGCGCCACGCTGAGTAAGCGCATCGGCAATGGCGTTCATCACTGTCTGCGGCGCGGCAATGGCCCCCGCCTGGCCAGAGCCTTTAACACCAAGCGGATTGGCGGCGGTTGGTGTGCCTTCCAGGATCACTTCAATCGCTGGCACATCATCGGCACGCGGCAGCGCGTAATCCATCAGGGAGCCTGTCAGCAATTGGCCTGACTCGCGATCATAAATGATGTTCTCCAGCATGGCCTGACCAATGCCCTGCACCAGCCCTCCCTGCACCTGGCCTTGCGTGAGCCGCGGATTCACCAGGCGCCCGTAATCATCCACCGCGACATAGCGCGTGAGGCGCACATGGCCGGTTTCAGGATCAATCTCAACCTCCGCTGCTTGGCAGCCATTGGGAAAGGTCACGAGGTCGGAGGTATTGTGGCCAGAAGCGGTAAGCCCCGGCGTCATGCCTTCCGGCAGGCTGGCTGAATCTTCTGCGGCACGCGCGATCTCCGCCAAGGCAATGAAGCGCTTCCCATCCGGCAGGGCAAAGCGCCCATCAGCAAAAGAAAGCGCGGCGGGATCGGCCTGCAGCAAATGCGCCGCAATCAGGCGCGCCTTTTCCATCAACGCATCAAGCGCCAGCACCAGCGCGCCACCGCCAAGATGCAAAGACCGTGCGCCACCATGGCCATTGCCATTGGGCAGCAAATCCGTATCGGCCTGCTGTACGCGCACTTCCGCTGGCGTCAGACCAAGACGGTCAGCAATGATTTGCGCATAGCTGGTTTCGTGACCTTGGCCATTGCTTTGCGTGCCGATGGCCGCGCTGGCTTGCCCTGAAGCATTCACCGATACAGAGGTCCATTCACCGGGCGCGCCGCGCGCGGTTTCCAGAAAACAGGCAATGCCACGGCCAAGCAGCATACCGCGCCGCGCGGCTTCTTCGCGCCGCGCAGCAAAACCTGCTGCATCAGAAGCCTTGTCCAGCACAGCAAGATTGGCGGCGAAACGCCCGCCATCCACCGCCATGCCCATGGCCGTGCGATGTGGCGCATTGGGCAACATATTCATGGCGCGCAAAGCCGCAGGATGGCGCCCCAATTGGCGCGCTGCGGCATCCACCAGCCTTTCGATGATGTAATTCGCCTCTGGCTTGCCGGCGCCACGATACGCATCCACCGGCAGGCTATTGGTGAAGGCACCGCGTACTTCCAGGTGCATCGCGGGAATGGCGTAAACCCCGCCCATCGCCGTGGAGAATGCATTGGTCGGGCAATGCGGTCCAACAGCGGAAAGATAAGCGCCCATATCCGCAATGCTGCTGATCTCCAGCCCCAGAAAGTGTCCATCATGCGCAACTGCCAGCCTTGCCCGCGCCCGTAAATCGCGGCCATGCACGGCGGCGGCGAATTCCTCGCTGGGTTCCGCCTGCCAGGCGATGGCGCGACCAAGCCGGCGCGCGGCCCAAAGCGCCAGCACATATTCCGGAAACAGAAAATTCTTGGCACCAAAGCCGCCGCCCACATCGGGGCAGACGAGATGAAAGGTATCCTCCGGCAGGCGAAATACGGTCGCGAGTTGGCGACGAATGCCATGCACGCCCATGCCGGTGAAGATCAGCTCAAACCGTCCATCATCAAACCGCGCCAGCGCGGCGCGCGGTTCAATCGGCACGGCATGAACGCGATTATTGAACAGATCGAGGCTGATGACGTGATCCGCCTGCGCGAAAGCCGCATCTGTGGCGGCGCGATCACCCTTCAGGAAACGAAACGCCTCGTTCCCTGGCGCTTGCGGCCAGATTTGCGGTGCCTCCGCGCCAAGGGCGCTGGCGCCATCAATCACCGCGGGCAGTGGGTCATAGCTGACCTCAATCGCCTCAGCCGCATCACGCGCGGCTGCGGCGTTGCTTGCGATGATCAAGGCAACCGCCTCGCCTAAATGCCGTACGCGACCCGTGGCGAGTACCGGGCGTGGCGGCACCACCATGGGCGCAACGCTCGCCACAACCGCCGTGCAAGGGAGCGGCGCCAGATTATCCGCCGTAAGATCAGCGGCGGTGAAAACACCAACCACGCCGGGCATAGCATGCGCTAGGTCCGTGTTGATGTCACCCAATACCGCATGGGCATGGGGCGAGCGCAACACCACGGCATGCAGCGCATCCGCGGGAAGCATATCCGCAACATACCGCCCGCGCCCGGTCAGAAACCGCGCATCTTCCAGTCTTGCAATGGATTTCCCGCTGAACATCAAGCGCCTTTGCTCAAGCGCTTGGCGACGAATTCGAGCCTGTCCTGGCCCCAGAAAATATCCTCACCAATCACATAGGAAGGCGCGCCAAAGACGCCGCGTTCCAGCGCGGCGGCGGTATCGGCCTTGCGTTGTTCCAGCCAGCGCGGGTCTTCCGCCAGACGCAGCAGCGCATCCGCTTCCAGGCCGCAGTCGCGCATCAGCGCGGCGAGGGTCGCCGTGTTGCCCGTATCCTGTTCTTCCTGCCAAAGCGCTTTCAGGATGCGATGCGCCAGGCGAATGGCCGGTGCGTGGCCTTGGGTTTCGCGCAGCGCAATCACACTGGCCGCGCCGGGCAATTCATTGGCCGGGGAATGCTTGGGATGAATATTGATTGGAATGCCCAGTGCATCACGCCATCGCTGCAATTCCTGCAAGCGATAGGCTTGGCGCTGCGGCGCACGTTTCGGCAGTGGCAGGCCGCCGGAACCCGCGAAGATGGTGCCGAAATCTACAGGCCAGATGCGCAGTTCCGCCCCATGCTGTGCCGCTAGCGCTTCAATCCGGGCCGCGCCCAGATGGGCCCAGGGCGAATTCAGCGAGACATAGTAATCAATCAGCAAAGCCATGATGTTTCCTCAATCGATGATGGGGCAGGCGGTGGCGGCGCGTACTTCTTCCGGCGTCACGCCAGGGGCCAGATCGCGCAACGCGAAGCCCTCACCCATGGGCGCGAAAAGCCCAAGGTCCGTCACCACCAGCGTCACCACGCCGGCAGCGGTGATCGGCAGGCTACAATGCGGCAGCAATCGGGAAGCACCATCACGCGTGCGATGTTCCAACATGATAAAAACACGCTGTGCGGAGGCAGCCAAATCCATTGCTCCGCCAATGCCACCGCCCTTGGCGTCTTTCAGCTTCCAATTGGCGAAATCACCATTTGCCGCGACCTCATAGGCGCCCATCACCGTCACATCCATGCGCCCGCCGCGGATCAGCGCAAAGCTATCGGCGTGATGCACAATGGAAGCGCCGGGGTTCAGCATGACATTCTGCCCACCCGCATTGACCAGATTGAGGTCTTCCGTACCCGGTGCGCAAACAGCGCCATAACCGATCACGCCATTTTCAGCATGGAAGATGATATCGCGATCACCCATGGGCACATCGGCGATCATGGTCGGTATGCCGACACCAAGATTGACCACCCAACCATCCTGAAATTCGCGCACCAGCCTTTCGGCCATTTGCAGGCGTGTCCAGCTCATCTTGCGGCCTCCCGCTTGCGAGTCCAAAGCCCCATGGGGGGTGGCGGTACGCGGATCAGCCGATGCACCACAAGACCAGGGGTGTGCACATCATCGGCATCTATCGCGCCGGCGGGTAGGATATCTTCTTCCACTTCCACAATGGTGGTTTTCGCGGCCATCGCCATCATGGGATTGAAGTTGCGCTGGCTGCGATGAAAGCGAAGGTTGCCAACCGCATCCGCCCGCGCGGCACGAATGAAGGCGAAATCCACCGGCAGCGCATATTCCAGCAAATAGCGCCGGCCATTGATTTCGCGCGTTTCGCGGCCTTCCGCCAATTCAGTGCCAGCGGCGGTTGGTGTGTAGAAGGCAGGAATGCCAGCGCCGGCGGCGCGCAATCGCTCGGCCAGGGTCCCTTGCGGGACGATTTCGGCCTCCACCTCTCCGGCTTCATAGTATTTCGTGAAGGGCAGCACATCGGAAGCGCGCGTGGCCGCGGTGAAGGAGCATATCACCTTCGCAACCTGGCCATTTTCCACCAGCATGCCGATATCGGGCATGCGCGGCTTATGCGCGCCGCCCGTGGTATTGGCGATGCAGGTCAGGCGCTTGGCGCCGCGTCGCGCCAGAGCGGCAATCAAATTATATGGCGTGCCGGGGCCGGCGAAGCCGCCAATGGCAATCACTGCGCCGTCCGGGATATCCGCCACCGCCGCATCGAAATCCGGAAAGGTCTTGTTGCGTGCCATGCGGTGCCCCTGTGATACCGTGCTTATGCTTCGCCGAAGTGGCGCCATTGGCAAGGGGGGTTCACGCCTTGCGCGCCCTGGTTTCGGTGATGGCAATATAGAGCCCTGCGCCGATGATAATGCTGGCCCCAAGCCAGGTCCATTGATCCGGCCAAAGCCCGGTAATGGCATAGCCCACTGCGATGGCGCCGATCATCTGCCAATACTGAAACGGGGCGATGACATTGGCCGCGCCATAGGTCATGGCCTTGGCCACACACCAATGGCCCGCTGCGCCCAGAACACCCAAAGTCAAATGCCAAAATATATCCGCCCAATTATTGAAAGGCACCCAGAAGAAGGGAATGATGCAGCACATCACCAAGGCGCCAAACAGCCCGCTATACATCACCGATGTTTCCGGCCGATCCAGACCCGCTACTTGCCGCGTCAGGATTTGGTAGATGGCATAACAAAAAGCGCTGGCCACAATGCCAAGGGCGGCGGGTTGGAACACCTCAGACCCCGGCCGGATCACCACCAGCACGCCAAGGAAGCCCACCGTCACTGCGGCCAGGCGCTTCCAGCCGATCTGCTCACCCAGCATGGGCAGCGCCAGCAGTGTCACGAAAAACGGCGACATGAAGGAAATGGACGAAGCCTTGGCCAGTGGCACATCCTTCACCGAGAAAAAGAAGAAGGTGGTGGAAGCCAGCAGCAGCAAAGACCGCGAAATCTGCACCCAGGGTTTGCGGCTTTGCAGCACGACCAACCCATAGCGCGGCACAATCAACGCCAGCACAATTAGCAAATGGCCTGTCGTGCGCGCCCAGATGATCTGTTCCGAGGGGTAGGTGCGGCTCAAGACCTGCACGATGCCATTCATGATCGGGAATAGCGTGCAGGCCGCACACATAAAGAAAATGCCAAGCAGCAAGCTGGTCTGACGCGGCGGCACCGCGGTGGTGGTCATGAGGCTTGCGCCCTCCCGGAGGCTCCTGGCCAAGGGCAGGATAGGGCATAAGCCAGCGCAGGGGAAACCTTGGTCAGGGCGCAATGCCGCAGCGCAGCATGGCGAGTCGCGCCGCGATGCCCGCCCGCATTATCGGTCAGGTGAACGCATCTGCGGCGCCTAATGCACAGAAAACAGGCGATGATCGGGTGATTCAGCGCTCCCTACCGCTCAAAGGATTGGCATATGCCTTGCTGCCCCCATCTGCCTGAGGCATGGAGACACGCCAAGCCGCCCCCAAGCGAGGAGAATTCCCCCATGAGAACAAGATATCGGATCGAACGCCGCGCATTGCTCACGGGCGGCACTGCTTTCGTGCTTTCAGCGGTGGCGTGTGCGCGGCTGCCACTGGCGCAGACGCTCGAAAAACTCACCTTCCAGACCAATTGGCGCGCCCAGGCTGAACATGGCGGGTATTATCTGGCGCTGGCCAATGGGCTCTATCGCCGTGCCGGCATTGATTGCGAAATTCGCATGGGCGGCCCGCAGCAAAACCCAGCGCAGCTATTGCTCGCGGGCCGGGTAGACATGATCATGTCTTCGGGCTTTCAGGCGCTGAATTATGTGCGCGAAAATATCCCCTTCATGGCGATTGGCGCCATCATGCAAAAGGATCCGCAGGGCTTCATGTTCCATGCGGAAGCAGGCTTCACCAGCTTCGAACAAATGCGCGGTAAGCCGATTTTGGTTGGTGCCGGTGGGCGCGTGACCTATTGGCCTTTCCTGCGCCGGCGCTTCGGCTTCACCGATAGCCAAATCCGCCCCTATACCTTCAATATCCAGCCCTTCCTTGCGGATAAGCAGGCCATTCAGCAATGCTTTGTGTCTTCTGAACCCTTCGCGGCGCGGCTTGGTGGGGCTGATCCGCGCGTACTGCTTTTCGCCGATGCGGGCTTCCCGAATTACCAGACGACGATTGATATCTCCCGCAAACTCGTTGAGGAAAAGCCTGATCTGATCCAGCGCTTTGTGGACGCCACCATGCAAGGCTGGACGCAGTATTTGCGCGGGCAGGATGTGGCGGCGGCGAATGCGCTGATCATGCGCGACAATCAGGAAATGACGCAGGAGAAGATTGATTACGCCGTGCGTGCCCTGAATGAACGCGGCATTGTCTTCTCGGGCGATGCCGAACGGCTTGGAGTTGGCGCCATGACGGATGAGCGCTGGGAAGCCTTCTATACCGCCATGCGCGATGCGGAGGTAATGCCGCCTGGGCTTGATGTGAAGCGCGCCTATTCTCTGCGCTTCGTCAATAGACGGGTTGGGCTGGCTTGAGCCCTCGGCGCCCGCTGCTTTCGCTCACCGGGGTTTCCAAGCGCTACGCGACGGGAACCCTGGCGTTGGATGGCATTGATCTGACAATCATGCCCGGGGATTTCATTGCCCTTCTGGGGCCTTCCGGTTGCGGCAAATCCACACTGCTGCGCCTGATTTCGGGGCTGACCGCGCCGAGTGGCGGGACCATGGAATGGCCGACCGCCATGCGTGATGCGGGCGGAGAGGCAGAACGCGATATCGGCTTTGTATTTCAGGAACCAACCCTGATGCCCTGGGCCAGCGTGATCCGCAATGTGGCGTTACCTTTGGAATTGGCCGGCATGAAGCGGCGCGAAGCTGAAGAGCGCGCTGCAGAATGGATTGC
The DNA here is from genome assembly GCA_020249505.1 of Roseomonas sp. Lineage (GTDB taxonomy): Bacteria > Pseudomonadota > Alphaproteobacteria > Acetobacterales > Acetobacteraceae > Neoroseomonas. The sequence continues at coordinate 49,070 of JADCFN010000011.1, read as the reverse complement.
CCGCGTGGATCTGAAAGGGTTTGAGAAAGCCTATCCGCGCGCGCTTTCGGGCGGCATGCGCATGCGCGTTTCCATCGCGCGCGCCCTTGTGACGCGCCCGCGCATTCTGCTGATGGATGAACCCTTCGCGGCTTTGGATGAAATCACGCGCTTTCGGCTGAACAATGATCTGGTGAAGCTTTGGGCGCAGGAGCGTTTTACGGTGATTTTCGTGACCCATTCAGTCTTTGAAAGCGTCTATCTGGCGGACCGCATTGTGGTGATGGCCCCACGCCCGGGCCGCATAGCAGAGGAAGTGCGCATCACCGCGCCCACGGAACGGGGCGAAGAATTCCGCACATCCCCTGAATATGCCGCGCAATGCCGCACGGTATCCCTGGCGCTTTCTTCTGCCATGGGGGGCGCACATGAGTGAAAGCACGGCAGCATCACCCGCGACCGGTGGCTTCATGGAAGGCCCCTGGCTGCGCATTTTGGCGCCCACGCTGCTCGCGCTGCTGTTCCTGGGCGGGTGGGAGATGATGGTGCGGGTGCGCGAAATCCCGCCCTATATCCTGCCAGGGCCGATTGCGATTTGGCAGACGTTGCTGCGCGATTGGGGATCGCTTTCAGTATCGCTGCTGATCACGCTGAAGATCACCTTCCTTGCACTTTCGGTTGCAGCGATTTTGGGGCTGGTGCTGGCCATTCTTTTTGCGCAATCGCGCATCATTGAATTGTCGCTATTTCCCTTCGCGGTCATCCTGCAAGTCACCCCCATTGTGGCGATTGCGCCGCTGATCATCATTTGGGTGGATGATATCGCCATTTCCCTGCTGATTTGCGCCTGGATTGTCGCCTTCTTTCCGATCCTGTCGAATACGACCGTCGGCTTGAACTCAGCCGACCATAATTTGAAGGATTTGTTCAAGCTGTATCGTGCTTCTCGGTGGCAGGTATTGACGCGCCTGCTGCTGCCATCTGCGCTCCCTTACTTCCTCGCGGGGTTGCGCATTTCCGGCGGGCTTGCGCTGATTGGCGCCATTGTTGCGGAGTTTGTCGCGGGCACGGGGGGCAGTGCTTCGGGATTGGCTTATCGCATTCTGGAAGCAGGGTATCAGTTGCAAATCCCGCGTATGTTCGCCGCACTTGTGCTGGTTTCCACCACGGGGATTGCGATTTTCCTGGCGCTCAGCTTGCTCACGCATTTGCTGCTGCGCCATTGGCATGAAAGCGCGATGGGCAGGGGGGATCGGCGATGAGCAGCGCCATGGCAATAACCCGCGCGGCCTTGACCGGCGTGGGCAACGATTTTTGGCTGCGTGATGTCCGCGCCCCGGCTGCGGTGCTGGAAGGCGCCGGGCCGCTACCCTTGGACCGTGATGGCATCGCGCGGTTTGATCTGCGCATTGAACAGGGGCGCATCGCCGCCATCGCGCCGCTTGGCTCTGCGCCGGATGGGGTTTCCCTGGATGGTGGGCAGGTATGGCCCGGCATGCTGGATGCGCATACCCATTTGGATAAGGGCCATATCTGGCAACGCGCCGCCAATCCGGATGGCAGCTTCTTCGGTGCGCTTACTACCGTGATGGCGGATCGCGATGTGAATTGGTCTGAAGCCGATATGCGTGCACGCGCTGAATTCGCGCTGCGTGCCGCTTACGCCCATGGCACGGTTGCGGTGCGCACCCATCTGGATAGCTACATGCCCCATGCGCCCAAGGCCTGGCGTATGTTCCGCCAGCTGCGTGATGATTGGGCGGGGCGCATCACCTTGCAGGCTTCCTCCATCGCGCCGCTTGATCGCTTTGCCGGGGAAGAGGGCACGCAGCTTGCCGATATCGTTGCTGAATCGGGCGGTGTCTTGGGCATGGTGACGCGGCTTTCCGGTGGCATTCATGATGATATTCCGCCTGAGTTCCACGCCATGCTGGATCATTTCTTCGCGCTTGCCGAAGCGCGCGGGCTTGATCTGGATTTGCATGTGGATGAAAGCGGGGAAACCGGCGCGCGCGCCTTGCGCGAAATTGCGCTGACGGCGATGCGCCGCGGCTTCAAGGGGCGCATCCAATGCGGCCATTGCTGTTCCCTTTCGCGCCAGACAGATGAATTCGCACTGGAAACAATCAAGGCTTGCGCCGAAGCGGGCGTTTCGATTGTGGTGCTGCCCATGTGCAATATGTATCTGCAGGACCGGGAGCCGGGGCGCACGCCACGCTGGCGCGGTGTGACGCTGGTGCATGAAATGCAGGCGGGTGGCGTGTCTGTTTCGCTTGCGTCAGACAATACGCGTGATCCTTTCTATGCCTATGGCGATTTGGATATGGTGGAGGTGATACGCGAAGCGACGCGCATCCTGCATCTGGATCACCCCTATGGTGACTGGCCGCTTTCCGTCGGTGCGCGCCCTGCCGCGGCGATGGGGCTGCAAGGGGCGGGCATGATCCGCCCCGGTGCGCCGGCTGATCTTATCCTCTTCCGCGCGCGCCACATGACTGAATTTCTGTCACGCCCCCAAGCGGATCGGATTGTGCTGCGCCATGGCAAAGTGCTGGATGCGGAAGTGCCGGATTGGCGGGAATTGGATCATCTATTCGAGTAATTTTTTGATCGTATTTTCCGAGTCGCCAAGTGAGCTCACTTGGCTTGAAAATGCTCTACCACCGGCCAAGCCGCGCCTTCACCTTTGCCAGAAACGCCGCGCGTTGCGGTGCGGTGCGCTGATCCATCCGTGTCAGCATCAGCCATTCTACGCTGCACCCGCGCGCGCACAATCGCCTGAGGCCGCGATTGATGAGTTTCTTGTCCGGCCAGCCAATCACCCATAACAACCACAAGGGTGAGCCATAGGTCGTCACCACGCCGATGCGCTTGATATTGGTCAGCAGCGGTTCAATCGCGCCTTCGCCAAGCTTGAAGGCAACGCCCGGCGCCCAGATTCGATCAAACCAGCCCTTCAGCATGGCCGGCAGCCCATACCACCAGGTGGGATAGACCAGCAGTAGCGCCTCAGCTTGTTGAAGCGAAGCGACATGATCCGCGACATCCGGCGGATGGCTTGCAGGGTCCAGATAGTCGCGATGCTCGGCATCACTCAGCGCGGGCACGAAGCCCTCCGCGTAAAGATCACGGCATTCCACGTGATGCCCGGCGGCTTCCAGCGCTTGTCGCGCTGTGTCGCGGAGTGCTGCCGAAAAACTCTCAGCCCGCGGATGGCAATGGATCAGCAGCACCCGCATGGCGATGTCCTATTCCAGCTTTTCCTCAATTTCCGGCGCATCCGGGTCGCCATACATGTAATGCGTGCGCGGACGATCGGGCGACCATTCCGGATCATCCCAGGCGAGCATCTTGCCGGGATTGAGCAGGCCGAGCGGATCGGCTTCCTTCTTGAAGGCCAATTGCCGCGCATCCACGCGCTTCATGCCGCCTTCTTCAAGCGAAAACGCATGCGGGTTGAAGACCGGGCAGGCATTGACTTCATGGATGCGAATAATCTCGGCCAAGCGTTCTTCGCTGGTGTAGCGCACCAATTGCAGGCCGAAGCAGGTGACATGCCCACCGAAGCGCACAAATTCCAGATGCATCGGTACTTCATCACCGAACAGCGCTTCCATTTTCTCCACCAAAGCCATGTGGCCTGGCGGCGGGAACAGCGTTTGCAGATAGGTAATGCCGCGATCAATCTTCAGCGCCTGCAGCGTGGTGTGGTTCCAGGAATGTTCGTAAAGTGGCACTGCCGCTTCTTCCGTGGGGCAGCGATAAATCTCCGCCTGCGTCGCGCCATGCTTGGCCTTCAGCGCTTCAAAAGCTTCCAGGAAGGGGGCTGCGATCATCAGCAGCGCAACACTCATGCCCGAAGGAATGCGCCCTTCGAAATGGCGGAAATATTGCTGCGGCGCGGGCGCGGCGACCACTGTCGCAAGCTTTTTCACAATGCCATCAGCGAGCGTGACAGCTTCCGCAAAACGTGCGGCTTCCATGAAGCTTGGGAAGGCCATCATCACATCCACCCAATCATAGGCGGGGGCGAGGGGCATCTCGACCTCCGTGATGATGCCATTCGTGCCATAGGCGTGATTGGCTTTTTCAATCTCCCCGCCACGCAATTCCAGAATACGCGGCGTGGCTTCCATAGTGACCACGCGTAGCCCGAGCACATTGCCAGGCTCCCGGAAGGACCCCCACATGCAGGAACCGGCACCCGCGGAACCGCCCGCGACAAAGCCCGCGATGGTCGCGGTGCGTTTGGTGGAAGGATGAAAGCGCAATTCGCCGCCCACTTGCTGGCGCGTTTGTTCGTCCAAGGCGATTAGCTTGGCGCCGGCTTGCGCGCGCATGATGCCGGGCTTGGCCCAAAGCAGCTTATCAAGCGCCGATACATCCAACACCACGCCGCCCTGCAGCGGCATGGCCTGGCCGTAATTGCCGGTGCCGGCCCCGCGTGGCGTCACCGGAATGCGCCGCGCATGGCAGGCCGCAAGAATGCGCACCACATCAGCCTCATCACGCGCTTCGGCCACCACATCCGCGCTCACGCCATTCAATTGGCGCTTCAGCACGGGGCTATACCAGAAGAAATCCCGGCTGCGTTGGCGTACCAGCGCGGCATCCGTCACCCAATGGATATCAGGCAGCGCGGCCATCAGGCCAGCAACATCATGCGTCATGCGGCGTCACTTTCTGGTTCATCGAAGCTTTTCATTTTGCCGGGATTGAACAGCCCCAGCGGATCAACGCGGCGCTTAAAGCCAAGTTGATCGCCAGGCACGCGGCGATAGCCGGAGCCTTCTTCAATGGTGAAGACATGCGGATTGGCAATGCCCGCGCCCGCCGCTTCAAAACCGGCCATGATTTCAGCAAGCCGCGCATCATCCTTCCAGCGAATGACAGGCAGGGCGGTCATGGTGGTGCGCCCGCCAAAGCGCACGCATTCCGTGTGCATCCAAACCTCATCCGGGAAGGCAGCGCGCACTTTCTCGACCGATTCCAAAGTACCTTCAAAAGGGAAGCGGCATTGCAGATAAGTCACGCCACGATCGCGCTTCAGCACCTGCAGCGTGGTGTGGTTCCAGCAATACTCATAGAAAGGCGTTGCTTCCGGGTCGCGTTCTGCAGCCACCGTATCCTGATCCGCGACAATCCGCCCGCCATGTTCGCGCGCCATATCGCGCAGTGCAACCAGGCCAGAAGGTGCCACCATCACCAAAGCTAAGGCATGATCGGCGGGCACTACATCCGCGATGGCACGGAAGAAGGGCGGCAGGCGCGCATCAAACACGGCACACATTTTCTTGGCGATGCCATCAGCGAAAGCGAGCGCCAGTGCAAACCGCCCCGCAGCCGCGAAATCCGAAAACACCACCGCAATATCGCGCCAATCCTGCGCCGGCGTCAGCGGCAGCCGCACCCGCGTAATCACGCCCGTGGTGCCATAGGTGCGATTAACCGGATTAGCCGCATCACCTTCCAGATCAAGCAGCGCTGACGGGTCTTGTAATGTCGCGACACGCACACCGAGCAAATTGCCGCGTTCGCGCATGGTGCCATGGCTGATGCCGCCAACGCCCGCACCGCCACCAGCGACAAAACCCGCAATGGTCGCGGTGCGTTTGGTGCTGGGCCAAAGCCGCAGCTCCCACCCGCGTTCACGCGCCCAAAGGTCAAGATCAATCATGCGCGCGCCGGCTTCGGCTTCCAGCACGCCATCCTTCAGCGCGATGGGTGCTGTCATCGCCGTGGTATCCAATACCGCGCCAGCATTCAGCGGCACGCATTGACCGTAATTGCCCGTCGCCCCACCGCGCACCGTGATCGGCACGCCATGGCGGCGCGCAGCGTTCAGGATGCGCATCACTTCATCTTCGTTCTGCGGGCGCAGCCAGATATCGGCGCGCTTGCCATCCAATTGGCGCTTCAGGATGGGGCTATACCAGTAGAAGTCGCGGCTTTTCTGGCGCAGCAGCGCCGCATCGGTGGATTGTTCAACCCCGGCCAGTTCGGCGGTGAAGGCATCAATATCAGGCATCGGGATTGGGTTCTCCATCGAGCCACATGGAAACATCCATGCCGGCAACCTGCTGCCAAAGTGCTGCCATGCGTTGCGCGGCGTGATCCAGCAGCGCTTCGCCAATTTCAACCGTGGCGGCCGAAGCATTACCGACAGCGCCGGCAGGCCCAAGATCCTGCGCCTGCCAGGCCAGTGGTGCGCCGGCATCAGGCGCCAGGCTAGGCGTATCAACGGAAACGCTCTGCCAGCGGCTGACGAAATTCCGCGCCTTATCCATGCGTACCAGATCAGGCCGCAGCGCCAGCATCACCGCCGTTTCATCGCGCCCGGCATGAATGCCGAAACGCGCTTCCACAGGGTCTCGCAACGCGTCAGGTTTGCCCATGCGCGCCCACATGGCATTCACCACGAAAAGCCCGTGCTGGATGCGCAACCGCCGCGCAGCGATATCAAGCGCCGAGACATTGCCGCCATGGCTATTCAAAAACACCAGCCGTTTCACGCCCGCGCGCGCGACCGATGCGCCGATATCGCAGACCAGCGCCATCAAGGTTTCCGCGCTGGTGGTGATGGTGCCGGGGAAGCGCAAATGCTCCACCGAAAGCGCCACGGCTTGCGTTGGCAGCATCAGCACCGGCAGATCATCCGGAATGACTTTCAGCGTGCGCGCGACAATGCCCTGATTGATTGCGGTATCCACCGCCACCGGCAGATGCGGCCCGTGTTGTTCAATAGCACCGACGGGCAAAACCGCGACGGTATTGGCGGGAAGGGCGCGGAAATCCGGCCAGGTGAGGTCTTGCCAGTAACGGCTGGGAAGGGGCATGGGGGACTCCGCCTTTGCTTGTTGCAAGGCTGGTATCGCGGACCCCCCTTAGAGTCCAGGGTGTTTGGGCTGCGTCAGGGGCGGCCCAAAATCTCCTGATTATGCTGGCCGATGCGTGGCGCTGGGCGGCGCGACAAAGGCCGGCGACGATTGAAGGAAATCGGCAAACCAACCACGCTCGGGCCGCCTTCCGGCAGGGCCTGCATCATGTTCATGGCAGCGAATTGCGGGCTCGCCGCAAGCTCCGCAATGTCATTTACCGGGCCGCTCGGCACACCAGCAGCTTCCAGCGCGGCCAGCCAATGATCGCGCGGCTGCAGGCGCAGCGCATCCGCAATCAAAGGCGAAAGTGCTGCCTTGTTGCGCACACGGGCGGGGCCGGTCGCGAAACGCACATCGCTTGCCCATTCCGGATGCCCCAAAACCTTGGCGCAGCGCGCCCAAAGCCGATCATTACCGGCCGCAAGGCAAAGCGGCCGATCAGCGGTATCAAACACCTGATAGGGCACAATTACCGCGCCACCCGTGCCGTGGCGCTTTGGGATATCGCCACTCGCCACGTGATTATTCACATGGCCTTCCACCCAATGAACTGCGGTTTCAAACAGTGATGTATCCACCAGGCTGCCCTTGCCGGTGCGATCGCGCTGACGGAGTGCCGCCAAGGCGCCAATTACGCAGAACATACCCGTCGCCTTGTCATTGATGGAAGCGCCGCAAAAAGTCGGCGGGTCTTCTGGCCGGCCCGTGACAGACATCATGGCGCCATAGGCTTGCAGCAGCGGATCAAAGCCGGGTTTTAACCGCATCGGCCCTTCATGGCCAAAAGCCCAGATCGAACAATAAACCAAACGCGGATGGCGCTTGAGCATCGCTTCCGGCCCGATGCCGATTTCATCCACCACGCCAGGGCGCAGATTCTGGATCAGCACATCAGCGGTCTCCACCAGCTTGTGCAGGGCTTCGACATCCTCGGGCTTTTTCAGATCAAGCGTGATGGAACGCTTGTTGCGATTCTGCCCGTGGAAATAGAGCGAGGTTTCACCATCCGGCCCGAAGGGAGGACCCCAGGCGCGCGCATCATCGCCACCATCGGGCTTTTCCACCTTGATCACATCGGCACCCATATCGGCCATGATGACGCCGGCGAGGGGGCCCGCCAAAGCCTGACCCACTTCAATCACGCGCATGCCGTGCAGCGGCAATTCCATTGTTATTTCCTCCCGATTTTACAACATCGGCTCCAAGGGCGGACGGCCGCGAATGAAATCCGATGCCTTTTCCGCGATCATCATAGTGGTGGCGTAGGTATTGGCCGAGGTCATGTTCGGCATCACGGAGGCATCCACCACGCGCAAGCCTTCCAGCCCATGCACGCGCAGCCGATCATCCACCACCGCGGTCGGGTCTGTATTGGGGCCCATGCGTGCCGTGCCGATCAAATGATAGGTGGTGGAACCATTGCGCCTCGCGAAATCCATTAGCTCATCATCGGAATCGATATGGGGGCCGGGCAGGGTTTCCGCTTCCAGGAAGGGGCTGAGTTCGGGCGTATTGAGCAAGCGCCGGATCAGCCGAATGCCCCCCAGATGTACACGCCGATCCATGGGATCAGACAAATAATTCGGCTGGATTTCGGGATCATCAAACACATCGGCGGTCTTCGCGCGCACCCAGCCAACGCTCTCCGGCCGATGCTGCCAAGCGCCGGCCGTCACGCCCGGATAATCATCCAGCACATAGACTTTGCCTTCAGCATAGGACCCCGGCGTGAAGACGCATTGCAGATCGGGCTGATCCAAGCCTTCAAAGGATTTCCAGAAAACATAGACATGCGATGGCACGGTGGCGAGGATGGAAGGCCGCCCCATCGCCCAGCGCGCCACTTGGCCCGCCAGCTTCACGCCGCGCGCCAGTTCATTCAGCGTAGTGACACCGGGCTTGGCGCGCATGACAACGCGCGTTGCGTAATGGTCGCGGAAATTCTCACCCACACCACGCAATTCATGCAGCACTGGCACGCCAAGCTTTTGCAATAGCCAGCCCGGACCAATGCCGGAAACTTGCAAAAGCCGCGCGGTATTCGCCGTGCCGGCGGAGATGATCACTTCCCGCCGCGCGCGCACTTCGCGCGCTGCGCCGCCGCGCTGGTTCAAATAGCGCACGCCAACCGCGCGCTTGCCTTCCAAAATAATCGCGCAGGCACGCGCATTAGTGCGCACATCAAGCGTCTTGCGCGCCATGGCAGGATGCAGAAAGCCGCGCGCGGCCGAGATACGCCGACCACGGTGAATGGCGCGTTGGAAATAGCCAACGCCAGCCTGATTGCCGTTATTGTAATCTGGGTTGCGCGGAATGCCGGCGGCAACGCAGCCCGCGATGAAGGCTTCCGATACGGGATTGAACCAATCCATGTCTGTCACCGGCACACCGCCATCACGTCCGCGGCGTTCCTCACCAAAGCCAAGGCGCTTTTCGCTCCGCTTGTAATAGGGCAGGCAATCCGCATAACCCCAGCCGCGATTGCCGCGCTGCGCCCAGCTATCCTGATCCCCCGGCTGGCCGCGATTATAGATCATGCCATTGATCGAAGAACCGCCACCCAGCGTGCGTCCCTGCACGGTTTTCACGCGTCGCCCGGCGGTGTTTTCCGTGGGCTCGGTGCTGAATTGCCAGGTGATGTCGGGGTTCACCAAAGCCTTGATGAAGCCAGCAGGAATATGAATGAAGGGGTTGGTATCGGGCGGGCCCGCTTCCAGCACGCAGACGGTGGTTTCCGGGTCTTCCGTCAGCCGCGCGGCAAGGATAGACCCCGCCGCCCCGGCACCCACAATCACGTAATCGAAGGTATCGGCATCCGCTTGCGCCATGGTTGCTTCCTCATGCTTTTCGGGACGAATCCTAGCAAGCTTTGGCCGCCGCGCCAGCCCAAGACAGGCCGTTCATTTTGGCCCATGATGCCGGGGAAGCCTTGGGGAGCAGACCCGCATGACCAGCCCAGCAGATTTCACCGCCCCGCCGCGCCGCGCCGGCTGGATCGAACGCCCCGATGCGCGCATTCGCTATGAAGTCACGGGCCAAGGCCCCGCCATTGTCTTCGCGCATGGGCTTGGTGGGAATCTCATGTCCTGGTGGCAGCAGGTCGCGCATTTCGCGCCGCGCTATACATGTGTTGCCTTTTCCCATCGCGGTTTTTTCCCTTCCACCGCGCCGGCGGAAGGGCCTGATGCCGCTGCCTATCCCGCCGATCTGGCAGCCTTGGTGGATGAGCTTGGCTTGGGCGATATTCGCATCATTTGCCAATCCATGGGTGGCTGGACCGGCGTTGAATATGCGCTGCTGCGTCCCGGGCGCGTGAAGGCGTTGGTGCTGGGTGCCACCACCGGCACACTCGACCCGCGCCAGATGCGCGAACCCGAGCGATCACGCCTGAAAACCTGGCAGGACGAAAGCGCGGCGGCGCGTGAAGCGGGCCTCAAGCGCAATATCAACCCGGCGGCGGGCGCACGCATGGCAGCGGAACAGCCAGCGCTTTATCACCTCTATAACCACGTCTATGGCCTGACCCAGGGCTTTGATCGTGAAGCGGTGCGCGCGCGGCTGCAGGCAGGGCGCAACCGCGCGCCGGAATCCTTCGCCGCTGCGCAATGCCCGCTGCTGTTTATTCCAAGTGAGGAAGATATTGTGCTGCCGCCCTTCGCCGCGCGTGCAATGGCGAGTGCCATTCCAGGCGCGCGTTATGCCGTGCTGCATAAGGCTGGCCATTCCGGCCATTTCGAACGCGCGAGCGCCTTCAACGCCTTGGTGGATGCTTTCTTTGAGGAGATTGGCGCATGAATGCCGCCATACTTTCCATTTGCGTGGATGATTACCCGCATACAATGGCGCTGCATCGCGGAGAGACCGCAAGCGCAACCCTTAGCCTAGCGATGCAGGTGGTGAAGCCCATCAGCAAGGCATTCGCGCCCATGGTGCGCGAAGGGCGTTTTGACATCAGCGAAATGGCGATTGCGACCTTTCTGATGGCGAAAGCCGCCGGGCGCGATTTGGTGCTGCTGCCGCTGGTGGTGGCGGAACGCTTTCAGGAAACGGCGATGTTCTGCCGCGCGGGGAGGGGGATTGAAACCCCCGCCGATTTGGTCGGCAAGCGCATTGGTGTGCGCGCCTATAGCCAAACCACCGGCATGTGGATCAGGGGCGTCTTGCAGGAAAGCTTTGGGCTGCGTGCGGATGCGATGCGCTGGGTGACGTTTGAAGACGCGCATGAACCAAGCTTCCGCGACCCACCCTGGGTACAGCGTGCCAGCGCCAGCGAAACCCTGAATGGCATGTTCGCAAGCGGCGCGCTTGATGCTGCCATTATGGGTTTCGAATTGCCTGGCGGTGATGATGTGCGCACGGTCTTCCCAGACCCCGCAGCAGCGGGTGCAGCCTTTCTGGCGCGCTACGGCTTCAAGCCCGTGAACCATCTTGTGGTGATGAAGGGCGCTTATGCGCGTGATGCTGCGCTGGTGGCTGAAGTGCTGCGCCAATTCAACGCTGCCGGCACGGCACCGCGTAGCCGCGCGGTGCTGAACCCAGCGTTGGAACTGGCATCACGCTGGTGCGCCGATCAGGGCCTGATGGCGCGCCCGCTCAGCCTTGACGAAATCTGGGCGGGCCTGCCGGCAGCGGTGGGCTAAGCCGTCACGCTGCCTTGGCGCCCCGCACCAAACGCCCAGGCAGCGCATCGGTTGCCTCACCTTCGCGATAAACAGGCGTGCCGGCCACAATGGTCGCGACATAGCCCTGGGCTTTTTGGATCAGGCGCTTGCCGCCGGCGGGCAGATCGCAATGCATTTTCGGCATCTCCAGCCCCAGCCGGCCGAAATCAATCACATTGATATCGGCCTTCTTGCCTGGTGCCAGCACGCCGCGATCCTTGAGGCCGAGCGCATGGGCATTGTCGCGCGAAATGCGCTTCACCACGAATTCCAGCGGCAGGCGCGGCCCGCGCGCACGATCGCGCGCCCAATGCACCAGCATATGCGTCATGCAGGATGCATCGCAGATATAACCAACATGCGCGCCACCATCGCCAAGCCCCATCAGCGTGTGTGGATGCGTCACCATATTGCGAATGGCAGTCAAATCTCCATCCGCATAGTTCAGAATGGGCCGGTTCAGAATGGCGTGGCCATCCTGTTCCATCATCAAGTCATAGCAAAGCGCCGCCGGGTCCACACCGCGCGCGGCGGCCATGGCGGCCACTGATTTTTCCGGCGGAGGCTCATAATCCGGGGGATCGCCCAGGGCAAAGATCTTTTCCCAATTATTCAGCCGCACACGCAGCGCAGGGTCTTCGGTCGGCTCCGCAATGATGCGCGCGCGCAACTCCGGATCACGCAGCGCAGCGATACGCTGTTCGAAGGGTAGATGCGCAATCGCCTGATAGGAAGCACGCATCAGGAAGGGGTGCTGCGAAAGTTCAAAGCCAAACATCAAGCCAACGGGCCGGCCCATCACCTGGCCATACATGGGCACACCGGCCTCATGCGCCGCTTCCACTTTGTCGAGCAGCCAGCGCCATAGCCCCGGCTTGGATTCCCGTTGCAAGAGCGAGAATGTCATCGGCCGGCCCGAAGCTGCCGCAATGCGTTGCAGGCGTGCGAATTCATCTTCCGGATCGTCAAAATCCGAAATCACCTGCATCCAGCCTGAACCTTGCGCACGAATGGCGCGCGCGATGGTCTCCAACTCCGCTTCTGGCGTGCCAAGCGTGGGGATATGCCGCCCATCCAAGGTGCGATGCGCAATGGCGCGCGATGTCGAAAAGCCGAGTGCGCCGGCGGCCAAGCCTTCTGCGGTAAGCCGCGCCATCTCAGCGCATTGTTCAGGGGCGGCCACCGCATGCGCCTCGGCTGCTTCGCCCATCACATGCACGCGCAGGGGCGCATGCGTGACCATGGCGGCGACATCCATGTCATAGGGGCGCGCATCAAGCGCATCCATGTATTCGGGGAAGCTTTCCCAATTCCAGGGCAGGCCTTCGGTTAGCACAACCTCCGGCAAATCCTCCACACCCTCCATCAGCTTCACCAGCATGTCGCGCCGGTCCGGCCGGCAGGGCGCGAAACCCACGCCGCAATTGCCGAGCAGCGCCGTGGTAACGCCATTGATGGATGAAGACAGCAGGCGGCTGCTCCAAGTCGCTTGGGCATCGTAGTGGGTATGGATATCCACGAAGCCAGGCGTGACGATCAGCCCTTTTGCGTCAATCTCCTCTGGCGCGCGGGCCGAGATTTTGCCGATTTCCAGAATACGCCCATCGCCAATGGCGATATCGGCCTCATAAGGCGGCGCGCCGGTGCCATCCACCAGCGTACCACCACGAATGATCAGGCTTGCGTCGCGTGCCATGGGGGTTTCCTTCAGGTTTTCAGGATGATTTTGCCAAGATGCGCATTGGCCTTCATATGCGCGAGCGCTTCAACCGCTTCATCAAGCGCAAAGACGCGGTCAATCGGCAAATGAAACACGCCTTCATCCACACCCTTACGCAAATCCCGCCTTGCCACGCGTTCCTCTTCGCGAATCTCCGCGACACTGCGCGTGCGATGCGTCACACCGGTATAGGCAATGCGGCGCGTGGCGTGCAGATCAAAATCGAAATCGCCATGCGCCCCGCCAAGCCGCCCGACATTCACAATGCGGCCCAGAATGGCGGTGGCGCGCATGGCGGCATTGATGGTGCCGCCCGAGACCTGATCAATCACCAGCTGCACACCGCGCCCTTCGGTCAGCGCCAGCACCTGATCGGCCCAATCCGCATCATTGGTGTTCACCGCATGATCCGCGCCAAATTCCTTCAACCGCGCCCGCCGTTCGGCATTGGTGGAGGTGCCTATCACAAGCCCCGCGCCCATATATCTCGCAATCTGCATGCCCATCAGCCCAACGCCGCTGGAAGCGCCCAGGATCAGCACCGCTTCGCCCTTGGCCAGACGCCCATTGGAAATCAGCGCATCATGCATGGTGGAAAGTGCTACCGGCAAAGTCACGGCTTCTTCCCAGGACATGTTCCGATCCGGCACCGGCTGCACGCGGCCCATATCGGCAATGGCATATTCCGCATAGCCGCCGGAACCCGCGCACATCACGCGATCACCGGGCTTGATGCCGGAAACGCCGGCGCCCACTGCGGCAACCTCACCGGCAAATTCCAACCCCAGAATGGTGCCGGCACCCCCCATGCGGCCATGCGCATGCCCAGCCGCAACGCCAAGATCAGCGCGATTGAGACCCGCGGCGCGCACCCGCACCAGCACTTGTTCTGGCCCTGGTACGGGACGCGGCGCTTGCTGCACCCTCACGCCTTCGGCCGTAACTACCGCCGCCTTCATGGTTTCGGTCATGCTACTATCCCCTTGCGCCTGTCAGGCCCTGAATACGGATGATGCCATCGGGCACCGGTTGCAAACCTTGTATCGCGGCGCCCACACCATGCAAGACGCGCGAGTGCCACAGATAGATATAAGGCCGATCCGCCAGATAAATCCTGGCCGCTGCCTCATAAGCTGCGGCGCGCGCTGCCGGATCAACATTCTGCCGCGCCGTATTCAGCAGCGTATCAAGTGCCGGGTTACAATAGCGCCCACCATTCAGCGCCTGGCCGCAAGCGTTGAAGTTATACAGGTTCTGGTCCAGATCAACGCGGCCTGACCATTGGATGATCAGTGCTTCAAACTCACCGGCCGTCCATTGGCGCAGCAGCGTCGCCGTTTCGATCACCTGCAATTCGATATCTATCCCGGCTTCGCGTGCCATGGCCTGGATCACTTCTGATGCTTGCAGGTAATCCGTGGTGTTCGGAACGGATAACTTCATCCGCACGCGATCATGCCCGGCTTCGCGCAGAGCCGCGCGTGCCCGCGCCACATCACGTGGCGGGATTGGCTGGCTATTGGCATAAAAGGCATGGCCCGGGGGCACGGATTGATTGCCGGGAAGCCAAAGCCCCTCAAACGCAACATTCACCAGCGCCTGCCGATCTATGGCGCGTTCCAGGGCTTCGCGCACCCGCGCATCCCGCCCCAAGGGCGTATTCGCCGCCGGCCCATGCGCAACATTGATCGCGATGTAAAAAGACGCCAGCGATGGCGCTTCCACCAACCGCGTGCGTCGATCGCCGCGAATATCAGCCACATCTGATGGGCTGATGCGTTCCACCACATCCAAGGCGCCGGCACGCAAATTCGCCATGCGGATCGTGGCATCGGTGATCGGGCGATAGGTCACGCGCTGCGCATGAATGGCAGCGGCGTTCCAATATTCATTGAAGCGCTCAAGCTCGATCCTGTCCTGCGCCACACGGCGCGTGAGGCGAAACGGGCCGGCGCAGGCGGGTTCGCGCTGAAAATCCGCACCCAGCACCTGCGCCTGACGCGGTGAAACCAACATGCCCGCACGATCTGTCAGCGCCGCCAGCAAGGGCGCGAAGGGCTCGGATAGCCGGATGGTGACCTCCATCGGGCCGGTCGCCGCCACTTCGCGCACCGGGCCCAATTCCGCCTTGCGTGTGGATGCCGCGGTTTCGATGTGCCGGCGCAGCCCAATCGCCGCCGCTTCGCCATCCAGCGGCGCGCCATCATGAAAGCGCACTCCGGGCCTGAGCGTCAGCACCAGCGCGCGGCCCTGATCTTCCCAGCGCCAGGCAGTTGCCAGCTGCGGTACGATGTTCAGCTTTTCATCAATATCCACCAGCTTGTCGCACATGGCGGCAAAAATCTGCCGCGCAGCCACGCTGCGCGAGAGTGTGGGGTCCAGCACATCGGGGTCTGAGGCGATGCCAATGCGCAAATGCTGCGCGCCAGCAGGCAGGGCGAGCAGCCCAACAAGGGCAAGGGCGAAAAGGCGGATCACGGTGTGGGCTCCGGCGTTATTCGCCCTATCTCACCGCCTTCGGCGCCCTGGCGCAATGGTCAGCGCGGCAAGCCCGGATTCAGGCGCCACATGGCGAAATTGAGCGCCCCGGCAAAGCTCACCCAGGCCAGATAGGGCACCATCAGCAATGCCGCGCGGACATCAATCGGCCAAAAGACGATGATGCAGGCCAGGATGGAAAGCCAAAGCAGGCAAAGCTCGGCAAAGGCCAAATCCATCCGCCGCATACCAAAAAATATGCCGGACCAGGCGGCATTCAGCACCAATTGCAGCGCATAAAGCCCAAGCGCCAGCGCGCCGCCGGCGAAGCCCACGGCTTCCCAGATCAGCCAGCCGGCAATGGCGATCATCAGGAACAGCACCCCCCAGGCCGGCGCAAACAGCCAATTGGGCGGGCACCAGCGCGGTTTGGTCAGCGCGTCATACCAGGGGCCGGGGGTGAAGACGGCGCCCGACATGGCCGCCGCGACGCTGGCACCCAAAAAGCCCAAAAATCCGTAAATCGAGGAAAGTTCCATTCCCCTCATATAGACCAAGATTGCGGCTTGCCGAGGGGTAGTGGCATGCTGGCCCCAGAAGCAAAGGGGGAAGGCCGCCATGGCTCAGCACGAATCGGATTATGTCATTCTGGGTGGGGGCTCGGCCGGCTGTGTGCTGGCGACGCGGCTTTCTGAAGACCCGGGCACGAGTGTCACCATGCTGGAAGCCGGCCCCTGGGACCGCAACCCCTGGATCCATATCCCCATGGGCTTTGCGCGGCTTTATGTGACGAAGAAATTCGATTGGAACTACCAGACCGAAGCGGAAGGGGAGCTTGGCGGGCGCAGCGTCTATTGGCCGCGCGGGCGCGTGATTGGCGGCTCCGGCAGCGTCAATGGTCTGGTGTTTCTGCGCGGCAGCCCGCGCGATTATGATCGCTGGTCGCAATCCGGCGCGCGCGGCTGGTCTTATGAAGACTGCCTGCCTTACTTCAAGCGGCTGGAAAGCTTCGCGGGGCCTGAGAGCGAATATCGCGGCAAGGATGGCCCGATGCAGATTGCCGAGGTGCCGGAACCCTCGCCCGGTTGCCGCGCCTTTGTGGAGGCCTGCGTGAAGTTGGGATTTACACGCAACCGCGACAATAATGGCGATTGGTATGAAGGTGTTGCGCCCAATCAATTGAATGTACATCGCGGGCGGCGCTGGAGCCCGGCTGTGGCTTATCTGCGCCCTGCCTTGAAGCGGCCTAATCTGCGCGTGGAAACCGAACGGCTTGGCCAACGTATCCTGATCGAAAATGGCCGCGCCGTTGGCGTGGTGGTGCGCGGCCCGGCGGGTGAGGAAACCTATCGCGCGCGGCGGGAAGTGATCCTGTCTTCAGGTGCCATCGAAAGCCCGAAAATGCTGATGCTGTCTGGCATTGGTGATGCGAATGCGCTGCAGGAAATGGGCATTCAAGTGAAGGTGAATGCGCCGGAAGTCGGCAAGAATTTGCAGGATCACTTCATGGTGCGCTTTGCCTATCGCACCAAGCCTTGCGGCACGCTCAATGAAATCATGGCCAATCCCATCCGCGCGGCTGGGCTTGGCTTGGAATGGGCGCTGCGCCGCAAGGGCCAGATGGCGGTCGGCGCTTCGGAAGCGAGCCTTTTTGCGCGTGTGCTGCCGGGGTCTGAAGAACCGGAAGTGCAGTTCCAATTCGTCAATTTCAGCCTGGGCGGCAATCAGGGGACTTCTGCGAATTCACTCGCGAAGCATCCGGGCTTCACCTTCAATTTCTGCGTCTGCCGGCCTGATAGCCGCGGTGATTTGACTCTGCGCTCGCCCAATGTGGCAGACAAGCCCGTGATCCGCGCGAATTACCTGACCGCGCCATCCGATATTCGCATCATGCTGGAATCTGCCAAGCTCGGCCGCCGCATTGCCGCAACCGAGCCTTTCGCCGGCTTGATCGAAAGCGAACAATATCCCGGCCCCAGTACGGGTTCCGAGGATGAAATGCTGGATTATATCCGCAGTGCTGGCACGACGGTTTATCACCCTTGCGGCACCAATCGCATGGGTGCGGATCAGCGTTCCGTGGTGGATGAGGAATTGCGCGTGCGTGGCGTACAAGGCTTGCGGGTGGTGGATGCCTCGGTCTTTCCCTTGGTGCCATCTTCCAATATCCATCCGGCAGTGCTGATGCTGGCGGAGCGCGCATCCGACCTTATCCGCCGGGCGGCGTGAGGGGACGCATGATGACGCGTTTAAATCCTGGCCGTCGTGCGGCGCTTTCCGCATTGCTGGCGACACCCTTTCTTGCAATCAACGCCCAGGCGCAGGGCAGTGATTGGCCCAATCGCCCGGTGCGCGTTGTTGTGCCCTGGCCACCCGGCGGGGGCGCCGATACCACAGCGCGCATGATTTTCCCGAAACTGGCGCAAAAGCTTGGCCAGCCCTTCGTGATTGAAAACCGCCCCGGCGCTTCCGGCAGTATTGGTGCCGCGGAAGTCGCGCGCGCAGCACCCGATGGCTATACGCTGCTGCATGATGCGACACCGCTTGCGATCAATCCCTTCCTGATCCGCGTTTCCTTTGATGCGCTGGCCGATCTGAAGGCGGTCTTTGTGCCCATGCAGGTGCCGATGCTGCTGGTGATGCATCCCTCCCAGGCGCCGCGATCCCTGGCTGATGTGATTGCACTTGCCAAGGCGCGGCCGGGATCGCTCGATTGGGCGTCTTCCGGCAATGGATCGGCGCAGCATCTGGCCTTGGAGTTATTCACGCGCGCTGCGGGCATCACCGTGAACCATGTGCCCTATCGCGGTGGTGGGCCGGCCTTGACCGATGTGGTGGCGGGGCAGGTCGGTTATTTCTTCAGCAATTCAAATGTCTCGCTACCCTTCGTGCAGGGTGGGCGCGTGCGTGCGGTCGCGCATACCGGGCGCGGGCGCATCGCGGCCTTCCCGGATCTGCCCGCCATTGGCGATACGCTTGCGGGCTATGAGGCGTATGAGTGGAATTGCATTCTGGCCCCTACCCGCACGCCCGCTGCCATCATTGAAAAACTGAATGCTGCGTTGAATGAGGTTGTGCAGGACCCCGAAGTGGCAGCGCGCTACACACAGCTTGCCATGGTGGTGCAACCGAATTCCACTGCGCAGGCCGAAGCCTTTCTGCGGAGCGAGACGGAGAAATTCGGCCGCGTGATTCGGGAAGCGAATATCAAGCTGGAATAGCGGGGCTATTCACCCCGCCAGGAATTTCTCCGCCGCGCTGGCAAGCACCTGACAGCCCAAAGCCAAATCCTCATCCTTGGTATCTTCCGCCCAATGATGGCTGATACCGCCAATGGAAGGCACGAAGATCATGGATGCGGGCATCAGCCGCGCGATGTATTGCGCATCATGCCCAGCCCCTGATGGCATTTGCTGCCACAAGCCCGGCGCATGGGCTTCCGCCGCCTGATCCAAAGCCTTCATCATGGCCGGGTCGCAAATGGCGGGTGTCGCGCGGCTCATTTGCGTGAGAGTCGCGGGGCATTTTTCGCGGCGGTTACTTTCCTGCACCAAGGCGCGCAGCCCGGCTTCCATGCGTTCCAGTACGGGCACGGAGACATCGCGGAATTGGAACAGTACATCCGCGCTGCCGGGGATAATGGAGGGTGCGCCGGGGTCAAGGCTGATGCGCCCTGTGGTCCAGGTGCTGCGTGGGCCGCAAATGCGGGGGAATTCCTGATCAATCGCAGCCAGCAAGCGCACTGCGGAAAGCCCGGCATCCTTGCGTTCCGCCATGGTCGTGCCGCCGGCGTGATCCTGTTGCCCCTGGATTTGAATGCGCCATTGCCAAATGGCAACAATACCTGTCACCACACCCACGCGTAGCCCTTGGCTTTCAAGCTGCGTGCCCTGTTCGATATGCATTTCATAGAAACCCTTATGCCGCCCGGGTTCCAATTGCATGCGCGGCTTGCCGGCCAGCCCTGCCGCCGCCAGCGCATCACGCAAGGGCGTGCCATCATTGCGGCTGCGGCTGCGATCAATTTCCGCTTCCGTCAAATCACCAATAATCGAACGGCTGCCAAGGAAGCCACCTTCGAAATGCCCCTCCTCATCAGCAAAAGCCGCAACATCTACGGGCAGGCCAGCGCGCGCCAGGGCAACGCCGGCCATCACACCAAGCGCGCCATCCAGCCAGCCCGCGTAATTCTGGCTTTCAATATGGCTGCCCACCAGCAAATGCGGCCCCGGCCCCTTATGGCGACCATAGACATTGCCAATGCCATCAATGCTCGCTTCCAACCCGCATTCCTTTAGCCTTTCCATCAGCCAATGGCGGCTTTCCATATCCTGCGGCGAATAGGTCGGGCGATGCACGCCCGTTTTATAGGCGCCGATTTTGCGCAGCTCATGAAGATCGGCAAGGAAACGCTCAGCATTGATCTGCACCATGGCGGGAACCTTTG
Organism: Roseomonas sp.; assembly: GCA_020249505.1. GTDB lineage: Bacteria > Pseudomonadota > Alphaproteobacteria > Acetobacterales > Acetobacteraceae > Neoroseomonas. The sequence continues at coordinate 28,907 of JADCFN010000011.1, read as the reverse complement.
GTTGGGGAATTTTACTTTTGATTAATACCAAAAAATTCTTAGCAAGAAAATCACCGCGAAACCATTCCTGTTAACTGTTCCACAACCAGGGATGCGCTTTCCTTAAGCGCATCACAACAAGCGTGATTCTAAGGAGCGAAAAATCCATGCAAACCAACCGTCGCGTTGAAACGCCTGAAGCCGCTTTCACCTGCGTTGCCCTGCTTGAAACAAGCAGCGGTGCCGAACTTCATATGCGCGACGGGCAAGGCAGGCTGGTCCGCCTGCCATTGCGGGATGCCGACCATGGCAGCCATTTGGCGATGTTGGCTGCCTTCAGCGGCCCGGCCCTTGGGCGTCGGCAGCGTGGCCGACACCACTGAAAAGGCCCTACAGGGTCAGCCCGCCATCCACCACAATGGTCTGCCCGGTCACCATGGCCGCGCCAGCCAGCAGAAATACCATCACCTCCGCAAGATCCGCCGTGGTGCAGCGCCGCTTCAGCAGCGCCTTTTCAATGCTGCCGCGGCGCTGTTCTTCGGTCCATTCAATCATCCAGGTGGAGTCCACTGCACCTGGCGCCACCGCATTTACGCGCACTTCCGGCGCCAGCCCGCGCGCGAGGTTTTTCGTGAGGCTCACAACCCCCGCCTTGGTCGCGCCATAGGCCATGGAAGACCCAGCGTGATTAAGCCCGGCGATGGACGCCACACTCACTACCGCGCCACCGGCAGCGCGCAGTGCTGGCGCGGCAGCCTTGGTACAGCGAAACACGCCAAGCAGATTAACCTGCAACACCGTATCCCATAAGTCTTCTGTCAACCGGTCAAATTCATTGGGCGCAATGGTGGTTTTTGTCCCCGGCGTGCCGGCATTATTCACCAAATAATCCAAGCGGCCGAGATCAGCGACGGCCTGTTCTACCATGCGTTTGCAATCCGCCGCATCGCCCACATTGCCAGGTGCGGCAATCACGTCCCGCCCCACCCCGCGCAGCCGCGCCACTTCAGCCGCACCGCGCTCATCGCCCGCCAAATGGTTGATGGCGACCTTGCAGCCATTGGCGGCCAGCATTTCAACGGTGGCCAAGCCAATGCCGGAAGCACCCCCCGTCACCAGCGCGGTCTTGCCTTTCAGATCATAGCTTACGGTCATTGGTCACGCTCCATTCCTGCCAGGGTTCCAATTTCACGCAGCGCCTTGCGCAGCGCGAGTAGGCGGCGGTCCCGATCTTCAAACAAAGTCGCGGGATCCTTGCCGCCCCAATCATAAAAACCAGCGCCAGACATCACACCGGTCTTGCCTTCGCCAATTAGCTTGTCCAGCGATTCACTATGCCCCCGTACCGGCGGCGGTTCATACATGCGATTCGTCAAAGCCAATTGCATCATCGGCAAGCCGGTGAAATCCGCCTTGGCGAGCACCCCCAGAATCGGCAGCCGCAACGCAATGCCATGGATGATGGAGGCATCGATTTCCGCGGCATCCGCCACCCCCTCATCCAGCAGCTTCTGCACCTCAAGCCCGATCGCGGATTGGATGCGATTGGCGATATAGCCGGGGATGAATTTGCGCATCACAATCGGCTTCTTGCCCATATCGGCGCAAAGCTTGCGCACCATCTCTACCGCTGCCGGATCAGTTTCCGGTCCTGCGACGATGTCCACCAAATCCACCAGATAGGGCGGCGTATACCAATGCGCGATCAGCGTCTTTTTCTGCCGCGCTGCCGGCATCAGCGGAAAGATGTCCAGATAGGATGTATTGGACGCGATAATCGCCTCTGCCGGCGCCAACCTGTCCAATTCCGCGTAAAGCTTGCGCTTTATATCGGGGTTTTCCACTACTGCTTCGACAATCAACTCGGCGCCATCAAGGCATTCGCGCAAATCCTCATGCCGCGTAATGGCCTGCGCCAAATGGGCGGAAGTCCAGCCCTCTGGCGCTTCGCCCGCTTCGGCCAATGTCGCCAAAGCTTTTTCCATCAGGCCCTGCGCGCGGCGCAGGGTTTCGGGGTTATTATCGGTCAGGCGCACCTGATGCCCGCCAAGGGCGAAAACCAGCGCCAGCGCATGGCCCATGGTGCCAGCGCCAAGAACGGCAACGCGCGTCATGCTCATGCTCCTTCCGGCGCCCAGGGTGCGGGCGCGCGTGCTTCAATATCCGTCACCACATCCACCACCACGGTTTCTGGTGAGGCCATGGCTTCACGCAGCGCGGGGCCGATATCTTCAGGCCGTTCCACGCGAATGCCATTCAGCCCGAAGGAACGCGCCACGGCGGTGAAATCCGTCGGTCCGAAACGCAGAATTTCTTCCGCCGCGCCGGGGCGATTGCCAGCGCTGCGCTTGAAATTCGGCCAGCCCTGACCGAAGCCGGAGTTGTTGTTCACCACGAGCGTCACCGCAATGCTGCGTCGACGCGCTGTTTCCAATTCTGCCAAGTGATAATAAAGCGCGCCATCGCCGGACCAGCAGACAACTTTCCGATCAGGTGCCGCGCATTTCGCACCAAGCGCTGCCGGGAAAGACCAGCCGAGTGATCCCGCCGCGCGCAAGTAAGTTTGCCCTGGTTCCAGATCCACCATGGTCGCAGTCCAGATGCCGGAATAGCCTGTATCCGCTACCAGAATCCCATCGGCGGGCAGGGCCGCGGTGATTTCCGCAGCAAGCCGCGCGGGGTCAATGGGTTTGGCATCGCTTGCGAAACGCGGCGCCATTTCCGCGCGCCAGGCCGCCATTTGTGCTTGTGCGGATGCCAGATAAGCACCATCGCGCTTCGGCGTACCAAGCGCTGCAGCCAATGCTGCCAGCGCTGCACGCGGATCACCCTGCACCGCCACCGCCGCGGGGTAGGAACGATCGAATTCATGCGGGTCAGCATCAATCTGCACAACTGTGGCACCTGCGAACGGCGTCCGCCAGTAGTTCGTCAGCATATCGCCCGTATCGGCGCCAACAAATAGAATCAAATCCGCCTCATGCAGAATCCGATTGGCTGGCGGCGCGGCATAGGCGCCAGCCACGCCGATATGCAGCGGATGACGCGTTGAAATCATCCCGCGCGCCCCAAGCGCTGTGGCAATCGGCGCGGCGAGGGCTTCCGCCACCATCAGCACCTCCGCGCTGCAGCCCGAAAGTGCCGCCGCATCACCCACCACAATCGCGACCTTGGGTGCGGCCAGCAGCGCGCGGGCCGCCGCTTCGATCGCTGCCATATCCGGCCCTGGGCGATGCATCGGCATGCGGAATGCAGAAAGATCGATGATAGGTACAGAAACCTTACCATTCTCAATCACCTCAGCCTGTAAGCCGAACAGATCAAGATGCACCGGGCGCGGTGGTAGTGCGACCGATGCTGCAAAAGCCTGGCGCAAAACACGCGGCAGATCGGCAGCATCGGCTACATCCGTCTGCAATTTCGTCACGGGTGAGAAAAGCGGCGCGTGATCCACTTCCTGATAGGCATTGCGGTGCTGATGCGCCGGTACCTTGCGCCCTGTCAGCGCAATGATCGGCGCGCGCGACAAATAGGCATCCTGCAACCCGGCCGCGAGGTTCGCTGCCCCCGCGGATTGCGCCGCAACAATGCCCGGTCTGCCCGAAACCCGCGCATAGCCATCCGCCATATAGACTGCGGCTTTTTCAGTATGCGCAAGTACCGGCTGCACCCCGGCATCGCCCAGCGCCAATAAGGTCCGCCGCAAGACAGCATCAACGAAAAACACATGCGTCTGACCTGAAGCGGCGATGCTGCCGGCCAGCCATTGCGCCCCTGTCATGGTCTCAGCCATGGCGCTTCCCTTCCCTTGCTTTCTGGGGTTAGCCTGCCTTCATCAGCCCGCGCCGACAAGCGGGCAGGGGGAAACAGATGCAGAAATGGCTTCCGGCGCTTGCGGCGCTGCTCTGGGCTTGGGCTGTGCCTGCCAAGGCGCAAATCTCAATGGTGGTGAATTTCTCCGCGGGTGGACCATCGGATATCGTCGCGCGGCTGATGCAGAATGATATGGCGACCGCACTCGGCCAGCCGGTCGTGGTGCGCAATGTGGTGGGTGCGGGCGGCACCATCGGCACGGCTGAAGTCGCACGCGCACGGCCTGATGGGCAGACCATTCTGCTCTCCCCGATTGGCCCCATCGCCATTCAGCCGCATTTTCGCAATAACCTGACTTACAAGCTCGAAAACCTTGCGGCGATCTGCCAGGTGGCCGATAGCCCGGTCATTATGATGACACCGAAGAATTCCGGCATGAGGCGCGTGGCCGATGTGATTGCGCGTGCGCGGGCCGAGAATGGCGGCATGCCCTTTGCCTCCACCGGCGCTGGCAGCATCCCGCATATTTCCATGGTGGCGCTGATGCGCGCGGCGAATATTCAGATGAACCATGTGCCGTTTCGTGGTTCGGGTGAGGTGATGCTCGCGTTCCAGCAGGGGCAATTGCAGCTTTTCACCGATCAGACCTTGTTGATCCGCCAATATGATCTGCACCCGATTGCCTTTCTCACCGCAGCGCGCAATCCGGACTTCCCCGATGTGCCCACCATGCGCGAAGAAGGCCATGACCTGGTCTATACGATCTGGAGCGGGCTTTACGCCCCCGCCGGTACGCCAGAACCTGTCCTGGCGCGTCTCGAAGCCGCTTGCGAAAGGGCAGTGAGGGCCGAGGGCTTCATTGAAGGCATGAAGCGCGTGGCCCAGCCCATTCTTTATCGCAACCGTGCCGATTTCGCCGCTTTCTCCCGCGCGGAGAGCGAGAAATTCCGTAGCCTGATTGAAGCAACCGGGCTCCGTTCCGCCGAATAAGGCCCCCAGCACCGGGGCTGCCCGGTTGCGCGGCGGGCGGCTTCGCGCTACCGCCCCCGCGTGCTGGCCCAACGACCTTCTTTGCGGCTGGATGATTATGATTTCATCCTGCCTGAACATCTGATCGCGCAGGCGCCCATCCGCCCGCGCGATGCTGCGCGCATGCTCGTGGTGCGCCCGGCTGGCCTGGAAGATCGCGGCGTGCGCGATCTGCCCGCCTTGCTCGGCCCCGGTGATGTGATTGTGGTGAATGATACGCGCGTGATTCCTGCGCGGCTGCATGCGAGGCGCGGCCAGGCGCGGGTTGAAATCATGCTGAACCGGCATGAGGAAGCGGGCATTTGGCACGCGCTGATCCGCAATGCCCGCCGCCTCAAGGCCGGGGATGAGATCGTGATTGAGGGCGCCTATGACTGCACCGCGCGCGTGCTGGATGACCCCGAAGGCGGCGCCGCGCGGCTTGATTTCGGGCCGGATCAAGCGCGGCTCGCGGCCGCTTTGGAAAAGGCGGGAGAGGTCCCCCTGCCGCCCTATATCAGCCGTCCCGAAGGCCCGACCAGCGAAGATACCAGCGATTACCAAACCATCTTCGCGCGCCGCCCCGGTGCTGTCGCGGCGCCCACCGCGAGCCTGCATTTCACCGAAGCCCTGCTGCAAGCGCTTGATGCGGGCGGCGTTGCGCGTGTGACCGTGACGCTGCATGTCGGCGCCGGCACCTTCCTGCCGGTGCGCACCGATGATGCGCGGGCGCATAAGCTGCATGAGGAATGGGGCGAAATCACCCCGGAAGCTGCCGCGCAATTGAACGCGGCGCGTACTGCCGGCGGGCGCATCATCGCCATCGGCACCACTGCCTTGCGGCTTTTGGAAAGCGCAGTGCTACCAGATGGCAGCATTATACCCTTTCGCGGCCTGACGGATTTGTATCTGCTGCCGGGGCACACATTCCGCAGTGCCGATGCGCTGATGACGAATTTCCATCTGCCGCGCAGCACGCTGTTCATGCTGGTTTGCGCCTTTACTGGTGATCAGTGCATGCGTGCTGCCTATGCGCACGCCATCGCGCAAAGTTATCGCTTCTATTCCTATGGCGATTCATCGCTGCTCTTCCGCGCGAGTGACGCACCATGACGCTCACCTGGCAGCATGAAGGCCAAGATGGCGCTGCGCGTGCGGGTGTTCTGCACACGGCACATGGCACGGTGCCCACACCTGTTTTCATGCCCGTTGGCACCGCCGGCACGGTGAAGGCCATGACCGCGGATGCGGTGCGCACCACAGGTGCACGCATGGTGCTCGGCAATACCTATCACCTCATGCTGCGCCCTGGCGCTGAACGCATTGCGCGGCTTGGCGGCCTGCATCGCTTCATGGATTGGCATGGGCCGATCCTGACGGATTCGGGCGGCTTTCAAGTCATGTCACTTTCCGGCTTGCGCAAGATGGATGCGGATGGCGTCACTTTCCAAAGCCATGTGGATGGGTCGCGCCATCGCCTGACACCGGAACGCAGTGTGGAAATCCAGCATCTGCTCGGCGCTGATGTCACCATGTGTTTTGATGAATGCACACCCTTTCCTGCGACGCATGAACAGGCCGCGACATCCATGCGGCTTTCCATGCGCTGGGCGGCGCGTAGCCGAGAAGCCTTTGTGCCGCGTACGGGCCATGGCCTGTTTGGCATTGTCCAGGGCAGTGTTTTCCCGGATCTCCGCGCCGAGAGTGTCGCGGCGCTGACTGGTATCGGCTTTGAAGGCTATGCGGTGGGCGGGCTCGCGGTGGGTGAAGGCCAGGAAGCCATGTTCACCACGCTGGAATGCACCACGCCCCTGCTTCCCGCCGATAAGCCACGTTATCTGATGGGTGTGGGCACGCCTTCCGATTTGATTGGCGCGGTGCGGCGCGGCATAGATATGTTCGATTGCGTCATGCCAACGCGTTCCGGCCGCACCGGCCGCGCCTATACACGGGGCGGCGTGATCAATATCCGCAATGCCCGCCATGCCGAGGATAATCGCCCGCTCGATCCCGGCTGCGCCTGCCCCGCTTGTAGGGCCCATTCGCGTGCCTATCTGCATCACCTCTTCAAGGCGAATGAAATGCTGGGGCCCATGCTGCTGACGTGGCACAATATTAAATACTATCAGGACCTGATGGCGGAACTGCGCGCCGGCATCCTGGCAGGTGATTTCGCCGGTACGGCCGCGCGCATTGAAGCCGGCTGGCAGGCGGAAAAGGAAAATACAGCATGAGCGATCTGTCGCATCTGACCCAGCTTGGCCAGGCCGCCCAGCAACCACAAAGCCCGGAACAGGCCGTGCTGGAACGTGTCGGCAACCCGCATCCTGGCCTGCGCTATTGCATCCGCTTCACCGCGCCGGAATTCACCTCACTCTGCCCGCTGACAGGCCAGCCGGATTTCGCGCATCTGGTGATTGATTACGTGCCGGATGCCTGGATTGTGGAAAGCAAATCGCTGAAGCTTTATCTTGCTTCCTTCCGCAATCATGGGGCGTTCCATGAAGCCTGCACGCTGGATATCGCGCAGCGCCTGATGGGCTTGCTGACGCCGCATTGGCTTCGCATCGGCGGCTATTGGTATCCGCGCGGCGGCATTCCCATTGATGTCTTCTGGCAAAGCGGCGCTCCGCCGGAAGCGGTTTGGATTCCGGCGCAGGAAGTGCAGCCCTATCGTGGGCGCGGCTGACGCCATAAGGGCAGAGGCGCAACGCCTCGGCTTCGATGCCATTGGCTTTGCGCCGGCGCGGCTGGGTCCGGAGGCGCGCGAAAGGCTCCAAGAATTCCTCGCTGCCGGCATGCATGGCGGCATGGGCTGGATGGAAGCCCGCGCCGATCAGCGCGCGGACCCGCGCGCATTATGGCCGGAAGCGCGGAGTGTGATTGCACTCGGCCTTTCCTACGCGCCGGAGAGCGATCCGCTGGAAAGCCTGGCTTGGCAGGATCGCGCGACGATCAGTGTCTATGCGCGTAATCGCGATTATCATGATGTGGTCAAGAAACGCCTGAAGGCGCTGGCGCGTTGGATCGTGGCGGAATACGCTGATTCGGGCGTGAAGGTTTTTGTGGATACCGCACCGGTGATGGAAAAGCCGCTCGCGCAGCAGGCGGGTTTGGGCTGGCAGGGCAAGCATACCAATCTTGTCTCCCGCACCCATGGTTCATGGCTATTTTTGGGTGAGATTTACACCACGCTCAATCTCAGCCCCGATGCGCCTGAGGTTGATCATTGCGGGACTTGCACGCGCTGCCTTGATATCTGCCCGACCAAGGCCTTCCCCGCGCCGTATCGGCTGGATGCGCGGCGCTGCATTTCCTACCTGACCATCGAACATCACGGCCCGATCCCGGAGGAATTTCGCAAACCCATGGGCAATCGCATCTATGGCTGTGATGATTGCCTTGCGGTCTGCCCCTGGAACAAATTCGCGGTCGTGCATGAAGAACCGGCCTTCGCACCGCGGGCGGAACTTACTGCGCCAAAGCTGGCAGATCTGGCCGCACTGGATGATGCCGCCTTTCGCGCGCTGTTTTCCGGTAGCCCCATCAAGCGCATCGGGCGCAATCGCTTTATTCGCAATGTGCTGATCGCCATTGGCAATTCTGGCGATCCCAGCTTGCGCGAAACCGCGCGCGCACTTTGCACCGATGCTGACCCCGTGGTGGCAGAAGCCGCGGCCTGGGCCGCCGCGCAATTGGAACACGCTGCATGACGCAAGAAAAAGCCCTGGTCCTGTTCAGTGGTGGGCAGGATTCCGCAACCTGCCTCGCCTGGGCTTTGGATCGTTTCGCAGCGGTCGAGACCATCGGCTTCGATTACGGCCAGCGCCACCGGATCGAACTCGATATCCGTGATGAATTTCGCGCCGCCCTGCTGCAAGCGCGCCCGGAGTGGCAAGCGAAGCTCGGCGCCGATCATTTGATCCGGATGGATGCCTTGGGCCAGGTTTCCGATACTGCGCTGACTTCCGAAGCAACCATCGCCTTCAACGCCGATGGGCTGCCCAATACTTTCGTGCCCGGGCGCAACATTATTTTCCTGAGCTTCGCCGCCGCCATCGCCTATCGCCGCGGCATCAAGCATATCGTGGGCGGTATGTGTGAGACGGATTACTCCGGCTATCCCGATTGCCGCGATGACACGATCAAGGCGCTGCAAGTGGCGCTGAACCTTGGCATGGATCGGCGCTTTGTGCTGGAAACGCCGCTTATGTGGCTCGACAAGGCCGCAACTTGGCGGCTGGCGGAAAGCCTGGGCGGAGCGCCCTTTGTGGCGGCGCTGCTGGAACACACGCATAGCTGCTACCTGGGTGATCGCAGCCAGCACCACGCTTGGGGCTATAGCTGCGGCACCTGCCCGGCTTGCGACTTGCGCGCCAAGGGTTGGGCGGCCTATGCAGCGCGGGAGTCCACATGAACCTTTCCCCCCGCCTTCAAGGCTTCGCCTTTCTGATCGGCTTCGCGCTTTGTATTCCAGCGGCGAATTGGATGATCGGAAATCTCGGCAGCTTCTGCGCCCCGAATGGCCCCTGCCTCATTCCTGTCGCGCCCGGCATCATGGCACCATCGGGTGTTCTCATGATTGGCTTGGCACTGGTGTTGAGGGATTTGGTGCAGCGCCGCCTTGGCCTGATCTGGGCCTTCGCCGCAATCGCGGCGGGTGTGATGCTTTCCGCGCTGTTGGCGCCGCCCGCCTTGGTGCTGGCCTCGGCGGCGGCTTTCCTACTGAGTGAAACCGCCGATTTGGCGGTCTATACGCCGTTGCAAAAGCGCGGCCTGGTGCTAGCAGTGGCCGCGAGTGGCGCGGTCGGCCTTGTCGTGGATAGCGTCGTCTTTCTGTTTCTCGCCTTTGGCAGCCTGGAATTTCTGGCGGGCCAAATCATCGGCAAGGCCTGGATGGTATTGTTGGCCTTGCCCTTCATTCACTGGCTGCGCCGGCATGATGCGCGGCGCGGCATTCTGCCGGCCTGATCAGTCAGGCCGCACGTTGAATTCGCGCACCACGGCGCTCCACTTCGCCACCTCCGCATCCAGAAAGCGCGCGAGCTCCGCAGGATCAGACAGCACCAGCCGCGCCTGCTGAGTCTGTGTCATTTGCGTGCGAATGCGTTCTTCGGAAAGCGTCTCCCGCAGCGCATTATTCATGCTCGCCACCAATTCGGCCGGCGTGCCGGCGGGGGCGAAAACGCCCCACCAGGCTTCTGCCTGCAAGCCGGGAAAGCCGCTTTCCTCGGCAGTCGGCAGATCACTCAGCGCCGGCAGTCGTGCCGGGCCAAATTGCGCCACGGCGCGGAAAGTGCCGGCGGCAATTTGTGCGGCCACCAGCGCTGCCGAGCCGATCATCATCTCTACCGTGCCTGCCATGGTGTCATTCACCGCAAGGCCGCCGCTGCGATAGGGAATATGCGTGAGCCGCGTGCCGCTACGCGCCTGGAACTGTATCATGGCCAAATGCCCGATCGTGCCATTTCCGGTGGACCCGAAGGAAACCGCATCTGGCCGCGCCTTCGCCGCCGCCACCACATCAGCCAAGGACCGAAACGGTTTGTCTGCGCGACAGGCAATCACATAAGGTGCGCCACCAATCAGCATCACGGGGTCAAGATCACGCGTCAGGTTGAAGGGCAGATTGGCGAGCAGCGCCGGCATGGTGGCGTGGCTGTCAAAGGTCAGCAGCCAAGTCTGCCCATCGGGCCGTGCCTTCGCCACAATATCCGTCCCGATAGACCCTGCCGCGCCAGGGCGATTTTCCACGATGATAGGCACTCCAAGCCGTTGCATCAGCCCGGGCGAGACCAAGCGCGCGACCGCATCCGTGGACCCACCCGGCCCGAAGGGCACAACAATGCGAATGGAATTTCCCTGAGCATGAGCCGGCAGAATGCTGGCTGCCGCCAAACCGCCCAGCGCGGCACGACGCGTAATCTTCATGGTCATGTCTCCCTTCTTTTTTTGCTTATTCCATCAGGTCAAGAACGGAAGGATGAAACAATTCCTCCGGCTCCATCTGCCGCGTCGCCAACCCATCTTCCACCGCATAGCGGATCATGGCGGCAATCTCGTCTCGGTTGCGCTTGAAACCGTAAGGCCAGGGATTGCCGCCAAAGATCGCGCTTTGCGCTTCCGCTTCTGCCGCAATCCAGGGTAGCGAAACGCGCAACACATTCACCAGCGACAATTCCGCAAGCGAAGCGGCCTTGGCCGCGCTGAAGGCGCGGAACAATTCCACCGGCAACCAGGGATGGCGTTCCGCCACATCCTTGCGCAGGGCCAGGCAATGCATGATTGGGAAAAAGCCCGAAGCGCGGAACCAGTTTTCTTCTTCCCGCCGATAATCAAGGAAAAGCCGTGCAACCGGCGCGCTGCCCGTGTTGAAACAGGCGGGTGGGCGCGGCGCGATCAGCGCATCAATTCGCCCAGCGGCCAAAGCTTCCTCCAGAGGTTCCCCCATCGGCTTCACCTTGAAGCCATCCGGCAGCGTAATCGCCACACGTTCGCCACCTGTGCGCCAGGAAATGCCCTTCGTATCCACGCCGTAATGGTCACGCAAAATGCCGCGCACCCAAAGCGCTGCGGTTTGCTGATATTCCGGAAGGCCAATCTCCCGCCCCGCCAGATCAGCCGCGTTGTTGATGCCGCGATCCGTGCGGATATAGATCGCCGAGTGCCGAAAGGCGCGGGAAAGAAACACCGGCACGCCAATATAGGGCGCATCACCGCGTGCACTGGTGACGATATGGCTGCCCATGGATAGTTCAGAGATATCAAAGGCAAGGTCGCGCAGCGCACGGCGGAAGATATCCTCGGGCTCACCGGGCAAAAAGGTGATGTCAGCGCCCGGCACCTTGAAGCGACCTTCCATCAAGGGGCGTGTACGATCCGTGGCAGTGCAGGCAAGGCTCAGCGAAATCATGGCAGGATCAATTCGCTTTCATACCGGAAATGCGAATGCCCTCCGCCTGGTTGATGATATCCTGGGGCAGGAAATCACCGAAAGCCGCAACCGCCATGGGGTTCACCGCAGCGCCGGCACGTAGCTGAGCGTCTCGCGTCGCTTGTAGGGACATGATGCGGTTGATCTCCGCATTCAGCCTTTCGACGATAGGCGCTGGCGTTTGCGCTGGCGCCATCACGCCAAGCCAGATACTGGCTTCATAGCCGGGCAGGGCTTCCGCCACCGTCGGCGCATCCGGCAAAAGCGGGCTACGCCGCGGCCCGGTGGTTGCCAGCGCCCGCACACGCCCACCGCGCGCCTGTTCCGCCATGGTGGGGATGGCATCGAACATCATTGGCACCTGGCCCGCGATCAGCGCGGTGCGCGCCTCATTCGAACCACGGAAGGGGATATGCGTAATTTCAATGCCGGCCATGGCGCGGAAAATCTCGCCGGCTACATGGTAAGGTGTGCCGGGGCCTGAGGAAGCGTAATCCAACTTCCCCGGATTGGCCTTGCAATAGGCGATCAATTCCGCGAGCGAATTCACGCCAAGCGATGGATGCACCACCAAAACGTGATGCGCGACATTCACATACGCCACCGGCGCCAAATCACGCAGCAGCACATAGGGCCGATTGGGCAGCAGCGTTTCATTGGCGGTATGCGTATTGGACATCAGCAGCAGCGTGTGGCCATCGGGCGCTGCCTTGGCCACCTGATCCGCGCCGATAGTGCCACCCGCACCGGGGCGGTTTTCCACCACCACCGGCTGCCCCAAAGCCTGTTGCAAAGGCTCCGCCAAAAACCGCGCCGCGACATCGGCGGACCCGCCAAGCCCGAAAGGCACGATGATGCGAATGGGCCGCGTGGGCCAAGCTTGAGCCTGCGCCTGCCGCCCAGCGAACAGCGCCGCCCCCAAAACCAAACCTGTTCTGCGTGAAATCATGACACACCCCCGGTTTATTTGACCTTCCCTTGGCGCAGCCAGGGCTGGGGCGCAAGGGTCAATCCGCAATCCACCCGGGGGAGGGCAGGGCGCGATAGGCTTCGCGCAGACTATCGGACCAGCGCTGGCTCACTTGCCGGAAATACGCATCCTCTTCCGTGATGCGCCGGCTGAGCGAGACTTTCTGTTCACCTTCGCGATAGACCATCAGATCAATCGGCAGCCCCACGGAAAGATTGGACCTGAGCGTGCTGTCCATGCTGATCAGCACCAGCTTCACCCCATCGGCCAAGGACGTATCGCTTTTCACCACACGGTCCAGGATCGGCTTGCCGTATTTATGCTCACCAATTTGCAGGAAGGGCGTATCGGCGGTGGCTTCAATGAAATTGCCGGCAGCGTAAATCAGGAATAGCCGCATCGGCCCGCCGGCAATCTGCCCGCCCAGCAGGAAGGAAGCCTCAAAAGCCACGCCCTGCGCCTTCATCGCCGGACCATCGGTTTCAAATACATCGCGCACGGCCGCACCCACCAATTGCGCAGCGCGGAACATGCTTGGCACATCGCGCAGCGTGTGGATTTCCTCACCAAGCGGGAAACCCTCCTGCACCCGATTCCAAACGGCCTGCGTGATCGCTAAATTGCCCGCCGACATCAGCGCCAGCATGCGTTCCCCGGGCTGTTCCACAACATGCATCTTGGAAAAACTGGAAATGTGATCCAGCCCCGCATTGGTGCGCGTATCGGAAAGCAGAACAAGCCCATCCTTCAGGAACAGGCCGACGCAATAGGTCATGGCAAGCGCTCCGCGCCCTTCAGTTATGCAGGTAGAATTCGGCGATTTGGCCGCCGAGATCAATATTGCGTGCCATAATTTCATTCAGGAAGGCTTCAAGCCCCGCCGCGAATATATCCTCAACCCGGCCAAAACGCAGCCTGGCATGGATTTCTCCGGCGCGCCGATGGCATTCCCCGCGCCGTCCGCCATGGGCCGTGGCGATTTCATCCAACACGCCTTCAATCCGGGCATGGCAGGCAATCATGGAACGCGGCAATTCCCCGCGCAGGATGAGCAATTCAGCAATCCGCCGCGGTTCGATCCGCCCATGATACACCCATTGATAGGCCCGCAGCGCGGTGAAGTTGCGCAATATAGCTTGCCAATTCAGGTAATCTTCCGCCGTGCCAGCTTCGGCGATGCTGAGCGCCCCGGCATGGGCATGCAGCACACGTGCGGTATTGTCAGCGCGTTCCAGCATGGTGCCAAGGCGGACAAAGCGCCAGGCTTCATCGCGCAGCATGGTGTCATCATAGGCGCCATTGAACAGGATGGTCTGGCGCTTCACCCAATCCAGAAAGCCCGGCAGATCATCCGCACTTGGCATGGCATTTTCCATGCGCCGCATCTGCCCCCAAGTGTCATTCACCGCTTCCCACATATCAACCGTGAGTGCCGTGCGAACCTGCCGCGCATTCTGCCGCGAAGCCTCGATGCAGGATTGGATGGAAGAAGGATTGGCGCGGTCCATGACCAGATGCTGGATGATCTGCGCTGCATCGGGTGAGGCACCAAAACCCTGCAATAGCCCGATATCGCCGCTGGTCAGCAGCAGGGCGCGCCAGCCTTGCCCCTGCGCTGGCCGCCCGCCGCCCATGCCCGCTTCGCGCAGCGCCACTTGCAGCGCGCGCGCCGTATTGCCGGCGCGTTCCATATAGCGCCCGAGCCAATAGAGGCTATCGGCCGTGCGGCTTAGCATGGCGCATCCGGGGCCAAAACCCAGGTATCCTTGGTGCCACCGCCTTGCGATGAATTCACCACAAGCGACCCTTCACGCAAGGCCACGCGCGTGAGGCCGCCCGGCACAATCCGCGTCTCCGCACCCGAAAGCACAAAAGGCCGCAAATCCACATGGCGTGGCGCGGTGCCGCTGCCGGTGAAAGTTGGCACGGTGGAAAGGGCAAGCGTCGGCTGCGCGATATAATCCACTGGATGCGCCTTGATGCGGGTGGAGAATTCAGCGCGCTGTTCAGCAGTGCTATGTGGCCCGACCAGCATGCCATAGCCGCCCGAGCCCTTTGTCAGCTTCACCACCAATTCATGCAAATGTTCCAGCACATAGGCGCAATCATCCGGCCTTTCGCACAGATAGGTCGGCACATTGGCCAGTATTGGTTCTTCGCCAAGGTAGAATCGCACCATTTCCGGCACGTAAGGATAAACCGCCTTGTCATCGGCAATGCCGCCACCTGGCGCATTGGCCAACGCGACATTGCCGGCACGATAGGCTTCCATCAGCCCGCGCACACCCAGCATGGAATCAGCGCGAAACACCGCCGGGTCCAGATAATCATCATCAATCCGGCGATAGATCACATCCACGCGCTGCGGCCCTGCGGTGGTGCGCATATACACAACACGATCTTCGACGAATAAATCCTGACCCTCCACCACTTCCACGCCCATTTCATCAGCCAGGAAGCAATGTTCGTAATAGGCGCTATTGAAGGCGCCGGGGGTCAGCAGCACCACGCGCGGCAGGCCGCGGCAGGCAGGCGGCGCCACCGACATCAGCGTTTCCAGTAAATCGCTCGGGTAATGGCTGACGGGGGCGATGCGATGCGCGGCGCAAAGCCCGGGGAATAGCCGCAGCATGGCTTCGCGGCCTTCCAGCATATAGGAAACGCCCGATGGCGTGCGGCAATTATCTTCCAGCACATGGAATTGCGCCGCATCCGTCCGCACCACATCAATGCCGGCGATATGCACGTAAATCCCGCCAGGCGGCGTGATGCCACGCATCTCGGGCCGATAGGCTTCATTCTGCAAAATCAACGCTTCCGGAATGCGCCCGGCCTTCAGGATTTCCCCCGGCCCATAAACATCCGCCAGAAACATATTGAGCGCGCGTACACGCTGCGTAAGGCCGCGCGACAAATGTTCCCATTCCTGCCACGCCAGGATGCGGGGGATGATATCGAAGGGGATCAGCCGTTCCGGATCGCCGCCTTCGCCATAAACCGCGAAGGTCACGCCGATGCGGCGAAACAGCAATTCGGCTTCCTGGCGCTTGCGTTCCAATTGCGCGATGGGCGTTGCCGCCAGCCAGCGCGCAATCTCGGCATAGGCCGCCCGCGCTGCGCCTGGCTCACCCATTTCGTCAAAGGCCCTGATGGGTTCCGCCATCGCCTTACCGACCTCCTGTTTCTCAGAAGATCGGGTCAAACGGTACACCACACAAGCCTGTGATGCCCGAAAAATGGGCCGGACGGCGCCTTATTGCCCGCCCGGTATCCGCCACGCCCAATTCTTGGGCAAGCGCACCCCTCAAAGGGCGGGGCAGCGCTTATGCCAATCCGTCACGCGCTGATAGGCATCGGCCACCGCCAGCACCCGCGCCTCGGCAAAGGGGCGCGCGGCCAATTGCAGGCCAATCGGCAGGCCGCGATCATCAAAGCCGCAGGGCACGCTGATGGTCGGCAGACCTAAATAATTGAAAGGCCGCGTATTGGCCGAAACCGCCATGAAGCGCGACCAATTCGCCGCATCGGCATCAATATCCGTCTCGGCCAATGTGGGCACGCGGGTCCGCAGCGCAGGGGTTGCGACAATGTGATGCCCTGTCATGGCCTCGGCGCAGAATTGGCGCAGTAGCGGGCCACGGCGTGACAGCGCTTCTATGTGAAGATGCGCCGGGATGGGATAGCCACCATAAAGCCGGGACGACAGATGGATGGAATAATCCGCGGCCCTTTCGCGCATCCATGCGGCATGGATCGCCGCCGCTTCTGACCGGCTGACCAGCGCGGTATAGGCGGCAATGGCGCGCAGCGACGGGCAGGACAGCCGCGTGATTTTCGCGCCTCGTTCCCGCATGGCATCAAGCGCGGCATCAAAGGCGTTCACCACCACCGCATCAGCGCCGTCAAAGAAATATTCCTGCGGCACGGCCACCGAAATGCCGCGCAAATCGCCGGTGAGCGCGGCCTCATAATCCGGCACGGCTTCGCGCGCGCTGGTCGCATCGCGCGGATCATGGCCGGAAATCACCCGCATGAAGCGCGCCGCATCGCGCGCCGTCTGCACCAAAGGCCCGACATTATCGGCTGAGAATGAAAGGGGCATAACGCCAGCGCGCGACACCCGTGTTTGCGTGCCCTTGATCCCTGTCACACCGCAAATCGTCGCCGGCAGCCGGATGGACCCACCCGTATCCGACCCAAGCGCACCATAGAAAAACCGCGCCGCAATACCCGCGCCAGAGCCTGAGGATGATCCGCCCGTGCAATAGCCATGCTGCCAGGGATTATGGCAATGGCCGAAATGCGCGTTATGCCCGGTCGGGTTCTGGGCAAATTCCGCCATATTCAGCGTGCCCATATCAATCGCGCCCGCAGCGTCCAGCCTTTCCAGCACGGTCGCTGTCACCTTGGGCACAAAATCCCGCCGGATTTTTGACCCACAAGTCGAAATCTTCCCCGCGCGATAATACATATCCTTGTGCATCATCGGCACACCGCCAAGCGGGCCGAGCGGTTTGCCCGCCTTGCGTGCGGCATCCACCGCCGCCGCCTGTTCCAAGGCGCTGTCGCGATCAAGCCTGATCACGGAATTCACCTTGCCATCATGCGCGGCAATGCGCGCGAGGCAGCTTTCCGTGAGCGCAGTCGCCGTCACCTCTCCACGCGCCACCGCATCGGCGGCTTCCGTCATGGAAAGTTCATGCAAAGCGCTCATGATTCCTTCTCCTGCTCGGTGCGGAGTGCCGCTTCAAAGCTGGAAGGTTCATCTTCAAACACCAGCGTCCCGCGCAAAGCCTCAAGTTCCTTGAGCAGACCGAGGTGATCAGCCAGGCCAAGCCGTGCGGCCTCATTCGGGCATTCAACGCCACTCCATAGGCGGATGGCTTCCATGCTGGGGGGGATGGGGTCGGGTTTCATGACAGTCTCTCCTGCGGTCACTCATGCTGCGACGGGTGCCCAGGCTTTGCAAATGCCCGACCAAGGTGGCAGGCTGAGCGCCAGCAAGCATGAGGATCGCCGCATGAAAATCGTGGACATCAAGGCATTCCCAACCTCCTTCCCGCTGCCGCCCAATTCCGGGCCTCGGCTTGGGATTGGCCAGGCGGTGAAGCGCGATGCGGTGATGGTGAAGGTCATCACGGAAGATGGCATTGTTGGCTGGGGCGAAAGCCATCACGGCCGGGCGCATACCGCCATCGCGAAATTGCTGGAAACCACGCTCAAGCAATTGGTGTTGGGTATGGATGCCTTTGACACCACCGGCATTTGGGCGCGCATCTACAAATACCAATTGGCGAGCCATGGCATGGGCGCGGCCACCGCCATGGCCATGTCGGGTCTCGACATGGCGTTATGGGACGCCAAGGGCAAGGCGCTGAACCTGCCGCTTTACAAGTTGCTCGGCGGTTCCGCGCGCCCGGTGCCGGCCTATGCCGGTGGCGTCGCACTTGGCTATCAGCCGCCAGCGCAACTGCTTGATGAAGCGGCACCCCATATGGAAGCGGGCTACAAGGCGGTAAAACTTCGCGTTGGCGATACGGTGCGTGATGATATTGCGCGCATGGAAGCGGTGCGCGATGCCTTCGGCCATGATCTGGAAATCCTGACCGATGCCAATATCGGCTATAATATCGCGCAGGTGCGCCAGGTGCTGCCCGAGATGGACCGGCTGAATATCGGCTGGCTGGAAGAACCCTTCCCCGCCCATGATCACCGTTCCTATGCCGAGGCACATGGTTTCGGCAGCACGCCTTTGGCTGCCGGCGAAAACCACTTCACCCGCTTTGAATTCACCCGCGTGCTGGAAGATGATGTGATTCGCATCTGGCAGCCTGATCTGTCCAAATGCGGTGGCGTCACGGAAACGATGCGCATCGCCGCCATGGCATCCGGCTTCAAGATCCCGATCCACCCACATTCATCCATGACAGGCGTCAATCAGGCAGCATCCATCCATCTGCTCGCTGCGATTGATAATGGTGGTTATTTCGAAGCCGATGTGTCGCGCGCCAATAAGTTCCGCGATGAATTGGGCAGCGAACCCTGGCGCATCGGCAAGGATGGCTGCGTGCGTCCGCTGGAAACGCCGGGCATTGGTGTTGAGGTGGATGAGGCGTTTTTGAAGGCGCACCCCGCGATCGAGGGGCCGGGTTACGTCTGACCCGCCCCGGTTTCCCGCGCGGAGCATTTTCAAGGCAAACGGAAATGTTTGGTGACTCGGAAAATGCGACCAGCCTAAAATTGGTGTGGCGTGACCCGCGCAAGCGGATCACGCCATAGGACGTCAAATGTAGTGTTCCTTCAACGGCGCATAGCCGTTGAAGCCTTGCGACGCATAGGTCGTCACATACGCCCCGGTGGACAGCAACTCTACCCGATCACCACAGGCCAGATTCATCGGCATGCGGTAATTGGATTTTTCATACAGCGTATCCGTGCTGTCGCAGGTCGGGCCCGCGATGGTCACCGGCCCATCCTCAGACCCGTCATGCCGCGTGCGGATATCGTAGCGAATGGCCTCGCCTTCCGTTTCCGCCAGGCCACCAAAGCGCCCGATATCCAGATAGACCCAGCGCACCGGATCAGCCGTTCCTTTGCGGGAAACCAGCACCACTTCGCTGGAAATCAGGCCGGCATCGCCCACAATGAAGCGCCCAGGCTCCACCACCATCTCTGGCAGGTCATTGCCGAAATGCTTCGTCATGGCGCCCATGATGGCCATGCCGAAATCATCAATGCCCGGCACTTCCGCACGGTAACGCACCGGATAGCCGCCCCCCAGATTGACCATGCGGAGCTTCACGCCCGCTTCCTTCAAATCGGTGAACAGCATCGCAACCCGCGCGATCGCACCTTCATAAGCCGCGGTCTTGGTCTGCTGGCTGCCGACATGGAAGGAAATGCCATAGGGGTCTAGCCCCATATCGCCGGCCTTCAGCATCAGGTCGCGCGCCATTTCCAATTCGCAGCCGAATTTGCGCGAAAGCGGCCATTCCGCGCCTTCATTCTGCACCAGGATGCGGCAATAAACCCGCGCGCCGGGCGCATGGCGCGCCAGCTTTTCCAATTCCTCGATGCTGTCGAAGGCGAACATGGAAACACCAGCCTTATGGGCGGCCGCAATCGCCGACGCCTTCTTGATGGTATTGCCATAGGAAATCGCTTCCGGACGCGCGCCGGCTTCCAGACAAGCCTCCACTTCTTCAAAGGAAGCCGCATCAAAGCTTGAGCCAAGCTTCACCAACCGCTCCAGGATCGGCGCGGCGGGATTGGCCTTCACGGCGTAATAGATGCGCGCAAGCGGCAGCGCCGCGTGCATGGCGCGGTACTTTTCTTCGACACGATCCACATCCAGCACAAGGCATGGCGTGGCCAGCGCGTTGTCGCGCAAAAAGCGTGCGATTTTCGGTGTCATCGCAGCACCCTCCAGGCTCCAAACGGGCCGCCCATGAAGGCGACGGCCCAAGGTTAACGAAACGGTCGAACGAACCAGCGACCAGTAAATTGCCGCCCGAGAAGACCCAGACGGGGTTGCCAGAACGCTTGACGTCGTTGCGTAAACCCTTTGGCCGAGGGGCCGGGGGCCAGAGGCACGTGCGTACTGCGTCTGAGGCGCATCTATGCCCTGCGCCCCAGGAATGCAAGCAAAATCCATCTTGCGCCCGTTTTTTTTCCTCAAAGCCCCCCGGGGCACCCGGAATCATGCCCGAAACCGAATGGAAGGCCGGGCAAATCCGCCTGCAAGGCAGCGCTTTGGCAGGAAGCTTACCGGGTTGGCCTAGGCGAATCGGCTCACCGCAACAACGCGGTACTTGTCGCCCGGGCCGGGCCGCGCAAGCATCCCCCTTAAGGCAGCCCCGACGCGCCCCGGCTGCCGCCTCGCCTGGAAAGGAGATCACCCGATGATCACGCGCCGCCACTTAGGCAATCTGACTGCAGCCGGCCTGCTCGCCCCCATCGCCGCCCCTTCTGTCGCCCAGTCGCAAGCCTCACGGGTGCTGCGTTTCGTGCCGCAGCAGGATCTCGTGACACTCGATCCCGTGACGACCACCGCCTATATCAGCCGCAACCACGGCTATATGGTGTTCGATACGCTCTACAGCATGGACGCCAATTTTCAGGCCACCCCGCAAATGGTCGAAGGCCATCGGGTGGAAAATGACGGTCGGCTTTGGAATCTGACGCTGCGCGAAAACCTGTTCTGGCATGATGGCGAACGTGTGTTGGCGCGCGATTGTGTCGCCAGCATTCGCCGCTGGGCGCGGCGCGATCCCTTTGGTGAGACGCTGCTGAATGCCACAGATGAACTCTCCGCCCCGGATGATCGCACCATCCGCTTCCGTCTGAAGCAGCCCTTCCCCTTGCTGCCCATCGCGCTTGGCAAGGCGTCTGTCCCCGTCTGCGCCATGATGCCGGAACGCCTGGCCAATACCGATCCCTTCCGCCAGGTGCCGGAATTGATCGGCTCCGGCCCCTTCCGCTTCAAGTCGGATGAACGCGTGCCAGGATCACTTAATGTCTATACCAAATTTGATCGCTATGTGCCGCGTCCTGGTGCCGCGGGCGGCTGGACCTCGGGCGCCAAGGTGGTGCATTTCGACCGTGTCGAATGGCGCAGCATGCCTGATCCTTCCACCGCCGTTTCAGCCCTTGTGGCGAATGAAGTGGATTGGATCGAATACGCCTATCACGATCAGCTTCCCCTGCTGCGCCGCGCGCGCAATGTGAATGTGCGCGTTCTGGATAATACCGGCTTTGTTTGCATGGTGCGCGTCAATCATTTGCAGGCGCCCTTCAACAACCCCGATATCCGTCGTGCGCTTTGGGGCGCGATTGACCAAACCGCCTTCATGCAGGCGGTGGTCGGGCCGGATGAAAAAAGCCTCTATCACACGCCGCTTGGCTTCTTCTGCCCGAAAACCCCCATGGGTTCGGAAGCGGGGCTTGAGCCACTGATGGGCGCGCGTGATACCGCCAAGGTGCGCGATGCGCTGCGCGCCGCGGGCTATCGTGGCGAACCTGTGTTGCTGATGGTGCCATCCAATTCCGCGACCCTGATGGCGCTTGGCGCGGTGATGGAAGATACCTTCAAGCGCGTTGGCATGAATGTTGAAGTCTATGCCGTGGAATTCAATTCCATGCTGCAAAGGCGCAACCGCAAGGGCCCCGTTGCCGATGGCGGCTGGAGCGCCTTTGTCACCAATTGGTCCGGTTCCGATTGGCTGAGCCCTGCCGGGCATATCGCGCTGCGCGGCAATGGTGAGGCTGGCTATGCCGGCTGGGCCAGCATGCCGCGCATTGAAACCCTGCGCGATGAATGGTTCCGCGCCCCGGATGAAGCGGCGCAGAAAACCATCTGTCAGGACATTCAGCGCGAAGCGATGCGCGAGGTGCCCTATTACCCGATCGGCCAGTACCTGCAGCCGACCGCCTTCCGCAGCAATCTGAGCGGTATTCAGGATGGTTTCGCGACCTTCTGGAATGTCCGGAAATCCTGAAGCCAGAAGGAATTATCGCAGTGAACGCAAACAAAACCATCCGCGCCGCAGCACTTGACTGGATCGCGGCGAATGAGGCGCGGCTTTCGCGCTTCAATGAAGGTATCTGGGCACATGCCGAACCCGCCTGGCGGGAATATAAATCCTGCCGCGATTATGTGGAATTGCTGCGCGCTGAAGGCTTCACGGTTGAAGAAGGCTCGGCTGGTATGCCCACTGCCTTTGTCGCCGAATGGGGCGAAGGCGCGCCGGTGCTGGCAAGCTTTTCGGAATATGATGCGGTGCCCGGCAATTCGCAGCAGGTCGTGCCCTATCAGGCGCCGCGTGCCGGGCTGCACCCCTATACGGCCGGCCATACGGACCCGCATTCGGTATTGGGCACGGCCGCGCTTGCCGCCGTACTGGGTGCCAAGGCTGCGATGCAGCAGCATGGCGTGAAGGGCAAGCTCAAGCTTTTCGGTGAACCGGCCGAGAAAGTCTGCGGCTCAAAACCCATCCATGCCGCCAAGGGCTATTATGATGGGCTGGATGCCGCCGTGGTCTGGCATCCCTGGCCATCCAATACTGTGACGGGCGAAACCCATTTCGGCGCCTATTGGAGTGTGATCATCAGCTTCGAAGCCGATCAGCCGGAAAACTGGATTGATCCGACACTGATGCCAATTGAAGGTGCCCATGCCGCGGCGCGCTGCCCTGGTGCGGTGGATGCGCTTTGTCTGATGTACACCACCACGAAATATACCAAGGAAGCCATGTTCCCCCATGCGGGGTCATGGACGCTCAATGAATTCATCCTGGGCGATGGTGGCGCGACATCGGATAATCTGACGCCGCGTTTTTCGCAGATTCAATATTCCTGGCGCTCCTCATCGCTTGGCATTCAGGAACAGATCTGGCGGGTGCTGGCGGCCAATGCGCGCCATGTTGCGTCCATTACCGGCTGCAAGGCTTATGCGCGCTGGGTCACTAAAACCCGCGTTGGCCTGCCCAATACGGTGATGACCGATCTTACCTGGAAAAACCTGCAGGAAGTCGGCGCGCCCCGCTATGATGAAACGGCACTGGAATTCGGCCGCGCCATCCAGCGCAATCTGGGCCTTGCGCCCATGGCCGATCCCTTCATCCCAAGTGTGAGCAAGCTGACCACGCCCGAGGAAAATGAAGCCCGGCTGCGTGCCGGCCTGCCTTCCTGGCAGAAGCACCTCAGCGCCGATGATTATGTCGAATATAGCTGGCATGCGCCGACGGTGCGGCTGCTGGCGGCGCGGCCAAGGCTGCAACCGCCCACACCTGGCTATGCCTATCCGAATTGGGCCTATAACGCGCTGGGCGGTCTGCCTGCCGCGGTTGACCCTGGGCTATTCGTTGCGGCCAAGACCATGGCGCTGACGCTGGTGGATTTGGCGAGCGATCCCGCCGTGTTGGCCGCGGCGCAGGCGGAGTTTCGTGAGCGCACCGGCGGCGGCATTGGTGGCTCAAAATGGGTCGGGCCCTTGCTGCCGGCGGATTTCGTCCCGCCCGTTGATCTGCGCTGGCCGGAATACGTCACCACCGCGCGGGGTGAGGAATGGTGCATCCCGACCCCCTTCGCCGGCACCGGCGCGGGGGAGGCGTTGTAGTCACCTTGCCGTGCCGCGTCCCAACCAGCGCAGCACGGCAAAGCCCGCCAACATAATGAAAGCCACATGCCCAAAGGCGATGCCCCAGGCCGCGACACCATCGCCGCCCGCCCAATCCAGCAAAACGCCCGCCAGCAAAGGCCCGACAAAGCCGCCCGCATAACCCAGCATGCTATGCAGCCCCATGGTCGCGCCGCGCAACGCCGGGTCCGCCGCCTGCACCGTTCCCGCGGTCAGCGCCGAGCTATCCAGATAGATCGCCGCATTCCACAGAAAGACAAAAAGCAGCACCACCCAAGGTGAGGCACCAAAGGCAAACCCCGCTACCAGCGACAGCGCCGCGCCCGAGAGCATGGCAATCGCCACAATCCTGTCCCGCCCCAGGCTTTCCGCCAGGCGGTTCCCGGCCAGCGAAGTCGCAATCCCGACCAAGCCGGCCAGCGTGAACAGCACCGTCGGGCCGGGGAGCCAATCCGGCGGCGCCTGGATCAGAAAGCTCGCAGTCAGGAAGGCCACTGCCCAGGCGCGCAGCACCGCCATTTCCAGCGTGTGCACGGTGTAGCCCGCAATCCAGGCCATGGCGCGGCGATTGGCGAGTACCGGGCGGAAATCCAGCAAGCCGCGCGGCGCGGCGCTTTTGGGCGGCGGCGCATCGGGCAGGGTCAGCATGGCAATGGCGAAGGCGCCAGTGGCGGCTAGCCCCGCCACCAGAAAGGCAAAACTCGGCCCCACCAACGCATCGCAAAGCCCGGCGAGCGCGAAGGAAGCCGCCCCCGCAATCCCAACGCCGGCCGCATGCCAGGCAACCGCCCGCGATTGCGCCACGCCCGTCAGCGGATCAGCGATGGATTTAAGGCCGGGCATATAGGCGCCCGCCCAGCCAATCCCGGCAAGCGCGCGAAAGAATAGCGCACCCCAAAAGCCATCGGCGAAAAAGGCAAAGCCCAAATGCGCCACTGCCGTGGCCCCGGTGCCGATCAGATAAATCCGCCTGGCCGGCACGCGGTCTGTCAGCGAAAGCAGCACCGGCACCGCGGGCACATAGGCCGCGAAGAAAACCCCAATCAGCCAACCCGCTTCGGTGGCGGAAAGGGACCAGCGCGCCATCATCTCCGGCAACAAGGCGGGCAGGGTGAAGGCGCCGATTTGGGTCAGGATTTGCGCCGTGACCATGGCCACGACGAAACCCCGGCTGCCGGGGGACAGGGTCATGGGGGGATTAGGCCGCAAATTGCCCGCCTCGCAAAGCCCGGCTTGATCCCCGCCGCGCCGCGCCCGATGTTACGTTGAAGTGATTGAGGGAGGACGCGATGCGTATGGTCGAAACCCCGGAAGCGCTCCGGGCGCTGATCGGGCAGGAATTGGGTGTCAGTGATTGGCTGGAGGTGACACAAGATTTGATTGATCGCTTCGCCGAGGTGACGGGCGATCATCAATGGATCCATGTGGATGTGGAACGCGCTAAGCGTGAAATGCCAAGCGGCAAGACCATCGCGCATGGCTATCTGCTGCTCTCATTGCTGCCCAAGCTTGGCGCTGGCATCTATAAACTTTCCTGGCCTACGCGGTCCATCAATTACGGCAGCGACAAGGTGCGCATCGTGAATCCGGTCAAGGCCGGCGCGCGTATCAGGCTCCGCCAAAGCCTGGTTGCGGTGGAAGATGGTGCACCCGGCGCGCATCGCATCACCGTGCGCCAGACGCTTGAAATCGAAAATGAGGCTAAGCCCGCCATGATTGCGGATACCATCCGCATGACATTCACCTGAAACGAAAAGGAACACGCAATGAAACTCACCTGGTTCGGCCATTCCGCCTTTCGTCTGGAATTCGGCAAGTCGATTGTGATGATTGACCCTTTCCTCACCGGCAATCCCGCCTTTGGCGGCGATGCGGAAGCCGCGAGTGCGGGGGCGACCCATGTGCTGCTGACGCATGGCCATGCCGATCACATTGGCGATGCGGCCGCCATCTGCAAACGCACCGGCGCCAAGCTGGTGACCAATTACGAACTCGCCATGTGGCTCGGCAAACAGGGTGTTTCCGCGTTCGATCCCATGAATACGGGCGGCACGACCGATCAGGGCGAATTCACCGTCACGCTGACCCAGGCTTTCCATTCCTCGGTTGAGGTCGATGCCAATGGCGTCTTCCATTGCCTTGGCCTGCCCAATGGCATTGTGGTGACGCCGAAGGACAAGCATGAACCGACCGTCTATCACATGGGCGATACGGATGTTTTCTCCGACATGGCGCTGATTGATGAGCTGTATGCGCCAACGGTTGCGCTGGTGCCGGTGGGGGATCGCTTCACCATGGGTCCGCGTGCGGCGGCGCTTTCGGTGAAGCGGTATCTGCGCAATGTCACCACGGCCATTCCCTGCCATTACGCGACCTTCGGCATGCTGCTGCCGGATGCCTCGGGCTTTGAGGCGGAGATGGTCGGTGCCAAGGCCAAGGTGCTGATCCCTGAAAAGGGCAAGGCGGTCAGCCTGTAAGCGGCCCCACGCATCGGTTGGCGCTTTATTGGATTCACGCCGATGCAGCGCCACATGATTCTGATGGAGGTACGTGCTGCGCCCAGCGCTTAGCAGGGGCGGCGGTGCTTGGTAGAATTTGATGGAGGGAAATCACGATGCGGCGTGACAGGCGCGTTTTTCTCGCGGGTCTGATCGGTCTTGGTGCATGTTCCGGCACGCCGCCGGAAGTGGCCAGATTGCCCGAATTCAGGGGTTTCCTTTCGATTGATCCCGTGCGCTATTCGATCGAGCAGGGCGCCGATATGCTGACCCATCCGGGCCGGCTCACGGGCCAGCCATGGGAAACCGCACGTCTGGTCCAGGCGCTCGAATTCCTGGCGATAGAATTACGAAATGGGCCGCGTTGGAATGTGATATTGCCCATGGGACAGCTTGCGGTGCCGGCAGCGCGGCGTGAATGGCGTGACGCCTTCGGTATCGCCGCTGACGCGCGCGCTCAGGACGTGATTGATAGCCTGACTGAACTCCGCAGCGCCCTTGCAGCGCGCAGCCCGGCCGGCGCAGCCGCCGCCTTGCGTCCACCACTTTTTACGCCGGGCGGTCAGGAAACGCTCAATCGCTTGGGTGATCCGCCTGCACTTCCACGCACCACCCGCGCAATGCTGGATGCACGCTATGAATTGACCTCTCAGAGTTTTGAGCGGCGTTCAGGCCATGGCTTTATTGTCCCGCTGGCGCATGGCGAAAGCATCCTGAAAAGAGGATTTTCACTTCCCGGCTGACCGGTGCGTCTTTCCTTTGGCTCTTTTTGCTTGTGTATTCTGCTGAACTTTGTTGCGGGATGCCGGGCCAACCAAGTATGAGGCGCGAGGCCCTTGAAGCCTGGGACTTCAAGCGAGCGCTCGCCGCAGGAAAATGCCAACCGGCACCATACCAGGGATTACCTCACGCACGAAGACATCAAGGCGCACAAGGAATTCCGGTAAGGCCGGCGGAGGGGCTGGGGCTGCACCAAGTGCGGCCATCAGCCCCGGCGCAGCAAGCCGCGCGGCTTTTACCGCGGCATTACGCCAATGCGCCAAGCCCCCATCTGCATGAAGGGGCGCCAGCAAATTGGGCAGCTGCGCTAGAAAATCAGGCCATAACGCCAGATGTAAATAGAGGCTTGGCACCACAGCGGCATCGGAAAGCGTATGCGTTCCTGTCAGGATACTGATTTGCGCCTGTAGTGTCGGCGGCAGTGCCGCCAGGCGCGGCAAAGGCGGCGGTGCGGGCAATATTGGGCCGCGCGGGGCCGGCAGCAGCGGCGCACCTGGCGCCATACCCTGGCAACGCAGCAAGATCGCCGTCAGCAGGCCAAGATTTGTCGCATTCCCGCGAAGATAAACTTCCACCAACTCAGCAATATCGGCCGGCGTGACAGAAGGCGTGGGAGCGGGCGCAGGCAGCGTGATGGCTGCCGTTATGTGATCCCGCGCCGCGGCCGCTGCGCCGCTTGCGAGTGCTGGCGCCGCCTGTGCCCAAAGCCAATCCAACACACCAGGCAAGGCGGCGGCATGGCGCCAGATGAGATTTACCTGGGCGATGCCGATGCCTTCATGCAGCGCGGCATAAATCGCGGCAATCGCGGGCGGGGCCTCAGCTTCGCGGATTTCGGCAAGCACGGTGGTGGACATGGATCAAAGCTCCTCAAAAATACGCCCGCAAGCTTCACGCTTTTCCGTAATCCCATTGGCACGCAGCGCATGCCAATAGGTTGCGGCATTGATCGCCAGCACCGGCTTGCCCAACCAAAGCTCGGCCGCTGCCGCCACACGGATCATGGAAAGATTGGTGCCCACCTGCACAATCGCATCCACATCATCGCCATCAAGCCCCTTCAGCGCCGCGACACATTCAGCGGGCGTCACCTGCGCAATGCTGGTCCAACTGCGACATTGCAGCGCAATGTCGCGCACTACAGAGAAACCCATATCAGAGAAATAATGCGCGACTTCCGCATTCATCACCAGCCAATAGGGCGTTAGCACCGCAATGCGCCTGATGCCACCAAAGGCATTCAGGGCCGCAGTGCAGGAATGGCTGCCAATACTGATTCCAAGCCCGGACACATCCCCGACTTGTGCCACAAAATCATCGGCACCCTTCCTCCCACCAAAAAACGTGATCGCCGACATGCCCATCACCAGATAATCTAATAGGCTGCTGAAAAGCCCTCATTGAGCATCGCGATTTTGGCTTGCGCGCATGTTTTCAACGCTGCTTTCGCCTGAATACAACCAATTTCAGTGACCTTTTGGCCCTGGCGGCACGCCCTGGACGGATTCCGGGCGTCATGCTGCCGCCGCCAGCAGCTTCGGCAGGCGAACCAGGTTGTAAGCCGCCATCGCGAGCGTGAATTGCCAATCCACCTTGGGCAGCCCGCGATGGCGGGCCTTGCGCATGCCCGCGACCACCTTCGCCCAGCCGAAAGCCTCCTCGATCCGCTTGCGAATACGCAGGCTGATGGCATAGCCGGGATGGCGGGTGGTCCGGCCATCAATCGCCGAGCGCCGCCCATTGGTATTCTGCGCCACATGAGGTGTCACATTGATCTCGCGGAGTTCG
>JADCFN010000010.1 GCA_020249505.1 Roseomonas sp. | reverse complement strand
GCACCAGGTTTCCTGCACAATGCTTGTGCCATTCACCAAATGCTTGGCCGGGATCAGATAGCCATAAACCTCGATCGCGTGATCGGGGCTGACGCGCAGATCACGCGCCGGCAGGCCATCCGCCAAGGCACCCGCCGTGATCAGGATCGGCGCCGTCTTCGCCGCCATCACCGCATCACGCGGCACCGCGACATCCATGGAGCCTACCCAACGCAGCGCCTCAAAGCCCGCCTGACCGTTGCGCATCGCAAGTACCATGTCGCCAGCGCAGAGGTTTTCCACCGCATCCTCACCGCTTGGGGTCATGATCCGCGTGCCTTCGGCAAAGCAGATCACGCTTTCCCAGCCCTGCGTCCAGATGGCTGTCCCGTCAGCGCGCTGGTAGTTGATCCAGGGCAGACCATCTATCGTGTCATTGTTAACCGGGCCGCTTAGCCAGCCTATGCCAAGATCGAGCGTATCAGTACCAGCACCACCAAGCAGCGTTTCATTGCCGAAACTATCACTAGTCCAATAAGTGAAGCGTTCGTCGCCGGCGCCGAAGTTCAGCCAGTCATTACCCGCGCCGCCGCTGAGGGTATCCACCCCATCGCCGCCGAGGATTGAATCCCCGCCATTCCCGCCCGCGAGCGAGTCAGCATCTTCCCCACCGAGCACCGTGTCATTGCCGCCGCCGGCAGAGATAGTGTCATTACCAGCATCACCGAACAGACCATTGGCCGATTCATTGCCAAACAGAATGTCATTATTGGCCGAGCCCTGAACACTTTCGAACCCGCTGATGGTATCCGCGCTCGCCGTCGCACGGCCGGCGCCCATATCCACCGTGACCCCGCCGGTTGCCCCCGCATAGGACAACAGGTCGTTACCAACGCCGCCATCCAAGATATCATCGCCAGAGCCACCATTGACAGTGTCATCGCCCCCGCCGGCCGAAAGCGTGTCATTGCCGGCACCGCCAGAAAGGTTTTCGTTGCCGCCGCCGCCCGTTATCTGGTCTGCGCCATTGCCGCCGAGAATAGCCTCGATTCCGGAAAGGCTGTCACTGCCCTCTGCGCTGCCAGCGGTGCCGCTGCCTAGATTGACCGTAATTGTACCGGTTGCAGCGCTATAATCGGCGGCATCGCCAAGGCCATCACCGCCGAAAAGACTATCATTACCGGCGCCACCAATGAAGGTATCATCGCCCGCGCCGCCAGCAAGTGTATCATTGGCGAGCCCGCCTTGGATGCAGTCATTCCCGGTACTGCCGATGATCTCCTCAATCCCAGACAGCGTGTCATTGCCATCAGCTGCGGAAGCAGTACCCGCCCCCAGATTGATGGTAACGCCTGGGCTGTTATCCGTGTAATCGGCAAGGTCGCGATCACCATCACCGCCAAGCAATGAGTCAGCGCCATTGCCGCCAAGCAGGGTATCATTACCGCCCAAGCCGGAAATGGTGTCATTACCATCCTTGCCCGTCAGAACATTGCCGCCATCATTGCCAGAGATCAAATCATCCTGATCCGTGCCGACAGCATTGCCGAAGCCGCTGATATAGTCCGTGCTGCCGCCATTCACCGTGCCGGCTACCAGGTCAATCGTGACGCCGCGGCCGGTGACATAGGTGTAGGAAAGCCAATCATCGCCGCCGCCGATCAGGCAATCATTGCCCGGGCCGCCGATCAGCGTATCAACGCCCCCGCCAGCGCGCAGCGTATCATCACCGGAACCGCCAGAGAGGATATTGTTGCCGGCATCGCCAAGCAGGCTGTCATTGCCATTGCCACCAATGACCGCTTCGAACCCAATCAGGCTGTCATTGCCATCTGCACCAAGGCTGAGCCCGTTCTGCAAATCCACCGTCACGCTGCCGCTGGCATTCACGTAAAGCACAAAATCCGCCGTACCGGCGCCACCATCCAGCGTATCGCGGCCAAGCCCGCCGATAATCACATCATCCCCGCTATTGCCAAGGATGCTGTCATTGCCGGCGCCACCGTTCATCAACCTGGTATTGGCTGCACCGATCAGCGTGTCATTGCCGGCACCGGAAATCACCGCCTCAAATTCAGTGAAGCTTTCGCCCAAAGAATTGGTCAGACCCGTCTGCAGATTGATCAGGTAATTGCCGTTGAAGGAGGTTGTATCAAGCGTATCATTGCCGCTGCCGCCAATACCGACGTCAATCCCGATGCCCGCATAGACATAATCATTCCCGGCACCGCCCAAGGCGAGGTCAGCGCCTTCGACGCCATTCAGCGTATCATCGCCATCGCCGCCATCCAGCGTATTGTCGGTGGTACTGCCGAATAGGCTGTCATTACCCTCACCACCCAGGGCACCCTGCGACGCGCCACTACCCAGCACCAGCGTGTCATTGCCAGGCTGGCCTAAAAGCGTCTGGTCAGTGGCTGCGCCAGCAACCAGACTATCCGCGTCATGACCGCCATAGATAACCGTGAACTGCGTATTCAGCGCCACCAGCGTGTCATTGCCGCCCTCGCCATGGCCATTGCCACTGGCCAAAATACTATCCGCTTCAGAACCACCAAAAAGATGGGAGCCCAAGCCAGACACCGCAATCAGCGTGTCTTGACCCGCATCGCCGTAAAGCGATTGTGCACCGACAGAACCGACACGCAGCCAGTCATTACCCTCACCACCCCAGGCACCCTGCGACGCGCCACTACCCAGGATCAGCGTGTCATCGCCGCCATCGCCATTAAGGCTATCGGATCCGGCATCGCCGATCAGCGTGTCGCGGCCATTGCCACCCCAAAGTGAGTCGGATCCAGCGCCACCAATCAGGCTGTCATTATGTTCCCCGCCATCCAGCGTATCATTGCCGCCAAGGCCAAGGATCGTGTCATTGCCATCAAAACCCTGGATCAGTTCGGGCAGGTCTTCACCGATCAGAAGCTGGTCATTAGGGCCTGTGGTAGCCGCGATATTGACGCTTTCCCAGCCGCGCACAAAAACCGTGGTGCCAAGCGCGCTATAGGTGGTCCAATCACCGCTGGTGCCCTGCACCCAGCCTTCACTGCCAAGATTGAGCGTATCGGCGCCATTGCCGCCATCCAGCGTGTCATTGCCGGTGCCGAAGACATAGCTGTGCTGATCATCGGCGCCGCGGAAATCGAGCCAGTCATTGCCCGCACCGCCAACCAGGCTATCGGGGCCGGACACGCCATTGCTGCCGAGCAACGTATCGTCGCCCGCGCCGCCGATCAAACTATTGTCGTAAGAATTAAGACTGGCTTCGATGGAATCATCGCCCGCGCCGCCTTCAAGCCATTGCTGCGCGAAGCCGCCAATCAGCGTGTCCTGGCCATCGCCACCATAAAGGAATTGCCGGGCACCGGCACCGGCGCGCAACTCGTCATCGCCGTCTTCGCCATAAAGCTCCTGGAAGATACCATCACCCGCATAAAGGCTATCCGCGCCACCCCCACCGTAGAATTCCTGGGAAATGCCGGTGGTGCCGGCCAGGGTATCATTACCATCCTGGCCGCCAGATTGCTGAATGTTATCCCCATAGAGCACCTGATCAGCACCAGTACCGGCCAGCAGGCTATCGGCCCCTCCCTCGCCATAGAGCCTCGCGGCGAATTGCCCATTCACCGTGCTGCCAACAATGGTGTCAGCACCATCGCCGCCCAGCAGCCCCAAGCCGCCGCCATCCCCGTCAGTTCCCCAAAGGCTGTCATTGCCGGCATCACCGCTCAGCACTTGATCAATGCCATCGCCGGCAATCAGCGAGTCATTATCCGCACCACCAGAAAGTTGCTGCCGACTACCGGTGCCCCCAACCAATAGGTCATTCCCGGCTTCGCCATAGAAGCGCTGCCAACCGCCACCACCACCCGCGAGCGTATCCGCGCCGCTCAAGGTATCGTAGGGATTCCCTCCCCCGTCACCAACGAAATCTTGGAAAACTTCGCCGCCCAGGTTGTTGTCGGCGCCCCGCAAGGAGTCGTCAGCCGCATTGCCGTAGAGGGTTTGTCCCGCGCCGGTGCCGCCGAGTAGAAGGTCATTCCCATCACCACCATGGAATGCCTGCATGGTGCCTTCGCCACCAACCAAGGTATCCGCGCCACCCTGATAATAGAAGGAGGGACCGGCATCATCGCCGTAGAAAATCTGGGGGGGCCCCACCAACCGGGTCTATGTGGACGCCGCCGACTAAATAGTCATTGCCGGCGTTGCCATACAGCATTTGCCCAGCACCCGCGCCGCCCTGGATTACGTCATCGCCTTCGCCGCCATCGAGCCGTTCGTTGGTGCCGCTACCGCCAACCAGGCTATCCTCACCATTACCGCCATTGGCCTGCTGATAGTCCCGGGCTAGGCTGACGATGGTATCATTACCAATGTAGCCATCACCACCGCCCACCAGGCTGTCGTGGCCTTCGCCACCTTGCAACCCGCCATTCTGGCTGACCAGCGTGTCGTCGCCATCACCGCCTTCGAGAATTTCAGGAAAGTTACCGCCGTTGCCGCCGAACAGGCTGTCATTACCCGTGCCACCGCGGAGGTAATAAAGTATTCCCCCGGAAGGTCGGCCCTCGGCCGAAATCGTATCATTGCCGTCCTCACCGGCCAGAAGGCTCAGATCCGTTCTATTGCCCGTCAGTAGCAGATCATCGTGGCTGCTGCCATAAACCTCATCCACATTGATCAGGCTGTCATTGCCCGCAGCGCCGGAACTTCTGCCCGTGCCCAGATTGACCGTGACACCACCGGAAGCACCGGCGTAGCTGACACGATCAAAACCACCGCCCGACAGATCGGCGACAATCGTGTCATCACCACCGCCACCAATAATGGAGTCATCGCCGTCAAGCCCACGAATGCTGTCATCGCCATCACCAGGATAGCCACCAGTGACGCCCGCGCTCGTAAAGCCCGGCGTGATCGTGTCGCTGCCTGAGGTTCCAAAGATGTTGGGCATTACTGCAACCCTTGGTTGAGTGCTGGATTTTGCAAAAATGATAGCTGATTCTTAAGACTTGGCGAGAATTAATACACTTCGGAAGGCTCGCCGCCTCGTCAAAAAGGATCGCCATCATCGCCTATCCCCAAGGCGGGCGCCTCGTGCGGGGCGCCGGGGGATACTGCCCCGAAGACCCCAACTCCGGCGTAAGATTCCGCTTGTCCGAGGCGGTTTAATTACATATGAGTCACGCTTCGGTCATGTAGCCCCCATGGAGCGGGCGTCTGACCCGGGGGCAAAACAGGGAGATAAGGGATGATAGATCAACTCAAGGGTAAGTCCGATGGGGTTGAAATGGGCTTATTGCTGGCCGGCATCGCGGCCGTACTTGTGGCCTATTTCCTACCGGCGGTGACCTTCTCTGGCCAGCGCGGGGCGGCGGTTTATGGCCTTTCCATCTTCAGCAAGCTGCCGATCATGAGCGCGCTTGCCTTTGCTGCCATGGCGGCGGCGCTGGCCACGCGGGTGATCCCGTCCATCGAAAAATACGCCGAACAGGCGGCGGTGATCGCCATTCTACTGACGCTTGCCCCCGCCTTGATCGGCTTCATGATGGCGCTGGACCCCTGGACTGGCCTGCGCCAGACCATGTTGAAAATGGCCAATGCCCGCACGGTTATGGTGAACCCAAGCTTCGCCTATATCCCGCTTTTCGCGGGCGCGACGATGATGGCGTTTTCACTGCGCCGGCGCATGCGCCGCACATCTCAGGCCGCCGTCGCGGCCTGAGGCATAACCGGAAGATTTATGGCGTGAGATCTCTTGGGCGCCCACGCCGTAGATTGCCAAGCGCTCTCCCTCTTGCCAAAAGACCGTCATAAAAG
Source organism: Roseomonas sp. (assembly GCA_020249505.1). GTDB lineage: Bacteria > Pseudomonadota > Alphaproteobacteria > Acetobacterales > Acetobacteraceae > Neoroseomonas. The sequence goes on along the minus strand of JADCFN010000010.1, from coordinate 54,304 downwards.
CGTCACATAAAACGAGGGAGCTTACCATGTTCACCAGAAAACTGGCTTTGGCGGCGATGGCGCTGGGGGTGCTCGGCTTCGGGCAATCCGCGCAGGCGCAGGGGTCGCTGAACCTCTACTGCTCGGTGCAGAATGAATGGTGCCAGGCGATTGTCACCAATTTCCAGCGCGATACGGGCATTCGGGTGAATATGACGCAGCGCGGTTCGGGCGAGAGCCTGGCCGCCATTCGTGCTGAAGCGCAAAACCCGCGCGCCGATGTCTGGTTTGGCGGCACTGGGGACCCGCATCTGGCGGCGGCCGAGGAAAACCTGACCCAGGCTTATGAAAGCGCGAATAACGCCCAATTGCAGCCCTGGGCGCTGACGCAATGGCGCCAATCCCAGCAGCGCGCCATTGGCGTTTACGCGGGCGCCATCGGCTTTGGCATCAATACGGAATTGCTGGCGCGCAAGAATATCGCCGCACCCGCCTGCTGGGCAGATTTGCTGGATCAGCGCTTCAAGGGCGAAATCCAGATGGCCAATCCGAATTCATCGGGCACGGCTTATGTGGTGATTGCCACACTCGTGCAGATCATGGGTGAGGACCCGGCCTTTGATTACCTGCGCCGCCTGCATCCCAATGTGAATGCCTATACCCGTTCCGGCACTGCGCCCATCAAGGCCGTGGCGCGCGGCGAAACCGGTGTGTCGCTTTCCTTCGTGCATGATGCGGTGACGGAACGCAATGCCGGCTTCCCGGTTGCATATGCTACGCCTTGCGAGGGCACGGGCTATGAAATCGGGTCCATGTCCATCATTCGCGGTGCGCGGAACCTGCCACAGGCGCGGCGGTTTTATGATTGGGCGCTGACCGCGCCGGCGCAGCAGCTTGGCTTTGATGCGGGTGGGCAATTGCAGACGCCATCCAACCGCGCTGCACCGCTGCCGCCCAATGCGCCGGATCTGTCGAAGATTCGTCTGATTGACTATGATTTCGCGAAATATGGTCAGGCTTCGGAACGCCGGCGGCTGATTGCGCGCTGGGATCGTGACATCGGCGCCCTGCCGCGTTGATGCAGGGGAAAGCGCCATGAAAGCACCGCTTCGCCTTTTGGCCGGATTGGCGGCCCTTGTTCTGTCTGCCCTGCCCGCCGCGGCGCAGGGTAGCCTCAATATGGTCTGCGCGCCGGCCGCTGATTGGTATGAGGCGATTGCCGCCGCCTTTCAGCGCGATACGGGCATTCGTGTTGCCATGACCCGTAAATCCTCAGGCGAAATCCTGGCTCAAATCCGTGCCGAGGCACAGAACCCGCGCACCGATATCTGGTTTGGTGGGTCGGCCGAGACGCATTTTTCTGCCGCTGAGGGGAATCTGCTGCAAGCCTACACCTCGCCCAATATGGCTGGGCTACATGATTGGGCGAAGCGCGTGCATGCCATGTCGGGTGAGCGCTGTGTTGGCGTTTCATCGGGCGCCATTGGGTTGGCCTGGAACCGCGAATTGATGGCACGCAAGAACCTACCGCTGCCACGCAGCTGGGCGGATATGCTGAACCCGGCTTATCGCGGTGAAATCCAATTGCCCAATCCGAATTCTTCCGGCACGGCCTATACGATTATTGCCGGGCTGATCCAGCTTTGGGATGAGGATCGCGCCTTTGATTATCTGAAGCGCCTGCACCCGAATGTGAATGCCTATACACGTTCCGGTGCGGCACCGATGCAGGCTGTATCGCGTGGAGAGACCGCGCTTGCGGTCAGCTTCAATATGGAAGTCGCTTCCATGCAGCAGGCAGGCTTCCCGATTGATCTGGCCTATCCTTCCGAGGGCACGTCTTACGAAGTGGCCTGCATGTCCATTATTCGCGGCGCGCGCAATCTGGCGCAGGCGCGGCGCTTTTATGATTGGTATCTGACGCCAGCGGCCATGGATATCGGCCCCAAGGTCAATCAATGGCATGTGCCGGCGCATAAGGATGCAACACCTGATCCGCGCATCCCGGACCTTAGTCAGGTGAAGCTGATTGATTATGATTTCGCCGCCTTTGGGGAAAGCAATCGGCGCCGGCAAATCCTGCAAAGATGGGAGAGGGAGATCGGTTCGCTGCCGCGCTAAAAATCCGGGAGAAAAGACATGCAGCGCGTTCTGGGATTTATCGTTTTATTCTTGATGGGGTGGTCTGCGCCGGTTTGGGCGCAGGGCAGCCTTAATCTCTATTGTTCCGCGACCATCGAATGGTGCCAGCCCATCGCGCGCGGCTTTGAACGGGAAACCGGCATTCGCGTGACACTCGCCCAAAAATCTACTGGTGAAATGCTGGCGCAGCTGCGGGCCGAAGCGCGCAACCCGCGCGGTGATGTCTGGTGGGGCGGCACGGGCGATCCGCATGTTGCCGCCGGTGAGGAAGGGCTGACGCAAGCCTATGAAAGCCCGCGCATTGCCGAATTGCATGAATGGGCGCAGGCGCAATGGCGCCAGACCCAGGGGCGCACCGTGGGCGTTTATGCCAGTGTGCTCGGCTTTGGCTTCAATACGGAATTGCTGACGCGCAAGAACCTGCCGGCGCCGGCTTGTTGGGCGGATTTGCTGCGGCCCGAATATCGCGGCGAAATCCAAATGGCCAATCCGAATAGTTCCGGCACCGCTTACATCGTTATTGCCACGCTGGTGCAGATGATGGGCGAAGACCCGGCCTTTGATTTTCTGCGCCGGCTGCATGGCAGCATCAATGCCTATCCGCGTTCCGGCACCGCGCCCATTACGGCGGTGGCGCGTGGGGAAACCGCGCTTTCCATTTCCTTCGTGCATAACGCGGCAGAAGAACGCGCGGCGGGGTTTCCGGTGGGCCATGCCGTGCCTTGCGAAGGCACGGGCTATGAAATCGGGTCCATGTCCATCATCAAGGGCGCGCGGAACATGGCGGCTGCGCAGCGCTTCTATCACTGGGCGCTATCGGCCGAGGCTCAGCTTACGGCTTCCCAGGAAGCGAAGAAGCTGCAAACCATGGCCAATCGGCGCGTGCCGCTGACCGATGGCGCGCCCAATATGGCAACTGCGCGCATCATTGACTATGACAATGCGCGCTTTGGCGCGAGCGCGGAACGCCGCCGGTTGCTGGCGCGTTGGGATAGGGAGGTCGGCGCGCTCCCGCGCTGAAACCCCCGACAATGTTCTTCGGCAGCAGCTTCTTTTTCTGGGTGATCGCTGCCTTGGGCACGCTGATCCTGCCATGGCATATGCAGCAGGATGGCGTCAGCCTTGCGACGCTGATGGGCCTTGGCGCGCCGGATGCGGAAGCGGCATCGGCCTTTTGGCAGGCGCTCTCTTTCGGCCGCTTCTGGTTCTGGCCGGTGATTGCTGCCTTGGTTTTGGCTTTGCCCGGCGCGCTGCCTTTCGCCAATGCGCGCATGCGCGGGCGTGTGCTGATCATGGCGGGCAGTTTTGGCTTATTGGCCATCATTGCGCAGGGCTTTGCGGTTGGCATTCAAGGCTGGAATTACCCTTTTCTTGAAGCGGCCTTTGGTGAATTACAGGATCGGCAATTCGGCATGGGGCTTGGCGGTGCGCTTGCCTTCATTGGTTTTCTGGTGCTGCTGACGGATGGCCTGGCGCTGCGTGGCTATTTCAAGGGCGATCGCTTCATCTCCGGCGCGGTTGGCGTGCTGATTGCGTGCATTGTGATTTTCACCGCTTGGCCGGTCAGCACCATCCTTGCGCAAATCTTCACGCCGCAGGGTGATCTTGGTGTTGCGGATGCCATGGCGGCGCGGCTGTTTGATCGCAAGATCTGGGGGCTCGCCTGTGTTACCTCCACGGTGAATTGCGGCGTGTTTTGGAATACGCTGGTTCTGGCGACTTCCACCGCAACAGCAGCGACGCTGCTGGGGCTTTGCTTCGCGCTGATTGTGACACGCACCAGCTTCCCCGCGCGCCGCGCCTTGCGGCTGCTGACGGTGCTGCCCATCATCACGCCGCCCTTCGTGATTGGCCTGGGCTTGATCCTGATTTTCGGCCGTTCCGGCGTGGTCAATCAATTGGCCGATAGCCTATTCGGCTTGCAACTTGGCCGCTGGATTTATGGCTTCAATGGCGTTTGGTTGGCGCAGGTTTTCTCCTTCACGCCGACCGCGTTTCTGGTGCTGATCGGCGTGGTGGAAGGTATTTCGCCGGCCATGGAGGAAGCATCCTCCACACTCCGCGCCAGCCGCATGCGGACCTTTCGCGCGGTGTCTCTGCCCCTGATGCTGCCGGGCATTGCCAATGCCTGGCTGGTGGTTTTTGTTGAAAGCCTTGCTGATTTCGGCAACCCGATTGTGCTGGGCGGATCCTTTGGCGTGCTGTCCACCGAGATTTTCTTTGCCGTCGTCGGCGCGCAGCAGGATTTCGGCCGCGCCGCGGTACTGGCTGGAATCATGCTGGTGATTGCGCTTTGCGCTTTCATGATCCAGCGTGCGGTGATTGGCAGCCGATCCTATGTCTCACTCACCGGGAAGGGCGATGTCGGGCTGCCGACACCGCTGCCAACGCCGGTGCGGCGCATCGCCTATGCCATTGCGCTGCCTTGGGCGTTCCTGACGATCACGGTTTATACCATGGCGCTGGCGGGTGGTTTCGTGCGCGTTTGGGGGCGGGATTGGACGCCCACGCTTTCCCATTTCAAGCGAGCCTTTGCTTTGGAATGGAGCCCGGCTGGGGCACTGATTTTCTCGGGCGGCGCCTGGCATTCGCTATTCACCACCATCAAGCTTGCAGCCATTGCAGCACCCATTACGGCGGCCCTTGGGCTGCTCGCGGCCTGGGTGCTGTCGCGGCAGCGTTTTGTTGGGCGCACCGCCTTGGAATTCGCGCTGATGCTAACCTTCGCCGTACCTGGCACGGTGATCGGCGTTGCCTATATCCTGACCTATAATTTGCCGCCGCTCGAAATCACCGGCACGGCGATGATCCTTGTGGCCTGTTTTGTCTTCCGCAATCTGCCGGTTGGTGTGCGTTCGGGCGTTGCGGCGATGAGCCAGCTCGACAAATCCCTGGATGAGGCCGCGGTGACTTTGCGCGCTTCCACCTTCCGCAGCCTGCGCACCGTGGTGCTGCCGCTGCTGAAGCCCGCTATTGTCACCGCGCTGGTTTACGCTTTTGTGCGCGCCATGACGACGGTTTCTGCCGTGATCTTCCTCGTTTCGGCACAATATGAAATGGCAACGGTCTTCATCATCAACCGCGTCATCAATGGCGATTACGGGCTAGCCATTGCCTATTGCAGCGCGCTGATTGTGCTGATGATGGCGGCGATTGGCCTGATCAATCTGCTGGTCGGCAGCCGGCGTCTGGGCCGGCGCCAGGCTGCCGCACCGATAGGAGGGCGCGCATAGTGAACAATAAGGCCGCCGAGGTCCGGCTTGAAGGCATTGCCAAGCGCTACGGCAAGGTGGAGGCGGTGAAGCCGCTCAATCTATTTATTGAAGGCGGCACGCTGGTGACCTTGCTCGGTCCCTCGGGCTGCGGGAAGACAACGTTGCTCCGCATGATTGCGGGCTTGGAACAACCAAGCGCCGGGCGGCTCTTCATCGGCGGGCGGGATGTGACTTTGCTTTCCGCTGGTGAGCGCAATGTCTCCATGGTGTTTCAAAGCTATGCGCTATTTCCGCATATGACCGTGCTTGAGAATGTGTCTTACGGGCTGATTTCCTCCGGCTTTGGCAAGAAGGATGCCGCGGCGCGGGCGGAAGCCGCCTTGGAAACCGTGGGCCTGCGCGGGTTTGGCGCAAGGCTGCCTTCTGAAATGTCAGGCGGGCAGCAGCAACGTGTCGCGGTGGCGCGTGCGCTGGTCTTGGAACCGGCGGTGCTGTTGTTTGACGAACCGCTTTCCAATCTGGATACGCGGCTTAGGCGCAGCATGCGCGAGGAAATCCGCGCCCTGCAACAGCGCCTTGGCCTGACCGTGGTTTATGTCACGCATGATCAGTCAGAGGCATTGGCGGTATCCGACAAGATCGTTGTGATGCGCAATGCCGAAATCGCGCAAAGCGGTACGCCAGAGGCGCTTTATGCCAGCCCAGAGAATGTCTTTGTCGCGACCTTCATGGGGGAGGCCAATCATGTGCGCGGCGCCATTGAAAGCATCATGAGCGATACCGCGCAGGTGGCGCTTGACGCGCTGTCGCTTGCGCTGCCGCATCGTGGTCTGGCGGTTGGGCCATGTGATGTGGTCATCCGGCCAGAGGCCATCAGGCTTGCCGATAGCGGCCCTGGCATTGCCGGCCAGATTGCGCGCGCAACCTATATGGGTGCGCATACCGAATACCTGATCGCGACGCCGCTTGGGGAGCTTTTCGCCATTCACCCGGATAGGTTGCAGCGCCGCGCCGCAGGTAGCGCCGTCATGGTCACGCTGGACCCGGAAGGGGTGGTCCTGGTCCGCCCGTGACCAAAGCCTTGCGGCGCGCGCGCAAAGCGGCCAAATCACCCTTCAATTCAAACCATCAGCCTAGGGAGAGCACCATGTTCCGGAAAAGCCTTGGCGCCATCGGCCTTGCCGCGGCGCTTGTCACGACATTGGCGGGTGATGCCGCTGCGCAAACGCCATGCGCCTTCCGCGGTTCCTTGGATGAGTCCTATTGCGATGCTGATCGCAATATGGTCGCCGATGTGCCCGCCGATGCGGCGCGGCAGCGTGATCCTTCCACGCTGGTCTTCGCCTATACGCCGGTGGAAGATCCGGCACTCTATGCCACGCAATTCCGCCCGCTGCTTGAATATCTTGGCCAATGCGTGGGCCGCCGCGTGGTGTATTTCCAGGTCACCAGCAATGCCGCGCAGGTTGAAGCCATGCGGTCCGGCCGGTTGCATATTGCCGGGTTTTCGACAGGCCCGACCGCTTTCGCCGTAAATCTGGCCGGCGCGGTGCCTTTTGCCATCAAGGGCAATCAGGATGCCTTTGAAAGCTACCGTGTTGTGACCTTGGTGCGTGCCGATAGTCCATTTCAGAATCTTGCCGATCTGAAGGGCAAGCGCGTGGCACACACCTCGGCCACATCCAATTCCGGCAATCTCGCGCCGCGCGCTTTCTTCCCCGGCCTTGGTCTGACGCCGGATACGGATTACCGCGTGGTCTATTCGGGTGGTCATGATCGCAGCGTCATGGGCGTGAATGCGGGCGATTATGATGCGGCGCCGGTCGCATCAGATGTTTTCAACCGCATGATCGCCCGTGGCCAGGTGCGGCGCGATAACTTCCGCATCATTTGGGAATCAGATCCCTTCCCGACATCCTCCTTCGCGCTTTCGCATGATTTGAAGCCGGAATTGGCAGAGCGTATTCGCAAATGCTTCTTTGATTATCGCTTCCCGGAATCGCTGCGGCGTGATCTGGGTGGCAATGATCGCTTCTGGCCCGCGACCTATTCCGAACATTGGGCGCCGGTACGCGCGGTGGCAGATGCAGTGAACGCGCCCTATAACCGCGCAGCGTTTGATGCGGAAAGCCGGCGTGAATTGGAAGCCGAACAGCGCCGCAATCAGCAGCGCCAGCAACAGCAGCAACAACAGCAGCAGGCGCCGGCACCAGCGCGGCCGCAGTGATGCAAGCGGGCGCGATGCAAGGCCTTGTTATCAAAGGTCTGGTCAAGGAATATGTCCCGGGCAAGCCTGTCTTGCGCGGGATCAACCTTGCCATCGCGCCGCAAGGCATCACCGCTGTCATTGGGCCTTCGGGCACTGGCAAATCCACGCTGCTCCGCTGCATCAATCGGCTGGTGGAGCCCACCGCGGGTGAGATCCTGCTGAATGGGCAGGATCTTGTGCCCCTGCGCGGGCGTGGTTTGCGCATGGCGCGCCGGCGGATCGGCATGGTGTTTCAGGAATACAATCTGGTTGAGCGCCTGACTGTCATGGAAAATGTGCTTTCCGGGCGGCTTGGCTATGTCTCTCTCTGGCAGGCCTGGATGCGGCGCTATCCGGAAGCGGATATCGCGCGTGCCTTTTCCTTGCTTGATTCCGTTGGTCTGCCGGAACAGGCAACGCGCCGCGCCGATGCGCTTTCCGGCGGGCAGCGCCAGCGCGTGGGCATTGCGCGCGCGCTTATGCAGCAACCAGAACTGTTGCTGGCCGATGAGCCCACATCCTCGCTCGACCCGCGCACGGCGGTTGAGATCATGGAGCTGATGACAGGGCTTTCCACCTCGGCCAATGTTCCCTTGGTGGTGAATATCCATAATGTTGATCTGGCGCGGCGTTTCGCTCAGCGCATCATCGGCATGGCGGGTGGAGAGATTGTGTTTGATGGCCCGCCCGAAGCTTTGGAGCCGAGCCATCTTCGCCAGATCTATGGCGGCGAGGATTGGCTGTGAGCGCAACCACTCTACGCCGCCGCGCCTTCCCGCCGAATTGGGGCGCGCGGGCCACCGCGCTTGGCCTGACTGCCTATGCGATTTATGCGCTTGGCCAATTGGACATCACCTGGGCACGGCTTGTGATTGGCTTGGGGGAAGCCGGACGTTTTCTGGCGCGCATGTGGCCGCCCAATTTCAGCCGTGCCGAATTGCTGATTGAAGGCTTGCTGGAAAGCCTGCAAATCGCGGTGATATCCTCGACCCTTGGTATTTTGCTGGCACTGCCGCTTGGATTGATGGCCGCACGCAACCTGGCACCTTGGCCGCTGGCGGTGGCCACACGCGGTTTCGTCGCCTTCTGCCGCAGCCTGCATTACGTAATTGTCGCGATCCTTTTCGTGAAGGCCATCGGCTTTGGTGCCTTGGCGGGAGTGGCCGCACTCACCATCGCTTCCATGGGCTTCATCGCCAAATTATTTGCCGAGGCGATTGAGGAAATCTCGATGAAGCAGGTGGAAGCCATTCGCGCGACGGGTGCGGGCTTCGGCGCCTTGCTGATATATGGTGTTCTGCCGCAGGTAGCATCGCGCTTTATCGGCTTTTCGCTGTACCAGCTTGATTCCAACCTGCGCAATTCAACGCTGGTCGGCATTGTCGGCGCGGGTGGCATTGGCGGCACACTTTTCGCGGCCTTCAAGCGCTTTGATTATGATTTCGTCGCGGCCATCCTGCTTTCCATCATTGCGTTGATTTTCCTGGCCGAGCTCATTTCCGGCTGGATCCGGGCGCTGCTCAGATGAATGCGCTGATGCGCGAATGGGAGCGCTTTACCCCAACGGAACGCTTTACGCGCTGGGCGGTATATTTCGCCCTGGTGCTGGCCTTGGTTTGGGCGGTCCGCAATGTTGAGATCATTCCAGAATTTCTGATTGATGCGCCGGAACAGATGCTTGATTTGCTGAAGCGCATGTGGCCGCCTGATTTGGGGCATTATCACCCGGCGGTACATCACGCCCTGGTGGAAACGCTGCATATCGCTTCACTCGGTACGCTGTTTTCCTTCATCTTCGCCGTGCCGCTTGCCTTGCTGGCGGCGCGCAATATCTGCCCTTATCGCGGGTTGAACGCTTTTGCGCAGCTGCTGTTGGTGACGTCTCGTTCCGTCAATTCGCTGGTCTGGGCACTGATTTTTGTGGCGATCTTTGGTCCGGGCGCGGCCGCCGGCACCTTTGCTATTGCCTTTCGCAGCATTGGCTTTGTGGGCAAGCTACTGGCCGAGGCGCTGGAGGAAATCTCCCCTGGTCCATTGGAAGCGCTGAATGCCACGGGCGCGCCCGCCAGCCATGTGCTGCTGAAAGGCGCCTGGCCGCAAATTGCGCCAGCCTTTTGGGGTGTGGCCCTGTTCCGCTGGGATATCAATATCCGGGAAAGCGCGGTGCTGGGCCTGGTTGGTGCCGGCGGTATCGGCGTGGTGTTGGATGATGCCATCAATTTCTTTCAATGGGATCGCGTGGCGACAATATTGCTCGCTATTCTTGTTGTGGTGATCCTGGCAGAAGTTTTGGTGACACGGCTGCGCGCACGCCTGATTTGACTGCGGCTATTCCAGTGGCCCTACGCTCCGTTACAAGGCTAGTGGTGCGATTCTTGCTAACCTATCCCCTGCCCCAAAAAGCCCCCGCGCACCACTAGAGCGTGCTATGAATTATGGCGGCGATGAAATCCTGGGCCTTTGGAATCCCTGGGTTTCTACCTCGCCAGGCGCGCCACACGCGCTCAAATTTATACAGGCCAGCAAAGTCTCAGCAGGAATTGATCATCGCTAAGGCATGCTCGGCAATCATCGCTTCCTCATCCGTATGGCGGATCAGCACGCGTACGGGATCGCCAGTTCGTCCAATCTCCGGGCAATTGGCAACATTGGCTTCAGGATCAAGATGGATCCCAAGAAAGCCAAGCCCCGCGCAGATGCGCGTACGAACCCCATGCGCATTCTCGCCTATGCCGGCGGTGAACACCAAGGCGTCTATGCCGCCGATGGAAGCGGCCAGAGCACCGATTTCACGCCGCACGCGAAAGGCGAAATGATCAAGCGCGGCCTCAGCCGCTTCGGTGCCGGCGGCTTCAATCGCGCGCACATCCTGCGATATGCCGGACATGCCCTTCAAGCCGCTCTCGTGATAGAGCAGATGCGCGATATCGGCAGATTTCATCTGCAAACTATCCAGCATATGCAGCACCACACCAGGGTCCAATTGGCCGCTTCTTGTGCCCATGGGCACGCCATCCAAGGCGGTGAAGCCCATGGTGGTGGCGCGGCTTTGCCCGCCTTCAATCGCGCATAGCGATGCGCCATTGCCAAGATGCGCGACAACCAGCCTTGCGCGGCCAAGTGCCGCATCCTCAGCCTCCAGGCGCCGCGCGATATATTCGTAAGACAGGCCGTGAAAGCCGTAGCGCAGGATGCCCTGATCAAAAAACCGTGGCGGCAGCGCAAAACTCGCCGCAGCATAGCTTTGCGTGCGGTGAAAGGCTGTATCGAAGCAGGCGATTTGTGGAACACCCGGAAAATGCCGCGCGGCGGCTTCAATGCCCGCCAGATTATGCGGCTGATGCAAGGGCGCCAAAGGCACCAGCGCACGAAGCTTTGCCATGATGGCATCGGTGATCATCACCGGCGCGCTCAAATCCCGCCCGCCATGCACCACGCGGTGGCCGATGGCACGAATTGTGGCACCATCCAGCAGTGGCGTGAGAGCGCCCAAAATGACACTCAGCGCACCTTCATGGCCCTTGGGTGCCTCGCCGGCTGCAAACTGGCGCTCAGCAATGCGCGCCCCCGCGGCATCACGCAGATTGAAATGCGGTGCCGCGCCAATGCTTTCCATTTGGCCATCATAGCGCTGCGTCAATCCGCGCCCTTCAACGGCAAACACCGCGAATTTCAGCGATGATGATCCCGCATTCAGCACCAGCAGCGCCGCAGTTTTTGCTTCAGGCGACATTATGCAGCCCCGCATCCACATAGATCGTGTCGCCCGTCATGCCAGATGATGCACCACTCACCAGAAAGGCCACCACGCGGCCAACTTCCGCAATATCCACAAGCCGCTGTGCTGGCGCGCGTTCCTTCGCTTCCGCGATCAATTCATCGAATTGCGCAATGCCGCTGGCGGCGCGGGTGCGGAGCGGCCCGGGCGAGACCGCGAAAACCCTGATGCCACTTGGCCCAAGTTCCGCCGCCGCATAGCGGACCGAGGCTTCAAGCGCGGCCTTCACCGGACCCATGATGTTGTAATTCGCGACCACCTTATCGGCGCCGTAATAGCTCATGGTCACCAGCACACCGCCCGCCGCCATGATGGGTTCCGCGAGCTTCGCCATGCGCAGGAAGGACCAGCAGGAAACGCGCATGGCCTGGGCGAAACCCTCAGCCGAGCAATCAATCACACGGCCATGCAAATCGGCACGCGGGGCGAAGGCGATGGAATGGATGACGAAATCAAGCTTGCCCCAATCGCGCGTCAGGCGTTCGAACACGGCTTCCATTTCGCCGGGCGTTTCCACATCCAGCTTCATGGTGATTTCCGCGCCAAGCTGTTCGGCCAAGGGGCGCACATGGGGTTCGGCCTTGTCATTCAGCCAGGTTACTGCAAGGTCAGCACCAAAGGCACGGAGCTTTGCTGCAGCACCAAATGCAATTGAATCGGCATTGGCAACGCCCACCACCAGCCCGCGGTTGCCCTTCAGCATATCGCCGATGCGCTGATCCGGGTTCCAGATGGTGGGTAGCGGGTCGGTCATATTAATCTCCAAGTGTCGCGCCGATATTTACCATTGTCATGACGCGCTTTTTTTGCGCCGGATCATGGCGGCACCATTATTTCAACAGGGCGCAAAGCGGATGCGTTCTATCCGCGCATCCAGGCGGGAATTCGTGTCATCCACATCGGTGCCGATCATGATTTCCAGCACCGGCGGAACGCTTGCCCCCTTGAAGGCCGCGCGCCAATCCCGCCCGAGGTCAGTCTTTTCGTCAAACCATTGCTGGCGTGGGGCTGTCGCAGCGCGCAAGACATGGACCTTGCCAAGGCCCGCCACATAAGGGTTTGGAAAGGGGCGCGGTTCATGACCCGTGCCGCCCCAGACATAGACAAGCATACTGCGCGGTAGGCGGTGATCCCCAGCCATGGTCTGCGCCATGGTGTGCTGTGCCTTTTGAAAAAAACCGGCATCCGGTGGCCAGCCATCAAAACCAACAGTGAGCGCAATGGCCCGATCATCGCCGCCTTTGCGATCCAGGGGTGTTGGCGGCGGCCCGTGATCCACTCTCCAGCGCCAATAAAGGCAGGAATCGGCCCGGGTGACGCTCCGCCAGACGAAACTGCCCTGCCCAAGGCCGGTAATGCGCAAGCTACCATCGGATAAGGCCTCGAAGGTCGCGGGCTTGATGCCTGGCCAGCCGCCCTTCTGCCAGCCAGCGGCGCGCAAGGGGTCTGGCGTTGGCAAGCGCTCCGCCGGCGCGCCCAGTAAGGGAGCGAGGAATAATACCAACAGGGCGCGGGCAAGGGACGACATGAGGAGCATATAGGATCTTGGGCGTTGCGCTGAAACCATGCCGGACTGGTTGGGCCAGCCTGCCCCTTTCGGGCGCCATTACGATCTTGGGCGTGCGGGGCAGCGTCGGCACGGCCCTTATGCAACCGCCGGCGCGTCCGAAACCTGGCATGGGGCTGAAATGCCGCGTATTTGTTCCCAAAGTGGCGCGGCCAAAGATGCCTCGCTGGTACGGCGACAAGGCTTACCAAGACGCGCCGGAGGCGCAATAGCCCGCTATCCGGTGGTTCTTTCCCTTCCGTGCGATACTGCGTCGGTGCAACAGCGAATGGCAACGCTCATCCGAAGCTTGCTCCCTAACTGCTGGCGCGTCATGGTTAGGGCGGGTTGAGGAAGCTCGCATGTCACCTTTGGCCGGTATCCGGGTTGTTGAAATCGCGCAGAATCTGGCGGGGCCTTTCGCGGGCCAGATCCTCGCCATGCTGGGGGCCGAGGTGATCAAGCTGGAACGCCCCGAAGGTGGCGATGATGCACGCGGCTGGGGGCCACCGATGCATGAAGGCACCGCCACCACCTTCATCGCTGTCAATCGCGGCAAAAGATCGCTCAGCCTTGATCTCCGCAATGATGCCGATCGCGCTTTGCTGATGGAATTGGTGGGCGAAGCGGATGTGGTTGTGCAAAACATGCGCCCTGGCGCGCTGGAGGATTTGGGCCTGGGTGGTGCGGCGCTGACCGCACGTTTTCCACGGCTGATCTATGCCTCACTCGGCGCCTTTGGCGCAGTGGGGCCGAAGGCGCTGCACCCGGGCTATGAGCCGATCCTGCAAGGCTATTCGGGCCTCATGATGATGAATGGCGCGGAAGGCGGGCCGCCCACGCGGAGTGGCGTGCAAATCCTTGATCTCGGCACCGGTATGTGGGCGGTGATTGGCATTTTGGCCGCGATTGAACGGCGCCATAGCACGGGCAAGGGCGGCGTGGTTGATACATCGCTGCTGGAAACGGCGCTTGGCTGGATGGGGCCGCATTTCGCGGGCTTCACGGTCTCGGGCCGGCCACCGCCGCGCAATCTTTCGGGCAATCCAAATACGGTGGTGTTCCAATCTTTTGAAACCGCAACCGCGCCGGTGATGGTGGCGGCGGCCAATGACAGGCTGTTTCGCAAACTATGCGATGCCATGGGGTTGCCTGAACTGGGTAGCGATGAGCGCTTTGCCAGCAATCGGCTACGCGTTGCGAACAAACCCGCGCTGATGGCGGTGATGGAACCGGCCTTTCGCGCGCACCCGGCCGAAGAATGGCTGCCGCTATTGGAAGCCACCGGCATTCCCTGCGGGCCGATCAATACCATGCGCGAAATCGCGGTGGATCGGCAGGTGGAAGCGCTCGGCATTGTTGCCCCGGTGCCTGGCCTGCCGGTGCGCGCCATTGGCCTGCCGATCAGCTTTGACGGTGAGCGCCCGCAACCGGCACGCGGCGTGCCTGCGGCGGGTGAGGATAGTGACGATATCCGCGCCGGTTTGCGCTGGGCGCCACGATAAGGCGCGCTATTCCCAAAGCTTCTCAATCTCCGCCGCGCGTTGTTCAATGGCAGCGCGGCGCTTCAGCTTCATGGTCGGTGTCAGCAAACCGTTTTCAATCGTGAACGGCGCTGTCACCGCATGGCGGCGCATGCGTTCAATCACGGCAAGCCGGGCATTCACGCGCGCAACGGCAGCCGCAACGCCCGCTTCCTGGCCCTCGGCCGGGACAATCAGCGCGACAAGGCCGGGCTTGCCCTCACCAGCGACAAGCGCCTGCTGGATTTCGGGTTCCGCCATCAATTGGCCTTCGATCTTGGCAGGGCTGATCATGTCGCCACCCAGGAGCTTGATGAAATCGCGCTTGCGGTCGGTGATGTAGAGGAACCCGTCGCGCAGCGCGCCGATATCGCCGGTATGCAGCCAAGGGCGCGGGTCTTCGCCTTCGGGCTTCAGGGTGGTGGCAGTCGCTTCCGCATTACCCCAATAGCCGGTCATGACCAGATCACCCTTGATCAGGATTTCACCATCGGCGGCGATGCGGCATTCAACACCTTCCAGCGGCATGCCAACACTGTCATGCCGATTGGCCCAGGGCAGGTTCACACTCACGACCGGGCCGGCTTCGGTCTGCCCATAGCCTTGCAACACCGGCAGGCCGAGCGCGATGAAAAACGCCGCCAGGTCAGGATCAAGCCGCGCGCCGCCGGAAACCAAGGCGCGCAGCGCACCACCAAAACGCGTACGCACCTTTTCACGCACCAGTTTTTCCAGGAGCGCATCTTCAATGCCGCCGATCACGCCGAGCGAGGCACCCGCCATGCGCTGCTGCCCGCGCAGCAAGGCGCGATCAAACAGCTTGCGCTTGATGGGCTTTTCCTTCTCAAGCGCCGCCAGCAGGCGCGCGCGCAGCACTTCAAACAGCCGCGGCACCGCTGTCATGATAGCAGGGCGGATCTCGGCCATTTCCTGCACCAGCCGATCCGCGCCGCGCGAACAAACCACCTCCATGCCATAAGATGGCAGCAGGAAACCGCCCACGGTGTGTTCATAGCTATGCGATAGCGGCAGGAAGGAAAGGTAAGGCTTCCCATCTAATTCCAGCTTTTCCGCCAGCGGCAGCACCCCATGCCGATTGGCGAGCAAGGCGCGATGCGGCAGCATCACCCCCTTGGGCGCACCGCCGGTGCCGGAAGTATAGATCAGGCAAGCCAGGGCTTCTGAGGCGATCTGATGCGTCTCGGCTTCGAGCGCCACGGGATCGGCGGGGGTGGCCAGCGCATCACCCCAGAAATGGCGCGCAAGCCCTGGCGCCTCGGGCGGGGTTTCGCAGCAGAGCAAGCCATCCAACCCATGCGCCAAGGCAGCGCCTTCCAGCACGCGGGCGGCAAGCGCGGCGGTGGAGACAATGGCAAAGCGCGCCCCGGAATCGCGCAGAATATGGGCGTGATCGCTCGGCAGATTGGTGACATAGGTCGGCACGGTCATGGCGCCGATGGCCATGATCGCCGTATCGGCAATGGGGAATTCAGGCCGGTTTTCGGAAACCAGCAGCACGCGGTCCCCCGGCGCGACGCCATGCGTCCGCAGAAACGCTGCCAGCGCCGCGACCTGGCCCGCAAATTCCGCCCAAGTCAGGCTCTGCCACGCCTTGTCGCGCCAGAAGCGAAACAGCGGCTTGGCCGGCCATTCCCGCGCCCGTCCCAGCATCATGGCCGGCAGATTGGGCCATCCTTGATCCGTGTAGGGCATTCGCCTCCCCTTCTCCAGCTTGGGCGCTTGGCCGCGCGCCGCTTCGGTCTATATGAGAGGGGTGACAAGAAACAACATCCCCACCCCGCTCCGCGCCCCGCTTGATGGCGGTGCTGCCGCCGCCAACCTCCCCGTCTGGGACCTTTCGGACCTGTATAAGGCGCCGGATGACCCGGCGCTCACGCGCGACCTTGACGGCGCCGAGGCCAAGGCGCGGGCCTTTTCTGCCAGGCTTTCCGGCAAGCTGACTGCCATTTCAGGCAATGACCTGGCGGCGGCGATTGCCGAATATGAGGCGATTGAAGAAGTGCTCGGCCGCGTCATGTCTTATGCGCAGCTGGTCTTCAGCGGCGATGCCGAAGACCCGGCGAATGGGCGCTTCTATCAAACCATGCAGGAACGCGCGACCACGATCAGCAGCCATCTGATCTTCTTCACGCTGGAACTGAACCGGCTGGAAGATGCGGTGCTGGATCGCAAATGCGCCGATTCTGCCGCGCTGGCGCGGTTTCGCCCCTGGCTGCGCGATTTGCGCGTTTTCCGCCCGCATCAGCTTTCCGATGAGGCAGAAAAGCTGCTGCATGAGAAGGAAGTGACGGGCCGCGCCGCCTGGAACCGACTGTTTGATGAAACCATCGCGACCATGAAGGTTGCCGTCCCGCTGCCGAGTGGCACGGAAAACCTGACGGTGTCTGACGCGCTGAACAAGCTTTCCGATGGTGATCGCGCGGTGCGCGAAGCCGCCGCCAAGGGGGTATCCGCCGCCTTCGCCGAAAAAGGTCGGCTGTTTACGCTGATCACGAATACGCTCGCCAAAGACAAGGAAATCATTGACAAGTGGCGGCGCTATCCGCGCCCTGCTTCCGCGCGCAACCGCGCCAATATGGTGGAAGATGAGGTGGTGGAGGCCTTGGTTTCCGCCGTTACCGCCAGCTTCCCCCGGCTGTCGCATCGCTATTACGCCATGAAGGCGAAATGGCTTGGCCTGCCGAAATTGCAGCATTGGGACCGCAATGCGCCGCTGCCTGATCAGGATGACAGCCTGATCCCCTGGCCCAAGGCTGTCTCCCAAGTGCTTGATTCCTATGGCGCCTTCAGCCCGCGTTTGGCTGAAATTGGCCGGCAATTCTTCGACAAGCCCTGGATTGATGCGGCACTCCGCCCCGGCAAGGCATCGGGCGCTTTCGCGCATCCGACCGTGCCTTCGGCGCATCCCTATTTGCTGGTGAATTACCACGGCAAGGCGCGCGATGTGATGACGCTGGCGCATGAATTGGGCCATGGCGTACATCAGGTACTGGCGGGCGAACAGGGTTATCTGATGTCCTCAACCCCGCTGACCTTGGCTGAAACCGCCTCGGTTTTCGGTGAGATGATGACCTTCCGCGCCGTGCTGGATGCTGAAGCCGATCCAAGAAAGCGCCGTGGCCTTCTCGCCGCCAAGGTTGAAGATATGCTGAACACGGTGGTGCGCCAGATTGCGTTCTACCGGTTCGAAACCCTGCTGCATGACGCGCGCGCCAAGGGTGAGCTTTCGTCAGAACAGATCGGTGAACTATGGATGCAGGTGCAGACCGAAAGCCTGGGTCCGGCTTTTGAATTCTCGCCGGATTACAATGTGTATTGGTCCTATATCCCGCATTTCATCCACACGCCTTTTTATGTCTATGCTTATGCCTTTGGCGATTGTCTGGTGAATGCGCTGTATGGCGTCTATCGCGATGGTGGGGTGCAGGATTTTGAGGCGAAGTATATCGAGATGCTGCGCGCCGGCGGCACCTTGCGGCATAAGGAATTGCTCGCACCCTTCGGGCTGAATGCCGCGGACCCGGCATTCTGGACGCGCGGGCTTGATGTGATTGCCGGCTTCATTGATGAGATTGAGCGCGCGGATGGCTGAAGATCGGGAAGCGCATTCGATATTTGGCGAGGTGCGCCGCATGGTGCGCACTTCTGGCGCCGTCACCGGCATGGCGGCGCGCGTTGCCGGCCATAAGCTATTCGGCCTGAAATCAGACGAAAAACATGCCGAGGATTTGAAGGCGGTGTTGGGTTCCCTCAAGGGGCCCATGATGAAGATCGCGCAATTCCTCTCCACCGTGCCGGATGCGCTGCCGCCGGAAATCGCCAAGGAATTGGCGACCCTTCAGGCCAATGCGCCGCCCATGGGCTGGCCCTTTGTGCGCCGGCGCATGATGAGCGAATTGGGACCGGCCTGGGAGAGCAAATTCAAAACCTTCGAGCGTGAGGCTGCCGCCGCGGCGTCCCTCGGCCAGGTGCATCGCGCCGTGCTGCCCGATGGCCAGCGCGTCGCCTGCAAGCTGCAATACCCCGATATGGCGAGCGTGGTGGAGGCTGACCTCAGGCAACTCAAAATCGCCATGAGCCTTTATCGCCGCATGGATAGCGCGCTTGAAAATGAGGAAGCCTATGTCGAGCTTTCCGAACGCCTGCGCGAAGAATTGGATTACCTGCGCGAAGCATCGCAGCAGCGGCTTTATGGCATCATGCTGCGTGATGTGCCGGGCGTGCGCGTGCCCGTGCCGGTGGAAGCCTTTTGCACCAAGCGCTTGCTGACCATGTCATGGCTGGATGGCCGCGCCATTCAGGCACGCATTGACGAAGACCCGCCCGAAGAGGAACGCGCTGCCTATGCCCGCGCCCTGTTCCGCGCCTGGTATGTGCCGTTTTATCGCTATGGTGTGATCCATGGCGACCCGCATCTCGGCAATTATCAGGTACGCTCTGACCTGCCGGATAATGATGGCTTCGGCATCAATCTGCTTGATTTCGGCGCGGTGCGGATTTTTGAACCGCGCTTCGTGGGCGGTGTGATCATGCTTTATGAAGCTGTGCGCGATGGGGATTTCGACAAGGCGGCGGAAGCCTATCGCATCTGGGGCTTCAAGGATTTGAAGCGCGAGACGATGGAAGTGCTGAACCTTTGGGCGCGTTTCCTGTATGAACCGCTGTTGGAAGACCGCGTGCGGCCCATTCAGGAAAGTGATGACCCGCAATATGGGCGGCGCATTGCGGAAGAAGTGCATGCTGGGTTGAAGCGTACGGGCGGCGTGCGCATCCCGCGCGAATTCCCGCTCATGGATCGCGCGGCGATTGGGCTTGGCGCGGTATTCCTGCGGCTGAACGCGAAGCTCAATTGGCATCAACTATTCCAGGAATTGGTCGCTGATTTCGATGTGGCGAACGTCGCGGAACGCCAGCAGACCGCCTTAACCGAAGCGGGCGTGCCGCCAACGGCCAACGCGGGCTGAAAAAGGGCCGCAGGGGATTGATCCTAACCGCGCTACGGGTTCCTCTGCGGATATGGATGATTCTCCTGCCCCGTCGCCGAGCCGCGCCGACCTGTTTCTTACCTATGGCAAGATCGGCCTGATCGGCTTTGGCGGCATCAATGCCTGGGCGCGGCGCGTGCTGGTTGAAGAAAAGCGCTGGCTGACGGAACAGGAATATGCCGAAACGCTAGGGCTTGGGCAGGTGCTGCCGGGGCCCAATGCGCTGAATGCCGCAATCATGGTGGGGGATCGCTTTCATGGCGCGGTGGGGGCGCTGCTGGCTTCCTGTTCCATGTTTGGCGGGCCGCTCATTATCCTGATGGGGCTTGCGGTGCTCTATGATTCCTATGGCGAGGTGCCCTTGGTGAAGGCGGTGCTCGCTGGCGTTGCGGCGGCGGCGGCGGGCATGGTGCTCGGCACCGCGGTCAAGATGGCGCAGAAGCTGAAGCCAACCTTGGGGCTATTGGCGGTTGGGGTTTGTGCGCTGGCGGCGGCAGGCTTCTTTCGCGTGCCGCTGCCCATGGTGGTGCTGGGCCTCGCCCCCTTTGGCATTCTGGCATCCTGGTATGGGGCGCGCGGCAAATGACCGCGACCATCTTCTGGCAATTGCTGCTTGGGTTTGGGGCCATTTCGCTAGTCTCGGTCGGTGGCGGGATTGCCGTGCTGCCGGAGATGCACAGGCTGGTTGTGGATGTGCATGGCTGGATGAGTGATGCAGATTTCGCGCGGCGCTTCGCGCTTGCCCAAGCAGCACCTGGCCCGAATGTGCTGGTGGTGGGGTTATTCGGTTGGCATGTCGGGGGTATTCTTGGGATGCTGACGGCGTCGGCCGCCATGACCGTGCCGACCAGCCTGATTGCCTTTGGCTTTTCGCGCCTGCGCGCGCGGTTGCTGGGCCGGCCTTGGCTTCGCATCATTGAACGTGGCCTGGTGCCGATTGCGGTCGGGCTGATTGCCGCATCGGGCTTAATCCTGGCGCAGGGTTCGGCTGAAAGCTGGGTGACTGTGTTGCTGACCATCTGTTCGGCGTTTTTCGTCTGGAGAACGGATTTCAGCCCGCTTTGGGTACTGGGCGCTGGCGCCATTATCGGGGCCTTGGCGCTGTGACGGGGCAGGGCATCGCGGCACCTTCCTTCCGCGATGCCGCGCCGCGCGGGCTATGCACGGATTGCGGTGTTTCGCGCCTGGAAAACCCCAAGGCATGCGGTACCGCCTGCCAATTCATCAAGCCGGATTATCCGCGCCTGGAAGCCGCAGTTCATGGCCGCGTGCGGGACCCGTTGCGCCCGGATGAGCTTCATTTCGGCCCGTTCCGGCAAATGCTGCGCGCATCGCTGAAACCGCCTCAGCCCGGCGCGCAATGGACCGGCATTACCACGCGCCTTGCCGAAAAGCTGCTGGATGCGGGCGCGGTGACCGCGGTACTGACCATGGCGCCGGACCCTGATGACAAATGGAAGCCTGTGCCGGTGCTGGTGACGAAGGCAGAAGCCATGGCGGCCTGTCGCGGCATGCGCATGGGCTATGCGCCGCTGCTCGCCCTTCTGGAACCAGCCGCGGCAGCGGGCCATAAGCGCATCGCGGTGATCGGCATTCCCTGCCAGGTCTATGCGCTGCGCGCCTTGGAAGCGCAGCTTGGGCTCGATGCGCTTTACGTCATCGGCACGCCGTGTTCGGACAATACGGCCACGGAAAAATTCCATCATTTCCTGACGCTGTTGTCCGATGCCCCAGAGACGATCACCTATCTGGAATTCCGTGCCGATTACCATGTGGAATTGCGCTTTGCCGATGGAAGCAAGCGCGAAATTCCCTTTCTCCAACTGCCCATCAGCCAATTGCCTTCGGATTTCTTCCCCCTCACCTGCCGAAGCTGTGTGGATTACACCAATGTGCTGGCCGATATTACGGTGGGCTATATGGGCGGCCAGGGAGAGCAATGGCTTCTGGTACGCAATGAACGTGGCGAAGAATTACTCAGGCTGCTTGGCGATGAAATCACCACCAGCACGCCGGGCAGTGCCGGCAAACGCGCCGGTGCGGTAAAGGGTTTTCTGGAAAACACGCGCCGCGCTGCGGGCGGGCTGCCGCTGCGGCGCATGCCGGATTGGCTGAGGCCGATCATTGGCTGGCTGATGCCGCGCATCGGCCCGCGCGGCTTGGAATTTGCCCGCGCGCGGGTTGAAATGAAGGCCGTCGAAACCGTCCTGCATCTTGAACGCGCCGAACCCGCCAAGATGCGCAACATGATCCCCGATCATGTCTGGGCGCTGGTAGCACCTTATGGGTTAAAGAAACCCGTTCCCAAACCGGATTAGAGCGGACGGCTTTCGTGTGATGACAGGCCCTGCTGCCGCCATCCGTATTCGCAGCCAGTCCGCGGACCTACCGATCGGCGTGCGCGTCCCATGAACGCACATCTGGCCAAGCGTCAGCGCCCGCGCCTCACGCCGCTGCTTGCGCCATTTTGAAACGCATGATGGGCTGGTCTGCAATGCGGCAGCGATTGAGCGGATCGCCTCACCATCCTCGGTGAGTTGCTAGGCAAATTCAAAGGAATTTTCGGAATCGGGGGATATCCATGCCGGCCTCCTTCAGACTGCACAGGGCTTGGATCAAAAACCGCCTCAATTCAGGAATCCGGAGGCCGCATAAATCAGTACGCTGTGGTCCGGTCGCCACTGTCAGTTCCCGTCAGCAGCGTGAAGCGGCCCATCCAATATAGGCCTAGGGGTGCGCGGGGGCTGTTTTGGATCGGGAAAGTTTGGCATGAATCCCACCACGAGGCGTCATCGCAGGGGCTTGCGGGGCCTGTCCGGGCGCCGCAAGATTGCCTCCAATGTATGGAAACGGACAGAAAAATGACCTTCAGCTCAACGCGGCGCGCGATGCTCACGGCCCTTGCCGCAACGCCAATCCTATCACCGTCGTTACGCGCGCAGGCCACCTTCCCAGATAAGCCCATCCGCCTGATCGTGCCTTTCGCGCCGGGCGGGAATTCCGATCTGACAGCGCGTGCCTGCGCACCCGCCATGTCGGCGAAGCTTGGTCAGCCAGTGGTCGTGGAAAATCGCGCAGGCGCGGGTGGCAGTGTCGCGGCGCAACAGGTCGCGCGGATGCGGGCGGATGGTTACACTGTTCTATTAGGCTCAAATGGGCCGCTCACGATCAATCCTACCGTGCAGACCAATCTTGGCTATGACCCGCTGCGTGACTTTATGCCGATTGGGCTTTTTGTGCGCACACCGATGGTGATTGCGGTGCATCGCAGCCTGCCGGTGCAAACAGTTGCGGAACTTGTCGCGCATTCAAAGGCCAATCCCGGAAGGCTCGGCTTCGGTTCATC
This sequence comes from Roseomonas sp., assembly GCA_020249505.1. Classification (GTDB taxonomy): domain Bacteria; phylum Pseudomonadota; class Alphaproteobacteria; order Acetobacterales; family Acetobacteraceae; genus Neoroseomonas. The sequence goes on along the minus strand of JADCFN010000010.1, from coordinate 31,521 downwards.
TGGCATTGCGAGTGCGGCACATCTTTCGCTTGAGATGTTCAATGCCGCGACCGGGGCGGGCATTACCCATATCCCCTATGGCAGCGGGGGCGCGCTGACGCCTGATCTGATCTCCGGCACCATATCCGGCGCCATTACGGAAATTTCCACGGCGTTGCCGTTGCACCGGGAAGGCGCGGTAAGGATTTTAGCGGTGGCGGCGGCGGATCGGCTGCCGCAAGCCCCGGAATTGCCAACGGCGACCGAGGCTGGTGTGGCCGGTTATCAGGCCGCTGCCTTTGTTGGCATTGTGGCCCCGACGGGCCTGCCCGAGTCTGTTGCGAAGGCGCTAGGTGAGGCTGTTGCCGCCGCCGTTGCCGACCCCGCCGTGCGCACGCGGCTGGAAGGCATGGGCAGCCTGATGGCAAGCGGGGCTGAGGCTACCCCGCCTGGCTTCGCTGACTTTCTGCAGCGCGAGACGGCATGGACCCGCGCGGCGGCGGAACGTGCGGGGTTGCGGCAGGGGTGAGGGTAGTGCGTTCTTGCCTGAGTCAAGATCAACCAAGGTAGCAGACAGGAATGGCGCGGTCGGGGCGCAATTCTAGGACCAGGATCAGGGGTTGCTCTCTCGCACTAAAGCGACGCCGTTCTACAATCACCAATACCCGCCCATCTTCCAGGCCAATGAGGTCGAACTCCTTTTCGCCATAGCCAAAGCTACCCCCATGGATAAACGTAGCGAACTCGGTTTTGAATCTTTGGCCTAATGGAGTTGCATGTGGCGGAAACTTCTCAAAAAATGCTTTATAATCGCCGTGTTCGAAAGAACCTGCTACTTTGGGTCCCAAAAAATGCCCCTCAACATCGCGATAGATGCCGCGTCCAGCGAAATGACGAAACCACCAAACTGTTTCCCCCGGTGGCGCCCCTGCTATGCCTTCCGGATTATCCGCCTGGAAGATGAGATGTTGTGAGAATAACTCCAAAGAGGACAACATCGTGCTTTCTGTATAGCGAAAGACACGACGCTTGATGCCATCATTCAGTATTGTCGCTTCAATCATCTCGATAGTTTCATTCTCATATGGGCCGATCTGATTTCCTGTCCGGCCTGATCCAAAATGGAAAGGTGAAGGCGCTCCTCGGTAAACAGGCGCATGGTAAGCAGGCTGCCACCTCAAAAACAGGGATGGATCGCGCAGCAGTTCCGCCTGGGTATTGAAATACACGAGCCGAGAACGCGAAGAACCTTGATTAGCCAAAACACGCTCGATTTCCCCATTCACGGCGGAAGCGATTTTAAGGCAAGTGGTTTCAAGTTCCCGCCCCGAGGCAGGGCCAACAACTTCCAGTAAGCGCTCTTCATGGGCAAGGGCGAAATAGCAAATGGGTTGCGCTTGATCGTGGCGGAATTCTACGATCATCGCTGTGGAACCGGTTTCCAAAACTGCCAAGACGCGTCCCGTTTCGGTTATCAAAAGGTCAATTTTGTGGTCCGGCTCGGAACGGTGATACTTACGCCCTCGTTGAAAATTCTGCCGAAAATACAGTCCGGTTGCATTGGCGAAGGGTGGAAATTCATGCCATCTATTAACGCCTAGCTTCGGATTGGGGTAAAGCTTGAATTCAATTTCAACCACATGATCCGGCAAATCATCGGTTCCGTCACGCCCCCAAACCGACAAAGCTGGCAAGGGATCGTCTTCATCTTTCAAAAAAAACAGAAACTCCTCTGACGTTCTTCCCATGGGAAAAGGATCGAAAAAATTCACCCGATAAACATTACGCGGCTTGCCTCCATTCAAGATATCTACACGGACCACTTCAATGAGATTGCTCGGCGCATATTCGTCGTAAGGCTGACCCGGCGGAATTGTTTCGATTCGCAGCAACTGCCAGGTAACAAAACGCGGATCAGCGCGCCGCCAATCGGGCGATCCGCGAGAAGGCTCAGCATTCAAACTCCGCAAAATGCTTTCGCAAAGCGGTCTTTCGGTTGAAATGCCGGCGGGCCCGGCCAGGGCCAGGCGCCGGCCCTGTGCGGCGGCCTCCTGCGGCGTTGCAAGCACGACACCAAAGCCGAGAAACAGCAAAACGGCCACGGGCGCCAAATGCCTAAGTCGCTCAAACAATCGTCTCATCATGAATACCTCAGCCGGCCTGGATGATCACGGATTACAGCCACATCATCGGCAAAGAAGCTAAGCCAATGCCCAAGATGCTTCAATAAAAATTCCCGATATCAGGCGCAGCCCCCTCATAAATCCACCTTGATATTTGCCCGCCTGATCACGTCACGCCATTTGTCGCGTTCCGCTTCCAACCGCTTGTCACCATCAGCGGGCGATGATCCCACATAGTCAAAACCCATTTCTTCAAAACGCCTCATCACATCTGGCTGGCGCGCGGCGGCGATGGCCACTTCATGCAAGCGCTGCACCGCGCGATCGGGTGTCGCTTTCGGGGCCACCAGCATCGCCCAGGTATAGACATCATAATCCTTCAGGCGCGGATCGCTTTCCGCCATGGTTGGCACATTGGGCAATTGTTTTATCCGTTCGCGTACCATGGTCGCCAAGGGCCGCACCGTACCCGCAGCAATCTGACCGGAAGCGCCGGGCACATCGGCGAAGACCATATCAACCTCTCCCGCAAGCAGCGCAGTAATCGCCGGGCCACTGCCGCGATAGGCGACATGCGTCAGGTCCACGCCCATCATCAGCTTGTAAAGCTCTCCACCCAAATGCAGCGGCGTGCCGCTGCCCGCTGATCCGTAATTCAACTTATTGCCGCGTTCCCGCATCCAGGCATGGAAGCCTGCGATGTCCTTGGCCGGGCTATCGGCGCGCACAATCAGCACATAGGGCGATGTGGAAATCAGGCTGATCACGCGCAGCTGCGCCACCGGATCATAGGGCATGGGGTCGGCCGTGAGTGGCGCCGTCAGGAAGGAAATTGAGCCCATCAAAATCGTATGCCCATCCGGGCGCGCCTGCACCACGGCGCGGGTGCCAATGGTGGCCCCTGCCCCGGCGCGGTTTTCGACCGTGACTGGCTGGCCCAGCAATTCCCCCATTTTCGGCGCCATCAGCCGCGCCGCAATATCGGGCGTACCACCCGGCGCGAAGGGCACAATCATACTCACCGCGCGATCAGGAAATGCCCCTTGCGCAAAAGCGGCCGGCGCAAGGGCGCTGCTGCCGGCCAAGGCAAGCGCATGACGGCGGGAAAAGGTAAGGGACATCGGCGTTTCCTTTCTTATGGGCCGCATTCTGCCGAAGTGCCGCGGGCGCGCAACCACAGCAAGTGATTTCACCCAGGCAGCGCCGGTGCTAACATCAATGCAACGCTGTCCTGAAGGAAACCCCATGCGCCTCAACCGCCGCACCCTTTTTGTCTCTGGCGCAGTACTGGCAGCGCCCGCCAGCCTGAAGGCGCAGCCCGGCTTCCCGAACCGGCCCATTACCGTGGTGGTGCCGAACCCGCCGGGTGGCGGGACGGATTTCGCTGCCAGGCTGTTTCAAGAAGCGATGAGCCAAGGGCTCGGCCAGCCGGTGGTGGTGGAAAACCGGCCGGGTGCCAATGGCAACCTCGCGATCAGTGCCGTGGCGCGGTCAGCCCCGGATGGGCACACCATCCTGCTGCAGTATAACGGCTATCACGCCGGCAATCCGGCGATGATGAAGAACCTGACTTGGGACCCAATCAAGGATCTGGCGCTGGTTGGCATGGCAACCATGGCGCCGCATGCGGTTATCGTCGCGCCGACAGTGCCGGCAAATACGCTTCGGGAATTCATCGCCCATGTGCGCGCCAATCCGGGTAAGCTGAATTTCGCTTCCTCCGGCATTGGTTCGATCCAGCATCTGGGCGGCGTGCTGTTTACCCGCGCCATCGGGGCCGAGATGGTGCATGTGCCCTATCGTGGCGCCGCACCTGCCTTGCAGGATGTGGCCGGTGGGCGCGTTGAGATGTTCATCACCACGCCATCTTCCGCGATTGCCCTGGTGCAGGGCGGGCGCGTGAAGGCTTTGGCGATTGCGAGTGCCGCACGTTCCTCCGGCCTGCCGGATGTACCCACCACCGCGGAAGCGGGCCTGCCTCGCTTTACGCTGGATGCCTGGTTCGGCTTCGCCGTGCCGGCGGCGACACCCAAGCCCATTCAGGAAAGGCTGAATGCGGTGATCAATGCCGCGGCAGAACAGGCTTCCGTGCGTGAAAGGGCGCAGGCGGGCGGGGCCACCACGAAAGCGATGAGCCTCACTGAATTGGATGCGCTGGCGCGGCGCGAAGTGGAAGAATTGGGCGCCGTGATCCGCGCCGCCGGTATTGCGATAGATTAGCCAAACCGGGCCTTGGTTTGGCGGGAATGACGGGCTAGGTAAAGAAAATGGCTTCCCGCTTTCCGCCTCGCCGCTTTTGGCTGCTTGCCGCCGCGCTGCTTTCCGCTTGTGCGGCCGGGGATGGCGTGGACCGCCCTGCGCTGCGCGGTGCCGCACCGGAAGTGACCGGCGCCTTCGGGTCCTATTTGGCCGGGCGCTTCGCCACCAATGAGGCTGATACGAAATACGCCGCCGATAGTCTGATCCAGGCGCTTCGGCTTGATCCGAGTGAACCTGAGGTTATTCAACGCGCCTTCATTGCCGCCTTGCTGGATGGTCGCGCTGATGCGGGGCGGCTTGCGCGCGTGATCCCCAATGAACCGCTCGCCGCCATGTATCTGGCCGGGCAGGATGCCCAGGCCGGGCGCTTTGAACGGGCCGAACAGCGCTTTCGCGCCCTGCCGCGCCAAGGGCTTTCCGCCGTTTTGCAGCCTTTGCTGTTGGCCTGGGCGCAGCAGGGCCGAGGGCAGACGGATGCGGCGCTCGCCACACTTCGCCCCTTGACCGAAAGCGGCCGTCAGCGCGGCATTTATGCCCTGCATGCCGCCATGATCGCCGATATCGCCGACCGTCCGCGCGAAGCCAAACGGCTGGTACGCATTGCACTGGCCGATAGCGCCACGCCCAGCCTGCCGCTGACGCGCACCATGGCCGGCATTCTGATGCGCGCCGGCCAGACAGCCGAAGCCGAGCGCCTTCTGGATCGGCTGGGACGGGGCCATGATGATGCCGGGCTGTTTGCCGAAACTGGCGGACGGGATGCGGTAGCAACAAGGCGCGTCGTGGCCTCGGCCACGGAAGGCATGGCGGAATCCTACCTTGCTTTGGCAACTGCGTTGCGTGGACCACAGGCTGGGGAGTTTTCGCTGGCCCTCGCGCGGCTCGCGATGCAGTTGCGCCCGCGCTACGGGCCGGCCTTGCTGTCCGGGGCTGATGCTTTCAGTGACGAAGGCCAATATGCGGCGGCGCTGGCGCTGCTGGAACGTGGCGACCCCGCTGATCCCTTCGCCCCGGTCCTGGCGCTGCGCCGCGCCGGTTTGCTTGATCGGCTGAACAAGGTGTCAGAGGCCGAGGCGGAGCTTCGCCGGCTTTCCGCGCAATTCCCGCGCGCCTTTCAGCCCATGGCGCGGCTTGGGGATATGTATCGCGGTCGGCAGAATTGGCCGCCGGCCATCACCGCCTATGATGCGGCGATTGGCCGCATTGGGATGCCATCTATGGTGCATTGGCCGCTTTTTTATGCGCGCGGCATTGCGCTGGAACGTGCCAAGCGCTGGCCAGAGGCCGAGGCGGATTTCCAGCGCGCACTAAGCCTTAACCCCGAACAGCCCTTGGTGCTGAATTACCTGGCCTATAGCTGGGTGGAGCTTGGGCAGAATTTGGTCGAAGCACGCCGCATGCTGGAACGCGCGGTGGAGCTGCGCCCGAATGATGGCAATATCGCCGATAGCCTTGGCTGGGCGCTGTTCAAGCTTGGCGATATTCCGGGTGCGGTGCGCTGGCTCGAAAAGGCGGTCGAGCTTGAATCGCAAAGCAGCGTCATTAACGACCATTTGGGCGATGCCTATTGGGCGCAGGGCCGGCGGCGGGAAGCGCTGTTTCAATGGCGCCGCGCCCTGATGCTGGGGCCGGAGGGTGATGAGGGCCCGAAGATCGAAGCCAAAATCGCCGATGGGCTGGCGCCTCAGCCGGCAGCGGAGACGCGGCGCTGAAAATCTCCGAAGCGGCTCCGGCCAAGGTCAATCTTTTCCTGCATGTCACGGGGCGCCGGGCGGATGGCTATCATCTGCTGGATAGCTTGGTTGTATTCGCCGGCATGGGCGATGCGGTCAGCGCCTGTTCCGGGGAAATCCTGTCCCTTGCCATTGAAGGTGCTGAAGGCGCGGCGCTGGAAGCGGAGCCCGATAATCTGGTGCTGCGCGCAGCGCGGGCCCTGGCTGCGGCTGCCGCGCTTGAAGGCCATGCGCTGCTGCATCTGTTGAAGCGCCTGCCGGTCGCAAGCGGCATTGGTGGCGGCAGCGCCGATGCTGCGGCCAGCCTGCGCGCGCTGAACCAGCTTTGGGGGCTGCGCTGGTCAGAAGCTCGGCTGGCTGCGATTGGTGCCAAGCTTGGCGCTGATGTGCCGGTCTGTGTGGGTTCTCGCCCCGCCCGCATGGAAGGGGTGGGAGAGGTGTTGAGCGCAGCACCAAGCCTACCGCGCTTTGGGCTTTTGCTTGCGAATCCGCGTGAGGCTTTGGCGACGCCGGCGGTGTTTCGCGCACGCCAGGGCGGGTTTTCAGCGCGCGCACGCCTGCCGGAAGGCTGGGGCAGCGCGGCCGCCATGGCAGCGGATCTGACGGCATTGGGTAATGATTTGCAGGCGCCCGCGATCAGCCTTTGCCCGCCAATTGCTGAGGTTCTGACGGCAATTTCGGCCAGTCCGGGCTGCCTTTTGGCGCGCATGAGTGGCTCGGGCGCGACCTGCTTTGGTATCTTCCCCAATGCGGCCGCAGCAGCTTCAGCAGCGGCGGCACTCCCCACCGCCTGGTGGTGTTGGGGAGGGGGGCTTCACGGCGCCGCCCTTTGAAGGCTATTAGCGCGGCATCGTTGGGGCGTCGCCAAGCGGTAAGGCAGCGGTTTTTGGTACCGCCATTCCCAGGTTCGAATCCTGGCGCCCCAACCAACGCGAAAAACCCCTCCCCTATTCCGGCTGTGCGCCGGAAATCCTGACCATCTCGGCCCAAATCGGCTGTTCGCGCTTCAGGCGCGCGGCCAGTTCTTCCGGCGTGGAGCCCGTCAGCCGCGCCCCCATGCCGATGGCGCGTTGCTGCAATTCGGGATCGGCAAAGGCCGTGCGGATTTCAGAAGAGATTCGGTCCACAATCTCACGCGGCATGGCGCGCGGGCCGGCCCACATATGCCAGGGGCTGACGTTGAAATTATCCATCCCCGCTTCCGCCATGGTTGGCACATTGGGCATGGCAGGCCAGCGTTCCGGCAAGGTGACGGCTAACGGGCGAATGCGCCCTTCCTGAATAACGCCGACATAGCTCGCCAGGTTATCCACCGCGAGTTGGATATCGCCAGAAAGCATGGCCGGGATGGTCTGTGCGGCGCCGCGGAAGGCCACATGCGTCGCCTCAATCCCGGCACGGCCGAGCAAATAAGCGCCAGAAAGGTGAATGGTGGTGCCCACACCCGAAGACCCGTAGCTGATGCCGCCGCGCCGCGTTTTGGCCCAGGCGATGAATTCCTGCAGCGTTTGCGCGGGCACATGCTGCGCCGGCACCGCCACCACATTGGGCAAATCCCACATGGCGCTGATCCAGGCGAAATCGCGCTCAGGATCATAGGGCAGGGTTTTGAACAGCATGGGATTGATCACGATATTGTGCATGCTGATCGTGCCGATGGTGTAGCCATCCGGCGTGGCCCGCGCGATGGCTTCCGTGCCGATATTGCCGGAAGCGCCAGAACGTGTCTCGACAATGAAATTCTGCCCGAAGCGGCGCGACAAAACCTCGCAGGCAAGCCGCGTCATGACATCAAGCGAGCCACCCGGCGGAAAGCCAACGAAGACGCGGACGGGCCGATTGGGCCAGGGCGCCTGGCCAAGTGCGGGCAGTGGCAGCGCTGGCGCGGCAAGGGCGGCTGCAATCAATGGGCGACGACCCAGCATGGCGTTTGCACTCCTCTTGGTTTTTGTTTCCTCGTGTCAGCTTGTGGGCGCGGCGCCAGCCAAGTCAATGGCGGAAGCGCAGCGCCGCGGCACGCAACCAGGCCTCACCCAGCGCTATTCCATCCGCGCGCCTGAGATCCGCACCATATCAGCCCAAAGCCCACGCTCACGCTCAATGCGCGCCCGCGCTGCCTCTGGCCCGCCATGCAGCAGCCGCCCGCCCATCAGCAGCGCCCTTTCGGCGATTGCGGGCGTTGAGTTGATGGCGGCGATCTCCTCAGCCAGGCGCCGGACCATCCGTTCCGGCGTCCCGGCAGGGAAAGCCCACATGGTCCAGGACACGGCGGCAAAACCCGCGGCGCCGGCGGCTTCCTGAAGTGTCGGCACATCGGGCATGGTCGGCCAGCGTTCAGCCGAGGTTACGCCCAAGGCGCGCATCCGCCCTTCCTGGATAACAGGGACATAGCTCGCGAGGTTATCTATGGCGAAATGAACATCGCCAGAGAGAATCGCCGGGATGGTCTGCGCCGCGCCGCGGAAGGGCACATGTTCCCCGGCGATACCCAGGCGATGCAGGAACAGCGCCGCGGAAAGATGCGGCGACGTGCCAACCCCGGGCGAGCCATAGCTGATCCCGCGCGGCTGCTGGCGCGCCCAGGCAACGAATTCGGCGATGTTGCGCGCCGGCACATGCGCTGCCGGCACCACGGCGACATTGGGAAGCTCCCAAACCTCGGAAACCCAGGCGAAGTCCTTTTCCGCATCAAAGGGCAGTCGGTTGAACAGAACCGGCGCGGTCAGCGGAACAGTGAACCCGACCGTCCCGATAGTGGTGCCATCCGGCGCCGCCTTGGCTACCGCATCAGCGCCGATATTGCCGGCCGCGCCGGCGCGGTTTTCCACCACCACCGGCTGGCCGGTGCGGCGGCTGAGTTCCTCGGCCATGAGCCGTGACAATACATCAAGAGACCCGCCGGGCGGGAAGCCGACAATCACGCGCATGGGCCGATTGGGCCAGGGCGCCTGCGCAATGGCCGGGCTTGCGAGGCCAAGCGCCAATGGCGAGGCAAGAAGGGTGCGACGTTGCATCATATTTTCCTCCCGATTTTTCTTATGGTTGCAGCGTTTTTAAGCTCGTCTCAGCGCGCGTAATCAGGCTCTTCCCGGTCCAAGACGCGGCGCCAGGCATTCAGATGCAGGCGCGCATCCAGCTTTTCACCCCATGGCCCCGTGTGATTGCGGCGCAGATTATCGGGCAGCTTGTGCAGAGGCAGACCCGTTTGCATGGCGGTCAATTGATACATGCAGGTGCGTTCCGCCATGTAGCATTCATCAAAAGCGTCATGCACGGTTGGGCCCACCACGGTTACGCCATGGCCGCGCATCAGCATGATGGTCTTATCCCCCATCAGCCGCGCAATCCGGTCCCCTTCTTCATTGCTATGCACGGGCTGATCGCCTTCATCATCATAAACCGTGCGATCATTCAGCAGCAGGTTATTGTGATGGGAAAGCGCAAACTCCGCACCCTGCACCATGGAAAGCGCGGTCAAGTGCCGGGGATGGACATGGATCACGCAGGTCGCCGCCGGATTGGCGAGGTGAATGCGCGTGTGGATGTGAAAGGCAACCTTGCGCAGTTCGCCACTGCCGCGCAGCACGCGGCCTTCCAGGTCACACACAATCAGATCGGATGCTTTCAGTTCCTCAAACAAATAGCCGCGCGGGTTGATCAGAAAGCGCGGCTCGGCCTCATTGGGCAACATCAGGCTGTTGTGATTGCCGATATGCTCATTCCAGCCGAGCCTGGCGCCAATCCGAAACACCGCCGCCATGTCGCAGCGCAGCTCCCATTCACGCGCCTCTGCCCGGCTATCGCTCAGTTTTTCGATGATCGCGGCCATGCGGACCCCCTTGAACCATTCCCTTGATCAAGCCTTGCACAGATCAGGCGCGCCTGACCACCAGGCCGGGTGTTGACGCCGGCAGGCCGGGCGCGGAGCATCGGGGGAAAGGGGAAGGAAACCACCATGGCCGAAGCCAAGCCCGCCGAATTGCCCATCACCGGCTATCTGGACCGTTTTTCCGCGCGCCCTGGCGAAAGCCTGGCGGTGAAGATCAGTGTGCCGAGTGGCGGGCGCTACCGGGCAAGGCTGCGGCGCGTGATTTCGGGCGACCCCAACCCGGCCGGGCCAGGGCTCAGGTTTGAGGACCTCTCGGCGCGCTTCGATGCCGAATTTCAGGGCCGCCATCAGCCGATCCGGCTTGGGTCCTATGCGCTGATCCCAAAGGCGCCCAAGCGCGCGGCAGGACCCACCACCTGGACTGCGCTGGTCTGGTTCCAGGCACAGCCCAACGCCGAAGCCGCCGTGATCAGCGAAGAACAGGCCGGGCAAAGCGTGACGCTAGCGGTCGGGCCGCATGGGCCGATGGCGCGCATCATTTGGCCCGGCGGGGAGCGGCAGCTTGGCCTTGGCACGCCCCTGGCGCTGCGCCGCTGGCATCGGGTTTGGCTGAGCGCCGATCCCGCCACGGGGCGCATCCTGCTCGGCGCGCAATGCATCGAAGATGCCTCCCCCGCCAGCACGCGCGAAGTCTCGGCAGCAGGCATGGCGCTGCCCGATGGCGCGGGCGCCGTGTTGATTGCAGCCGAGAACGCCGCCGCGCCGACCGCGCATCTGACAGGCAAAATCGAAGACCCGGCAATCCTGGGTGGGTTTCGCGCCGAATGGCCGCGCCCGGATCAGCCGCTTGCCGCTGCCATGCCGGGGCTTCTTGCCGGCTGGGATTTCGCGCGCGGCATCGCAACCCAGCGCGTGGAGGATATCGGCCCGCAAGCCTGCCATGGCGATCTGGTGAATGTGCCAACCCGGGCCGTGGTCGGCGCCCGTTGGTCGGGTGCAGAGATGTGCTGGCGCCACGCCCCCGCCGATTACGCCGCCATTCATTTCCACGCCGATGATTTAAGCGATTGCGGCTGGGCCGATGATTTCAGCTTCAAAGTGCCGGCGGATTTGCGTTCAGGCGCCTACGCTTTCCACATCACTTGTGCCGCAGGAGAGGATCACATCCCCTTCTATGTGCTGCCTCCGCGCGGCACGGCCACAGCGCCCATCGCCTTTCTGGCATCCACCTTCACCTATCAGGCCTATGCCAATCATTCCCGCGGCAATGCAGATGCGGCCTATCGCGCGCGAGTCGCGGCTTGGGGCGCTTACCCGCATAATCCGGATGATTTCCCGATCTATGGGCGGTCCACCTATAACCGCCATCCGGACAATAGCGGCATCGCCTTTACATCCCGGCTCCGCCCGATTCTGACCATGCGGCCGGGGTTTCTGACCTTCAATGACGCGAAGGGGTCGGGACTGCGCCACTACCCCGCCGATACGCATATCCTGGCCTGGTTGGAAGCGCGCGGCATGCCTTTCGATGTGATCACGGATCATGATTTGCACGAAGAAGGCGCCGCGCTTCTTGCCAATTACAAGGTGGTGATGACCGGTTCGCACCCGGAATATCACACGCCGCAAACGCTTGATGCGCTTTATGCCTATACGCGGAGCGGCGGGCGCATGATGTATCTCGGCGGCAATGGGTTTTATTGGCGCATCGCTCAGCCCGCCGATATGCCGGGCGTGTTCGAATTGCGCCGCGCCGAGGGCGGCATTCGCGCCTGGGCCGCCGAGCCTGGCGAATATTATCACCAGACCGATGGGGCCTATGGCGGGCTGTGGCGGCGCAATCGCCGTCCACCGCAGCAATTGGCGGGTGTGGGCTTTTCCGGCCAGGGCTTGTTTGAAGGCACCTATTACCGGCTGCTGCCACCGGCGCGCGACCCGCGCCATGCCTGGATGTTCGAAGGCGTGGAAGGCGAGACCATTGGCGATTATGGGCTTTCCGGCGGCGGCGCAGCCGGCTTTGAATTGGACCGCGCGGACCCTGCCCTTGGCACGCCGGATGGCACGGCGATCCTGGCCGTTTCAGAAGACCCGCCCGCTTCCTTTGTCGCGGTGCCGGAGGAATTACTCTCCCACGTCAATACCGTGAATGGCGAAAAGGCCCAGGCTTTGAAGCGCGGCGAGATCATCTATTTCGACACGCCGGGCGGCGGTGGCGTCTTCGCCGTTGGTTCCATCACCTATTGCGGCAGCCTGTGGCGCCAGGGTTTTGAGGGGCCGATCAGCCGCCTCACCGAAAATGTCGTGCGCCGCTTCGCTGGGCTTGCCGATAATGGTTGACGCCGCCGGGCGCGCGCATGAAGCTAACGCACCATCAATAACGGGAGAGCATGGATGAAACGCCTGAGTTTGAGCACGGGCCTTGTTGCTGCTGCCATGGCCTTGTCAGCGGCGCCGCTGCTGGCCGCCCCTTTCACCTGCCCCACGCGCGGCGGAGACCTGGTGTTTGGCCAGGAAGCCAATGTCAATTCGCTGGATCAGATGACCTCCAGCACCATTTCAACGCGCAATATCGCGATGAATATCTACGAGACGCTGATCACGCGCGATGACAATAACCGGCCCATCCCGGAATTGGCCGAATCCATGCAGGAAGCCGCCGATGGCCTGAGCTATACGTTCAAGCTCCGCCAGGGCATCACCTTCCATAATGGCAAGGCGCTGACATCCGCCGATGTCGCGGCATCCTTCGATCGCTATAACCGGATTGGTCTGCAACGCAGCACGCTGGATAATGTCGCGGGCTGGGAAACGCCGGATCCCCTCACCTTCATCATCCGCATGAAGCAGGTGCAGCCCACCTTTGTTGAGGCGCTGTCTTCCTTCTCGGTCCCCATTGTAATCATCCCGTCAGAACACAAGGATGATGAACGCCAGCAGCTTCGCCCTGTGGGTACCGGGCCTTTCCGCCTGTTGGAATTCGTGCCCGGTAGCCATGCGCGGCTTGGTCGTTTTGATGCCTATAAGCCCAATACCGCTTATGAACAGCGCATGGGCTTTGGTGGCTATCGCGTGGCCTGCCTGGATACCGTGACCTTCCGCATCGTGACCGAAGCCAGCGCCCGCGTGGCGGGCTTGGAAACCGGCGCGCTGCATGTGGTGGAAGATGTGCCGACACGTTCGGTGGAAGCGCTGCGCCGCAATAGCGCCATCACCATCCTGCCCTTGCAGAATTGGTGGATTCAGATTGCGCTGCCCAATACATCGCTCGCGCCCACCGATAACCTGACCTTCCGGCGCGCCGTGCAGGCGGCGCTTGGTATGGAAGACATCATGGATGCAGCTTCCGACAATAATTTCCGGCTGAATGTCGGTTTCCAATACCCGAACCAGCCCAGCTTTACGGATGCGGGCAAGGAAACCTACAACATCAACAATCAGCAGCGCGCCCGCGCCTTGCTCCGCGAATCCGGCTATCGCAACGAACCGATTGTGATTCTGACCAATCGGGACCTGACGCCCATGTATAACGCGGCGCTGGTGATGGAACAGCAATTGAAGGCGATTGGCATCAATGCTTCGCTCCGCGTCGTGGATTGGCCGACCTCGGTGCAAATGTCTCAGCGGCTGAATTCAACGGAATGGCATTTCTTCCATTCGGGCTGGGGCACGCAGCCCGCGCTTGGCGCGCTTGCCACCATGCAATTCCTGGTTTCCCCGAATGCCGCCTATCGCCCGCGGGATGACAAGGATGATCCGGAAGTGCTGGCCGCCTGGAATGACATGAACATCCAGCGCGACCCGGCGGTGCGCCAGGAAGCCTTTGCGCGCATGCAACGCCTGGTGCTGGAACGCGCCTATGCCTATCCCTTCGGCTCACTCACCAAGGTTCAGGCATCGCGCGCCAATGTGAAGGGCTTCGCGCCCTTCCGCATTCCGCGCTTTTCCAATGTGTGGATTGAGCGTTGAGCTTCATGCTTAGGGAGCGCGATCTACCTTGATTCTGGTCGCGCTCCGCCGGCTGCTCAGCGCCATCCCGGTATTGTTCATTGTCAGCCTGATTAGCTTCGGGCTGATGCGGCTGATCCCTGGTGACCCGGCGGCATCCATCGCCGGGCCATCCGCCACCCCAGCGCAGATCGAACAATTGCGCCGTGATCTTGGGTTGGATGAGCCCTTGCTGCTGCAATTGCTGCATTACTATCAGGGGCTGCTGCAAGGCGATTTCGGCAAATCCCTACTGCTTGGCAAAGGCGTGTTGGCCGCCACCATGGAACGCTTGCCGGTCACTATAGGGCTTTCGCTCTACGCCCTTGTGCTGACGCTGATGATTGGTGTGACCAGTGGCATTATCGCGGCGCTGCGACAGAATACCTGGGTGGATCAGGTGGCGATGATGATCGCCATGCTCGGCATTTCCATCCCGAATTTCTTTCTCGGCCTGCTGATGATCATTTTCTTCGCCGTGCAGCTCGGCTGGTTGCCGAGTGGCGGTTATGTGCCCTTCACGCAGGACCCGATCGGCTGGCTGCGCAGTACCACTATGCCGGCGATATCGCTCGCGTTGTTGCAGGCGGGTTTGCTGGCGCGGATTACGCGTTCCGGCATGCTGGAAGTGTTGCGGCAGGATTATGTACGCACCGCCCGCGCCAAGGGGCTGCCGGAACGCCAGGTGATCCTGAAGCACGCCCTGGCCAATGCGCTGATCCCGATTGTGACGGTGGTGGGTATCATCATCTCCCTTTTGCTGTCAGGCGCGGTGGTGACCGAGGCGCTGTTTTCGCTGCCCGGCATGGGGCAATTGCTGACGCAAGCGGTGCTGAGCCGCGATTACCCCATGGTGCAGGGCGGGCTTTTGCTGGTGACGACATTCCTGGTGGTGGTGAATATCCTGGTTGATATCCTCTATGCCCTGATTGATCCCCGGGTGCGCTATGAGTGAGGCCGCCGCGCTGGATGCCGAAGGCATTGCGCTGAAGCGCGAACATCCGGCGCGCGCGACCATGAAGCGACTGCTGCGGCATCGGTTGTTCATGACCGGGCTTTTCCTGTTCCTGATCATTGCCAGCATTGCCGTTTTGGCGCCGTGGATTACCGATGTTGATCCCAACCGGCTTTCCATGCGCAACAAGTTCAAGCCACCTGGTGAGGGCTGGGTTTTTGGCACGGATAGTTTTGGGCGGAGCCTATGGTCCCGCGTGGTCTGGGGGGCGCAGCTTTCCATGATGATCGGCGCTTCGGTGGTGGCGCTGAATGCGGTGTTCGGTATTCTTATTGGCGCGGCCGCTGGCTATTTCCGGCGCATTGATAATCTGCTGATGCGCATCAATGATGCGCTGATGGCTTTCCCGGCCATTCTGCTGGCCATCGCGGTGACTTCCGTGCTTGGGCCTTCCACATTCAATGTCATTCTGGCTTTGGGGATTGTCTATATCCCGCGCACGGCACGTATTGTGCGGTCTTCCGTGATTGTGCTCAGGGAAATGGAATTCGTCCAGGCGGCAGTCGCTGCCGGTGCAGGCCATTGGCGTATTCTGACGCGCCATATCCTGCCCAATGCCATGGCACCCGTGATTGTGCAGCTTTCCTTCCTTTTTGCCTTTGCGGTGCTGTCTGAAGCGACACTTTCCTTCCTGGGCGTTGGTGCCGTACCGCCCACGCCGACCTGGGGCAATATCATGGCGGAGGGGCGTGACTTTATGCGCGAAGCGCCTTGGATCATCACCATCCCCGGCATTGCGCTCATGATCACGGTAATGGGCCTGAATTTTCTGGGCGATGGCCTGCGCGATGTTCTTGACCCCCGGCTCAGGATTCAACAGTGAATTTGCTTGATGTGCAGGGGCTGACCACAGCCTTCATGACCGGGCGCGGCGAAATAACCGCGATCGAGGATGTTTCCTTCTCGCTGAAGGAAGGCGAGATCCTCGGCATTGTCGGTGAAAGCGGCAGTGGCAAAAGTGTCACGGCGCTCACCATCATGGGGTTGCTGCCAACACCGCCGGCGCGCATCGCTGCCGGTAAGGTGTTGTTCCAGGGGCAGGAGCTGACGAAGCTATCATCGCGGGAAATGCAGCGCATTCGCGGCCCTGGGATTGCGATGATTTTCCAGGAACCCATGACATCGCTGAACCCAGTGTTTTCCATTGGCGATCAGATCATGGAAACAATCAAGGCGCATGAGAACTTGCCCGCCGCCGCGCTCCGCAAGCGCGCGATTGATATGCTGGATAAGGTCGGTATTCCATCAGCGGCGCGGCGGCTGGATGATTACCCGCACCAGATGTCAGGCGGTCAGCGCCAGCGCGTGATGATTGCGATTGCGCTTGCCTGTAACCCGAAGCTGCTGATTGCCGATGAACCAACCACGGCGCTGGATGTGACCATTCAGGCGCAAATCCTCGACCTGCTGATGGATTTGCGTGACGAATTCCGCATGGCAATCATGATCATCACGCATAATATGGGCGTGATTGCGGAAACGGCCGATCGCGTGTTGGTGATGTATGCGGGGCGTGTGATTGAAGAAGCGCCGGTGGCGCGGGTTTTTGACCACCCCATACACCCCTATACGCGCGGCTTGCTGGAATGCGTGCCTTCAATCACCGAAGACCGCGCGCGGCTTATCGCCATTCCCGGCACTCTGCCCGATCCCGCGCGTCGCCCACCTGGCTGCCGCTATAGTGTGCGCTGCCGCTATGCGCAGCCAAGTTGCAGTGATGCCCTGCCACCGCTGATCCTTGAGGAAGCGGATCATTGGGCCGCATGTCTCCGCGCCAAGGAATTGGCCGCGCCATGACCGAGCCCCTCATCAGTGCGCAGAATCTGGCCAAGCATTTTGATGTTGGCGGAGGCGGCCTTTTTCTCCGTGGCAAAACAAGCAAGCTGCGCGCGGTGGATGATGTCGCCATCAGCATTATGCCGGGTGAAACCTTGGGGCTTGTCGGGGAATCAGGCTGCGGCAAATCCACCCTTGGGCGCCTGCTGATCAGGCTGCTGGAACCAACCGCAGGCACTATCTGCTTTCAAGGACAGGAAATCACGGGGCTAGGCCGCGCGGCGATGCGCGAATTTCGCCGTTCCATGCAGATCATTTTCCAGGACCCCTACGGCGCGCTCAATCCCCGCATGGCGGTTGAGGATATCATCGCCGAACCGCTGGTGATCCATGGCGCAAAATCCGGCGCGGAGACACGCCAGAAGGTCACTGAGATGCTAGACCGTGTCGGCCTGCCAAGCCGCGCGCTGGATCGCTTTCCACATGAATTTTCTGGCGGCCAGCGCCAGCGCATCGGCATTGCGCGCGCGCTGATCCTGCGCCCGCGCTTTGTTGTGTGTGATGAGGCTGTCTCGGCGCTTGATGTTTCCGTCCAGGCGCAGATCGTCAATCTGTTGCAGGATTTGCAGCGCGATATGGGGCTCACCTATCTGTTCATCGCGCATGATCTTTCGGTGGTGCGGCATATTTCTGACCGTGTGGCTGTGATGTATCTCGGCAAGATCGTGGAAATCGCCGAAAAGCGCGTGATTTACGCGACGCCACAGCATCCCTATACGCGTGCTTTGATCGCCGCCGTGCCGGCGCCGCATCCTTCCCGGCGGTCACGCGGTAAGCGGGAGAATATCGTTGGCGATATTCCAAGCGCGCTCAACCCGCCTTCCGGCTGCCGCTTTCACACGCGCTGCCCGCATGTGATGCCGATTTGCCGAGAAGCGGCGCCGCCACTTGTTGAAACGCAACCAGGCCATCAGGTGGCCTGCCATTTGATGACCCAAGCCTGAATAGGAAAACGCCATGGCTGATGCGCCGCGCAAATCGCGCCTTGTCTCCGAAGTTGATTTCAACAAGGACGGTAAGCAGACAGGTTTCATCCGCCTGTTCCATTCAACCCATGACAGCGCCTATGGCTTCCTACCCATTCCCATCGTTGTGGTGAAGAATGGCGAAGGCCCGACCGCGCTTTTTACCTCCGGCAATCATGGCGATGAATATGAAGGCCAGGTGGCGCTGACCAATCTGGCGAAGTCGCTCGATCCCGCGCGCATCAAAGGGCGCGTCATCCTGCTGACCATGGCGAATTACCCGGCGGCGCTCGCGGGGCGGCGCGTGTCGCCGATTGATGATTTGAACCTGAACCGGATTTTTCCGGGTGACCCGGATGGCACCGTCACGCGGCAAATCGCTCATTACATTGACAGCGAATTGATCCCGCTTGCGGATTTTGTGATGGATTTGCATTCGGGCGGATCATCGCTGAATTACGTGCCCTGCGCGCTGGCAACGCAATCCAATGATCCTGCGCTGTTTCAAAAACAATTGGCCGCGCTTCGCGCCTTTGGCGCCCCCTTCACCTATATCCAGGGCGGCGCGCAGGGCCAGGGCGGCAATCAAACGCTCGGCAGCGGTGCGGAACGGCGCGGCAAGATCGCGTTGGGCAGCGAATTGGGCGGTTGCGGCACGGTCAACCCGGCCGGCCTTGCGATTGCCGAGCGCGGTGTGCGCAATGTGCTGGTGCATCTTGGCATTCTGCCGAAGTCAGACTGGGTCGAACCACCCTCCCCCACTCGGTTCTTGGATGTGCGTGGGCAGGATTATTACGTCTATGCGCCGGAAAATGGCGTGTTTGAGCCGTTGGTACAACTCGGCGATATGGTTTCCATCGGCACGCCCGCGGCGCGTATCCATTTCACGGAAACGCCCTGGCTGCCGCCGGTTGAAATCACCTTCAAGGCCGCGGGTATTGTCATGTGCCAACGCATCCCGGCGCGCACCAAGCGCGGGGATTGCCTATTCCATTTGGCGAGCGATCTGACGATTTCCTAAGGCAAATCCACCATAAAAAAGCCGCAACACCGCTGCCTGTGCTATAGGTAGTTGCGAGATTCCAATTAGGGGAGATGGACCCATGTTCTTGCGTCTTTCTGCAATCCTGCTGGCCTGCGGCCTTGCCGCCTGCGCGCCTGAGACGAATACATCGGTTGAGCGTCAGGCCCTTGGCATTCAGGGTACTGTCTATCGCGGCACCATCATTGCCATGCGCCCTGTCACTGTCAGCGGTTCGCGTAGCGGCATTGGTGCCACGGCGGGGGCCGTTGGGGGTGGTTTCCTGGGCAGCACCATTGGTGGCGATTGGCGCGCGCGCACGGTGGGTGGCGTGGTTGGGGCGCTGGCCGGCGGTGTTGCGGGCGGCGCCATCGAACAGGGCGCCACGCGCGGTGAGGCGATGGAATTTATCATCCGCCCGGATTCCGGTGGCGAACGCGTGATCACCCAAACCAATGAGCTCGGCCTGCAAATTGGCGACCGCGTCATGGTCACCGAAACGGATCGCGCGCGGCTTTCGCGTGAGGTTCCGGGCACCGCGCCCGCGCCGCGCTGAAATCCGCATTGGCCTAAACCCGTGTTTTGGGTTTAGGCTTCTTCCGGAGGGCGCATCCCTGCGCCGAGCGGAGATATTGCCATGGATCTTGTCATCAAAGGCAATTGCGTCGTCACGCCTTACGCCATTGGGCCAGCGGAAATCGGCATAGCCGGCGAAAAGATCGTCGCCATTGCAGCGCCTGGCAGCCTGCCAATACCAGGCCGCGCGCGCGTGGTGGAAGCGGGCGATAGCATCGTGATGCCGGGCGGGATTGATCCGCATACGCATTGCCTTTGGCCGATCCCGGGGCCGGATGGGAAGTTGGATCAAACCCAGGGCGCTTCGGTGGTGGGCAAAGCCGCGCTTTATGGCGGCACCACCAGCATTCTGGATTTTGTGCGCTGGACCCATGGCAAAACCATTGAAGGCGCCATCGCGGAACGCCACGCCGCCTGGAAGGCCGATGGCTGCCCCTGCGATTACGCCTTTCACATCATGGTGGAAGGCGATTTGCCGCCCGATATCCCCGCACAATTGGGGGAGGCGATTGAAGCCGGCCACGCCACCACGAAAATCTTCACCACCGACATTACACCATCGCGTAAGGGTCGCATGGTGGATTTCGGTGATATCTGGGAAGTGTTTCAGGTGCTCTCGGCCAAGGGCGGGCTTGGCGTGATCCATGCCGAAGACAATGACATCGTCATGCATATGTACGCCAAGCTGTTCCGCGAAAATCGCGCAGGGTTTGAGAATATGGCGGAGGTGCATAATACGCTGTCAGAAGATCTTTCCTTCCGCCGCGTGATGCGCTTGGCAGAACATGTCCCCGGCACCGCGCTTTATATGATGCATGTGTCAGCCGGGAATGGTGTGCGCGCCATTCGTGATGCGCGCGCCAAGGGCCTGCCGATCTATGGTGAATCGCTGCATCAATACATGCTCTACACGAGCGAGGATTATAAGCGCCCGAATGGACAGATCTATCATACCTACCCATCCCTGAAGTCGCAGGCGGATCAGGATGAGCTTTGGGCAGGCGCCCGTGATGGCTCGATTTCCTGTGTCGCGACCGACGAACTTTGCTGTTCCTTGGCAGTAAAAACGCAAGGCAAGCGGGTGGATGACACAACCGGCGGCAATTCCGGTGTGGAGCCTCGTGTCGCGGTAATGTACACAGAAATGGTCGGCAAGCGTGGCTTTGCGCTCCGGCAATTCGTTGATGCGGTTTCCACCAATGCGGCGAAGATCATGGGCATGTATCCGCGCAAGGGGGCGATTGCCGCTGGTTCGGATGCGGATATTTGTATCCTTGATCCCAAGCTGAAGCGCATGGTGCGCGCCGAAGCCCTGCATGAAAGTGACTATACGCCCTGGGAAGGCCGCCAGGTGGATGCCTGGCCCGCCATGACCATTCTGCGTGGCAAGATCATGGTGGAAAATGATCGCTGGGTTGGTGATGCGGCGGGCGGCCAATGGCTGCCGCGGCGCATTCCGCAGGAAATTCGCACCGCGCCCGCCGTATGAACCCACCCGCGCTGCGCGCTTTGCTGGCTGATAGCCTGACGCTTTGGGGCGTGACCGGGCGCGTGGAGATTGCTGATTGCGGCGTAAGAATCATTGCCGGTGATCAGGTGCTGCATGTAGCGCAAGCCGCGCCGGAAGAGGCACCGATGCGCTGGTGGCTGCTCCGCGATGGGCGGCGGCGTCCGGCGGGTTCCATTCTCGGGCTTTTGCGCAGCCTGCGTTACGCGCTGAACGCAACCAGTACGGAACCGGCCCGCGCGCGGGTTGCGGCGCCGCTGTGATTCCCGTTTCGGTCATCACGGGGTTTCTGGGTAGCGGCAAGACCACGCTGCTACGCTCGGTACTGCGTGATCCCGCCTATGCGGGCAGTGCGGTGATTGTGAATGAATGGGGCGATATCGGGCTTGATCATGAATTGCTGGAAACATCGGAAGAAAACCTGCTTGGCCTTGCCAATGGGTGCCTTTGCTGCACAACACGCGGCGATTTGGCGCGCACGCTGATAGATCTGGCGGCACGGCGGAAATCAGGCGCAGTCACCTATCATCGCGTGTTGATCGAAACCACTGGCCTCGCTGATCCCGCGCCCATTCTGCACACGCTATTGATGGACCCAAGCATTGCGGAGGACCATCGCGTGGAAGCGGTGGTGACGGTCGTGGATGCGCTGCTGGGTGCCGAGACCATCACGCGTCATCCGGAAGCCACGCAGCAGGCCATGCTCGCGGATCGGTTGCTGCTGAGCAAAACCGATCTTGCGCCTGATACATCGGCGTTGGAGGCAGCGCTTGCGTCGCTCAATCCCGGCGCACCAATCCTGCGCGCGGTGCATGGCGCCATCCCACCGGATATGCTTTTCGCTTCCGCCGCAGGGCCAGAAACCTTGCAGCATTGGTTGGAAGCCATTGCCACACCTGGCGCGCGCCATAGCGCGGGGGTGGAAACCATTTCCATCCTGCGCGAAGAACCGCTCCCCGCTGTCGTGCTGCCGCTTTTCCTGGAAGCGCTCGCCGAACATGCTGGCGAGAAATTGCTGCGCATGAAAGGCATCATCTGCGTCGCAGAAGCACCAGGAAAACCTGCGGTACTACATGGCGTGCGCCATGTGCTGCACCCCATCCAATGGCTGGAAGATTGGCCATCGGCGGATCGGCGATCACGCCTGGTGTTGATCGGCCAGGGCATTCCGCAATGGTGGCCGGTACGACTGCTGGAAGCCCTGGAAGAAGAAGCGCGCGCCTAACCGGCCTTTTGAATGGCGGCCCAGATACGCTCCGGCGTTGCCGGCATTTCAATGTGGTGAATACCAAGCGGGCGCAGCGCATCCACAACAGCATTGATCAGCACCGGCAAGGCGCCGACCGTGCCGGCTTCACCCGCGCCTTTCACGCCAAGCGGATTGGTCTTGGTTGGCACTGGGTTACTTTTCACGACCATCTCCGGGAAATCCGCAGCGCGCGGCATCAGATAATCCATGAAGCTCGCGGTCAAAAGCTGACCGTTGGCGTCATAGCGAATATCCTCACCAAACACCTGCCCCAGCCCCTGTGCAATGCCGCCATGAATTTGGCCCTTCACTAGCAGCGGATTGATTACAGTGCCGACATCATCCACCACTACGTAAGCAACGGTCTCAGCTTCGCCGGTTTCGGGGTCTATTTCCACCTCGGCGATATGGCAGCCATTGGGGAAGGTCGCGTCGCCGGGGCGCGTGATGAGCAGCGCGGAAAGCCCAAGTTCTTCGCCCATCGGCAATTGGCCAGGGATATAGCTGCGCCGCGCAAGGGCTTCGATACCAATACCGCGATCCGTACCTGCGATGCGGAATTGCCCTTCGCTGAATTCAATATCGGCTTCCGCCGCCTCCAGAAAATGCGCGGCGATCTTCTTGCCGCGCGCGATGATGCGCTCCGCCGCCCCCACCAACGCGCCACCCGCTGCCATCATGGAACGCGACCCAATAGTGCCGCGCCCATGCGTGACAATATCGGTGTCACCATTGATGAAGCGAATGCGCTCAGCCGGAATCCCGAGGCGTTCCGAGGCAATCTGGCGAAATACCGTTTCATGCCCCTGCCCGTGATTATGGCTGCCCATCAGCAAGGTCACGCTACCACCAGAATCAAAGCGGATTTCGGCCGCTTCTTCCAAAGGCCCGCGATGCGGCCCGCCCGCGCTTTCAATCGCATTGGCAATACCAATGCCGCGCAGCTTGCCGCGCGCCTTGGCCTCCGCACGACGCGCCTCAAACCCCGCCCAATCCGCGGCTTTAAGCGCGAGCGCCATATTCTTCGGGAAATCACCGCTGTCATAGGTGTAATCAAGCCCGGTGCAAAACGGCATCGCTTCAGGCTGGATCAGGTTTTTTTCGCGCAGCGCAATCCGGTCCAGGCCCATTTCATCGGCGGCCAGATCAATGATGCGCTCAATCGCATAAATCGCCTCTGGCCGACCGGCACCGCGATAGGGTGCGGTCGGCTGCGTGTGCGTGAAAATACAGCGCACTTCCGTGAAGATATGCGGCGTGCGATAGACCCCCGCGAGCCCGCCGACATTATTGGTGGCGGAAACCGGCCCCTGCCACGCGAGGTATGCGCCAACATTGCAGAGCGTATGCACGCGAAAGCCGAGAAAGGTACCATCTGCCGCCAGCGCCAATTCCGCCTTTGAGACATTGTCGCGCGCATGCGTATCGGCCAAAAAACTTTCCGTGCGCGTCGCGGTCCAGCGCACCGGCCGGCCAAGCCGCTTCGCGCCATGCAGCGCCAGCACATATTCCTGAAACGGGCTTTCCTTCATGCCAAAGCCACCACCGACATCGGGCGAGATAATGCGCAGCCTATTCGATGGAATCTTCAGCGCGAATTCAGCGATTTCATTGCGCATGACATGCGGCAATTGCGTGCCGGTGGTCAGTGTATAGCGATCTTCCACCGGATCGTAACTCGCCAGCGCATTGCGCGGTTCCATGGGATTGGCGGAAACGCGCGTGATGCGGAAATCAAGGCGCGTGATATGCGCCGCACGCGCGAAGGCCGCCTCCACCGCTGCCGCATCGCCCAGGCGGAATAGGACGCTTTCATTTGCTTGCGCCAAATCCGGCCAAACCTGAGGAGCGTTGGGCTTGATCGCCTCCGCCACATCTGTCGCCACCGGCAAGGGTTCGTATTCAACAATAATCGCTTCCGCCGCATCCTGCGCTGCAGCGCGCGATGTCGCAATCACCGCCGCCACCGCATCACCCACATAACGCACTTGTCCCATTGCCAACATGCGCCAGGGCGTTTGTGCCAAGGGCGAGCCATTTCGTTGCAGCCGTGGCGTGATGCAGCGCAGCACACCGAGTTCGTCAATATCCTCAGGCGTCAATACCAGCAGCACACCGGGCATGCCGCGCGCCTTGCTGGCATCCAGCCTTGCGACGCGCGCAGAAGCATAAGGCGAACGCAGCATCACAAGCTGCACCGCATCACTGCCGCCCAGATCATCCACATAGCGCCCCTGCCCGCGCAGAAAACGCATATCCTCAATGCGGCGCACGGGGGCGCCAATGCCGGTTCCTCTCATGGTGGCGGGGATATGGTTCATGGTCGGGCTTCTCCTTGAACGGTAAGCTCATAGACGTGGCGGCGCTTCGTCAATCCCACGAATTTCTTGACGCGCAAGCAGGCAATGGCCCTAATGGGCAACACATCGCAATAACCGGGGGTCATCATGCAAAGGCGCCATATCCTGCTTGGTCTCACTGGCGCAGCCTTAACAAGCCCCGCCATCGCCCAAGGCGCCTGGCCCAATCGGCCCTTGCGCATGATTGTGCCCTTCACCCCAGGTGCGGCGACGGATGCCATGGCGCGGCTGGCGGCGAGCAAAATAGCCGATGCCTTGGGCGTGACTGTCGTGGTGGAAAATCGCGCCGGCGCGAATGGCGCGGTCGGCAGCCAGGCCGTGCTGCAAGCAGCCGCCGATGGCTATACGCTGCTCGGTTCCGCTTCCATTCACCCCATGGCGCGGTATGTGATGAAGAACGCGCCCTATGATCCGGTGCAGGATTTCGTGGCCGTCGCCCGCACGGCGCGTGGGCCCTTGGTGCTGGTGATGAACCCACGCCTGCCGAAAACCACCATCCCTGCCGTGGTAGAAGCCGCGAAGCGGGAGCCCGCGAAATGGTCCTTCGCCACATCTTCCCTTGGGGCGGCAGGGCATTTGGGCAGCATTGAATTCAATCGCCTCACCGGCGCGAATATCGAAATTGTCGGCTATCGCGGTTCTGCGCCGGCGCTCACGGATGTCGCAGCCGGAAATGCGCAGCTTATGTTCGATCCGGTGCTGGCGACGCTGCCCATGGTGCGCGCGGGGCAATTGCGCGGGCTTGGCGTTGCCACCGCCGCACGCACGCCCTTGGCGCCGGATCTACCGACGCTGACGGAAGCGGGGCTGCCGGGTTTTGAATTCTATTCCTGGTATGGTGTTTGGGCGCCGCGCGGCGTGCCGGTTGAAATTCTCCAAAGGCTCAATCGCATTCTGGTGGATGGCATGCGAGAAACCGCAACGGTGCAGCGCCTGAGCGGGCTTGGCTTCGAACCCGTCGCGGAAACGGTGGAAGAAGCCAAGGCCTTCATCCGCGCCGATGTCGCGCGCAATGCCGAATTGCTACGGCTCGCGAATTTCCAGCCGGAGTAGAGTGCGCATAGCAGCCCTACCACTTCTTCCAGATGGGCCTATGCGGAAATAGCGGCCGGGAATGGTGCCGGTTATAGTGATGGTGATCCTGCCGATAATGCCGCGGCGGCTCCCAAGCCCGGTAACTATGGCGATAGTGCCGGTGCGCATGGCCGCCATAGGGCGTATAGCCATAGCCGCCGTAACCATAGCCATAGGAAGGGCTGTAATGGCTGCCACTGGCAAGGCATCCGCCCAGCGTCAGCAATAGTATCAGCATGGAAAGCGGTAAGGTGATTAGACGCATCCGACACCCCCTTTGATCCATTCGGGATCAAGAGAATGTCACCATGCTTCCATGTCCGCCGCTGGGCAGGATCAGGGCATTTTCATGATACCGGTTTGATCAGCGCCGCAATTCAACCGCGCAGGCCCGCGTGAAATCGCGGTCATCCAGCATCCAATCCTGCACACCGGTGAAGCGCGCTTCGCCATCCGCGCCAAGCCGGCCTTCATAGCGCGCGCGATAGTGAAAGCCGCGCCCGGAAGACCCGCCTTGCAAGTGCAGCGTGCCATCGGCGGCAACGCGCCCTTCGCCCCTTTCCCAAGCACCCGTCCGCGCGCCAGAGGCGGAGAGCACTGGGCGTTCATACTTCGCCACCGCGCCATCCACCCGTATTGTGAATGGTGCTGCCAGCGGTGCCTGAGTGATGCCTGGCACGGCATCACAAGTTAGCCTTCCTTGCCAGACGCCATTAAAACCTTGCGCCGCCAGCGGGCTGGCAGCGCAAAGCATCACGGCAAGGCAGGCAGCGCGGATCACTGATCCGCGTAGCAATGGGTTTCAGCCCCGCCACCCGGATGGGTCACGGCGCCAAGATAGGCCGGGCCCACAAGCTGCGCATATTTCCAGAGCACGCCCGAATTATAGTCGGTCTGGCGCGGCTTCCATTCGGCGCGACGCTTGGCCAATTCCTCATCGGAAAGCGCCACATCAATCGTGCCGTTCTGCGCATCAATGATGATCTTGTCGCCATCACGCAGCAGCGCAATCGGCCCGCCCACGGCGGCTTCCGGCCCGACATGGCCAATGCAGAAACCGCGCGTCGCGCCCGAAAAACGCCCATCGGTGATCAGCGCCACCTTATCCCCCATCCCCTGACCATAGATGGCCGAGGTGGTGGAGAGCATTTCGCGCATGCCGGGCCCACCCTTCGGGCCTTCATAGCGCACGATGATGACATCGCCCGGTTTATAGGCGCGCATTTCAACGGCCTTGAAGGCATCTTCTTCGCAATCAAAGCAAAGCGCGGTGCCTTCGAAGCGGAGCTTTTCCATGCCGGCGATTTTCACAATGGCACCTTCCGGCGCCAAATTGCCTTTCAGCGCGACCACGCCACCAATCGGGCTGATCGGATCGGAACAGGGGCGCACCACATCCTGATCCTTCGGCACGATCACGTCGCGGTGATTTTCGCCAATGGTCTTGCCAGTGACGGTCATGCAATGACCCTTCACATAGCCACCATCAATCAGTGCCTTGATGATGATGGGCACGCCACCGATACGATGCACATCGGCCGCAACATAACGCCCTCCGGGCTTGAGGTCGGCGATATGCGGCGTCTTGCGCATGATCTCGGCCACATCCTGCAAGGTGAAGCGGATGCCTGCTTCATGCGCCATGGCGGGCAGATGCAGCGCGGCATTGGTGGAACCGCCGGTGGCACCCACGATGGCCGCGGCATTGTGCAAGGAATCCAGCGTCACGATATCGCGCGGGCGGATATTGCGGCGGATCAGTTCCACCACGGCGCGGCCGGATTCAATCGCCCAACGGTCGCGGTCTTCATCCGGCGCTGGCGCACCGGCAGAAAAGGGCAGCGCAAGCCCAATCATTTCCGAAACGCAGGCCATGGTATTGGCGGTGAATTGCCCGCCGCAAGCGCCCGCACCTGGGCAGGCATGGCGTTCCAGCTCATCCAATTCCTCGTCAGACATGCCGCCGGCAGCGTGCTTGCCCACCGCTTCAAACACATCCAACACGGTCACGTCACGGCCATGATGCTTGCCCGGCATGATGGACCCGCCATACATGAAGACAGAAGGCACATTCAGCCGGATCATGGACATCATGACGCCGGGGAGTGACTTGTCGCAGCCCGCAATCCCAACCAGCGCATCATAGCAATGCCCGCGCATCGTGAGTTCAATGGAATCCGCAATGGTATCGCGCGACGCCAAGGATGATTTCATGGATTGATGGCCCATCGCGATGCCATCAGTCACGGTGATGGTGGTGAATTCGCGCGGCGTGGCGCCGGCTTCCTTCACGCCGATCTTGGCTGCCTGCGCCTGACGCGACAGGGAGATATTGCAGGGTGCCGCTTCATTCCAGCAGGAAGCGACGCCTACCAGCGGCTGCGTGATTTCCTCAGACGTCAGGCCCATCGCGTAATAATAGGAACGATGCGGCGCGCGCTCCGGCCCCATGGTGGTGTGCCGGCTCGGCAGTTTCGATTTGTCCCATTTCGTCATCTTCAGTCTCCTCCTGCAATTTCCATAACGCGATCACATGATCGCCTTCACCCATCAATCTGCCCAGCCCTTGAAGCGCCCGCACGACGGCAAGCGCGATTCATTTCGGGCCATCATGCCTCAATCCGTAATCCGCGCCAAAGCGGCATCAAGCCGCGCGATTTCCGCCTGCCAGGACGCCAGCCTTTCGCGGTTTTCTTCCACGATTTCCACCGGCGCGCGAGAGATGAAAGCCTCACTGCCAAGCTTGGCTTCAACTTTCTGTACTTCGCCTTCAACGCGCATGCGTTCCTTGGCAAGGCGGGCGCGTTCGGCGGCGAAGTCAATCACATCCGCCAAGGGCAGCATCAGCGTGGTTTCATCAAGTACGGCCTGCACAACGCCCTTGGGTGGGTCACCACTCATCGCGCGAATCTCGCTGGCACGGCCCAGGCGGCGAATGGCATCGGCCCAGCGCTCAGCGCGCGCCAGGCTTTCGGGCCGGGCGCCGGACATGATCAGTGGCACGGTGATGGAAGGCGCGACATTCATCTCGGACCGCACAGTGCGCATTTCGGAGATCAGGCGCACCACCCAATCCAATTCCGCGCGTGCCTCTGCGGCATCGGCAACCTGCATGGCTTCCGGCCAGGCGGTGCGGATCAGGCTACCCTCAGCACCATAGCCCATGCGGTGCCACAGCTCCTCAGTGATGAAGGGCATCACTGGGTGCAACATGCGCAAGATCACGCCCAGCACATCCGCAGCGGTGGCCTTCACTTCGTTCTTATCCGCGCCATCCGGGCCGTTCAGCACGGGCTTGGCGAATTCCAGGAACCAATCGCAGAAATCATTCCAGGCAAAGCGATAACAAGCCTTGGCGTAATCATCGAAGCGGAAGCCTTCCAAAGCTGTATTGGCTTCCGCCAGCGCCGCATTGGTCGCGTCCAAAATCCAGCGCGAAAGCGGCAGCTTGGCCGAGGCCGGATCAAACCCCGCCCCCGGCGCAATGCCGTTCATTTCGCAAAACCGCGCCGCATTCCAGATTTTCGTGGCGAAGGACCGATAGCTCTCCACGCGCTGCCGCCCAAGCTTGATATCGCGCCCCGGTGAGGCCAAGGCGCAAAGCGTGAAGCGCATCGCATCCGCGCCATAGGCATCCACCAATTCCAGCGGGTCCATCACATTGCCGCGCGATTTAGACATTTTCTGTCCTTTTTCATCGCGCACCAGGCCATGGATGCAAACGGTCTTGAAGGGCACTTCCCCAATGAAATGAATGCCCATCATCATCATCCGGGCCACCCAGAAGAAGATGATGTCCCAGCCCGTCACCAGCACATCGCCCGGATAATATTTCTCCAGCTCCGGCGTTTTTTCCGGCCAGCCAATGGTGGAAAAGGGCCAAAGCGCGCTGGAAAACCAGGTATCCAGTACATCCTCATCACGCGTCAGCGCCACCGCATGGCCGTATTTGGTGCGCGCTGCCGCATTGGCTTCTTCTTCGGTATGGGCGACGAAAACCTCGCCATCCGGCGCATACCAGGCGGGGATTTGATGACCCCACCAAAGCTGGCGCGAAATGCACCAGGGCTGGATGTCACGCATCCAGGCGAAGAACATGTTTTCGAATTGCTTGGGCGAGAATACAGTCTGGCCAGTTTCCACCGCACGAATGGCGGGCGTCGCCAAAGTCTTGGCATCCACATACCATTGCAGTGTCAGGCGCGGTTCAATCGGCACGCCAGACCGATCCCCATGCGGCACCATATGCGTATGGGGTTCAATCTTCTCGACCAGTTCCAATTCCTCAAGCCGCGCGACAATGGCCTTGCGCGCCGCGAAGCGATCCTGCCCCGCAAGCCCGCGCACAAATTCATGATCGGCAATGCCATCAGCAGCGGCGAAATGCGTGCTGATTTCATCCAGCATCACACGCCCTTCGGCATCCAAGACGGATGGCATGGGCAGATCATGGCGCCGCCCGACCTCAAAATCATTGAAGTCATGGGCAGGCGTGATCTTGACCGCGCCTGAGCCCTTTTCTGGATCGGAATATTCATCCGCGACTACGGGAATGGCGTGGCCCAATAGCGGCAGGATCACGCGCTTGCCAATCAAATCCTTGAAGCGCGTATCATCGGGGTGCACGGCAACAGCCGTATCGCCCAGCATGGTTTCCGGGCGCGTGGTGGCCACCACCAGGAAGCGCCCCGGCGCGCCTTCCACCGGATAGCGCAAATGCCAAAGACTGCCCTTCACTTCCTTGCTTTCGACTTCCAGATCGGAAATCGCGGTCAGGAATTTCGGGTCCCAATTCACAAGGCGCCGGTCACGATAAATCAGGCCTTGGGCGTGCAGCGTGACAAATACTTCGCGCACTGCGGCTGAAAGCCCTTCATCCATCGTGAAGCGTTCACGTGGCCAATCGAGCGATGCCCCAAGCCGGCGCAATTGCCGCGTGATGGTGCCGCCCGATTCTGCCTTCCATTCCCAAACGCGCTTCAGGAAGGCTTCGCGCCCCATGGCGCGGCGGTCCGGCTGCTTCTGTTCGGCCAGCAGGCGTTCCACCACCATTTGCGTCGCAATGCCGGCATGGTCCGTGCCCGGCTGCCACAGCGCATCGCGCCCCTGCATGCGCCGCCAGCGGATCAGCACATCCTGCAAGGTGTTATCCAGCGCATGGCCGATATGCAGGCTGCCGGTCACATTCGGCGGCGGGATCATGATGGTGAAGGGGCGGGCTGGGCTTTCCGGACGGGCGGAAAAAGCGCCTGACGCTTCCCAGCCTGCATAGAGGCGGGGTTCAATCGCAGCGGGGTCAAAAACCTTGTCGAGCATGACGCTTCCCTTCCCCGCCCCAGGGCGTTACGTCAAGGGCAGGGGCGCGTTCCGGGCCATAACGCGCTGCAAAACCGTCCAAGTTTGGGAAGCCGCCATGTTCCATCGCCGCGCCGTGATTGCCAGCCTAGCCGGGCTTTCCCTGGCCGCCCCTTCGCTTGCCCAGGCGCCCGCCTGGCCCAGCGGGCCGATCCGCATCATTGCCCCCTTCCCGCCCGGCGGCAGCGTGGACACCATCACGCGCCTTATTCAGCCGCGGCTGGCGGCGGAACTCGGCGTGCCAGTGGTGGTGGAAAACCGCCCCGGCGCTTCAGGCGCTTTGGGCACTCAGGCAGCGGCGCGTGCGCCGGCTGATGGCAATAGCTGGGTCACGGTGTTTGATACCCATGCGGTGAACCCCTTCCTGATCCCCAATCTGGGCTTTGATACGGAACGGGATTTCGCACCGATCATGCTGATTGGCACCGCGCCCATGATCATCACCACGCATAATTCCCGCCCCTGGCAGAATCTGCGGGAAGTGATCGCGGCGGCCAAGGAAAAGCCGGATACGCTGACAGAGGTGGCTCGGTTTGTTTGAACAGTTCCTGGGCGTCTCCTAAGTGTATTCCTACCTTGGTTAGGCCGCCATCGGAATTGATGGCAGCGCGGTAAAATAGGCCTCGTCCGGTGTCTGCCCGTCAAGGCTCGAATGG
>JADCFN010000001.1 GCA_020249505.1 Roseomonas sp. | reverse complement strand
TGTTGCCGAGCAAGTCAGCACCAATCCGGCTGACTTCGCGGCCCTGATCCCGCTGGTTGACCAAGCGCACGCCAATCTTGGTCGCAAGCTACGCGAGGTTTCTGGCGATACGGGCTTTGCTACCGAAGCCAATTTGGCCGCCATGGCAGATCGCGGCATCAGGGCCTATCTCACGCCCGGCCGCATCAGGCACGGCGAGACCGATCCCACAGCCGGGCGCGTGCTCAAACGAAAGCCCCTGATGCAGGCAATGGCCGACAAGATCAGACGCGCTGGGCGACGTAGCCGATATCGGCTGCGAAAACACACCGCCGAGCCGGTATTCGGTCAGATCAAGCAGCCCAGAGGCTTCCGGCAATTCCTCCTCCGAGGGCTCAACCAGGTCAAAGGCGAATGGGCCATGATCTGCACCGCCCACAACATCCTCAAGCTCTACAAGGCAACAGCATAAACAAAGGGGGACACGCACCAGAAACCTTGCTGGGGTCAACGTGAAAAAAAAGCCGACGGCCATTATCAGACAGGCTCCTAGATCAGCAAGGACCGTGCCGGGGCGCTTCAGTCCACCTTCACCCCGGCGGCGCGGGCCTTTTCCACCATATAGCCGCGCGCCCATTGCATTTCTTCAAGCGACCCAAAGGCATTCGTATAATGCCCCTTGAAGCCGCGCGCTTCGATAAGGCGGAACATATCGCCGAAATCGAAATCACCCTGGCCGGGCACCAGATGTTCCTCATGCCCATTGCGCCAGCAATCGGCCAAGCGCACTTCGCGCACGCGGTCCATCGGAATGCCCGCCACCCAGGAAGCGACGCCATCGGGCATCAGATGCGCATGATTGGCGGTGAAGGAAAGCGCGAAGGCGGGGGAATGGATCGCATCATAATAATAGCGCCATTCTTCCTGCGTATGGGCCAGGTAATGCACCTCGGCCGTTGGCGGTTCCACATTCAGGTTTTCAAGCAGCAGTAGCGCACCATGCTTTTCCGCGTGCTGCACCATGCGCTGCAAGCGATCCCGCCCTGCTTCCATGCGCATCGGTACATCGGCGGTGAAGTGATAGCCGGCATGGACCACAATCCATTCCGCTTCCAGCTTGGGCGCCACTTCAATATAGGCGCGCATATAGGCATCCACCGCTTCCGCCAGAAACGGCGAGTATTCGCCGACATTCACGGCGGAAAGTGTGTGCAACGCAATCGTCACGCCATTGGCGCGGGCTGAGGCAACAATGGCGCGGCAACGCGCATCATTGAACATGGTTACCTTATTCTCGCCAGTGTCCAATTGAATGTCTATGTGGCGCACCTGGTTGCGCGCCGCCCATTTAATAGCGTCTTCAAGCTTCAGCTTGCGCCCAACATCCACCCCAATACGGTCTATTAACGCCATGGCGTGCCTCCTCTGTTTTGGCGTGATTTACAGGCTTCAGGCGGGGTGGCAAGCCTTGGCTAATGCAGGGGCAGGCTGATTGGCGCGATTTCATCGCCGCTCCGCCCGCGATAATCGCGCCCCACTGAATCGCGCAGCATCTTGGCCTGGCTTTCGGCCAGAATGCCGGCAGCATCCGCGACATTCAACTTGGTTGGGCGGCCATCAGCATAAATCGTCTCGCCACCGACCATTACGCGTTTCACGGCGCGATCCGCCGCATGGAAAACAAGCGCGCGCAAAGGGTCACGCGGCGGGGTCATCAACGGATGCGCCAGATCCACCAGCACGATATCGGCTGAAGCGCCCAGTTGCAGACGTCCAAGATCACGCCGCCCCAAGGCATCAGCGCCGCCCACCGTGGCCGCATGGAAAACGCTGCCGGTATCTGCGGCAGCGACATCGCGGCATGCATTGCGCGCCAGAATAATCGCCAAGCGCATTTCCTCAATCAGGTTATGCGGCGCGCAATCTGTGCCAAAACCCATATTCACGCCGCGCGCGCGATATTTGCCGAAATGGCGCAAATGTTCACCGTAGCGAGCAAAGGGTGATGGGCAATGCGCAACCGTCGCCCCGGTATCAGCCATCAGGGCAATATCCTTCGCGGTGTGCCAGCCGATTGAAATATGCTCATCCACAAATATCGCGTGGCCCAGAATACTGCGTGGCGTCAGCAACCCGATACCCGCCGCCCATTGAATGGGTGTGACGCCATGGCGACGAATAATCTCTCTCACCTCCACCACGGATTGGGAGATGTGCGTGGTAAAGGGCCGGCCGGTTTCAGCGGCATAGGCGATGCTTTCTCGCAACATCTCCTCCTCCACTGTGTCAATCTGTGCGGGGAAGACAATGCCGGTCAGCCGGCCCGAAGGATCGGCTTCGGCTTCCTTCATGAATTGCTTCGCCGCATCGAATTGTCGGCGCGCATCTTCGCGGTTCCACATCCAGGTCACGGTCTGTGGCGCTTCCATGCCCCAGCGCGCCGCGGCATAGCCCGCCCCCGCCCAACCGCGCAGGCCGCTTTCCGCCATGATGGAAAGCCAAGATGGGAAAGGAGGCGACAAATCCACCACGCTGGTGACACCGGCTGACATCAACTCGGCATAGGCAAGGCGCATCGCCGCTGCCTGGCCTTGCTGGTCCAGGCGAAAGGCTTGCAGGCGTTCAAACAGCCCGGTCATTTGCTGTTCCGGCACGCCATGATCTTCGCGCACGCCACGCCCGGCGGGTTCCGTTGTCGGGTGGGTGTGGATATTGATCAGCCCCGGCATGACCAGAAGCTTGCTGCCATCAATCACCTCAGCGCCCGCGGGCGGCGGGACGGAAGGATCATGCGGCGTGATGGCGGCGATGCGGCCATCCGCCAGCAGTACATCCTTGCCCTGGCCGTAGAAATTACGCCCCGCCGCTGCATCCCATTCGGCAGTCCAGGCGGCGTTACGGATCAGGGTGGCTATGGGCATGGCGGCCTCCTGGCTTTTGGATCGCAGCGGATACCGCAAGCCAAGCGCGAAGCGCGCCGCCTTTCAAGCGAAAAACAGGCGCCGTTCAGGCTTCCGCAAAGGCGGGCGCGGCGCGGGCAATGCCGCCATAGGCATCCAGCATCCTCTCCCGCCAGGCATAAACCGCATCATCCTGCGCCAGCAGCGGGAAGGCACTGACGCAGCGCGCCCATTGGAAGCCACCAAACGCGATCATATCCGCATAGCCCGGCGCATCGCCGTGCAAGAACGGCGCCGAGCGTAACGCGATCCGCAGCGGCATCAGGCTATCGCGAAAACCTCTCACCCGTTCCGCGCGATCCGCTGTTACCGCTTCCAGCTTCATACCGAAGCGCTTTTCCCGATCCGGCACAAAATACGCCGCATCTTCCGGCGCCAAATGCTGCGGAATGTCTGAGACCACCAGACGCGCAATCCCGGCATGCAACACCGCATCGCCCCAGGCATTGATGAAGCGCGCCAGCGCGCGCCCGCCCGTACCACCGAACAGAGAAGGCCGATCCGGATAGGTATCTTCCAGATATTCTGCGATCACCCAGGAATCGACAATGGCGCGGCCATTATCCAGCATCACCGGCACCTTCTGCGCCCCATGGGCGCCAATCGCCGCCTTTTCCGTGAAGCGCCAGGGAATGGTTTCCACCGCCAAGCCCTTATGGGCCAGCGCCAGCCGGCTCCGCCAGCAATAGGGGCTGAAGCGCCGCGCCGGATCGGCACCGCAGAGTTCAAAAAGCTGAATGGCCATCGCGCAATCTCCTTTCCCGCATTATGCTACGCTCAGAAAGGAAAGGCCACGGCATGAAGACCCCGCTCCTGCTTGCGCTCGATCAGGGCACCACCTCCACGCGCACTATCGCCTTTGGTGCCGATCTGGCGCCGCGCGCGACAGCGCAGATGGAATTGCCGCAGCATTTCCCCGCACCCGGTTGGGTGGAACATGAGCCGGAAGATATCTGGCTAGGTGCCATCACCACCTTGCGTCAGGCTTTGGAGAAAGCCGGTGGCAGCGCGGCTGATGTCGCGGGCATCGGCATTACCAATCAGCGCGAAACCACGCTGCTATGGGACCGCGCCACGGGCCGCTGCCTGCATCGCGCCATTGTCTGGCAGGATCGCCGCACGGCGGATGCCTGCGCGAAGCTGCGCGCCGAGGGCCATGAGGCGCTGCTGACGGAACGCACGGGGCTTTTGGCTGATCCCTATTTTTCCGCGACCAAGCTCGCCTGGATGCTGGATAATATCGCGGGTGCGCGGGCGGCGGCGGAACGCGGTGCGCTGGCTTTCGGTACGGTGGATTGCTTTTTGCTCTGGCGCCTGACGGGCGGGCGCGTGCATGCGACAGATGCCACCAATGCCGCGCGCACCATGTTGTTCGATATACAGCGCGGCGTTTGGGATGCGGATTTGCTGCGGCTGTTTCGCATCCCGGAAGCCATCCTGCCGGAAGTGCGTGATTGCGCCGGCGATTTTGGCGCGACCGA
The DNA here is from genome assembly GCA_020249505.1 of Roseomonas sp. GTDB lineage: Bacteria > Pseudomonadota > Alphaproteobacteria > Acetobacterales > Acetobacteraceae > Neoroseomonas. Next base: position 171,765 of record JADCFN010000001.1, on the reverse strand, counting down.
TCCCGCTTTGCTCGGTGCCGCCATTCCCATTCGTGGCATGGCGGGTGATCAGCAGGCGGCGACCATCGGCCAGGGCTGCTTCGCGCCGGGCATGGTGAAATCCACCTATGGCACGGGTTGCTTTGCGCTGTTGAATACAGGCGAAACGCCGGTCGCGTCGCGCAATCGGCTGCTGACGACCATTGCCTATCAATTGCAAGGCAAGCGCCATTACGCGTTGGAAGGGGCGATTTTTGTCGCGGGTGCGGCGGTGCAATGGCTCCGCGATGGCTTGGGCATCATCAAGGAAGCGAAGGAAGCCGGGGTTCTGGCCGCGCAAGCTGATCCCGCACAGCGCGTGGTGCTGGTGCCCGCCTTTGCCGGGCTTGGCGCGCCGCATTGGGATGCCAGGGCGCAGGCTGCGATTTATGGCCTCACACGCGGTGCCGGCCGCGCCGAATTATGCCGTGCCGCGCTGGAAAGTGTCGCTTTTCAAACGCGCGATCTGATCGAAGCCATGCATGCGGATTGGCAGGGCACCAAGGAAACCGTGCTGCGGGTTGATGGTGGCATGGTCGCTTCCGATTGGACCATGCAGTTCCTGGCCGACCAGCTGGGCGCGCCGGTGGATCGCCCAACGGTGTTGGAAACTACTGCCCTTGGCGCGGCCTATCTGGCCGGCATGCAGGCGGGGCTTTGCGCGCCGCCTGGGGCTGCGGGGGCCACGCATTGGCGCCTGGAACGCCGTTTCGTCCCACAAATGAATCGCGCCGAAGCGGATAGTCGTTACGCGCTTTGGCGTGATGCGCTCCGCCGCACCCTCTCGGAACAACCTGCATGATTTACGATGATCTTGGCGTGCCGCGCATCATCAATGCCTATGGCACCAATACGCGATTATCCGGCGGGCTGATGGCGCCTGAGGTGCTGGCCGCCATGGCGGAAGCCGCGCGCGCCACGGTGGAAATGCATCATCTGCAAGCCGCCGCCAGCCGAGAGATCAGCAAGGCCACTGGCGCGGAAGCTGGCATTGTCACTTCCGGCGCTTCCGCCGCTGTGTTGCTTGGTGCGGCGGCTTGCATGGCGCGGCTTGATCCAGGCGCGATGAACCGCCTGCCCGAAACACGCGGCATGCCGGATGAATTCATTACCATCCGCAGCCAGCGCAATATGTATGATCGCGCGTTGCGTGTAGCCGGTGGGCGCATCATTGAAATCGGCATTCCGGACCGCGTTTCCGGCCCGGGCGTGCGGGATGCCGCGCCTTGGGAAATTGCTGATGCCATCACGGATCGTACGGCGGCGATCTATTACCTCGCTGGTGCGAATAGTGAGCCGCCCTTGCCCGATGTGGTGCGCGTGGCGCGTGAACGGCATATCCCCGTTTTGGTGGATGCGGCAGCACAATTGCCACCCGCCGAAAACCTGAAGCGCTTCATTGCCGAGGGCGCCGATCTGGTGTGTTTTTCGGGCGGCAAGGCTTTGGGTGGGCCGCAATCTTCCGGCATTCTCGCCGGGCGGCGCGATCTGGTTTCCTCAGCACTTGCACAGATGCTCGACCTTGACATGCCGGAAGCGGATTTCATCGCGCCGCCGGAATTCGCGCCACTCGCGCAAATGCGTGGCCTGCCGCATCACGGCATTGGGCGTTCCTGCAAGATTGGCAAGGAAGAAATCATCGGCCTGATGATGGCCTTGCGCCATTTTGTCGCGGACAACCCAGCGCAACGCAGCGCGCGCTGGCAGGCGCGGCTGGAGGCCGTACTGGCGGCGGCAGGCAATCCGCCAAGCCTTCGCCTTGTGCCGGATGGCGCCAAGCCTGGCCTGCCCATGCTGGAATGGCGCCTGCCCGATGCTGCCACAGCCCATGCCATGGATGCGCGGCTGCGCGCCCATCGCCCGGCCATTCATCTTGATGCCGGGCGCATTGGCCAGGGCCTGCTTGCCATCAACCCGATTGCCTTTGACGATAGCGATGCGGCCATACTCGGCGCCGCGATCAAGGAGTGCTTGGCGTGAGTGATCTGTTTCTGGTCGGCAATGGTGCCGGTTTTTCCGGTGACCGTGTGGATGCGCCCATTCCGGTGATGCGTAGCCTCATCAAACGCGGCCTGCCGGCGGCCGTGTTCTTTGAATGCCTGGGCGAACGCACCGTGGCGCTTGCACAATTAGAACGCCGCCGAGACCCCGAAGCGGGTTATGAACCCATGCTGGAACGCCTGCTGGAACCGATCCTCGCTGATGCAGCGCGCGCAGGTATTCCCATCCTTGGCAATTTCGGCGCGGCCAATCCGCTGGCGGCCGCGCGCGCCATTGCGCGGTTGGCGAAACGGCTTGGCTTGCCGGAACTCCGTATCGGTCTTGTCACCGGCGATGATGTTTCCGCCAGCATCAACCTTGATCGCATGGCCGTGCATGAGGCCGATATCGGGCTTGATATGTCTTCCTGGAAACTGGTTTCCGCCAATGCCTATATCGGCGCCGCGCCCTTGGCAGAAGCGCTGGCAGCGGGCGCGCAAATCGTTGTGGCGGGACGCACTTCGGACCCGGCACTCGCCATCGCACCACTCATGCATCATTTCGGCTGGGCTGAGGATGATTGGCAGGCGCTCGCGGTTGGTGCAGCAACGGGGCATTTACTGGAATGCGGCAGCCAAGTGACCGGCGGCGTATTTTGGGACCCGGGCTTCAAGGATATTCCAGACCCCGCCAATATCGGCTTTCCCATCGCCGAAGTCGGGCGCGATTTGTCGCTACTGATCACCAAGCCGGAAGACACCGGTGGCATTGTTGATCTCCGCACCGTGAAGGAACAGCTTTTGTATGAGGTGCATGATCCCGCGCGCTACATCACGCCCGATGTGACTTTGGACATCACCGCCGTGCATCTGAATATGGCAGGCAAGGATCGCGTAGCGGTGCATGGCCTGCGCGGTGCACCGCGCCCGGATTTGCTGAAGGTCACTGCCTGCTACGAAGGTTCCTGGCTGGGTGAGGGCGAAATCAGTGTCGCCGGCCCCAATGCTCTGGCGCGCGCCAAGGCGACCGCGGATGTGCTGCTGGAACGCGTCAAGCGCCGCGGCCTTGCGCGCCGCGCGCGGGCTGATCTGATCGGTGTCGCTTCGGTGCATGACTCGGATGATGGCGCGCTTTGGCGCGGTTATGACGGGCCGGCACCGCAAGACATTCGCATTCGGCTCGCGGTAGAGGCCACCACGCGCGATGATGCGGATCAGGCATCGCGTGAAGCGCTCGCTTTGCTTTGTTGCGGCACGGCGGGGACCTCAGGCGCGCGTTGGCGTGTTACGCCACGCATCCTGACGCGCAGCTTCCTGGTCCCGCGCGAACTGGTGCCCACCGAAACACGCGTGCTGCCAGCGCGGGAGTGGAATTGATGAGCAACACCACCACCATCACGCTCCATGAGATCGCCCATAGCCGGGCGGGCGATAAGGGCAATCGCGTCAACCTCTCCCTCATGCCTTATGATCCGGCGCATTATGACCTGCTCGCTGAACAGGTCACGGCGGAAAAAGTGCTGGCATTGTTCCGCCACCGGGGCGCCACTGGCTGCACGCGCTATGATCTGCCGCTGCTGCACGCCTTTAATTTCGTGATAGATGATGTGCTGGAAGGTGGCGTGAATGGCAGCCTCAATCTTGATGGCCATGGCAAGAGCCATTCCTTCCGGCTGCTCGCCATGACCATCGAAGTGCCGCGCGACAGGCTCAACCGCCCTTGACGCCCTCCGTATTCACATAAAGGGCATATAGGGATTGCGCGGCGGCCATGAATAGCCGGTTGCGATAGCGCCCACCGAAACAGACATTGGCGCAGCGTTCCGGCAGATGGATATGCCCAATGGGCACGCCGGCATTGTTGTAGATGCGTACGCCATCAAACTCGGCGGTCATGCCCCAGCCGCACCAGAGATTGCCATCCACATCCACGCGGAAACCATCTGGCGTTTCGCCTGGCTGACACGCCACAAAAATGCGGCGCTTGCGTAAGCTTTTGCCATTCGCCGCCACATCAAATGCCAGGATATTGCGCGGATCAGCGCGGCTTTCGATGACGTAGAGAATTTTCTCATCCGGGCTGAAGGCCAAGCCATTCGGATGGTTCACATCATCGGCCACCAAGGTGATTTCGCCGCTTTGGCCATCAATGCGATAGACATTGGTATGCGGCAATTCAGGTGTCGCGCGTTCGCCTTCATAATTCGCCATCAGGCCAAAGGGCGGGTCAGTGAACCAGATGGAACCATCGGATTTCACCACAACATCATTCGGGCTGTTCAGCCGCTTGCCCTTGTAGCTATCGGCCAAAACGGTGATTGCGCCATCATATTCAAAGCGCACCACACGGCGGCCGAAATGCTCGCAGGCAATCACGCGGCCCTGACGGTCCCGCGTATGGCCATTGGCGTTGTTGGAAGGCTTGCGCCAGGCGCTGACAGCACCCGTTTCCTCATCCCATTTCAGCACGCGGTTATTCGGAATATCAGACCATAACAGGCAGCGCGCATCGCCAAGCCAGACCGGCCCCTCACCCCAGCGCGTGCCGTGATAAAGGCGCTCCACGGCTGATAACGGCAGATGATATTTCTTGAAGGATGCATCCAGCGCCACAATGGAAGGGTCCGGATAGCGCAGGCTTTGCTGCCAACGGGGGTCTTGGTTCATGGCGTTTCTCCCTGGGCCATGGCCGAAGCATGGACCAAGCGCCGCAAAAGGCCAATCAGGTACGCAAAAGCACACGGCGGCGGAGCCGCACCGCCCCGGCCGGCATGGCAGCGAAGATATCCTTCTCAGCCTCAATCAGGCAAAGCCCGGCCCAGCGCGCGGGGCAAATAACGCGGCCAGCTTTCTCCCAAGCCGTGCCGGCGCGCATCAGGGGCGTGAAGGGCGGCACGTAAAGCGCGGCGTCGCGCCGTTCCACGCGAAACATCTGTGCCTGCAACAGCCGCGAAATCTGTGTTGGCGAATAAGGCCGGCCATGGCCAAAGGGCGTGTGGTCAAACTGCGCCCAAATGCCGCGCCGATTGGGTGCGACCACCAGCAAACGCCCATCATCGCGCAGCACGCGCCAACATTCGCGCAGCAAGCGCCCAGCATTTTCGGCCGCTTCCAACCCATGCACCAGCAGGATGCGATCAAAGCTCAAATCCGGAAATGGCAGCGCATCTTCTTCGGCCAGCACGGCGGATGAAACACCGCCCGGGGCAAAGCGCGAAGGGCCAAGCTGCGCGGGGGCAAGCGCAATGCAGCGCGTTGCCTCCTCACGCCATAGCGGCAAATAGGGTTCGGCATGGCCAATCCCCAGCACATCAAGCCCCGTCAGCCGCGGCCAGAGCGTGGCCAAGCGCCGGCGCAGCAGCCGCGCGGTCAACCCGCCCGCCGGCGCGGCGTAGAATCCGGCCAGGCCATGGATTTCCTCTCCCATACCGCTAGATATAGTCGCTTCCGGGCCCGCTTGGCATGGCCCCCTGACAAGGTACCCCCATGGCACTGACCGCGACCCCTATCCCCTGCCTTTCCGATAATTACGCCTGGCTGCTCCGCGCCGCCGATGGCCGCCTTGCGGTCTGCGACCCGGCAGAGGATGCGCCCGTGGCCAGGGCGGTGGAAGCTGCGGGCGGCAAGCTCGACCTGATTTTGCTGACGCATCACCACGGGGATCACGTGGCCGGCGTGCCGGGGCTGGTCGCGCGCTATGGCGCCAAGGTGGTGGGCGCGGCGGCTGACAAGCACCGCCTGCCGCCGCTCGATCAGGCGGTCTCAGCGGGCGATACGGTGGATGTGCTGGGCAGCAAGGCGGTAGTGCTGGCAAGTGATGGCCACACGCGCGGCCATATCGCCTTCCACATCGCCGATTCGCGGATTTTGCTTTGTGGCGACACGCTGTTTTCTCTCGGTTGCGGGCGCTTGCTGGAAGGCACGGCAGAGCAGATGTTCGCCTCGCTCGCCGCGCTTGCTGCGCTTCCCGGCGAAACGCTCGTTTGCTGCGGCCATGAATATACCGAAAGCAATGCGCGCTTTGCCCTGACGGTGGAACCGGATAATGCCGCGCTCAAGGCCCGCATCGCCGAAGCCCAGGCGCAACGGGCAGCCGGCCAGCCGACGCTGCCCAGCACCATCGCTTCCGAACGCGCCGCCAATCCTTTTGTCCGTGCGCCGGATATCGCGACACTTGCCCGCATCCGTGCGGGCAAGGACAATTTTCGTTAATATCACACAAGGAAACGCCCGATGAAACTGCATTACTCCCCAGCCAGCCCCTATGTGCGGAAGGTCATGGTCTGCGCCATTGCGCGCGGCATTGGCGGGCTTTTGGAAAAGGTCTCGACCAATCCCCATCAATCGCCCGCTGATCTGCTGGCCGATAATCCGCTGTCCAAAGTGCCCGCCTTGGTCACCAAGGATGGCACGGCGATTTATGATAGCCCGGTGATTTGCGAATATCTGGACACCATCGGTTCCGCCGCGCCGCTTTTCCCGCCAACCGGCAGCGCGCCGCGCCTCAAAGCCATGATTCGGCAAGCCACCGCCGATGGCATTCTGGATGCCGCCGTGGCGCGGCGCCTGCAAATGGGCCAACCGCAGGATGATGGCCGCAAGGCCTTTGACGCGCGCCAAAAGGCCGCCGTCGAACGCGCTTTGGCCGTGCTCGAAAAGGACCCGCCGCGCGGGCTTGGCGATATCGGCGCCATCAGCATTGCCTGTGCGCTCGGCTACCTCGATTTCCGCTTTGCCGCTGAACCCTGGCGCGATGCCTGCCCTAAGCTTGCCGCCTGGTTTGCGGAGGTGTCCAAACTCGCGCCGCTCGCTGAAACCGTCCCGGTCGGCTGAACCATGATTGACCTGCGCGATCCAGGCGTGACCGCCGCGCAGGTCATTGCCGCCCTGGCCCTTCAGCCCCACCCGGAAGGCGGCCATTACCGCGAGATCTGGCGCGATGCTACGGAAGCGGGCGGGCGCGGCGCGGGTACGGCGATTTATTTCCTGCTCGCCGCCGATGAATTCAGCCATTGGCATCGCGTGGATGCTGCCGAAGCCTGGCATTGGTATGCCGGCGGGCCGCTCGCGCTGAGCCTTTCCCCCGATGGCCATGATGCGGAGGCGGTGCATCTCGGCCCCGATCTTTCGCGCCATCAACGCCCCTTTGCCCTGGTGCCGAAAGGCTGGTGGCAAAGTGCCGTGTCGCTCGGCCGCTGGAGTCTGGTGGGCTGCACCGTCAGCCCCGCCTTTGATTTCGCCGGCTTTGAATTGGCGCCGCCCGATTGGCGCCCCACCCCGCGAGGAAAATCATGAGCACAAGCCTGGCCTGGGATGAACGCTACCAGAATGGCGGTTTTGAGTTTGGCGAGGCGCCGAACCTTTATTTGCAATCCCAGGCGCATCGCCTGCGCCCGGGGCTGCGTGCTTTGGCCGTTGGTGATGGCGAGGGGCGGAATGGCGTCTGGCTGGCCGGCCAAGGTTTGGAGGTAACGTCCCTTGATTGGTCCGGCGTTGGCTTGGCCAAGGCAGCCTCCCTCGCCCGGCAGCGCGGCGTGGCGCTGAACACCATCACGGCGGATGCCGCCGCCTGGGATTGGCCGCGCGCCGGTTTTGACCTGATTGCCTGGATTTATCTGCATCTGCCGCCCGAAGATCGCGCGAAAGCCACGGCAGGCGCCATGGCGGCGCTGGCCCCTGGTGGCTTGCTGACGCTGGAATGTTTTACGCCGGCGCAGGAGGGCCGCCGCAGTGGTGGGCCCAAGCTGCGCGAATTGCTTTGGAGTCGCGCGATTGTCGAGGAATGTTTCGCGGGGCTTGAGGTGCTGGAATTACTGGAAGGCACCGTGCTGCTGGATGAAGGCCCACGCCATCAGGGCCATGCCGAAGTGGTGCGCGCCTTATTGAGGAAGCCCTGAACCTTCACGCAAGGTTGTCCCGGCAGGTTCGCAAGGTTACAAGGGGAATCGTGCATCCCCCGCCGCTCATCACCCCGTCGCTTCTCGCCGCCGATTTCGCCAAACTCGGCGAAGAAGTGCGTGCCGTGACCGCCGCCGGCGCGGATTGGCTGCATCTCGATATCATGGATGGGCATTTCGTCCCGAATATTTCCTTCGGGCCGGGGCTGATCAAGGCGCTCCGCCGCCACACTACGATCCCCTTTGATGTGCATTTGATGATCGCGCCAGCGGACCCCTATTTGCAGGCTTTTGCGGATGCCGGCGTGGATCTGATCTCGCTGCATCCCGAAGCAGGCGCGCATTTGCATCGTTCGCTGCAAACCATCCGGGGCTTGGGGAAAAAAGCTGGGGTGGTGCTGAACCCGGCCACACCCATCGCTACTATCGAACATGTCCTGGACCTTTGCGACCTAATTCTGGTCATGTCGGTCAATCCTGGCTTTGGCGGGCAGAGCTTTCTGGAAAGCCAATTGCCGAAAATCGAAAAGCTGCGCCGGCTGATCGAAACCTCGGGCCGCGATATCCGGCTGCAGGTGGATGGCGGCGTCACGGCGAAAACCGCGCCGCTTTGCCTGAATGCGGGCGCCGATGTGCTGGTGGCGGGCACGGCCGTATTCGGCGCGCCGGATTACGCCGCCGCGATCAAGGCTTTGCGCGGGGGTGCGGCATGATCAATCTGCTGCGCGGCGCCCGGCAAAAGCTCGCACGGCTGCGCCCAGTGCGTGTGCCCGATGCCCCTGCCCGCCCCTTTCGTGATCTTTGGCCCGGCGACGCGGCCCGCGGCGCGCGGTTGCTGCGCGGAGAAGCCGATTTCGCCGGCACCATCCGCCCCATGCGCCTGCTGGCCGAAGGCGGCGAGCCCTGGGGCGGCATTGGTGCCTCCCCCGCTTGGCGCGCTGCTGCGCACGGTTTTGCCTGGATGCGCGATTTGCGCGCCTTGGGGACGGATGCCGCGCGGCTCCGCGCCCGCGCCCTGACCGCGGATTGGCTGCAAAGCGGCTGGGAAGAAGACATCGCTGATGCGCCGGAAGTGGTCGGCGCGCGCATTTCCGCCTGGCTCGGCCATTGGGATTTTTTCGCCGCGACGGCCGAGGATGTCTTCCGCCGTCAGGTGATGCAGCGGCTCGCGCAGGATGCGCGCGATCTGGTCGGCGCGCTGCCGGCGGAAGAAGACCATCGCGGCGCGCTGGTGGCGCTGAAGGGCGCGCTGGCCGCCGCCGTCGCCTTGGAAGAAGAAGCCTATCTGCAACGCGCCATCCGCTTCCTGCCGGCCGAGATTGAACGCCAATTCCTGCCCGATGGCGGGCATGTGGAACGCTCCCCCGCGCAGCAACTCGCGGCGCTGCAAGACCTGATTGAAATCCGCAACCTGCTGCATGGCGTGGGGGTGGAAGCGCCGCCGCATTTGATGGCCGCTTTGGACCGTGCTGCCCCCGCTTTGCGCCTGTTCCGCCATGGCGATGGCGGCCTGGCGCTGTTCAATGGCGCGCGGGAAGAAAACTCGGCCTTGCTTGACCTGGTACTGACACAAGGCCAGGCGCGCGGGCGCGGCGCGCTGGAATTGCCGGAAACCGGCTTTCAGCGCCTGCAAGCCGGGCGCAGCGTCATCATCATGGATGCCGGGCCGCCGCCACGCGGGCGCGGCGGCGCCACTGGGCTGGGCGGCTTGCCGAGCGGCGCGGATCGCTTTGCCCATGCCGGCACGCTTTCCTTTGAAATGTCCGTCGGGCGTGATCGGCTGATCGTGAATTGCGGCGCGGCCCCGGCGGGTGAGGAAGGCTGGCGCGATGCTCTCCGCGCCACCGCCGCGCATTCAACCCTGGTGCTGTCCGACACCAATTCCAGTGAGCTGCGCCCTGAGGGCCTTGGCCGCAAGCCCGAGACCATTGAAGTGGAACGCCAGGAAGCCACCGGCGCGCAATGGCTGGAAGCAAGCCATGATGGCTGGCGCGGCCCCTTCGGCGCGGTGCATCGCCGGCGGCTTTACCTCGCGGAATCGGGCGATGATCTGCGCGGCGAGGATGTGCTGGAATTGCCGCCCGATGCGCCCATTCCGATTTTCGTCGCACGCTTTCATCTGCACCCCGCGGTCACCGCCAATCTCTTGCAGGATGAAAGCGCTGTGCTGCTGCGTCTTGCTTCCGGTGCGGGTTGGAAGCTGCGCGCCAAGGGCGCGCGCGTCGCACTGGAAGACAGCATCTATCTTGGCGGCGAGGCACGGCGCAGCCTGCAAATCGTACTCTACGCTGAAGAAAATGAGTTTTCGCTGCAATGGGCGATCACGCGCGTGAGCCTGCCCGGCGCCGTACCCGTGCCGAGCACGTGACGCCGCCAGCGACCGCATGAAAATCTGCTTCATCGCGAATGTGGATTTCGCCATGCGGCATTTCATTCTGCCGCTGATGCGTGGTGCCCGTGCGCGCGGGCATGAGGTTGTGGGCCTTTGCGCCGAAGGCCCTTTGCTCGATATTCCGCGCGCCGAGGGTTTTCGTGTTGAAGCCATGCCCATGGCGCGCAGCATGAACCCGCTGCTGCAATGGAACGCCTATACAGCGGTGCGTGATTTCCTGAAGCGCGAATCTTGCGATCTGGTGCATGCGCATATGCCGATCAGCGGCTTGATCGGGCGTGCGGCAGCACGTTCAGCCGGCGTGCCGCGCATTGCCTATACCTGCCACGGCTTTCTGTTCAATCAGCCCGGCCCCTGGTGGCGCCGCGCCCTGGCCTTGCAACTTGAACGCGCTGCCGGGCGCATCACGGATGTTTATCTGACCGTCAGCGCCGAGGAAGCCGAAGACGCCCGCCGGCTTGGCATTCACGCGAGCGCCACAGCCATTCTGAATGGGCGCGACCCCGCAGCTTTCCATCCCGACCCCGAAGCGCGCCAGGCGCTGCGTGCTGAATTGGGCGCGGCTGAAGATGATTGCGTGATCATCTCCGTGTCACGCTTGGTACGCCACAAGGGCTATCCGGAATTGCTGCGCGCCATGGAAGCAACGCCTGCCAATGCGCGGCTTTGGGTGGTGGGCGAACGCCTCGCTTCCGATCATGGCGAGGATATGGAACCGCATTTTGCCCGCGCCGCCGCGGCCCTTGGCCCCAGGCTGCAACGGCTTGGCTATCGGCATGACGTGGCGCGGCTACTGGCGGCGGCTGATGTTTTCTGCCTGCCCTCACATTTCGAAGGCCTGCCCATGAGCGTGATTGAGGCGATGCTGACCGGCCTGCCCGTGGTCGCCACCGATATTCGCGGCCCGCGCGAACAGGTGGCGGCGGGGGAGACTGGCTTGCTGGTGCCACCCGCGACCATCGCGCCTTTGGCCGAGGCGCTGTCTCAGCTTGCCAATGATAGGGCACGCCGCGTCCGCATGGGTGAAGCGGGGCGCGTGCGCGCTTTGGAGCACTTCGATGAGGCGAAGATTATCGGGCGTACGCTGGATTTGTTGGGGCTATAGGCGCTTCAATCCGCGGTCGCGCCGGCATCCTTCACAATTTCGGCCCAGATCGGCATTTCCGCCTGTACGAAACGGCCGAATTCTTCCGGGCTTTCACTCGGCAGCGCTTGCAACCCTTCCTGCGCAAAGCGCGCCTGCACAGGCTGCTGCGCCAGCACGGCCCGAAAGGCATTGAACAAGCGGTCGCGAATGGGCGCCGGCAAACGCGCCGCGGTCCACACGCCCCACCAGCCGGTGATATCCAGCGCAGGCAGCCCGGCGGCTTCGCTGCCTGGCACATCGGGAATGACGGGTGACGGCAAACGCGTGCTGAGCGACAGCGCCTTCAGCGTGCCGGCGCGGATTTGCGGCAAGGCAACAGGCGGTGTGCCAACCAGAATTTGCACATCGCCAGCAAGCACGGCTTGCAGGGAAGGCGCGCCGCCGCGGAAGGGCACATGGGTGATGTCCTGCCCTGTCACCTTCGCAAGCTTGGCCCCCACCAGATGGCTTGGCGTGCCAATGCCAGGGGTGGCGTAATTCCAGCGGCCAGGTTGCGCGCGCATACGGGCCGCGAGATCAGCAAGGTTATTGATGCCGGCATCGGCGCGCACGGCGATGATCAGCGGCAGGTCACTCACGCGCGTGATCGGCGTGAAATCATTGATGGGATCAAAGGGCAGGCGACGATACATGGCGGGGTTCACCGCATGGGTGAAATTGCCGCCCAGCAAAATCGTGTAGCCATCGGGCTCGCTCCGCGCGACATGCTCGGCAGCGATATTGGAACCGGCACCAGGGCGATTATCCACGAGGATTGTGGCGCCGCCCAATTCGCGCGCCAAGGGTTCGCTCAGCGTGCGCGCCAGGAAATCGCCAGACCCACCCGGCGGAAAGCCCACCACCAGCCGAATGGGCCGCCCGGCGGGCCAGGCAGCACCGGATTGCGCGGCGGCGGGTTGCGCCGCGGCGGCCAGCGCGATGTGTGCGGCGAGGAGGGTTCGGCGGTGGATCATGGTCTTCTCCCGGTCCTGATTTTAAAGGCCGCTGAGGCATCAGGTGAGCAAGACTGGCAGGCCCCGCAGGCATGATCAATCAGGTCCCGAACAGTACTCCGAACCATTGCGCATGACAGAGGTAGTTGCAATGATCGTGTGAAGCAAATCTGCGAAGGAAGTCCAATGAAGAAGCTTTGCCGCCTGCCAGTCTTGATGCTGGCCTTGGCATCACTGTCTGCCTGCGCCACCATTACCAGTGGAACAGACCATACGTTGCTGGTAGAAACCGACCCGGCAGGTGCGACATGTTTGTTGCGTCGTGATGGCGCCAATATCGGCGCAGTCAATCCGACGCCAAGTTCCATCCGCATCAGTAAATCGCGCCATGACATTAAAGTGAATTGCGAAAAGGCTGATCATGAGCCCACCAGCCGCACCGTTACCGCTGGCTTCCAGGCCATGACCTTGGGCAATGTGCTGATCGGCGGCGTGGTTGGGCTTGCTGCAGATCTTGCTTCTGGCGCAGCTATCACCTACCCGGAATCGGTCAAGGTAGTGCTCTGGCCACGCAGCTTCCCAAGTGCCGCCACGCGCGATGCATTTTTTGAGGGGCGGTTGGCGGATACCCGGGCCGATTTCGCGAAGCGCATCGAAAGGGCGCAAGGCGCCTGTGGCGGCGCTTCGGATCAAAGCTGCCTGCAGCGCGTTCGTGAAATACGCAATCAGGAACAGGAAGAAATCCGTCGGCTTGAAGAACGCCGCATTGCAACCGCAACCGGCACCTGAAGGCCAGCCTGGGCGTGGTAGGTCAGGCGCCTACCCCGCCCCCAACCGCTTACAAACCGCAGCGGCATAGATGATCATTCCATCGCCGACAGAATCGTAAGCGGCTTCAATCACCAGAGGGGTCCGATGTTCAACCGTATCCGCCAAGTCCTGCTTGTCAGCCCGCTCGTGTTTCTCGCTGCCTGCGCAACAATCACAACTGGTACGGACCATACAATTCTTGTGGAAAGCGAACCCGCCGGAGCAACCTGCATATTACAGCGAAATGATTCCAATATTGGCGCGGTCAATCCAACACCGGGTTCTGTACGCATCAGCAAATCGCGCCATGATCTTTTGGTCAGATGCGAAAGGGCCGATTATCAGGCAACCAGCAGGCTGGTCACCGCAAGCTTCCAGGCCATGACGGCGGGCAATATCCTGATTGGTGGGGTTGTCGGTCTTGCAGCTGATCTGGCCTCTGGCGCCGCTGTGACCTATCCAGACAGCATCAAGGTCGTGCTCTGGCCAGCTAGTTTTCCCAGTGCTGACGAGCGTACCGCATTCTATGAGGCGCGGCGCGCAGAGGCGCGGGCGGACTTTCAGCAGCGCTACGACAAAGCGCGCGGCGCCTGCGGCGGGCGTATGGATCAAAATTGTCAACAACGCCTGACCGAATTGCAAACAGCTTATCGGGACGAATTACGTCTTCTGATCGAAAGGCGCCGCAGAACGCCGATCAAATCATAACCTATAGAATCGCCATCAAGGAGAAGCTGAGGGCTGGTCCGGCTACCCCGCCCCCAACCGCTTCCAAACCCCATCCGCATGGGCAATCAGCCGATCACCTGCGGTCAGGCGCCCGCGCACGAATACGATGGAACGCGTCACGCGCATCACCTCACCTTCCGCCACCAGAAAATCCCCCTGCTTGGCACCGGCGATGAAATGGACATTCAGCTGCACGGTGACATTCGGCCCGCGATCAGCGGCTTCCCAAACCGTATAACCAAGCGTCTGGTCCAAAAAGGTAGAAATCATGCCACCATGGACAATGCCGTGGATATTGCTGTGCTTTTCTTCCACCAGCAGCCCATGCAGCCGCCGGCCATCCACGGTTTTTTGCCAGAAGGGACCAACCAGGGCAGGGAAGCCATCCTCATGCCAGACGAAATCGGTCCAGCCATCGTCGGCTGGGTCATATGGGGTCTTCGCGTTCATGGGCGCGGGTGTAACCCAAAGCGCGCGGGGGTGAAATGCCAGGCCTCGTCAGATGGGGCGTGACGGGTTAGCCTTGCCTCATGCAGCTTTTTCATTCCTCTGGCTCTCCCTATGCCCGCATCGCCCGCATGGCGGTGCTGGAACTTGGCCTTGAGGGCCGCGTCAGCTTCTCCGAAACCACCTTGCGCGATCCGGCTTCCAGTCTGTTGCCGCATAACCCGGTCGGGCGCGTGCCATCGCTGGTGCTGGCGGATGGCACCACGGTCACGGAAACCACGCCTATCCTGATGGTGTTGGATTCCCTGGTAGCACCCAACAAGCGCCTATTGGGTGATGGCGCGGATGGCTGGAAGCGCCTTGCAGCCTATGGCCGTGTGCTTGGCATGCTGGATGGCATCGCAGTCTGGAACCGGGAATTGCGCCGGCCGGTGCATGAAAGATCGCCGGGCGTGATTGCCTTGGAAGAAGCCCGCGCCGCACGCATCGCCGCCGCGCTGCAGGATGATGTTGCGCGCGATGTTTATGCCGCGCCGGATGCCGGCTTCCTCGCGCTGCTGGCGGTGCTTGGCTATTGCGAAAGGCGCCATCGTGTTTGGGCTTGGCGCGATGGCTTGCCCGGCCTTGCTACTTGGTTTGACCGCGCATCGGATCGGCCTTCCTTCGCCGCCACCATGCCGCCCGTGAGTGGTATCTGACATGCTGCCCCCAGCGCCGCGCCATAATGGCGGCCCGCCGCTGGATGAGGAGGAAGATGTCAACGCATCCTGGCGGGCCTGGCATTGGCGCCGCGCGCATAAACGCGCCTGGAAGACCCCGCCGCGGGAGATTGCCTTAAGGCGCCTCGCGCGCGCTGAGGAACTCGGCATTACCTACAAGGAATACACGCTCGAAATTCTGGAGCGCGGCAAATATCTTTAGCATCGCGTCAATTCCGCTCACGGTGAGGAATTATGTAGCCTGGGCTTTCCCATCTTGAACCAAGCCTTGGAAATCTTCCCGCCCTCGACCTCATAGATGGCAATCACGTCAACCTCACCAGGGCCTTCCGGGAAGCTTCGCGTCACAACCTCCTGATCAATCACAAGGTTACCCAAGGATAATCGGGTGACCAAACGCCCGTGCAAATTCGGTTCACGAAAGCGTATCAGATGCCGCTCCCGGATCTCCGCAGTTCCTTGAGCCAGAAGCTGGTCGGGGAAGCCATAATAGCAGCAATCCTCGGCCCACCAGCGCATAAAGGCATCAATGTCGCGTGCGTTATAGGCTTCAAGTTGTTGCTGCACGCAGTACTCTGGCTGGGTTGATAGGTCGTCCTCCACGCTAATCTCCTTTCGCCATATGACCATGAGGCGCCTACGACAACAAAGCGTCGATCAGTTCGGCGTCAGCACCGCTTCCAGCGTCATCAGCACAGGATTATCGCCTGGCGTCAGCACCCCCGCGCTCAGCTGCCCGGTCAAATCCACCATCGCCACATCAAGCCGCGTGGCGCCGGGGCGAATCACACCATCACGGATCAGCATTTCGGTCGCGAAATTATCCACCGGCGGCGCATTGGCATAACGCGCGCCGATGATACTGCCGACACCGCCATGCGGCCGCGCCGCACCGAAGCCAGCGCCTGCCGCCGCCGCTTCAAGCGCTGCCGTGATGTCCTGATTGGGGCAAAGGCGGATTGCGATGCCATTGGCGCTGGTCGCACTTGGCGGCGTGGTGGCCACAGGCGTGAATAGCTTGAAGCCGGTTTCCGCATCCTGACGCGCTTCAAACCGAGCACCTGAAATCAACACGCCTTGCGCGCGGATCGGCGCGGCGATGATGGTTTCTTCCGGCAGCATATGGCCCCCGCCGGCACGGCCATCGGCTTCGGTCCAGAAGCCGTGGCAATGAAAGAACGGCGCGCCATCGCGAAAACCGACGGTGATGGAAGCCACATCAAGCCGCGTGGCGCCCGCTGGGCGGAAGGTGTCGCTGTAATAAGCCGCATGGGATGGATCAGGCGCCAAGGCCGGGATCACATAGGCAAAAGGCTCAAGCGCGCCGCCCGAGAGGGTCAGGCACCCGCCCTCGGCCCCATGCGCCCGGGCCAGATCATGCAAGGCGCTGAGCACGCTCGCCCCGCGCGGCAATTCAACGTCAATCGCCTGGGCGCGCACCGGATGGGCGATGATGCGCGCGGGCCCGGCAGGCCCCGGTTGCTGGATGTGGCGCATGACCTGTCTATCCCCCCCTGTCAGTCGCCAACTAGTGTCGAGGGGTTTCAGTGCAGCGTAAACACCCCATTGGCGTAACGCAGCTCCGCCGGGCGCGTCAGCGCGGCCGAGGCGACCCGCACCGAATGGAGCGGCCCATCAATCTCGCGCTGCCAGAATGCAAGGAACCGGTCCAATTCCGGGAAATCCGGCGCCCGATCCAGCTTCTGCCAGATGAAGCTTTGCAGCGCCAGATAGATGGGGTGGTTGGGCAGCGGCATGGCGGGAAGATGGGGTGGAATGGGGTGTGAGGCCAGATGGGGGGCGGAACGGTCGGGCTGTAGGGGGTGGGGCGGTCACCCGCGCTTGGCGCGGATGATGGCGGCAAGCGTGGCGAGCGCAAATGCACGCCAACGCGACGATCGGCCCTTTGCCGATCCCTGTCACCGCCCAGGCGGTGGCTTGCGCCGCAACTCTTCGCGGGCGCCAAGGGCATGGACGACGGTGATGACCAGATATGCCGCCGCCTGCGCGAATGAGCCGTTGGCCAGCTTGAACCCCGCAAGCAGGCCATGACACACGCAACACCAGACGTTATGATTCCGAAGCGCTCTATGATTCCGAAGCGCTCTCTCCATAGGGCCGATCATTTTCGCGGTCTCCCTGGCTGGTTGCAATGTTGGATGCTAGCCCTGTGAGCCAGCGGGGTTTCCAGCGAAGACGGCGACAATGTCTGACTTGTCTCGAAAGGATGGTTTGATGTCCATGACAAATTCGACAAAAAAGACAAACCATGCGGGTGATCGGGCAGTTGATAGAGCAATTCGGCCGTGGTCAGCCGCCAATCCGGCATACGTACCGCGCTTTCCAACCCCTGAAGCTTTAGGCGCATGGTCTTTCCCGTGGCCTCCTTCAGCCCCCGCCGGCGGCGCATGCCACCCGGGCCTTCGGCAAGCTTGCCATGAAAACCTCGGAGTTCTTCAAGAAAATTCTTTTTTATCAATGTATTACCACTAGCGCTCCGCGAGTGCTGCCAGCCGCTTGACGCGCCGCGCCGGCCAGCCTACATCGCTGGCACTCCTCTGGGGGGAGTGCTAACGGCCGGGGCACCCTCGGTGACCGGTCAGGCTTCCCAGAGTGAGCCGTCATCAACCCGAGGCTCAGGAGAGGACCATATGGCCTTTCGTCCCCTGCATGACCGCGTTCTCGTTCGCCGCGTTACCGCGGAAGAAAAGACCGCTGGTGGTATTATCATCCCCGACACCGCGAAGGAAAAGCCGCAAGAAGGCGAAGTTGTCGCCGTCGGTTCCGGCACCTTGAACGAAAAGGGCGATCTTCGTCCGCTCGACGTCAAGGCTGGCGATCGCATTCTGTTCGGCAAGTGGTCCGGCACCGAAGTGAAGCTGAATGGCGAGGAGCTCCTGATCATGAAGGAATCCGACGTCATGGGCATCCTGACCGCCTGATCACCAGTTTTCCAAATAGAACCTGAAAAGGACACGCAAACATGGCTGCTAAGGACGTAAAGTTCGGCGCCCAGGCTCGCGAGCGTATGCTCCGCGGTGTTGATATCCTGGCCGACGCCGTAAAAGTGACCCTCGGCCCCAAGGGCCGCAATGTCGTTATCGACAAGAGCTTCGGCGCACCCCGCATCACCAAGGACGGTGTGACGGTGGCGAAGGAAATCGAACTGGCTGACAAGTTCGAAAACATGGGCGCGCAGATGGTGCGCGAAGTTGCCTCCAAGACCAATGACACGGCGGGCGATGGCACCACCACCGCGACCGTGCTGGCCCAGGCCATTGTGCGCGAAGGCGCCAAGGCGGTTGCCGCCGGCATGAATCCGATGGACCTGAAGCGCGGCATTGATAAGGCCGTGTCCAGCGTTGTCGCTGAACTGGAAGCCAAGACGAAGAAGATCACCACTTCTGCCGAAGTGGCGCAGGTTGGCACGCTTTCCGCCAATGGCGAATCCGAGATCGGCGAAATGATTGCCCAGGCCATGGAAAAGGTCGGCAATGAAGGCGTGATCACGGTTGAAGAAGCCAAGTCCATCCAGACCGAACTTGATGTCGTTGAAGGCATGCAGTTCGACCGCGGCTATGTCTCTCCGTACTTCATCACGAATGCGGAAAAGATGATCGCGGAAATGGACAATCCGTACATCCTGATCTTCGAAAAGAAGCTGTCCCAGCTTCAGCCGATGCTGCCGCTGCTTGAAGCGGTTGTGCAGTCCGGCCGTCCGCTCGTGATCGTGGCGGAAGATGTGGAAGGCGAAGCGCTCGCGACCCTCGTGGTCAACAAGCTGCGCGGTGGCCTCAAGATCGCGGCCGTGAAGGCGCCTGGCTTCGGTGATCGTCGCAAGGCGATGCTGGAAGACATCGCGATCCTGACCGGTGGTGAAGTGATCAGCGAAGATCTTGGCATCAAGCTCGAAAGCGTCACGCTGGCGCAGCTCGGCCGCGCCAAGACCGTGCGCATTGAGAAGGAAAACACCACCATCGTTGATGGCGCAGGTGCGAAGGACCAGATCACTGGCCGTTGCGAGCAGATCAAGGCGCAGATCGAGGAAACCACCTCGGACTATGACCGTGAAAAGCTGCAGGAGCGTCTGGCGAAGCTCGCCGGTGGCGTTGCCGTGATCCGCGTCGGTGGCTCCACCGAAGTGGAAGTGAAGGAACGCAAGGACCGCGTGGACGACGCGCTGCATGCGACCCGCGCTGCCGTGCAGGAAGGCATCGTTCCGGGTGGTGGTGTTGCGCTGCTGCGCGCTTCGACCAACCTCGGCGGCCTCAAAGGTGCGAATAATGATGAGCAGGTGGGGATCGAAATCATCCGCCGCGCCATCCAGGCGCCCTTGAAGCAGATCGCTGAAAACGCCGGCAAGGACGGCGCGGTGATCGCGGGTGAAGTGCTGCGCGACAGCACCTACACCCACGGCTATGACGCGCAGAAGGACGAGTACAAGGATCTGGTCGCGGCCGGCATCATTGACCCGACCAAGGTTGTGCGTACTGCGCTGCAGGATGCGGCTTCTGTCGCGTCTCTGCTGATCACCACCGAAGCGATGGTGGCTGAGCGTCCGGAGCCGAAGGGCGCACCGGCCGGTGGCCCGCCGGGTGGCGGCATGGGCGGGATGGATTTCTGATCCATCGCAGCTTGCGAGAAATGGGGGCGGTCCTTCGGGGCCGCCCTTTTTTGTGGGAAGCTATCATTTGCGCGGCCAAGAGATTGAAATACGCCCATCAATCAGCGCAAGCCCAATCCCAATCATGCCCATGCCGATGAAGTGCTTGGTCGCCAGGCTTTCACCTAGGAAAAGGCCCCCCAGTAAAATAGCACTTATCGGAATGAGAAACGTCACCAGCAGTAAATTGGTGGCACCTGCCGCCGCAAGAATACGGAAGTAAAGAACATAGGCGAGCGCGGTGGAAGCGACACCAATCGCGATGAGGGCCGCCCAGGTGTGGGTGCTCGGAGGCACCAGATTCCATGGGTGATCCACCAGAAGCACAAGGGGCAGCACCAGCAGGCTTGAGGCGGTTACCTGACCCGTCGCGGTCATCAAGGGTGGTACACCCATGCGCTTGAAGCGCCGTCCAAAAATACCGGCAAAGGCGTAGGAGAGTGCTGCGGCAAGGCAGGCCAATTGCGCGACAAGCCCGGTGCCCAAGCCCGCGAGCAATTCCGCCCCAAGCATCAGGATCACCCCCAAAAGCCCCAGAGCAACGCCCGCTATCTTGCCCGCGCTCAGTTTCTCATCATGCGTCAAGAAATGCGCGACAAGGACCGTGAAAAGCGGCGTGGTGGCATTCAGGATAGCGGCCAAGCCGCTGGCAATATAATGTTGACCCCAAACGAATAGTGCGAAGGGGATGGCGTTGTTCAAGAGGCCCATGCCGAAGAACGCCGGCCAAAGCCCTTTCATGCGCGGCATGCGGATGTTCATCAGGGCCAGCACCGCCCAAAGCGTCAAAGCCGCAATGCCAACGCGTGCCAGAACAATCGTGAGGGAAGGTAATTCCCGCACCGCAACACCATTGAAAAAGAAGGACCCACCCCAGAGCACGGAAAGTGCGATCAGCATGACCCATTCCTTGGCGCCCATGAGTACTTGGGCAGGGAGTTCGGATGGGGACTGCGTCATCGGTGATCCGATCTGTGGGACGTCACCAATGCCAACCATGATTTCATGGGCGGCGCCATCCGTTTCTTGCCTTGACTTGAATAGCGGCACTTCCCCGCAAAGGGGCCTACCTCAACAACACCCCATGCTGGCGCAAGAACCCGAGCAAGGGCAGCAAGGGCAGGCCCAAAATCGCCGGCTGGTCGCCTTCAATCCGGTCAAATAATTGCGCGCCATGGCCTTCCAGCCGATAGGCACCGACTGAGGAAAGCAAAGCCTCGCCCTCGGCGGCCAGATAGGCGTCCAGAAAAGCATCCGAAAAATCGCGCATGGTCAGCCGCGGCTTCGCCACATGCTGCCAGATGCGCTGCCCGCCGCGATGGCAGACCAAGGCGGTGACCAATTCATGCCGCCGTCCGCGCAGGCGTTGCAGATGCGCGCGCGCCGCCGCCATATCGGGCGGCTTGTCGAACCAGGCGCCTTCACTGACCAGCAATTGATCCGCGCCAATCACCAGCGCATCGGGCGCGGACCTTGCCACACGTTCCGCCTTGGCATCGGCCAGGATCAGCGCGGCCTCATCCGCGGAAATCCCCTCGGCCTGGGCGGCTTCCTTGATGGCGGCCTCATCCACGCCAGCAACACGCGTCTCAAACCGCAGCCCAGCGCCTTCCAGCACGGCCCGCCGCGCCTTGGATGCTGATGCAAGGATAAGGGCGGGCGCCGCCGCCTGAATCACTGCCGCGCTTCCGGCCGCAGCCCAAGTGCTGCTTCCTCACCCGCCGCTGCCGCCAAATAGGCAGAATAGGCAGCGCCATCACGCAAATCCTCGGTCATGCCAAGCCTGGTCATGACAGCCTTGACGGAAGGGGCCCGAAGCGCTGCGGTGAAGGCGGCTTGCAATCTTTCGCGTTCTGCCGAGGGCATATTGGGTGGGCCGATCAGCCCGAAGGGCGCGGTTTCCGTCAGCCCATAGCCAAGCTCAACCAGGGTCGGCACATCCGGCCAGCGCGGATTGCGCTGGGGCGACCAGAGCGTAAGCCACCGCGCATCCCCCTGATCCACGGCCACATGCAGCCGCGCGCCGCCCGCCATCACATCCAGATCACCTGCCATCAGCGCTTCCACGCCATCGGCGGCGCCGCGGAAGGGCAGATGTACCGCCTGGATGTTTTCCTTCACCATCAGCCGCGCCATGGTGACATGCCCGACCGAGCCAACCCCCGCAGTGCCAAAGGAAAGCTGCCCTGGCTTCTGGCGTGCCTCGGCCACGAAATCGCGCCAGCCGCCGGGAAAACGGTCGGCCTTGGCAATCACGCCATAGGTCCCACCCGCCAGGCACATGATAGGCGTCGCATCGCGCCCCATGGTGAAATCAACGCCGCGCTCCACCAGGGCGCGCAGGGTCACAACGGGAAACAGCATTACCACTGACCCATCCGGCGGTGCACCCCGCAATTGCGACAAAAGCCTGAGCCCCGTGCGGCTTGGTTTGTTTTCCAGCCGGATTTCTTGTCCAAGTGTCTTGCTCGCGGATTTCGCCACGGCGCGCATGAGCTGATCCGTCGCGCCCCCTTCCGCAAAAGGCATCAGCAGGGTCACGCCACCCTTTTGCGCCAACGCAAGGTTTGGCGCGGCCAGCAGCCCGGCACTAGCCAGAAACAGCCGTCGCTTCATGGCATCTCGCTCGCGAGCCTCGCAAGGGCGGCACGATAGGTTGAATCGAACAAGGCATCCAAGCCAGGGTTCACACCCTTGAGCCCTGCCGCAACGCGCCCGGCCCAGCCGACATACTCAATGCGGCGCGCATGATTCCAATTCGCCGGTGGGCTATCGGCGATGGAGCGCAAATTCGCGATTTTATCAGCAAGTTTCAATTGCTTGGCCGCTTCGCTATGCTTTGGCGCCTGGCTGATCTGCAAGGCCTTCCTGATTTCCTTAGGCTTTTCTTTATCATCGGTCGCTTCCGCCACCAAGCCCGCAATCACCGGGCCGAAAACCGCGATCAGATCGGCATCGGTGGTCTCAGTATCCTCCACCGTGTCATGCAGCAGCCCGGCCAGGATGGCTTCCTCGGGTGCGCCATGTTCGGCCAGGATCGCGGCGACCTCAATCACGTGGTTCACATAGGGCTCGGCGGCGGCACCTTTCCGCACCTGCCCGGCATGGGCGCGGGCGGCGAAAAGGGCGGCGCGCAGGATCTGCGCGGAAAAATTGGCCTCCATGGAGTTTTCACTAGCGCCAAGCTGCAAAATGTAAATGGGGCAGGGGATGCATATCGGCCCAAAGCCTGATAAAGCGCCGGCATGTTCGATCATCGCCTTTCTCGCCGCGCCCTGCTCGCGGCCAGCCCCGTGCTTGCCGCCCCAGCCCTGGCGCAGGCGCCCTTTCCCAATCGGCCTATCCGTTTGGTGGTGGGCTTCACGCCTGGCGGTGCCACCGATATCTCGGCCCGCGCCTTCGCGCCCAAGATGTCAGAAGTGCTGGGCCAGCCGGTGATTGTGGAAAACCGCCCCGGCGCCGGCAGCAATCTGGCGACCGAGCTTGTGGCCCGCAGCCCGGCCGATGGCTACACGATCCTGCTCGCAACACTCGGCGCCTTGGTGATCAGCCCCATGGTCATGCGCCTGCCGATAGACCCAGCGCGGGATCTGGTGCCGGTTTCCATCGCCGTTGACCTGTTCAATATCCTGACCGTCCCCGCCGAACGCCCCTGGCGCACCGCTGCCGATATCATCGCCGCCGCCAAGGCGCGGCCCGGAGAGCTTTCCTGGGGCCATAGCGGCATTGGTAGCGCGCCCCAATTGGCCGGCCTGTTATTCGCCAAAATGGCCGGGATTGAAACCATTGAGGTCTCCTATCGCGGCGGCGGCCTGGTGGCCACGGATTTGATTTCCGGCCGGCTGGATTACGGCTTCCCGACCTCGCCCTCGGTCAAGACGCATATCGAAGCGGGCCGGCTGCGCGGGCTTGCGGTGCCAACCTTGCAACGTTCACGGCTTTTGCCGGATATCCCAACGGTGGCGGAGACCGGCCTGCCCGGCTTCAACGTGCCGTCCTGGTATGCGGTGGTAGCACCCCGCGGCACGCCGGAACCGGCGGTGGAACGGCTGGCACATGCCATGCGCATCGCCTTGGAAGACCCCGATGTGGTCGGCATCCTGAACCGCAATGGGCTGGAAGCCATGCCCTCCACCCCCGCGGAATTCGCCGCTGCCTGGGCTGCCGAGCGCACCAAATGGGAACCGATCATTCGCGAAAGCGGCATCAGGATCGAATAGCGGCGCGGGGCTTAAATGGCCTATAAGGCGGCAGAAAGGATTTTCTGCCCGTGAACGCCATGCCCCCCGATCCCGCCCAGGCCCTGCAAGAAGCCGCGCATGCCGCGCGTGCCGCCACAAGCGCGCTGGCCGCAGCGCCACGCGCGGTGAAGGATCAGGCGCTGCTTTTGGCGGCGGCAGCACTGCGCGAACGCGAAGCTGAGATCATTGCCGCAAATGCCGAGGATATCGCGGCGGCACCTGGTTTGTCGCCGGCCTTTCGTGACCGGCTGCTGCTGAATGCCGCGCGCATTGAAGCCATGGCGAAGGGGCTTGAGGAAGTCGCCGCGCTGGCTGACCCGGTGGGCCGCGTGCTCGCAGAATGGAAGCGCCCCAATGGGCTGCGTCTGCAACGCGTGGCGCAGCCGCTTGGTGTGATTGGCATGATTTTCGAAAGCCGGCCCAATGTCATGGCGGATGCGGCTGCGCTCTGCCTCAAATCAGGCAATGCGGTGATTTTGCGGGGCGGGTCTGAAAGCTTGCGCAGCGCCACAGCTATTCATGCCTGCATGGTGCAAGGTCTGCGGGGCGCCGGCCTGCCGGAACCCGCGGTGCAAGTGGCCCCCAGCGCCGACCGCGCCTTTGTCGGCGCCATGCTGCGTGCCTCGGGACTGATTGACCTGATCATACCGCGCGGCGGAAAGGGCCTGGTGACGCGCGTGATGGAAGAAGCGCGCGTGCCCGTGCTGGCGCATGCGGAAGGGCTTTGCCACACTTACATTCATGCCGGCGCGGATCACGCCATGGCGCGCGCCATACTCGCCAATGCCAAGATGCGCCGCACCGGCGTTTGTGGCGCCACCGAAACCCTGTTGATTGACGCCGCCATCGCGCCCGCGCTGCTGCCCGACCTTATTGCGGATTTGCGCGCGCTTGGCTGCGATTTCCGCGCGGATGAGGCCGCGCGCGCCATCGTGCCGGGCCTCAAGCCCGCAACTGACGATGATTACGCAACCGAATGGCTGGATGCGATCCTATCGGTGAAAGTGGTGGCCGGCGTTGACGAAGCGCTGGCGCATATCCGCTGCTTCGGCAGTGAGCATACGGAAGCGATCATCACCGAAGATGCCGAGGCCGCGCAGCAACTTCTGGATGGCATTTCCTCGGCCGTTGGGCTTTGGAATGCCTCCACGCAATTCTGCGATGGCAGCGAATTCGGCTTTGGCGCGGAAATCGGTATCGCCACCGGCCGGCTGCATGCGCGCGGGCCTGTGGGGCTCGAGCAGCTTTGCACCTATCGCTACAAGATTTTTGGCACGGGGCAGGTCCGGCCGTGATGCCGCGGCGGCTTTTCGCCGCTCTGCTGCTGGGCCTGGCGCTGGCGCCCGCCGCGCGCGCTGCCTGCCCGGATGATGCGGCGATTGCGCGCTTTGCCGGGCAGATCTTGCAACGCCAATCGCCCACGCCTTTCGCGGCGCTATCACCCGCCGATGGGCGCTGCGTGCAGGACAAGCTTGTTGCGCTTTTCGCGCAACCCATGGGAGACACCGTCGGCTTCAAGCTTGGCCTGACCAACCCCGTCATTCAACAACGCTTCGGCATTGATCACCCAATTCGCGGTGCAATTTTCCACGCCACCTTGCGCGCATCTTCGGGTGCTGAAATCGAAGCACGTTTCGCCGCCGTGCCAGTCCTGGAAGCGGATATGCTGGTGCGTGTTTCGATGGGGGGCGTTGAAACTGCGCTGACTGACCATGCCGCACTGATCCGCCATATTGATCAGGTCATTCCCTTCATTGAATTGCCTGATCTGGTCTATGGGCCGGATCATCGCCCAAGCCTTGGCGATCTGCTCGCCATCAATGTCGGCGCGCGGCTTGGCGTGCAGGGGCGCCCGATTGCAGTGACGCCGAGTGCGGATTTCATCGCGGCCTTGGGACGGATGAGCATTTCACTCCATCAGGATGGGCGGGAGGTTTCACGGGCACCCGGGGCCGCCATTCTGGGCCATCCCCTGAATGCGCTGGCCTGGATTGCGCGCGACTTGGCGCGAGAAGGGCGGCCCTTGCGGCAGGGGGATATCATCTCCTTGGGGTCTTTTTCGCCACCCCAGCCGGTGCTGGCGGGTCAGGTCTGGACCGCGCGCTATGAGGGCTTGGATCAGGCGCAGGATGTGGTGGTGCGGTTCAAATAACCTGGCCGTTTCGTCAAAGCCGCGCTGCCTGCTATTGTGAAACGCTGAATTTGTTGGTGATCAGGAAAGACGCGCCGCATGCCCGATACTGCCCCGCTACAGACCGCAAGCCATCCGCATTCGGTTGAGTTTTTCGATGTGTTGATTGTTGGCGCCGGCATTTCCGGCATTGGCGCCGCCTATCACCTCAGCACACAATGCCCGGACAAGCGCTTTGTCGTGCTGGAGAATGAGGAAAGCTTCGGCGGCACCTGGTGGACCCATAAATATCCCGGCATTCGTTCGGATAGCGACCTGCATACCTTCGGCTATCGCTTCAAGCCCTGGCGCGGTGCGCCAATCGCCACTGCCGAAGAAATCCTGAGTTATATGGGCGAAGTGATCGCAGAAAATGATCTGGCGCGGCATATCCGCTATCGGCATCACATTACGCATGCAAGTTGGGATAGCCAGACCAAGCTTTGGACCTTGGAGGTTCTGGACAAGACCAATGGCCTGCCGCGCCGTTTCACCTGCAATTTTCTTTATATGTGTCAGGGCTATTACCGGCAGCGTCAGGGCTATATGCCCGAATGGCCGAATATGGCGGCCTATCAGGGCCGGCTGGTGCATTCCGAGGAATGGCCAGAAGGGCTCGACTATGCCGGCAAACGCGTGCTGGTGATTGGGTCAGGCGCCAGCGCGGCCACCATCATCCCCGCCATGGCCGCCAAGGCCGCCCATGTTGTGATGCTGCAGCGTTCCCCCACCTATTTCCGTGTGGGCCGCAACGCGATTGAGATCGCCGAGGAACTGCGCGCGCTTGGCATTTCGGAAGATTGGATTCACGAAATCACCCGCCGGACAATCCTGTTCGAGCAAGCCAAATTCGCCCAAATGTCCTTCTCGCAGCCAGAAAAGGTGAAGGAAGCGCTCTTGGATGGCATTCGCGGCATTGTCGGGCAGGATTACGATATCGCGACTCATTTCACGCCGAAATATCGCCCCTGGCGGCAACGCATGGCCTTTGTGCCCAATGGCGATCTGTTCCACGGCATTGCCCAAGGCAAGGCGAGCGTGGTGACGGATGAGATCGAAAGCTTCTCGGCAAAGGGTGTCATCACCAAATCCGGTCAGGAATTGGAAGCGGATATCATTGTCGCAGCAACCGGCTTCAACCTGAATGTGCTTGGCGATATTGCGTTTGAGATTGATGGCAAGCCGCTCGATTTTCATGAAACCGTGACCTATCGCGGCATGATGTTCACCGGCATTCCCAATATGGTTTGGGTCTTTGGCTATTTCCGCGCATCCTGGACCTTGCGCGCTGATCTGGTGGGCGATTTCGTCTGCAAATTACTGAAGTACATGGATGCCAAGGGCAAGGCGCAGGTTGAAGTGGCGCTGCGGGAAGAAGATCATAATATGCCGATCCTGCCCTGGATTGACCCGGAGAATTTCAATCCTGGCTATCTGATGCGCGGGATGCATTTGCTGCCGCAGCGCGGCGACAAGCCCGAATGGATGCATAATCAGGATTATTGGGCGGAGAAGGATGAATTCCCCAAGATCGACCTGAACGACGCGGCCTTTGTGTACAAATAACGTTTGCGGCGACTTGGCAGGCCAATTCACCTTGGCGCTGAACACGCGTATCCTAGCCCCATGACTCCATCCCGTTTCGGCGATGGCCGCCGGCGCCGCATCGGCCTTTTGGGCGGGTCCTTCAACCCGGCCCATGCCGGGCATCGCCATGTCGCGCTGAAGGCCATGCGGGCGCTGGGGCTGAATCAGGTTTGGCTCATGGTCTCACCCGGCAATCCGCTGAAGCCACGCGCGGGCATGGCGCCGCTGAAGGACCGCCTGGCAAGTGCAAGGCGCATTGCCGATGGCAGGCGCGTGATCGCGACCGATATCGAAAAGGCGCTGGGCACGCGCTTCACCGCCGATACGCTGGCCAAATTGCGCCGGCGCTTTCCCCGCGCGGTTTTCGTGTTTCTGATTGGCGCGGATAACCTGGTGCAGCTGCCCCGCTGGAAATCATGGCGCCGTATCGCCACTTCTACCCCATTGGCGGTGCTGCCGCGCCCGGGTTGGACACGGCAGGCGCTGCATGGTGCAGCCGCTTCCGTGCTGCGCCGCCAGCGCTGTCGGCCAGGCGCGTTGCTTGCGGGCGCCAAGCAGGCTACCAAAACGGCCAGATGGTGTTTCGTTTCAGCGCGGGAACACGCTGCTTCCGCCACTGCAATCAGGGCAGCAGCCTTGCACCCGCGACAGACAGAGAGATAGGAGGCGGCCATAGCCCGCAAGCCCACCCCGGCTGAAGAAAGCCCAAAACGGCGCGCCACCGCGCAGCCGAAACCCAAAGCCGCGCCCAAGGCCAGCGCCAAGCCGAAAGCTGCTGGCGTGCCCAAGGCGAAAACTGCGCCGAAAACGGCTGCCGCCAAAGCGGCCTCTGCGAAGTCGGCGCCCAAGCCTACCGCCAAGCCAGTGCCGAAGCGTGCTGCTGCAAAAACCACCGCCGCGAAATCCGCGCCCAAGGCAAAGCGTGCCACCAAAGCGGCTGGTGCCGCCACGCCCGCAGCGCCGCGCCCTGTACGCAGCAGGCGCCGCGAAAAACTGGCACCTGACCGGCTGCAAATGCTTGTGGAGGCCGCGCAGAAAAGCCTGGAAGACGACAAGGCCGAAAACATCGTCGTTTTGGACGTGACTGGCCGCGCCGATTACACGGACCGCCTGATCATCGCGACAGGCCAGGTTGAGCGCCAATTGCAAGCCATGGCATCCCATTTGGATGAAGCCCTTGGCAAGGCTGGGCTGCATTTGAAGCGCGATGCCATTCAGGCCTCACCGGATTGGGTGCTGATTGATGCCGGCGATCTGGTGATCCACCTGTTCCGCCCCGATGCACGAGAGCTCTATCGCCTGGAACGCATGTGGGGGCCGGAAAGCCCAGTGCAGACGGAGAATTCCGACGCCGCGCGGGATTAGGATCATCGCCATCGGGCGGATCAAGCCGGGGCCGGAGGCAGCGCTTTACGCCCATTACGCAGCGCGGCTGCGCCCGGCGCCGGAATTGGTTGAAATCCCCGAAGCGCGCGGCAACGAAGCCGAAATCCGCCGGCGTGAAGGTGCCGCGATCCTCGCTGCCATCCCTGTCGGCGCGGTGCCGGTCGCCTTGGATCTTGGCGGCGCCATGCCCGATACGGAAAGCCTGGCCGCGCTGCTGACCCGCTGGGATGAAGCCGGGCGCACGGCCTGCTTCATGATCGGCGGCGCGGAAGGGCTCGATCAGGCCGTGCAGGCGCGCGCGGAATATCGGCTCTCGCTCGGCCCGCTCACCTGGCCGCATTTTCTGGTGCGCGGCATGCTGGCGGAACAGCTTTACCGGGTGCAGGCGATCAGGACAGGGCATCCTTATCACCGGACGTGGCGACCCTGATGCGTGATCAAGTGAAAGCAAGAAACGGATGGCGCGGGTTTCGTGCGTGACTGAAGATGCGCGCATGAAGAACACGTCGGAAAAGCTGAATGATGCCCGCTTCGCCGCCGTACTGGCGCGTGATGCCACGCCTGCCTGTGGCGCCTTCCTCTATGCGGTCACCACCCAAGGGGTTTATTGCCGCCCCGGCTGCCCATCGCCCGCACCGCTGCGCCGCAATACGCGGTTCTTCGCCGATAGCAGGGCGGCGGAGGATGCCGGCTTTCGCCCCTGCAAGCGCTGCGACCCGCGCGGTGATCGCGCACGCCTGCAAGCGGAAGCGGTGCGTGCCGCTTGCGCCATGATCGAAGCTTCTGAATCCATACCATCCCTTGCAAGCCTCGCCGCACGCGCGGGTTATGCGCCGCATCACTTTCAGCGGATGTTTCGGGACATCACCGGCGTCACTCCGCGTTCCTATGCGGAGGGCGTACGCGGGAAGCGACTTTCAGCCGCGTTGGCCGAAGGGGCGCGCGTTGCGGAGGCCGTGGCGGGGGCAGGCTTTGGCAGCGAAAGCCGCGTTTATGAAAACACCGCGCGGCATTTGGGCATGCGCCCCGGCCGCGCGTGGCGTGGCGGCGCCGGAGAGGTTATTCGCATTGCCTGGGCGGAAAGCGCCTTTGGTCCCTTGCTGCTTGGTGCGACGGATCAGGGCGTCTGCTTCCTTGGCTTTGGCGAAGCACGCGATGCCTTGGAAGGCGATTTGCACGCGCGTTTCCCAAATGCGCGGATTGAAGCAGCGCCAGCCGAGATCAGCGATTTCGCCAAACGCGCCATCGCCTTCATCGCCGAACCGCGCGCTGCCTTGGAATTGCCCTTGGATTTGCGCGGCACGATTTTCCAGCGCCGTGTTTGGGAAGCGCTGCGCGGCATTCCGCTTGGCAGCACCACAACCTACAGCGCACTCGCTGCCGCCATGGGGGAGCCGAAAGCAACGCGCGCGGTGGCGCGGGCTTGCGCGCAAAACCCGGTCTCTCTCGCCGTGCCCTGCCATCGCGTGCTCGGCAAGGATGGTGATGTGACAGGCTATCGCTGGGGTGTTGGGCGCAAGCGCGCCTTATTGGCGGGGGAGAAGGCATGGGGGGTGTGACGCCCCCTCCCCTTCACTGCGGCTGAATGCCCGCCGCCCGCACCACCGTCGCCCAGCGATCCACCTCAGCCCGCACCAGCCGCGCCAGCGCTTCCGGCCCCATCTGGTCCGGCGCGGCGGGGATGGAGCCCAGATCCTCAATGCGCTTGCGGATGGCAGGGTCGTTCAAGGCAGCGCGGAGCGCCTCATCCAGCTTTTGCACCACGGGTGCCGGCGTGCCGCGCGGGGCGAAAATCGCGTTCCAGCCTTGGAAGATATAGTCAGGCACCCCGGCTTCCGGCGCGGATGGCACGCCCGGCGCATTGGGGTTGCGCGTGGTGGCCGCCGTGAGAAGACCGCGCATGGTGCCGGATTGGATTTGTGGCACGGCAGCGGGAGCAAGCAGGCAGGCGCTATCCACCTGCTGCGCTACCACATCATTCAAGGCTGGACCCTCACCGCGATAGGGGACTTCATTCATCCGCGCGCCGGTCAGATGCGCGAATAGCGAACAGGCCAAATGATTGGTGGAACCGATCCCCGCATTGGCATTGGAAACCTGGCCCGGATTGGCGCGGACTCGGGCCAGGAATTCCTGCATGGTCTGTGCGGGAAAGCCATTGCGCACCACGAAGAATAGCGGCGTACCAGCAATCAGCCCAATCGGCTGCAATTCGCGCGGATCATATTGGATGGACCGATAGATCGAAGGCGCCGCCGAATGGCTGCCCAGGCTGCCGACGGTCAGCGTATAGCCATCGGGTGCCGCTTGCGCGCCGCGCGCCCCGCCAATGGTACCGCCAGCGCCGGAGACATTTTCCACTGTGACGCGCTGGTTCAGCGTTCTTGCCATGTGGTCGGCCACAATGCGCGCCAGCACATCGGTCGCCCCGCCTGGCGCAAAGACCACAATCATATTGATGGGGCGATTGGGGAAATCCTGCGCGGCGGCAGGCTGGGCAAGACCCAGGAACAAGGCGGCAAGGGCCGTGATGATGCGTTTCATGATGCTTCCTCCCGTCGGGCTTTGCTGCCGGATTGTCCCGTTCTGCCCTGATGGATGGAAGCTGTCCCGCCCCCCGCCGTCAAGCGCCACCCCTTGCGCCAATGGCCCTGGCGTTTCAGGGTTTGGCCCAGAAGCCTCAAGGAGAACCCCATGCTGCCGCCGCGCGAGAAAATGACTATCTGCTTCGCCCATGTCGCCTATCGCTTTGCCGATCGCTTCGCGCTGCGCGGCGCCGGGATTGATTTCTTTGAAGTGCGCAATCGGGATGATCTGGATGCGCGGATTGCGGGCGCCGATGTGCTGGTCTGTTCCGGGCTGTGGCGAAATGATTTGCCCAAGCTCTCGCCCCGCTTGCGCTTTGTGCAATCCGCGAGTGCGGGGACGGATCAATATGACCGCGATGTGATGCGCGCGGCGGGTATCAGGCTGGCAAGCGCACAGGGCTGCAATGCCAATGCCGTCAGCGAACATGCGATTGCGCTGATGCTGGGCATTCTCCGCCGCGTGCCGGAAGCGCGCGATAACCAAGCCAAGCGCTTCTGGCGCGGCATGATGGGCGATTTCACGAAGCGCGAGGATGAAGCCGGCGGCAAGACAGTGATTGTGGTCGGCACCGGGCGGATTGGCGGGCGCATTGCCCGCATCTGCAAGGCCATGGATATGAAGGTGATCGGCGTGCGCCGCGATGCCTCGGCCGGCGCCAATGGCGCGGATGAGGTGCATGCCTTCACCAATCTGCCTGCGTTGCTGCCACGCGCGGATTTTGTTGTGCTGGCCTGCCCGTTGACGGATGAAACCCGCGGGTTGATCGGCGCTGCCGCACTGGCCGCCATGAAGCCCACCGCGCATGTCGTGAATGTCGCGCGCGGGCGTGTGGCGGATGAACCGGCTTTGATCGCGGCCTTGCAAGCCGGGCGCATTGCTGGTGCTGCCCTGGATGTCACGGTGGATGAACCGCTGCCGGAAGCAAGCCCGCTTTGGGCCATGCCCAATGTACTGATCACGCCACATACGGGCGGCGAGACGCATAAATACGAAGACAATGTGCTGGATATGATGATGGAAAATCTCAACCGGCAATGGCGCGGTGAAACCGCCTTGTTCAACCAGATTGTGTGAGGTGCGTGATGCAGAGCCGTGAAGGCGCACTCGCCCGCGCTGCAACCTATTTCGATGATGGCAGCTACAAGAAATTGCTGACCGATCTTGTCGCCATTCCTTCCACCGCGCAGGAGCCGGGGCATGAGGCCGATTTGCGCCATTACCTGGAAGGCGCGATTGGACCCTGGCTGGAACGGTTGGGCTTCACGGTTGAAATCCATCCCAATCCCCTGGAAGGCTTTGGCCCGATCCTGACCGCGACGCGCATTGAAGATGCATCAAAACCGACTGTGCTGCTCTATGGCCATGGTGACACGGTGCGTGGGCTGGATGAGCAATGGCGCCCCGGGTTGAAGCCTTGGGAGTTATTCGAAGAAGATGGCCGCTGGTATGGCCGGGGTTCCGCCGACAATAAGGGCCAGCATGCGCTGAATATCGCAGCGCTTGAAGCGGTGCTGGCGGAACGCGGCGGCAAGCTTGGCTTTAATGTGAAGATCGTGCTCGAAATGGCGGAAGAACGTGGTTCGCGTGGTTTGCGCGAATTCGTCGCCGCCCATCGCGACATGCTGGCGGCTGATGTGCTGATTGCCTCAGACGGGCCGCGCTGTGAACCAGATGTGCCCACCATCGCCACCGGTACGCGGGGCATTTTCCAATTTGACCTGGTGCTCAAGCTGCGCCAAGGGGGCGTGCATTCCGGCCATTGGGGCGGGCTGACCACGGACCCCGCCATTCGGCTCAGCCACGCCATCGGCACCATTATTGATGCGCGTGGCAAGATCCTGGTGCGCGATTGGCTGCCGCAAAATGGCGTGCCGGCGGAAGTGCGCGGCGTTTTGGATGGCTGCCCGGTGGGCGGCGGCGATGGTGCTGCCACCATTGACGCCGATTGGGGCGAACCAGGCTTGACGCCGGCTGAGAAAATCTATGGCTGGAACAGCTTCATTGTGCTGGCGATGCTCTCCGGCAAGCCGGATGCGCCGGTGAATGCCGTCGCACCCGATGCGCGCGCCACCTGCCATATCCGCTACACGGTGGATACCGACCCAAACACTTTTGAGGCATCTTTGCGGCGCCACCTGAATGAACAGGGCTTTGGCGATATTGTGATTGAGAACGCCGGCGTGCGTATGGCGGCGTCCCGCACACCGCCCAATCACCCCTGGGTGCGTTGGGCGCAGGAAAGCATGCAGAAAACGCTTGGCAAGCGCGTGCAGATCATCCCCAATTCATCGGGCGGGCTGCCGGGGGATGTGTTTGTGGACCATATCGGCGTGCCGCTGGTCTGGGTGCCGCATTCCTATAATGGCTGCAAACAACATGGCCCGGATGAACATTTCCTGATCGCCCCAGCGCGAGAGGGCATTCTGGCCTTCACCGGCCTATGGTGGGATTTGGGCCAGGGGGGCACGCCGTGACCGGCGTTACCTTTCTTCACCAGCGATCTGCGCTGGCGCAATGCGGCTGTTACAGAAGGGGCGCATAAGGCCCTCACGGCGCATTGCCGTTTGCAGGAGTTTACCATGAATTCAAAAGCCTCACGGACCCTTTTCCTGGCGTCCGTTGTCGCCCTTGGCACGGCAGGGTTGGCCAACGCGCAGCCCGCGCCCGGCCCTGGCCCGCAGGGCATGCCGCCACAGCACATGCAGCAGATGCATCATATGCATCACGGCCAGCGTGGTGATGGCATGATGGGCTTCGCCGTGGGTGAAGCCTTCGCCCGCGCTGATGCTAATAATGACGGCAAGGTGACACGCGAAGAAGCCAATGCCTGGTTGGCCGCGCGTTTCGCCGAAATTGACGCGAACAAGGATGGCGGCCTAACGCTTGAGGAAATCCGCGCCTTCTACACCGCCCGCCGTGGCGAAGGCCGTGGCCCGCCTGAGGGCATGCGCGAACGCATGGAAACTCACCAATCGGCGCGCTTCCGCTTCATTGACGCTGATCTGGACGGCAAGATTACGTTGCCCGAGCTTCGCGTCATGGCCGATGCCATGTTCCGTTCCATGGACGCGGATAGCGATGGTGCGCTGACGCGTGCCGAGGTGCAGCGTCGCGGCCGCCGCACTGATGGCCCGCGGGCGCAACCACCGGCGCAGCCCGCGCCGCGTTAAGCCGTATCAGAAAACGGCAACCAGTTGAGCATGCGCGAGCCAAGTGCCCCACTTGGCTCGGCGCTGAGGGGGCTGACTGTTCCTCTCGACCCTCGCGCGGTTTTTTGAGGCCCAGGGTGAATGACAAGGCCCGATGATTTTATTTTGATTTTTTCTATGCTAACTTGTTTCATCATGAGGTTTCTTCAGAAGTTCTGCCTCGCCCTCATTTTTGCCTGCGCGCCTGCCGGATTTGCCCCGGCCGGAGCGGTGGAGGCGATTTACCAGGTCACCCAAACCGGCATCGCCGTGGTGGAAATCACCGCCCAATTCGAAACCCGGCCTGATGGCTATTGGATGCGCTCCGTTAGCCGGGCGGTTGGCATCGGTCGGCTTTTTGCCCCGCATGAAATCCGCTCGGAAGTGGAAGGCGCCTGGCGCGCGGAAGGCGTCGCACCGCAGCGTTTCCAGGCCGAGGGTAACTGGCGTGGCGATGCGCGCCGCACCGTTTTGCTCTACCGCGAAGGCATGCCCCAGCCGCTGGAATTGGAACCGCCCGAGGGCAGGACGAATGAACTTGTGCCCCTGCCGGCGCGGCGCGGCGCGATTGATATGCTCTCCGCTTTTGCCCTGATGTCGCGCACGGTCACGCAAACCGGGCGTTGCGATCTTGGGGGACCAATTTTTGATGGCCGGCGACGGTTGGATTGGTCGTCCCGCACTGTTGGTTCGGCGCGGGTTACCCATGCGGGTCAGGAGATCGAGTCACTCCAATGCGGATTGGAAAGCCGGCTGGTCGCGGGGGTGCGCCACGGCGATGACCCTGTGCGCGCCACGCAACCGCGCCCAGCCATGGCGTGGCTTGCCAAGGTGGATCCGCGCCTGCCGCCCATCCCCATTCGCGTTGAATTCGCAAGCACCATCTTCGGCACCATGCGCATGGAATTGCAGAAGGTCAGATAGCCGCTTTAGCCAAGCAGGGCGCGCAGCGCCGGCACATCCAAGGCAATTGGCGCATTACCCGCCATGCTCTGCGGGCCATAGCCCCAGCCGGCGAAAATCGCGCGCACGCCAGCCCCGCGCGCCGCCAGCATGTCATTGGCATGATCGCCAATCATCACTGCCTGTTCGGGCGCTGCACCTGCGGCCGCAAGTGTTGCGCGCAAATGCCCTGGATCGGGCTTGCGCATGGGGAAGCTATCGCCCCCGCCAAGCGCGCTGAAATGGTGATTAAGCCCAAGGCGCGAAAGCAGTACCCGCGCGGCGGCTTCCGGCTTATTGGTGCAGACCGCAAGCCGCCAGCCGGCATCGCTTAACGCGCCGAGCAATTCCGGAATGCCTGCAAAGGGCTGGGTCAGTACAGCCGCATTGGCCTCATAATCCGCCATGAAATGCTCGAAGCTGGCTTCATCAAGGGCGATGGCGCGCGCAGCATGGGCACGTTCCAGCAAAACGCGCACGCCATCGCCGATCATCCCCACCACCTCGGCCCGCGCAAAGCCGGGTAGCTGGCGGCGCGCCATCAGCCGATCTAGCGCGGCATGAATATCCGGCGCGCTATCCACCAGCGTGCCATCCAGATCAAATACCGCGCAGCGCGGCGCCAGATCAGGCATCGGAAGGCGGCACCCAGGGGATGCGCGCAATATCGATCCCTTCTTCGCGAAGCGCCTCGGCCTCATCCTCACTCGCTTCGCCGAAAATGCCGCGGACTTCGGCTTCGCCGTGATGGATCTTGCGCGCTTCCTCGGCGAAATCGGCACCGACGTAATCGCAGTTCTTTTCGATTTCCGTGCGCATCTGCCGCAGCATGGCGCGTAGTTCCGCCGGCATGGCGGCCAGCGCGGCTGCGGGCAGCGCTGGCGGGGCGGGAGGTGGTGCGGGGGCTTCAGCTACAGGCGCGGGCGGTGCTTCCAGCTTGGCATTGCGGACAGGCCGGCCCTTTTTCGGAATGGCCGGCGCCATCAGGCGCTTCGCCACCTTGGTGGGGCCGCAATGCGGGCATTCCACAAGCCCAACCGCCGCCAGCTTGTCGAAAGCCGCGCTATCCTTGAACCAGCCATCGAATTCATGCGCCTGATCGCAGCGCAATTCGTAGCGGATCATGCCCTGATCACCCTGTCATCACATGCAACTATCATCACGCTGCAATTTGGCACTCCCAGCCGCAGAGTGCCAGGGGCGCAGCCATCAATATTCATATTCAAAGGCAATTCCCACGCGATCCCCGGCCAGGCTATTGCCACCGCTTTCCGCTTCCAGGCGCAGCCTTGGCATCAGGTCAATCTGCACGCCAACGCGCGGCGGCCCGCCATCCGCACTTTGTTTCAACCCAACAAAAACCCCATCCGCCACATAGCGCCCGGTTTCCAGCGTGGCCCCTGGTTCCTGACCCGCGCGTTGTTCGCCCTCCTTCTCCTGGCCGATGGAAAGCCGATCAAGCGCGAGGGTGCGGCGGATACGTTCCATCAGCCCACCTGGCCCGGGCAGGGGCCGGCCCGTGGCGCCGGCGAGCGCTTCCGCTAATTGCAGCATCTGGAAGGGCGAAAGCTCACCCCCGCGCCGGCCAAATAGCAGCCGCGCCAATACCTCATCAGCCGGTAACTCGGGGTTGGAGGTAAAGCCGATTTTCGGATCCCGCGCCGGGCCTTCGACCGCGACATTCACCTCCACCTCCTCAGCGCGCGAGGTTGCGAGGACATCCAGATTGGGCATCAGCCCGCCCGCATCGAAAGTGATATTCGCACGGTTCAAGGTCAGGCGCCTGTCCAGTACCGCCAGCGTGCCACGGCGGAGCATGAAGCCGCCTTCCAAATGCGGCGCATCAAGCGTACCGCCAAGCTTGACCTCACCGCCCAATTCCGCATCCAGCCCGCGCCCTCGCAGGAAAATCGCGCGCGGTGCTTCAATGGTCAGATCAAGCGCGATGGGCGGCAGATTGGCCTCAGCAGCGTCACCGCGCCCTGGCGATGCCAAAGGCGCAACACCGGGTGGGCGCTGGCCGCGTTCGCGCACGCCGGGCAGGGTCTGGATCGAAGGCGGCAGCCTGTCTGGAATGCGCAGCTCCGCGCGCCGCACCAAAAGCTTGCCGGAAATGCGGCTTTCGCCCAAAGCCTCACCAGCGAAGCGCAAGGTGCCGTCCAAGGTCGCGTTGCCCAGATCGGAATTCACCGGGCGCGCGGCATCGGCGCTCAGGCTCACATCAAAAGGCAAGCGCGGCTTGCCGAGATCAACCATGCCGGAACCGGCCAGGCTGCCGCCGCCCGCCGTGCGCGCAGAGAAGCGGGTCAGGTTGAAGCGCCGATCATCTGCGGTGATGGCGGCGGTGATCTCATTCAGCGTCACGCCATGCTGCAAATCGCGAAAGCTGCCATTGGCGATATTGGCCTGCCCGCCCAGGCGCGGCGCGGCCAGGCTGCCTTCCAGCCGCAGATTGAGATTAGCGGTGCCTGCGACGCGCTGCGCCCCGGCGGCGAGCAAGGGCTGCGCAAGCGCGCCCAAATCAAGCCGCCCGGTGATGCTGCCGGAAAGCGGCGCCTCGGCGCTGAGGGAAGTGATCCGCGCCGTAGCGGCAAGCCGCACCGCATTGCCGCCATTGAGCGAGGCGCGCGCTTCCGCGCCTGCCGCCGTGCCGTTGGCCGAAAGGGTCAGGCGCAAGGGCGGCACGCCGCGCGCTGCCGGCATGGCGCTGGTGATGGCAGGGCTTTCCAGCCGAATGTCGAAGCGCGGCGCATCTTGTGAGCCATTCACGCGCGCCTCCCCGGTCAGCGTGCCGGCCAGTTTCGCTTCCGGTGCCACCAGCGCAGCGAAGGGGGCGATGGGCAGTGCGGCGAGCGATGCGTTTAGCGTGATCTCTGCCTCACTCCAGAAACCTTCCAGCCTGAGCCTGCCACCGCGATTGCTGGTAATGATGGTCTCAGCGAGGCTGATGCGCCCATCTGGCGCGATTGCAATCTGCGCCGGCGCGGTAAGCTGCACCTGATCAGCAGCAGAAGAAAATTTCAGTTTTTCCAGAGTAAGAAGCCGCGCCTCGCCATTCCGGCTGAGCGCTGCTTCGCCGGTAAGCTCTGCTTCGCCATGCCGGGCGGAGAAATTTCCGCGCGCGTCATCCAGCCCGCCGGCAAGGTCCAACTGCACGGCAAGCGCGCGCCCATCCCAGCTCACTTCCGGCGCAGCCAGCTTCACCTTCACTTGCTGCGCGCCATCCGCATCGCGCCCTTCAGCTTCCAGCGAAAGGCTGCCCGTGAGGCGATGGCCGAAGATATCGCCAAAGGGCGCCAAATCAGGGATGGCCAGCGATAGCGCGCCGGCAAAAAGCGGCTTTTGCACATCAAGCAAACCGCTGGCGGCAAGCCGCGCCGCGCCGAAGGTGGCGTTAAGCTGATTGAGGCGGAGCGCTCGCCCTTCCGGCACGCCGGAAAGCGTGAGCGTGAGCGGCAGCCCGGCATAGCGCGCTTCAAGCCGCGCTTCCACGCGCGGGCGTGAGAGCGGCGTTTCGAGTTTGAAATCAAGGCTTGGCGCGGAAAGGACCTCGGTGCCGCGGGTGATGGCCTCGCCACGCGCTTGCAGGGTGATGGAAGGATCAGCGCGCGCGCCCTGTACATGGCCCTCAGCGGTCAAGGCGCCGGCAAGCTCGGGCACCAGCCGCGCAAGATCGGCCATGCGCAAACCGAAGCGCAGATCAAGCCTTTCGCCAACATCGCCTGAAGCGGTCAGTTCATTGCCATCGCCGATCAGAGTCACGCGTTCAATTTGCTTTGGCGCGCGGGCTTGCAGTTCAAGCCGAGGGGTC
The DNA here is from genome assembly GCA_020249505.1 of Roseomonas sp. Taxonomy (GTDB): domain Bacteria; phylum Pseudomonadota; class Alphaproteobacteria; order Acetobacterales; family Acetobacteraceae; genus Neoroseomonas. The sequence continues at coordinate 132,118 of JADCFN010000001.1, read as the reverse complement.
GCGCCCAGCGCTGCACCAAGGGCGGCGATGCTGCTGGTTAAACCCTTCATCTCAGCTTCCAGCGCGACATGCGGCGCCAGCAGCTTGCCGTCCAGCCGAAAACGCGCGCTGGCCGCTTCCCAGGCAATTTGCTCCGGCACATAGGCTGCCAGCATTGCGCTAGCCCCCAGCGCGATAGTGCCGGCAAGTATGGCTTCCTCACGCTTGGTATCAAGCCTGCCGGCAAGGGTGATGTCGCCAAGCGGCGCCTTGGCCGTTACGCTGCGCAGGTTGATCACGCCGGCGCCATCGCGCGTTGCATCAAGCGAAAACTCCAGGCGGGCCAGCGCTTCGGCCAAGGTTTCGGGCAGCAAGGGCTGGGCGGCGATATGGCCAGCAAGGCGCGCAAAACCTGCGCCGCGCGCATCGGCGCTGATGGTGCCGGAAAGTGCTGATTCTGCTGTGCTGCCAAGGCGTGCCTCGGCGTTCAGCGCCGCACCGCTGGCGGGGCCTTCCAGATGCACCGTCACTTGTGCAGGTTCAGCGGGCGCGCCAAGCACGCCAGCGATGACCCCACCCGGCGGTTCCGCCACATCCAGCCGCGCAAAAAGCCGATCCGCACCAGGGGCAAGATCAAGCTCAAGCCGCGCCGTGCCCGGCGCATCAAGCCGCGTGATCGCCAAATCCCCCGAAAGCCGCCCGGCCTTCAGCGCTGCCTTGCCTTCGGCTGAAAGCCGAAAGCCCTGGCCGACAACGTCTTCACCGACAGCGATTTCCGCAATGGCCAGGCGGTCAATCCGAACACCGAACGGCAAATGCGGCAAGGATGGCAGCAACGGGCCATCGCGCGCTTCACCTTCTTCGGAAGCGGGCAGGCGCGAGAGTGAAATGCGCGCTGCCGTTACCTCCTGCACATGCGCTTCCCGCTGCCATAGCGCGTGCAGGTCGAAACCGATGCGTGGCGCTGCGATCTCAAGCCAAACGCCGCCCTCATCCGCGAGTGTGATGCGCGCGGCGCGGAGTTCACGTGGCAGCGTCACCGCAAGCCCTTCAATGACAAGCCCCGGCACAAACGTCCCAGCAAGCCGTGCCAAAGCTGCCGCGCCATTCCCCCACTGCACCCAGGCGAGCACCCCGCCCAGAAGTGTCGCCGCAACAAGCGGTAGCGCCAAAACCAGGATCAGCAGGCGGCGCAAAAGGCGCATCTCAAAACGCCTGCCCAAAGCCGATATAAATCGCAAAGGATGGATCATCCTTTTGCCGATCCAAAGGCACGCCGACATCAAAGCGCAGCGGCCCAATCGCGGTCAGATACCGGATCCCAAGCCCGGTGCCAGCGCGCAGCCGGGTGAAATCGGGCTTGGCTTCTTCCCCCACACTGCCCGCATCCAGAAACGCCGCCATCCCCCAGCTTCGCGTCAGCCGCTGGCGCCATTCCGCGCTGGCTTCCACCAGGCTTGCACCACCCAAGGGCCGATTGGCGGCATCCCGCGGCCCGATGGATTGATAGGTATAGCCGCGCACGGAACCGCCACCGCCAGCATAGAAGCGCTTATCCAAGGTGATCTCATCCCGATCCGCCCCCGGTGCGCTGCCAAGCGCGGCGCGTAGCGCCAAAACGCTGTCGCCGTTACCCAGAATGTCGAAATAGCTGGTGCCAATCGCCAGGATGCGCGTGAAGCTATTTGAATCCAGCGCCGAGTAATAGGGCGTGGCGCTGAAGCTGAAGCGCTGGCCTTGGCGGGGATCAAGCGGGTTGGTGGTATTGTCGTAGCGAAACGTGCCCATCACGCCGAAAAGCCTGAAATCATTCATATCGCCATAGCGCCCAATGCGGCCTTCTTCGTAATTCGGCCCGCCAGAGATCGCCATGGTATCTGACAAGCGATGTTCCAGCGTGAAGGACGCCAAGGCAGCATCGCGATCATAGGCCCAGAGCCTTTCGCGCACCGCGCCGATTTGCGAGACACTTTGCAGATCGCGCCCCAGAAACTCCGGCGTGCGCAGCGTGGCAAAGGCGCGATAGGTCGCATTGTCCACCCCCGTTTCGCCAAGGCGCGCAACCTCACCTTCCAGGCGAAGCCGCTCAGCGCCACCGAAGACATTGCGGTCTTCCCAATAGCCGCCGGCGGTAAGGCCGTAATTCGTCTCATAGCCAAAGCGCCCACCCACCACATGGCGCGGGCGTTCCTGCACCTGGAAATGCACGGGAAGGCGTCCGGCCTGGTCCAGGGCGGGTGCTTCATTGGCGCGCACAAAGCTGAAAACGCCAAGCCCCATCATGGCGCGGCGGGCACGTTCCAGCCGTTCGGGCGAATAGGGCTGGCCTTCCAGCCGCCGCGCCGCCAGCCGTTCCAGCAGCGCTGTATTGGTGCGCGTGGTGCCGGCCACACTTGGCCGTGCGAAATCCGCAAGCGGCCCGGGCGCGATGCGCCAGGTGATGTCCATCAACTTGGTGTCATGATCCACCACCGCCTCACGCACCACCACACTCGCCAAGGGATGGCCCGCACGGCGGAGTTCGCGCAGCAGCCCCTCCTCAGCCGCCAGGATATCGGCTGGGCGGGCGGGGTCGCCTTCAGCGAGGCGAAGCACGGCCGCCGCCTCTTCCAGCAGCACATCTTCCTGCGCGGGTTCTGCCCTGATCAGGATTTGGCCGATTCGATACCGCGGGCCGGGGGCCAGGATCACGGCCACCGGCAAAGGGTTCGCTTGCTCAGCGGCGGGCGGGCTTGCTTCGGGTCGGGTCACATCCTGCCCGGCAATCTCGATCCGCGCCGCGCCGCCCCAAAAAGCCTCGGCCCGCAGCGCTTCAGCGATCCGTGGTAGATCGCCCCGCGCCCGCGCGAGCAAGCCATAGCCATCGGTCGGCGCGGTTTCGGAGAGCTTTATCAGTTGCGAAACCGCCTCTATGGCAGGAATGAGGGCTTGGTCATCCTTTGGGGTGATCTCCACGCGATAGGCGATACCGGGCGGTTCTTGCGCGAAAGTGTGATTGGCCAAGATCAGGCAAGTGCATAGCAGCCAGCAAAGCAACCACCTGTGGTTGGTGGCGGACCGGGCTGGGGAAGGATAGGAAGGACGAATCATGACCGATGAATTTCACGCTACCCTAACTTCCTGGCGGCGGCACCTGCACGCCCATCCCGGCCTGACCCTGCATGAAGGCCCGACAGCGGCTTTTGTCGTGCAGAAGCTGCGTGAGATGGGGGTCACCGAAATCGCCGAAAATGTGGGCGGCCATGGCGTGGTGGCGACCATCCGCCGCGGTGGGGGCAATCGCTCGGTCGGGCTGCGCGGCGATATGGATGCGCTGCCCATCCAGGAACAGGCAGATGATCTGCCCTGGAAATCCACCGTCCCCGGCGTGATGCATGCCTGTGGGCATGATGGGCATACAACGGCGCTTTTGGGCGCGGCGCGACTACTGCTGGAAGACAAAAGCTGGACCGGTGCGGTGCATCTGGTGTTCCAGCCCGCAGAGGAAGGCGGGGGCGGCGCACTGGCGATGATTGCCGATGGGCTTTTCACGCGTTTTCCGATGGACCGGATTTTCGGCTGGCATAATTGGCCGGGGCTCGCCGCCGGCACAATTGCCGTTCATGACCGCGCGGTGATGGCCGCCGGTGCGCGGATTGAGTTGATTTTTGATGGCCATGCCGGCCATGCGGCGCTGCCACATTTGACTCGCGACCCGCTGCTGGCGGCGGGCCATGCCATTGTGGCGGCGCAATCCATCGTGGCGCGCAATGTGGACCCGCTGATGGGCGGCGTGGTCAGCCTGACCGTGATTGAAGGCGGTGAGGCGCAAAACCAGGTGCCGCGCCGCGTTGCGATCCGGGGCACGATCCGCTGGCTGCATGAGGACGCCGGAGACGCCATCAAGGAAGGCTTGCAGCGCATCACTGATGGCGTGGCGGCAACCTGTGGCGTGAAGGGCACGCTGATCATCAGCCCGGGCCTTGGCGTGACCGCCAATTCTCCGGCGGAACGTGATCTGGCGGCGGCGGCGGCGGCAAGCGTTACCGCAACGCGGCGCGACATGCTGCCGGCCATGACGGGTGAGGATTTCGCCTGGTTCCTCAAGGAAGTGCCGGGCGCTTTTGTCTGGATCGGCAATGGCCCGGCCGAGGAAGGGCGTGATCTGCACAATGCGCGTTATGATTTCAATGACGCGATTTTGCCGGTGGCGTCGAAGTATCTTTCTGAGGTCGCGAAGCGCGCGCTCTCCAGTGATCCATGAAAATGGATCACTGGCCAAAGCTTATATGAGCGGCTGATTCACCGCGCGAAGCCCGGTTGCTTTTCGACAAAGCGATTGGGCTTCAGGAAGATCGAGAGAAACAAGGCGCCTTCCGGGGCGCGCGCAACATGCGTATTTCCCGCCGGGCGCCAGACGAATTCGCCCGGGCCGCAGCGGCCTTCCGCGTCTTCCAGATAGCCTTCCATGACATAGGTCTGTTCGATATCCGTATGTTCATGCAGCGGCACTTCCGCGCCGGGCGCCATGCGGAACAGGATGGTGGACATGCCCCGCGCCTCATCCCGACACAGCAGCTTCATTTCAATCCCCGGAAACTCCGTTGGCTGCCAGGCCATCTGATCGGGCTTCAGGTAATGTGAAGCGAGCTTTGGATCACCCAGTTGGGCCTGGATGCGCTGCTTGGTTGCTTCATCAATCATTATCTCTCTCCCTGTTTTGTCAGGCAAAACGCGCCTTGAGCCATTCGCCGCCTTGCCGCGCCGCGCGATCCGCTGCCGCCACATGGCCAAGGGCGCGCAGAAAGCCATGGATGGTGCCGGGGAAGGTTTCTTCCGTCACCGCCACGCCAGCGGCGCGAAGTTTTGCGGCGAAAAGCCGGTTTTCATCGGCCAGCACGTCAAGTTCCGCGACATGCACCAGCACGGGCGGCAGGCCACGCAGATCGGCACGCATGGGGGAAGCGAAGGGGCTCACGCGATCCGCTTCCTTCGGCGCATAGCAGCGCCAATAGAAATCCATCTTCTCCCGCGTCAGGAAATGCCCGGTTGCAAAAGCGTCATAGCTTGGCGTTGCCATGGCGCTGTCCATGACACCGTAATTGATCAGCAGGCCGCGCAGCTTCAGCGCGGGATCGGTTTCCCGCAGCAAAAGCGCCGTGCCGGCGGCAAGGTTGCCACCCGCTGAATCACCACCCAGTACAATCCGGCTGGTGTCCAAACCCCATTCCGCGCCGCGCTTGGCAACCCAGCGCGTGACGGCGGCGCATTCTTCCAAGGCTTGCGGGAAAATCGCCTCAGGGCTCAGCACATAATCCACGCCGATCACGGCGCAACCGGACACGGCGGCATATTCGCGCATCAGCCGATCATGCGTATCCACACTGCCCCAAACCCAGCCCCCGCCATGCAAATAGACCAGAACGGGATGCCCCGTGCCGGCAGTCGGGCGATGGAAACGGCAGAGAATCCGCCGCCCGCGCAGCGCCAACCAGCGATCCTCACTTTCCGCCATCACCGCACCACCCTTGGCGAGTGGCAGGCTGAGCCCATCATTCAATTCCCGCGAATGATCCAGCGGCAATTCCAGCTTCACCGGGGGCTGCGCCGCGGCGCGCGCCTCCATCATTTCGGTGAAGCGCAGCATTTCGGGGTCCCAATTCTCGCGGGCCATGGCGTTTCCTTATCTCCTGCCGGAAAGGGTTTCGGCAGATGCATTATGGAGACCTTGGCGCGCGTCAGCGCAAGCCCGCGTCAAATGGGATTGGCCTCGGCGATCAGAATGCGCAGCCTTTGCGCCGCTGCCATGCCCTTGCGTGCCTGCCGCCAACAGGCTTCGGCGACCCGCTGATGGATGGCGACCGCATCATCGGCCGAAGTGACGCTGGCGATCCCGATATGCCAGCTGGGATGCGCATCTGGCGGGAAGGGATTGCCAATGGCATGGGCACGATCGCGCGCGCGATAGATGATGGCCTCATGGCTTGGTTCCGGTTCCTGCAATAGGCCGATCTGCACGCCAAGCGGTGCCTGTTCCATCATATTGGCCAGATGCTCGGCCTCAGTCACCGCGGCGGCCTTGGCTTCCGCCCGGCTACGTTCGGAAAGCGGCAGCCCGGCACCAATGCCCCCCGCCAGCATGCGCCTGAGCGCCGTTTCGCCGAGCAAGACCGTAACGTTGGGCCGGCGCTGTTCCAGCAAAAGCCGCCGTTGCGCCAGGCTGGTCAGGCATTGTTCCGCGAGGCTGCGCGCCGCCAGTCGGTCCGTCGCCATGCCGGCCGCTTCCAGCCATAGCCCGCGCAATATCTGATCAAACCCTTCCGAGGCCAAGGCAAAACAGAGCGCCCCGCCAAGCTGCAAATGGCTATCGGCGCCTTCTTCGATCTGGCGCTGACGTTCGAGAAAGGCGTTGATGCGCGAGAAGTAATCGACCCCAATACCGAGCAGGGCCAAGGGCGAGACCTGCAGCATTTCCGCGAGCCGCCGGATGGTATCCAGCTTGATGACCTCGCCCTTTTCATAGCGGTAAAGTGCCGCGCGGGAGACACCAAGGCGCGCCGCGATCTCATCAGCCTTCAGGCCCGATTCAAGCCGATAGTTGCGAAGCTGTTGGCCGATTTCGTCGAACCGCATGAAGTTGGCGCCCTTGCTCTGGCCCTGGCCGCGCAGCCGCGGCCGGTGTCGGAACCAGTAAAGCGCGAAAAATCCAAAAAACAAAATGCCGCGCCCTTTTTGGACGCAATGAGTCAAAAATGAGAAGGCTTCCCGGGGGCGGGAAGCCTTAACTCAAAAGAAGGTTGCGCCTCAGGCGTCCGGCGCCACGGGATGCGCGGCGAGCGTCTCCAGCGCCTTGACCAGCCCGGAATGGTCCAAATCCCCGCCCCCCGCCGCGGCGACGGCGGCGAAAAGCTGCTGGGTCGAGGCGGTATTGGGCAAGGCCACGCCCAATTCGCGGCCCGCTTGCAGCGCCAGGTTCAAATCCTTCTGGTGCAGGCGAATGCGGAAGCCCGGCGCAAAGGTGCGCTTGATCATGCGTTCCCCATGAAGTTCCAGAATGCGCGATGTCGCAAGCCCGCCTGTGATGGCTTGGCGCACCTTGGCTGGATCGGCGCCTGCCTTGGAGGCGAAGGTGAGTGCTTCCGCCACCGCTTCGATGGTCAGCGCCACAATGATCTGATTGGCCACCTTGCAGGTCTGCCCCGCGCCGGTGCCGCCGACTAAGGTGATATTCTTGCCCATCGCTTCAAACAGCGGCTTGGCCCGTTCAAAGGCAGCGTCCGAGCCACCAACCATGATCGTCAGGCTCGCCTGCTTCGCGCCGACCTCCCCGCCCGAGACCGGGGCATCGAGGTAATCGCCGCCCTTGGCCGCGATTTTGGCCGCGAAATCCTTGGTGGCGGTCGGGCTGATGGAGGACATGTCAATCACCAGCGTGCCGGGCTTGAGCCCCTCAGCCACGCCACCGGCGCCGAACAGCACGGCTTCCACATCAGGGGTATCCGGCACCATGATGATCACGGCATCCGCCCCAGCGGTGGCGGACTTGCCATCCGGCGCCACGGCGAAGGCCGCACGGTCCTCAGCGGTCAGGCTTTTGCGCTCCACCACCGTGATGGCGTGGCCGGCGTTTTTCAGGTGGCCAGCCATGGGGCGGCCCATGATGCCAAGGCCGATAAAGGCGATTTTCATTGTGTGTCAGTCCTTATAGGGGGCGAACCAGGAAAGCCCGGCGAGGGTTTCGCCGGCGGGGCGGTATTCGCAGCCGATCCAGCCACGATAGCCCATGGCATCCAATTGGGCGAAGACAAAGGGCCAATTGACTTCACCGGTGCCGGGTTCATTGCGGCCCGGGGTATCGGCTACCTGCATATGGGCAATATAGGGAAGCGCCGCTCGGGCACGGGGCACCAGATCGCCTTCGGTGATCTGCGTGTGGTAAAGGTCGAATTGCAGGCCAAGCCGGTCGGGACCCACGGCTTCAATCACCTGAATGCCATTCGCGATGCCAGTCAGCGCATAGCCCGGCATGTCCCGCTGGTTGATTGGTTCAATGCAGCATTTTACCCCTTGGGCGATGGCGCGTTCGGCGGCCCAGGCAAGATTAATGGCATAAAGGCTGGTGAGTGTGCCCTGCGCGATACCCGGCGGCACCATGCCAGCCATGACATGCAGCCGCGGGCAGCCAAGCGCCCCAGCGTAATCGAGCGCCCGCATGATGCTGTCGCGAAATTCCTGCTCGCGGCCTGGGTGGCAGGCCATGCCGCGTTCCCCCTTCGCCCAATCGCCAGGCGGCGCATTGAACAGCACCTGCTGCAGGCCATTATCCTTGAGCCGCGCGGCAATCTCCGCCGCCGGGTGCTCATAGGGAAAGAGGAATTCCACCCCCTTGAAGCCCGCCTTCGCCGCGAGGGCGAAGCGGTCCAGGAAGGGGACTTCGTTGAACATCATGGAAAGATTGGCGGCGAAGCGCGGCATGGGCGGGGTTCTCTCGGACGGTTGGACGTGAAACTAAAGCAGTTTAACGGCTGGGGAAATCTCCCCCACAAAACCCCTTCCCCCTCGGGGCTGGCACCCCTATAGGCGGGCCTTAGGCTAACACCAAGAAACGGGAGATTGGGATGCGAAAGCTGTTATGGGCCTCTGCGCTTGCTTTCGGGCTGGCACTGGGCGGGACAAATGCGGATGCGCGTACCGTGCGCTGGGCTGCCTCGGGCGACCCCAATACGCTCGACCCGCATAGCCAGAACCTTGGTACGGTCACCATGGTGCTTTATCAGATTTATGACACGCTGATCAGCCGCACCCAGGAACTGGGCCTGGCACCTGGCCTTGCCACGCGCTGGGAACAGCAAGAACCTAATCGCTGGCGCTTTTGGCTGCGCGATGGGGTGAAATTCCATGAAGGCGAGGCCTTCAGCGCCGATGACGTGGTCTTCAGCGTAACGCGCGCCTTGGCGCCGACCTCCAATTACGGGATTTTCGTGGATACGGTGGAACGCGCGGTGCAGGTGGAAACGCTGGTGGTGGATATCATCACCAAGCTGCCGGACCCGATCCTGCCCAATAAGATCGCTTCCGTCTTCATGATGTCGCGGAGCTGGTCCGAAAGGAACAATGCCGCGCGGCCGCAAAACACGCGCCAGCGGGAAGAAATGCACACGGTCCGCAACACCAACGGCACCGGCGCCTTCCGCCTGACCGCGCGTGAATCCGATGTGCGCACCGTCATGGCGCGCAATAATGATTGGTGGGGCTGGCGGGAAGACAGCAGCCGGGACGCGAATGTAACGGAAATCATCTTCCGCCCTATCGCGTCCGATGCGACGCGCATCGCCGCGCTGCTGTCGGGTGAGGTTGATTTCGTGCTCGATCCGCCCTTGCAGGATTTGAACCGGCTGCGTCAGGCGCAAAATATTCGCGTGCTGGAAGGCCCGGAAGTGCGCACCATCTTCCTGGCGATGGATGTGTTCCGCGATGAATTGCTCTATTCGGACGTGAAGGGCCGCAATCCGATGAAGGATTTGCGCGTACGTCAGGCGCTTTATCACGCAATTGATATTCAGGCGATCAACCGCACCACCATGCGGGGCCAATCCGTGGTGACGGGTACCTTCTTCCCGCCCCAGGTGAATGGCTATTTGAAGGAAGAAGATGTGCGCCTGGCTTATGATCCGGCGCGCGCGCGGGCGCTTCTGACAGAAGCCGGCTACCCGAATGGCTTTGAAATCACGCTGGATTGCCCGAATAATCGCTACATCAATGATGAGCAGATTTGCCAGGCGATTGTCGCGATGTGGGCGCGGATTGGTGTGCGGGCAAAGTTGAATGCCATGCCGCTGGCGCCCTTCTTCGCCAAGATCCAGAAAGAGGATACGTCCATCTATCTGCTGGGCTGGGGCGTGCCGACTTTGGATGCGCTTTACTCCTTCCAATCCCTGGTCGCCACCCGCAATGGCGCACAGGGCGATGGCATTTGGAATTACGGGCGCTATTCCAACCCGCGCATGGATGCGTTGATTGAGCGGATGAAGACCCAATCCGGCGATGCGCGCAATGAGGCGATCCGTGAGGCGCTGCGCATCTATCGTGAAGATGTGCCGCATATTCCGCTGCACCATCAGATGATCCCCTGGGCCATGCGGTCCAACCTGACCATTCCGCATATGGCTAATAACCAGCCCTTTTTCTACTGGGCGCGGATGAACTGATCCCCTGGCGCGGCGGGTTTTGTGCCCGCCGCGCTTGGAGAATTTGTTTGGTCGCATTTTCCGAGTCGCCAAGTGATTCCACTTGGCTTGAAAATGCATCATTTTGTGTGGTCGCATTTTCCGAGTCGCCAAGTGATTCCACTTGGCTTGAAAATGCTTACTGGAGCTTTCCCTTTGTTCGCCTTCATCATCTCCCGCATCTTGCAGGCCCTGCCTGTGATGCTGACAGTTGCGCTGATTTCCTTCGCCATGTTCGCCTATGTGGGTGATCCAGTGGCAATCATGCTCGGGCAGGATTTTACGGAGGCGCAGCGCCAGGCGCTGGTGAAGGATTTGGGGCTGGATCAGCCCTTCTGGGTCCAATTCGGCACCTTTCTTGGCAATGCGGTGCAGGGCGAGTTTGGGCTGTCCTATCGCCTGTCGCGGCCTGTCGCGGATTTGATTGCGGAACGCGCGCCGGCGACACTGGAGCTTGCCTTCACCGCAGCCATCCTCGCCCTGCTGATTGGCGTGCCCTTGGGGGTCTATACCGGGCTTTATCGCAATTCCTGGCTGTCGCGCTTTTTCCTGACCTTCAGCCTGGTGGGCGTTTCCCTGCCGACTTTTCTGATCGGCATTTTGCTGATCCTGGTCTTTGCTGTCTGGCTTGGCGTGCTGCCTTCTTTCGGACGGGGCGATACGGTGAAGCTTGGCTGGTGGTCCACGGGATTCCTGACCTGGACAGGGATAAAGGCGCTGATCCTGCCTTCCATCACGCTCGGGCTTTTCCAGCTTACCCTGATCATGCGCCTGGTGCGGGCCGAGATGTTGGAAGTGCTGCGCGCGGATTACATCAAATTCGCCCGCGCGCGCGGCCTGCCCAACCGCGCCGTGCATTTCGGCCATGCGCTCAAGAATACGCTGGTGCCGGTGATCACCATTGTTGGGCTGCAATTGGGGGCGATCATCGCCTTCGCCATTGTGACCGAAACCGTGTTTCAATGGCCAGGCATGGGGTTGCTGTTCATCCAATCCGTCAACCAGGCGGATATTCCGGTGATGGCGGCCTATCTGCTGCTGATCTCCGCCCTTTTTGTTACCATCAACCTGATTGTTGACCTGCTTTATTACGCGGTTGATCCCAGGCTCCGCATTGGTCGTGGGCAGGGGGCGCATTGATCATGGCTGCAACGCTCCGCCGGTTTTTCGACAGTGATTTGTGGTGGTCCTTCACCCGGTCCCCCATCACCATGCTTTCTGCCGTGGTGGCGCTGATCTGTATTCTGGGCGCGCTTTTCGCGCCCTGGCTCGCGCCGCATAACCCTTTTGATCTGGCGTCACTCAATCTGCTTGATGCCTTCAAGCCGCCCTCCTGGACGGAAGAAGGGGAGCGTGCCTATCTGCTCGGCACCGATGACCAGGGGCGTGATGTGCTGTCTGCCATCATGTATGGCGCGCGGGTGTCGCTGCTGGTTGGGCTTTCCGCGACACTGTTCGCGACAACACTTGGGGTTACGCTTGGCCTGCTGGCGGGGTATTTGGGCGGCAAGCTGGATGCGCTGCTGATGCGTATTTGCGATGTGCAGCTGACCTTTCCGTCCATCCTGGTGGCGCTGTTGATTGATGGTGTGGTGCGCGCTGCACTTCCACGCGAAGTGCATGACCAGATCGCGCTATTTGTGGTGATTTTCGCCATCGGCATCAGCGAATGGCCGAAATTCGCCCGCACCGTGCGCGGTTCCACCATGGTGGAGCGCAACAAGGAATATGTGCAGGCGGCGCGCGTGATTGGCGTGGCACCGCCGCGCATCATGCTTTCCCACGTGCTGCCCAATGTGATGGGGCCGGTTTTGGTGATTGCGACGCTCAATCTGGGGCTGGCGATATTGTCTGAGGCAACGCTTTCCTTCCTCGGCGTGGGTGTGCCGGCGACGCAACCCTCACTCGGCACGCTGATCCGCATTGGCAATGACTTCCTCTTCAGCGGCGAATGGTGGATCACGATCTTCCCTGGTGTCACGCTGATTGCCATGGTGCTTTCCGTCAATCTTCTGGGCGATTGGCTGCGCGACGCCCTCAATCCGAAGCTCCGCTAATGTCTGCCCAGAACCCCTTGCTTGAAGTGCGCCATTTGCGCGTGGAATTCCCAACGCGGCGCGGCACGCTGGTGGCACTTGATGATGTGTCCTTCACCATTTCTGCCGGCGAAGTGCTGGGCGTGGTCGGTGAATCGGGCGCCGGAAAATCCATGACCGGGGCAGCGATTATCGGGCTTTTGGAACCGCCCGGAAGGATCGCCGCCGGCGAAATCCGCCTGGATGGCAAGCGAATAGACAATCTTCGCTACGATGACATGCGCCGCATTCGCGGCAAGGATATCGGCGCGATTTTCCAGGACCCGCTCACCACGCTCAATCCGCTCTATACGGTGGGCCGCCAATTGGCCGAGACCATGACAACGCATTTGCCGATCACGCCGGCTGAGGCACGCAAGCGCGCCATTGGCTGGCTTGACCTGGTGGGCATTCCCGCCGCGGCGCAGCGGATTGATTCCTACCCGCATGAATTCTCGGGCGGGATGCGTCAGCGCGTGGTGATTGCGCTGGCGTTATGTGCCGAACCACGCCTGATTGTGGCGGATGAACCGACCACCGCCTTGGATGTTTCCATCCAGGCGCAGATCATCGCGCTACTAAAATCGCTCGCGCGCGAAAAGGGCACGGCGATGATGCTGGTGACGCATGATATGGGCGTTATCGCTGAAACGGCGGATCGCGTGGCCGTGATGTATGCCGGGCGCATCGCGGAAATTGGGCCGGTGCGCAATGTGGTGAAGCAGGCAAGCCATCCCTATACGGTGGGGTTGATGGGTTCCATCCCGCCCTTGGATCGGCGTGTGGAGCGCCTCGCGCAGATTGATGGCGCCATGCCGCGGCTTTCCGCCATACCGCAAGGCTGCGCCTATAATCCGCGCTGCCCCAAGGCCTTCGCACGCTGTGCGCAGGACCGGCCGGATTTGCTGCCGGCGGGGCCAACCCAGGCCGCCTGCTGGCTTTATGCGGCGGGGGAGGGCGCCCATCATGGCTGAGACCCCCATGCTCGAACTCCGCGATGCTGCGCGGTATTTCGATGTCTCGCGCCCGGCCTTGCAGCGCCTCATTGCCGGTGAAGGCAAGCGTATCCTGCGCGCCGTGGATGGCGTGAACCTATCTGTCCCCAAGGGCACCACCCTGTCGCTGGTGGGTGAATCCGGCTGTGGCAAATCCACTGTCGCGCGGTTGGCGGTTGGGCTTTATCGGCCCAGTGCGGGGCAGGTGATGTTCGATGGGCGCGATTTGGCCGAGGCCCGCGCCGCATCCGATCAGCGCCGCCGGATGCAGATGATTTTCCAGGACCCCTATGCCTCGCTCAATCCGCGCTGGCGTGTGCGGGATATTATCGCCGAACCCATTCGTGCCTTTGGCCTGCTGCCCAACCGCGCGGCAGAGCAAGCGAAGGTCGCGGAATTGCTCACGCAGGTTGGCCTATCGCCGCTTGATGGCCATAAGTTTCCGCATGAATTTTCCGGTGGTCAGCGCCAGCGCATTTCAATCGCGCGCGCCTTGTCATCCAATCCGGAATTTCTGGTCTGCGATGAACCGACATCCGCGCTTGATGTTTCGGTGCAAGCGCAAATCCTGAACCTGATGAAGGAACTACAGTCCCGCATGGGGCTGACCTATTTATTCATCAGCCACAATTTGGCCGTGGTGCGGCAGGTGAGTGACCGGATCGGCGTGATGTATCTGGGCCGCATCGCGGAATTGGCGCCGGCGGAAAGCCTGTTTCGCCGCCCGCGCCATCCCTATACGCGCGCGCTGATGGAAGCGATCCCGGACCTGGACATGACCGGGCGGGTGCGCATTCCGGTCGGCGGTGAGGTGCCGAGCCCGATCACCCCACCCACCGGCTGCGCCTTCCACCCGCGCTGCCCGCTGGCTGGCCCGCGCTGCAAGGCGGAGCGTCCGGAATTGAAGCCGGCAGGCGATGCCATGGTTGCTTGCCACGCGGTGGAAGAAGGCCGCGACGCGGCCTGATGTTTATAGCCAGCGCGGTTCCGGCAGCGCTATCGCAAGCCGCCCCTTGAAGCCTGCCCCGCGTAATTGGCTGGAGATTTCATCGGCCAAATTCCAGGGCAGGATCAGGATCACATCCGGCGCCATCGCGAGCAGCGCTTCCGGTGAGACAATCGGGATTTCGCTGCCTGGCAAAACACGATTCTGCTTGGCCGGGTTGCGATCCGCCACCGCGATGAAATCCGCGACCGTGACGCCTGCGGCATTGAGGAAAGTATTGCCCTTCGCCGCCGCGCCGTAAGCGCCAAGTTTCAACCCCTCAGCGCGGCATTGCGCTAGCCAATCCTTGAACGCCGCAAGCACCGCCGCGACGCGCGCATTGAAACCCTCATAGAAGGCATCGCCCGCAATGCCCCGCGCGGCTTCTTCGGCGCGCATCGCAATCACGCCTGGCATATCCACGCGCGTTGCATCGGCGGTCGCGAAATAGCGGAGGCTACCGCCATGGGTTGCAAGTTTTTCCACATCAAACACGCGCAAGCCCTGCGCCGCCAGCAAGCGCTCCACCGCGTAGAGTGACCAATAGGCATAGTGTTCATGATAGATCGTATCGAACTGCACCCCATCCACGAAGGACAGCAGGTGCGGTGCTTCAATGGTGACGACACCGCGCGGCCCCGCGAGATGCGCAAGCCCGGCGGCGAAATCCACCACATCCGGCACATGCGCCAGCACGTTATTCGCAATCACCAAATCCGCATGGCCACGCCGCGCCACGATATCGCGCGCTGCTTCACGGCCAAAGAAGCGCACTTCGGTCGGCACACCTGCGGCTACAGCGCTGGCGGCAACATTCGCGGCTGGCTCCACGCCAAGGCAGGGAATGCCGGCGGCGACGAAATTGCGCAGCAGATAGCCATCATTGCTCGCGATCTCGACCACGAAGCTTTGCGCGCCGAGTGCAAGCCGCTCACGCATCGCGCTCGCATAACGCGCGGCGTGATCAAGCCAGCTTTCCGAAAATGATGAGAAATAGGCGTAATCGGTGAAGATCGCCTCGGCTTCCACCACATGATCCAATTGCACCATGCGGCAGGTGCCGCAGACCACGGCAGCGAGCGGGTAGCGCGGCAGCGGCGCGGAACCGGGCAACGGGTAGTCATTGGCGAGCGGTGTCGCGCCCAGATCGCAGAACATGGCGCTGATGGCGCCACCACAGGCGCGGCAGGCAGTGATGGGGCGGCAAAGCGCATCAGCATTCATGGCGAAACTGCATCCTCAATTTCCGCGAGGGCCAGCGCGCGGCCATCCGCACCACCGCGCCAGGCTTCATACCAGCGCGCGGTGGCGGCAATAGCGCTGGCAGCATCATGGCGCGGTGCCCAGCCGAGGCTTTGCATGGCAAGGCTACTGTCCAAAGCCAAGCGCTGCGCTTCTTCCATGGGCGGCGCGGGCGCGGCTTCCCACGTAATCGGTGCGCCGGCGGCGGTGCCGTAAAGTTCCAGCACATGACGGACAGAAATCTCAGCATCGCGCGGGCCGAAATTGAGCGCTTTCGGTGCGCTGCCATGCCAAAGCGCTTCCGCATGCAGCAAATACCCGCGCAGCACATCCAACACATGCTGGAAGGGGCGCGTGGCATCGGGGCGGCGGATCACCAGTGTTTCACCTGCCATGCGCGCGCGGACCAGATCGGGGATCAGGCGTTCCGCGCCGAAATCACCGCCGCCGATCACATTGCCGGCGCGCGCGGTTGCCATACTCCCGATCTCGGCGCCGAAACTCGCGCGCCAGGAAGCGACCGCAATTTCGCAAGCCGCCTTGGAAGCGCTATAGGGATCATGACCGCCAAGCGGATCATCCTCGCGAAAGGCGCGGCCCTGATTGTTGTTGCGATAGACCTTGTCGCTGGTGATCATCAGCGCAGCGCGCGCCCCCGCACCGCGCAAGGCTTGCATCAGGTTGATGGTGCCGGTCACGTTGCTGGCGAAAGTGCCCTCAGGGTCGCGATAACCGCGCCCGACCAGGGCTTGCGCAGCAAGGTGCAGCACAATTTCGGGTCGCGCGGCCTGCACCGCCGCCTGCACCGCCGCCGCATCGCGCAAATCCCCGATGCGTGAGGTGATGGCAGGGCGCAAGGCGACAAAGGCAGAAGGCCCAGCCTCAGGCGCCAACGCAAAACCTGTGACCTCAGCGCCGAGCCGTTCCAGCAGCAGCGCGAGCCAAGCCCCCTTGAAGCCGGTATGGCCGGTCAGCAATACGCGCTTGCCGCGCCAGAAGGCCGCTGAGGGCTGGCGCATTACCATTGCTTCCAGGGCGCCGTGCCGTCCTGCCAAAGCCCTTCCAGCACATCGCGATCACGCGGTGTATCCATCGGGTGCCAAAAGCCGCGATGATCAAAGGCGCGGAGCTGATCATCGGCGGCAAGGCCCCGCAACGGCGCCTGTTCCCAGACGCAATCATCGCCATCAATGCGGTCCAGCACGCGGGGCGAAAGCACGAAAAACCCGCCATTGATGGTCGCCCCATCACCGGGCGGTTTTTCGGTGAATGCGCGCACGCTATCGCCCGCCCGTTCCAAAGCCCCAAAACGCCCTGGCGGAACCACGGCGGTCACGGTGGCGTCGCGACCATGGGCGCGGTGAAAGGCAATCAGCGCCCCGATATCCACATCCGAAACACCATCGCCATAGGTCAGGCAAAAACCTTCTTCGCCCCGCAAATGCTGCGCTACGCGGCCAAGCCGGCCACCGGTTTGCGTATCCTCACCCGTGTCAACCAGCGTCACGCGCCAATCCTCGGCGGGCGGGGTCAGCCAAGTTGCGGTGCCGGTCGCGAGATCAAGTGTCAGATCCGATGAATGGGCGCGGTAGTCCAAAAAATATTCCTTGATCTGCTGGCCCTTATAGCCAAGGCAAATCACGAAATCCTTGATGCCATGCGCGGCATAAGACTTCATGATGTGCCAAAGGATCGGCCGCCCGCCAATATCCACCATGGGCTTGGGACGAAGCTGGGTTTCTGCGCCAAGCCTGGTGCCGCGCCCGCCAGCCAGAATCACCGCTTTCTTGATCATGAACACCCCGAAAAAACTGAACCTTGCTACCACATGTTCCGGATTTGGTTGTTAAACCGGCTAATCGCCACGCGCTACCCCTTCGCGCCTGGGGTCGGAAGCGCCGAGCAGCCCGCCAGAGGTCACGCGGATCACTTGCAGGCCCGAAATCATCCCGCGAATCGTTGCCTCATGCCCCCGCGCCCGCAGCGCCGGCGCCAGGCCAGCCGCCGGCGTGCCCTGTTCAAGTTCCACCGGCCCGCCCATGCTGCCGATATGGGGCAGCGCCAGGGCTTCTTCTGGCGGTAACCCCCAATCGAGCAAGCCCACCAGCGTTTTCGCCACATAGCCAATGATGCGCGGCCCGCCCGGTGAACCCACCACGGCATGAAGCGCCCCCGCGCCATCAAGCACAATGGACGGCGCCATGGATGACCGCGGCCTTTTGCCCCCCTCCACCCGATTGGCGATGGGCCGGCCATTTGCTTCCCGCGCAAAGCTGAAATCGGTCAGTTGGTTATTCAGCAAAAAGCCGCGCACCATGATCCGCGCGCCGAAAATCGCTTCAATCGTGGTGGTCATGGAAAGCGCATTGCCCGCGCCATCCACAATGGCGATGTGGCTGGTGCCGGCCTCATGATCCTGGGTTTGCGGGGCAAGGAATGTTTCCCGCCATGAAGGATTGCCCGCACGCACATTCTGCATGGCGCGGTCGCGATCCATCAATTGCGCGCGCGCGGTCAAATAGGCGCGGTCCGTCAGGCCCAGCACCGGCACCGGCACAAAATCCGCATCGGCCAGGTAAAGGTTGCGATCGGCAAAGGCCAAGCGCCCGGCTTCCGCCAATAAATGCGCCGCATCCACGCCGCGCGGGTCCAGCCGCGGCATATCGAAATGTTCGAGCAGACCAAGGATTTGCGCGACCGCGACCCCACCGGAGGAGGGTGGCGGAAAGCCACAGACCCGAAAACTGCGATAGGGCGTGCAAATGGCGCTCCGCTGACGTGGCTGGTAGCGGGCCAAATCTTCCAGCGCCATGACGCCCGGATTGGTCGGATGGTTGCGGATCGCGGCGATGATGTCCTCCGCAATCGGGCCCTGTTGCAGCGCTGCCGCGCCATCGCGCGCCACAGCACGCAATGTCTCGGCCAAAGCAGGGTTGCGGAGCCGATGCCCAACCGGCAGGGCTAGGCCATCGGGGGTGAAGAAATAGGCGCCGGCACCAGCGTCCCGGCGCAGCAGCAGCGTATCGGCGGCGATGTCGCGGGCAAGGCGCGGGCTGACCGCAAAACCTTCTTCGGCGAGGCGAATGGCGGGCTCAAAAAGCCGTGCCCAGGGCAGCTTGCCATGGGCGCGATGAGCGGCTTCCAGCACCGGCAACGCACCCGGCACACCAACGGACCGCCCGCTGGCCATGGCTTCCAGGAAGGGCATGGGCCGGCCATCGCGCAGGAAAAGCGCCGGCGTTGCGGCAGCGGGCGCGACCTCCCGCCCATCCCAGGCTTCGATCCCGCCATCGGCGGCACGGCGGAACATGATGAAGGCGCCACCACCAATGCCGGAGGATTGCGGTTCCACCAGTGTCAGCACTGCCTGCACCGCGACCGCGGCATCAATCGCGCTGCCGCCATCCCGCAGTACGCCAAGCCCGGCTTCAACGGCCAGCGGATGACCCGCCGCGACGATATGGCGCTGCGCGGGTTGGGCGACGGCGAGAAGGGGGGCGAGGAGAAGAGAGAGGAGAAGAAGGAAACGGATCATGGCGTGGGCCTGCTGCTTTGGCGTCAGCATAGCGGGATGCGTCGGCAAACCCCAGACATGCCCGCGACCCTATTGCTGCGCCGTGCCGGAAATGGCACGATTTTCCTCAGACATTTTCGACCGGGAGACAAGATATGGCATCGCGTAGATCGGCTTTCACGCGCAATTTCGGACCATTGACGCTATTGGTTCTGGCGCTTGGTCTTTCGGCTTGCGCGGGCGGATCGAAACCGGGCGCCATGTTCGCCCCGAATACCCCGCAAACCAGCATTTCCGCCAATTCGAATCTGCGCGAGGCTGTTGGGGTTGGGCAGGTTTCCGGTGGGCAGGAAACCGACCCCGCTATGAAGGCAATGAACGTTGTCATGATGGGCCCCCTTGCAGTGGACACTGATATGTCAAACAGCGACTTGGCTGAAGCGCTGCGCCTGAGCCTTTCGGTGCGCACCATGCTCGCAAGCCGCGATGAACGCTTCAGGCTCGAGGCCAGCCTGATCGAACTGAAGCAGCCCATCATGGGGTTTGATATGACGGTCACGTCTAAGGTTCGCTATCGCCTGACAAGGCTTGCCGACAACGCCATCATATTTGAACGGGAGATAACAGCGCCCTTCACAGCAGCCTTCAGTTCGTCCCTCGTAGGCCCGCAACGCTTGAAGCTGGCCAATGAGGGTTCAATCCGTGAGAATATCTCCCAGTTCATCGCGGCCTTGATCGCAGCAGAAGCGGAAAACCCGGCAGCCTTTGGGCGCGCGAACCGGCCTCGAACATCCTGATCGGGCATGAGGGCTGGCCAAGGCGATGTGACGCACCGCGCCATGCCCCGCCACCCCTCACCCACCCATGGCCTGCTGCGGAAGCTGGACTGGGTCGTCCTGTGCGAGGGAAAGCATGGCTATCGCAGGAGATTCCACCAATACGAGGACAAGTGCCGAGCTGATCCCGGCGCTTCATACGCCCAGAGGCTTCAAAATTGACGACTTAGGTCATGGTCAACAGAAATACCTATGAGTAACCTAGCTGAACTTTTTTCGAAAGGTGGGATCGCGATTGTTTATTCCAACCACTGCTGCCGGTGGGTAGAAGTCACTGTCTTTTCATCAGTAATACTCGAAAGGCAAAGGATAGGAGATTTTCTTCCAATGATACCAATCCCCGCGCCGAATGACTCAATTATGGGCTTCCCCGACGCGGTGAAGATGTAATTCACCATGGTGAGCATAGCAGGCTTACCATGCCACGCGCGATCACCTTACGTTCTGACTTCAACGCTTCGGACCTTCGCCGCCTTGCGCGGCTGAGCAAGGATGCGCCTCAATCGCGCCGCCTGCTGGCGCTGGCGGCTTTGTGACCTTGGGGATTGGATGTGTCAGGAATTTCGTGTCTCGGTATCGGTGCAAACGCTGAGTCGGGAATGACGCGAGATGGGCTACCGGAGGCTGTCGGCCCGCCAGCGCCATCATGCGCAGGCGATTGGCGCCATTGCTGCGCTTAAAAAACTTCCCCGCCACGCTGGCGGGCATCGCGCGCGAGCAGGGCTTTGAAGCTGATGCAATCGAGGTCTGGTTCGCGGACGAAGCGCGCATTGGGCAGAAAAATAGCATCACCCGCCGCTGGGTACGGCGCGGCACCCGGGCTTGGTGCTGCCATTTTGCAACACCGCCGCGATGAACCTGCGTGTGCCTGAAATGAGCAGCATGGTCAGCCCTGGCAAGCATGCGGTGCTGCTGCTCGATCAGGCTGGATGGCACGCCTCGGGTGAGGTCCGCTTGCCCGCCAACATCACCTTGCTGCCGCTGCCGCCGAAATCTCCTGAGCTAAATTTGATGAAAAATATCTGGCAATTCATGCGCGACAATTGACTATCCAATCGCGTGTTTCGCAATCACGATGACATCGTCGATCAATACTGTCACGCATGGAACAGGCTCATCAGCCAGCCATGGCGCATAACATCCATCGGGCGGCGCAAATGGGTGCGTGGGTACTAAACTGTGGGAATTGGTATCGCCCGCCAGCCACAGTCATACGCTCTACTTAAAGCCCAACAGACCTTAGGCCGCGCGGTTGAACCCGCCAGAGCGGCCCTGCCAAGAAAGGGCTTGGCCTGAAGCCCGGCAGCGGTCATGTTATGGACGGTGGCCGGTTCGGTCCGGCTTTCAGAACCTATGGGAGACAGAAGAATGATCCGACTCACCCGCGCTCTTTCCGGCGCGGCCTTGGCGGGGCTGATGGCCCTGACCTCCATCCCGGCCATGGCGCAAGCGCCAGCGGCCGATACAATGGCCGCCATTCGTGCCCGTGGGCAACTTATCTGCTCCACCTCGCCCTCCACGGTCGGCTTTTCCTTGCCAGACAGCCAGGGCGTGTGGCGCGGGCTTGATGTGGATTATTGCCGCGCTGTGGCAGCCGCCATCCTGGGCGATGCCCATCGGGTGCGTATTGTCCCGTCTTCGACGCAGCAGCGCTTCACCATGCTGCAGTCAGGCGAAATTGACCTGCTGTCGCGCACCACGACCTGGACCCTGGCGCGCGAAGCCTCGCTAGGCCTCGTTTTCGCGGGTATCAATGTCTATGACGGCCAGGGCTTCATGGTGCATCGCGATAGCGGCGTGACCTCAGCCAAGCAGCTTGATGGTGCGACGGTATGCGTGCAACCAGGCACGACGACCGAACTTAACATGACCGATTTCTTCCGCACCAATCGGCTGCGCTTCACCCCCGTGGTGATCGAGAATATCGAAGAAATCCGGAGCGCCTTCATCAATAAGCGCTGCGACGCCTATACGACTGACGCTTCATCCCTGGCGTCCTTCGCGGCTGCGCAAGGCGCCAATGCCAATCGTTTCCTTTTGCTGCCCGAAATCATTTCCAAGGAACCGCTTGGCCCCGTGGTGCGCAAGGGTGACTGGCGTTATTTTGATGTCGTGCGTTGGGTGCATTTCGCCCTGGTGACGGCGGAAGAACTTGGCATTACGCAAGCCAATGTCGGTACTTTCGCGAATAGCACCAACCCCGATATCCAGCGCTTCATGGGCCAGACCGGTGACCTCGGGCAGATGCTGGGCCTTGAGCGTGATTGGGCGCCGCGCATCATCCGCGCTGTAGGCAACTACGGTGAGATTTGGGAACGCAACATGACCCCGATCGGCTTTCCGCGCAGTGTCAACAATCTTTGGAGCAAGGGCGGCCTGCAATACGCCCCCCCCATGCGCTGATACAATCAGGGCAAAAGAAAAGGCGGTGGAAATTCCACCGCCTTTTTTGTTGCGTGCGGATTATTCAGCCAATTGTCAGCCGCCGATCCATGATCTGCTGCTTCATGGATTTTTGCAGCTTTTCAAAGGCGCGCACTTCAATCTGGCGCACGCGTTCGCGGCTGATATTGTAGTGCTGCGAAAGTTCTTCCAACGTTGTCGGTTCTTCCTTCAGCCGACGTTCGATCAGGATATGCCGTTCACGTTCATTCAGCGTTTTCAGCGCGCCGCTTAGCAATTCGCGGCGGTTTGACATGTCCTGATGTTCAGCGAGTTCCTGTTCCTGGTTATCGCTCTCATCCACCAGCCAATCCTGCCATTCGCCCTCGCCATCGGCGCGGAGCGGGGCATTCAGGCTATTGTCGGCAGCCGCAAGGCGCCGGTTCATGGAAATCACATCCTGTTCCGGCACCTGCAGCACATGGCTGATCTTGGCCACCTGTTCGGGCTGCAAATCGCCTTCTTCCAGGGCCGACATTTGCGCCTTCAAGCGGCGCAGGTTGAAGAACAGCTTCTTTTGCGCCGCCGTGGTGCCCATTTTCACGAGCGACCAGGAGTGCAGGATGTATTCCTGAATGGCCGCGCGGATCCACCACATGGCGTAAGTCGCCAAGCGGAAGCCGCGATCGGGGTCGAAGCGCTTGACCGCCTGCATCATCCCGACATTGCCCTCAGAAATCAGCTCACCGACCGGCAGGCCATAGCCGCGATAGCCCATGGCGATCTTGGCGACCAGGCGCAGGTGGGATGTGACGAGTTTATGCGCGGCCGGCTCATCGGCACTGTCGCGCCAGCGGCGCGCGAGGCTGAGTTCTTCCTCAGCCGAGAGCATCGGGAATTTACGGATTTCCTGGAGATAGCGTGAGAGGTTGCCCTCAGTCGCCATTGGTATGGCCATAGAAGATGCCATGGTTTTCATTTACCTCCTGAACCGGCTTACTCTGCCCCGAAGGCGGCATCCTTGGCCGATCATTACATTTTTGTCATCTTCCCCAAAGCCCTGACTGGTCGCCTGCCCCTTGAAGGGGCTTTGGCCGGCCGTGCCTTAACTGGCACTTCGAGGATTCCGACACGCGGTTACTAGCCGGAATCGGGCAGGAGTGCAAGAAAAACCGACTGAAATAGTCGGGTTACTCCGTGTTACCGTCCAGTAATGTAATCAGCGCGGCCATATCCTCGGGCGGCGGCCGTTCGAAATGCAGCGCCTGCCCGCTGATGGGGTGGCGGAAGCCCAGGCTCGCGGCATGTAAAGCCTGACGTGGAAAGGCGAGAAGCGCATCGCGTACTGCTGCCGGCAGGGCGCGGGCAGAGGCTGGGGTGCGGCGCAGATAGACCGGGTCTCCCACCAAAGGATGGCCGAGATGGGCCATATGCACGCGGATTTGATGCGTCCGCCCGGTCAGCAACCGGCAGGAAACCAGGGCGCAGGCCGTCCCCCAGGACCGCAGCACCTTATAGCGCGTGATGGCCGGCTTGCCGCGTTCCACCACCGCCATGCGCTTGCGATCCGCCGGGTGGCGGCCGATGGGGGCATTGATCTCGCCCTCCAGGGCCGCGGGCAGGCCCCAGCAAAGCGCCAGATAATGCCGGTCCAGATCACGTTCGGCGAAGCTTTCGGATAGGCGTCGCAACGCCAATTCCGTCTTGGCCGCGACCATGACGCCGGAGGTGTCCTTGTCCAGCCGATGCACAATGCCAGGCCGCTTTTCCCCGCCAATACCGGGCAGATCATCCCCGGCATGGGCCAAAAGCGCATTCACCAGCGTGCCATCCTGATTGCCGGGCGCGGGATGCACGACCAGGCCCGCGGGCTTGTCCAATACGATCAGGTCCGCATCCTCATGCAATATGGTCAAGGGAATATCCTGCGCCTGGGGCAGGGCAGGGATGGCGGCCGGGATTTCCAGCGCGTAAAGCGCGCCGGGGCGAATGGCCTCGGCGGGTTCGCGGAGCGTCTGTCCATCCCGGCTGGCATGGCCCGCAACAATCAGGGCCTTGACGCGGGAGCGGGAGAGAGAACCTATCGCTTCGGCAAGGAAGCGGTCGGCGCGCATGCCGGCCGCTTCCGGGGGCGCGCGGAATTCGTGGCGTTCGGCGTTCAAAAGGGGGGTTCCGTGCGGTTTCTCAAGGCTTTGGTGATTGGGATGGGGGTGCTGATCGTAGCGGCAACCGTGACGCTGGTTGTGCTGATCGTCCAGCGTGCAGGTGGTTCGACAGTCGCTTTCAGCGCGGCAACGCTGGGTCAGCCCGCCGGTACCCGTATTGCTGGCATAGCTGGGGTGGAAAAGACAATCGCCATCTGGGTGGTGCGGCCTGATGGCGAAAGGGTCCTGCTATTTGACCCGGCGCGCGGGCGTGTGGTTGGCGAAATCCGGGCCGGGGAATAGGCGTGGCGCATCGGAAGCCCAATTTGCCGCAAAAGCTTTGCGCCGCCTGCAACCGCCCCTTCACCTGGCGCAAGAAGTGGGAACGGGTCTGGGATGAAGTGCGCTATTGTTCTGAAGCCTGCCGTGAAGGGCGCCGTGCCTCGAGTATCCAAAAGCGCAAGGGCTGAAGGGGGCAGGGGGTTCAGCTTCGTGGCGCCGGGCGCATCATGCCAAGCAGCGCCAGGAAAAACGCCCCGAAGGCCAATTGCAGGCCAAGCAGCATGGCGGTGACGGAAGCAATCGCAAGCCGCATGACCTTGCCGCCGGAAAGCGCGCCGAAATCCTGCGTGCCCCATTGCGCAACCGCGCCAAGGCCCAGCCCAAGCCCGAGCAGCAACAGCACCCCAGCCACCACCAGCGCCGCTTCCAGGCCAAAGCGCGACAGGCTTCGGGGTTCGGGCAATAGCCCCGTCACCGCGCCATAAGCTCGCGCAAAAACCCAGAACTGCATGGCCTGAAACCCCATCACCACCGCACCCGAGGCATAGAGCAAGCTATGCACATCAAGTGTAATGCCGCCCAGGCGTACGGGTCCTGCCAGCAGCGCCGCCATGGCCAGAGCGCCGAGCGCAAACAGTACGGCGCCAGGATACAGAAACAGCCAACGCGGGCAGAAAATCAGCAAAAACCGCAAATGCCGCCAGCCATCGCGCCAGGACCGCAAATGCGGCGGGCGCGACCGGCCATCGGGGGAAAGCGTGGTCGGCACTTCCGTAATGCGAAGCCCGCGCATGGTGGCCTTCACCACCATTTCCGAGGCAAATTCCATCCCCGGTGCGCGCAGATCAAGCGCTGCGATGGCCGCGCGCGAAAACCCGCGCAGCCCACAATGGAAATCACGGATCGGCCCGCCAAAGAAAACCCGCCCGATAGTGGACAGCACCGGATTGCCCAAATAGCGATGCAAGGGCGGCATGGCGCCGGGTGCAATGCCCCCCTTGAAGCGATTGCCCATCACCAGATCATAGCCATCGCGGAGTTTCGTGATGAAGGGATCAAGCGCGCTGAAATCATAGGAATCATCGCTGTCGCCCATGATGACATAGCGGCCCCGTGCGCCCGCAATACCCGCAATCAGCGCCGCGCCATAGCCTTTTTCGGGCACGTCAATCACCCGCGCGCCAAGGCCGCGCGCAATTTCCTGGCTGCCATCGCTGCTGCCATTATCGGCGATTAGTACCTCACCCACCACACCGCTCCGCGCCAGATACCCAAGTGCCTTTTGAATACAGGTCGCGAGGGTTTCTGCCTCATTCAGGCAGGGCATGAGGATGGTGAGTTCAACCGCTGATGCGTCCTTGCCGATGCTTGTTGCGGTTCCTGTTTCGACCATGCTGTTGCTGCGCTCATCTGCTGATGTGTGGCTCATACCCCAGGCGTGGAGCCTGGGCGAGATGCAAATGGGGAAGGCGCCGCGCTTGCCAAAGCCTGGTTCTGCCGGAATGATCCCCAGCATGATGCAGCACGCCACACCCGAACCCCTCACCATGTTCGACAAGATCTGGATGCGTCACCGCGTTCTGGAACGCGAAGATGGTCAGGTTTTGCTCTATGTTGATCGCCATTTCATCCATGACGGCACCGCGCCGGCCTTTGAGATGCTGCGCAAGCGCGGCGTCGCCCCCCGCGCACCGGAGCGGATTTTCGCAACACCTGACCATTACGCGCCGACCGATACGCGCCAGACTGCCGAGATTGCCAACGCCGAATATCGCGGCATGGTCGAATCCTTGGAACGTAATACGGCTGAATATGGGATAAGACATTTTGGGCTGACCGATGATCAGCAGGGCATTGTGCATGTCATCGGCCCCGAAAACGGCCTGAGCCAGCCCGGCATGCTCTTGGTCTGCGGCGATAGCCATACTTCCACCCATGGCGCCCTGGGGGCGCTTGCGTTTGGCATTGGCATGACGGAAGTGGCGCATGTGCTGGCCACGCAATGCCTGTGGCAAAGGCGCCCGCGTACCATGCGCATTACGGTTGAAGGCGCGCTTGGTTTTGGCGTCACGGCCAAGGATGTCATTCTGCATATCATCGCGACCATCGGCACGGCGGGTGCGACAGGATATGTGATTGAATATGCCGGTTCGGCGATACGCGGGCTTTCGATGGAAGGCCGGCTGACACTCTGCAACATGTCCATCGAAGCTGGCGCGCGGGCCGGCATGGTGGCGCCCGATGAAAAGACCTTCGCCTATCTGGCCGACAAACCCTATGCGCCCAAGGGCGCCGAATGGGATGCGGCGCTGGCGCGCTGGCGCGCCCTGCCAAGCGATCCCGGCGCTCAATTTGATCATGAGGTGATGATTGATGCCGCGACCATCGCGCCCATGGTGACCTGGGGCAATAGCCCGCAGGATGCGCTGCCCGCCGATGGCGTGATCCCCGACCCCGAGGCGGAGCAAGACCCCGCGCGCCGCAAGGCATTGGAAGATTGCTTTGCCTATATGGGGCTTGAGGCTGGCATGCCGGTGGCGGCGCTGCGGATGGATCGCGTTTTCATCGGTTCCTGCACCAATGGCCGGATTGAGGATTTGCGCGCCGCTGCCGCCATTGCCCAAACCGGAAAGGTCGCGGATGGCGTGACCGCCTGGGTGGTGCCGGGCTCGGCGCCCGTGAAGCGTCAGGCGGAAGCCGAGGGGCTGGATGCCATTTTCAAGGCAGCGGGTTTTGAATGGCGCGAAGCGGGCTGTTCCATGTGCCTTGGCACCAATGGCGAAATCGGCACGCCGGGGCAGCGCATTGCCTCTACTTCAAATCGTAATTTTCGCGGCCGGCAAGGTGCAGGGGTGCGCACGCATCTCATGAGCCCCGCCATGGCCGCCGCCGCGGCTTTGGCTGGGCATGTTGTTGATATCAGACATGTGAAGGGCTCAGGGTAAGATTATCATGGAACCCTTCATTTTACTGACGTCCAAGGCTGTGCCGCTGGCGCAGGACAATATCGATACGGATCAGATCATCCCGGCGCGCTTCTTGGCGCGGCCACGCGATGATGATCACGGCATCAATTTCTTTCGCGATTTGCGCTTTGATGCGGCGGGGAATGAGATTGCCGAATTTCCGTTCAACCGTCCCGCCTGGCGCGATGCACGCATCATTCTGGGCGGGCGTAATTTCGCCTGTGGTTCATCGCGCGAAAATGCGGTTTGGGCGCTGCATGGCTGGGGCGCGCGGGCAGTGATTGCGCCAAGCTTCGGCGATATTTTTGCGATCAATGCGGTGAAGAACGGCGTTCTGCCCATCATTCTGCCGGCTGAGGCCGTAAGCGCGCTGATCGCCGCCAGCATCGCTGAACCCGAGGCAGAGATCGCGATTGATCTGCCGGAGCAAACCGTCACCGCGCCGGATGGCACGGTGCATCGCTTTGACATTGACCCCTTCGCCAAGCGCAGCCTGCTGGAAGGTCTGGATGAATTGGCCTTCACCATGACGCATGAGGAAGATATCGCCGCCTTTGAACGGCGCTTTGGTCGGGATAATTTCTGATCCTGGCTGGGACAAAACGTATCAAAAAATCTCGGGAGGAATATCATGATCAAACCAATCAATCGCCGCGCCATACTGGCAGCCACGCTGGCAACACCCTGGGTGAGCACGCTTGCCCACGCGCAAGGCGATTGGCCCAATCGGCCGATACGTTGGCTGGTAGCCTTCGCCGCCGGTGGTGCCGCCGATACCGCCGCGCGTGCGCTCGCCGCAGATATGCAGGAAGCGCTGGGGCAGAATATCGTCATTGAAAACCGCACCGGCGGCAATGCCATCATCGCCGCGAATGCGCTGCTGCAAGCGCCGCGTGATGGTTACACGTTTCTGGTGGATGCGGCCAATCAGCTGACCAATCCCGCACTGATGCGCGATATTCCCTTTGATTATGCCACCGCCTTCACGCCCACCACCCTGATTTCGGTGTTTCCGCAAGTGATTGCGGTGAAGCATGATTTCCCTGCGAAGGACATCAAGGAATTCATCGCGGTCGCCAAGGCGCGGCCCGGCACCATCACGGTTGGCACGCCGCCGGCTGCGGGCATGGCGCATCTGGCACTCGCCGCCTTTGAAAAACGCGCCGGCATTAGGCTGGTGCATGCGCCCTATCGCGGCGGTGCGGATGCGGCGCGTGACATATTGGCGGGCAGCATTGATGCGGTGCTGATCACCTCATCTTCCGTACGCCCGCCGGTACAGGCGGGGCGCGCGCGCATTCTGGCCGTGACGAGCCTTGAACGCATCGCCACACTGCCGGATGTGCCGACCCTGGCGGAATCTGGCTTTCCGGGTTTTGACATGAATGATTGGAACGGCCTTTTCGCCGGCGCCGGCACGCCGCGCGCCGTGGTGGACCGCATGGCGGCCGTCGCTGCTGTTTCGGCGAAGTCCGCCGCGGTGCGCGCGCGCATGGACCCTGCCGGTGCGATCATGATCGGCAACGCACCGGATGTTTTCGCGCGCTGGCTGACTGAACAGCGCCAAGGCGCGCTTGAGGTGATCCGCGATGCTGGCATTACGCTTGGATGAAAGTCACGCTATCGCCGCCCGTTTGCTGAAGGAAAGCCGCATGCCAGCGATCCGGCTTTGTCTTGCCGCGCTGCTGTTCTGCTTCGGTCTTACCGCCTGTGCGGATCAACCGGGCGCGCCAGCATCAGGGATTGCCGCGCGTTCTGTTGGCCCGATCACGGAAGAAAAAGGCCCCTGGCGGGAACAGGATCACTGGATCCCGGTTGAAGGCACACGCCAAGTCATTCTCATGCGGCTTTGCCGCCCAGCTGGGAGCAATCCAGCGCGCCTGGTCGTGGCCAATCACGGATCGCCATCCAGTTCCGCACAACGCCCCAATATGGCGCCCTGGTCCTGTGAGCAGCGGGCGATTTCATGGTTTCTTACGCGTGGCTACGCTGTCGCGCTACCGCTGCGCCGGGGCTATGGCGCTTCGGGCGGCACCTGGGCAGAGACCTATGGTTCCTGTCGCGATCCGAATTTCGTCGCTGGGGGCACCGAAACAGCGCGGGATATCCGCTCTGCTATTGCCTATGCCACTTCCCAGCCGGGGATACGCCGTGATGGCGTGGTTGTTGTCGGCCAATCCGCTGGTGGCTGGGGTTCGCTCGCTTTGGCTGCGGGCAACCCGCCAGAGGTTGCCGCCAGTGTGAATATGGCGGGTGGGCGCGGGGGGCGGGTGGATAATCTACCCAATAATAACTGCCGGGCCGATGTGCTGGCCACCAGCGCCGGGCGATTTGGTCAAACCGCGCGCATCCCAAGCCTTTGGGTCTATACCGCCAATGACAGTTTCTTCAGCCCATCGCTTGCGGGGGCGATGCATCAAAACTATGTCCAGGCTGGCGGGGTTGCAGATTTCCGCGCCTTGCCCGCTTTCGGCCAGGATGGGCATGGGCTTTTCACCGCCGTCGGCGGACCGCAGATTTGGGGACCTTTGGTGGAGGCATTCCTCGCCAATACCCTTCGCTAACAGGAGTAGTCGCCTTGGATCAGGAAGACGTGCCATTGGAAGGGCAGATCCGCGAAAAGCTGGTGCGCACGAAGGAGCGTTGGGCCGAGGAAGGCCGCCTGCTGACTGGCACCACCGCCGATCCCACGCGCGAACGCCTGCCGCCTGGCCAAACGCTGGTGAAGGATTGGCCGGTGCTCGACCTTGGCGTGCAGCCGGATGTCAGCACCGCCAAGTTTCGGCTGCGGCTTGAAGGGCTTGTGGAAAATCGCCTCGCCTTCGATTGGGAAGGCTTCATGGCGCTGCCGCAAACCGACATGGTCTGCGATATCCACTGCGTCACGCAATGGAGCCGTTATGACAATCGCTTCACCGGCGTGCGTACCGCGACGCTGCTGGAAATGGCGCGCCCGCGTCCCGAAGCGCGTTTCGTGTCCATGACATCCTATGATGGCTATACCACGAACCTGACGCTGGAAGCCTTCGCGGCGGCCGATGTGATGGTGGCCCATTCCTGGGAAGGGGCGCCGCTCACGCGCCAGCATGGCGGCCCGGCGCGGCTGGTGCTGCCCCGGCTTTATTTCTGGAAAAGCCCCAAATGGCTGACGCGCATTGAATTGCTGGCGGAAGATCGCCCCGGCTTTTGGGAAGTGCGCGGCTATCACAACCAGGGCGATCCCTGGCTTGAGGAACGCTATGGTTAAGGCCACCCGTCGTGCCCTACTGGCCCTGCCCCTGATGGCCGCTGCCCCCGCCCCCGCAACCGCCTGGGATTTCCGCTTCCCCGCATTGGAAGGCGGCGAACATGATCTGGCCACATGGCGCGGGCGGGTCTTGCTCGTGGTGAACACTGCATCCTTCTGCGGCTTCACAGGGCAATACGCGGCGCTGCAACGCCTCCATGAAGCGCAGGAGGGCGCCGGGCTGGTGGTGCTTGGTGTGCCTTCCAATGATTTCAATCAGGAAAGCCAGGATGGCCGCAAGATCAAGGAATTTTGCGACGCCCAATTCGGCATCACCTTCCCCATGGCGGCGCTTTCCCGTGTCAGGGGGCCGGAAGCGCACCCCTTTTATCGCTGGGCCGCAGCGCGGGCGGGCGGCGAGCCGCGCTGGAATTTCCACAAATACCTGGTCTCACGCGATGGGCGGCAGGTTCAGGGTTTTCCGGCGCGGGTGGAGCCTGATTCCCCCACCCTAAAGCGTGCCCTGGAGCAGGCTTTGGCGGCAGCGCCCCCCGCCAGTTGAAGCCGATCCAGATTTGACCGGTTTCGGGGGTAGCGTCATTTTGGTTTAGCGACGACGAAAAAACTCGCGCATTGGTAGTAAAATCCTGTAGGCTTCCCGTATGACGATATTACCCTTCTCCCGCCCAGCCTTCCCATTCCGCCCGCCTGCCGCTGGCAGGGGGCTGTGCGGAGCGCTTTGGCTGCTATCGGCCTTGCTGCTTGGCCTGGCCTTGCCCAATCCCGCTATCGCGCAGGCTGAAGCGCCCATTCGCATGCGCATCGTGGGTGGGCTTGCCGATGTCAGCCAATATGTGCGCTACGAAGAACCCTTCTGGCGGGAACGTATTGCCCAGGCGACCAATGGGCGCATTGTCGCGGAAATCGCCCCCTTCGATCGCAGCGGCATTCGCGGGCAGGAAATGCTCTCTCTCATGCGGCTCGGCGTCGTCTCCTTTGGAACCGCCTTGCTCGCCGTGGTCAGCACGGAAGAACCCGAATTCAACGCCATAGATCTACCCGCCGTGAACCCGGATATCGCCGCACTGCGCCGGTCGGTCGCGGCTTTTCGGGCGCATCTCATCGAAACTTTGCGGGATCGATATGATGTCGAATTGCTGGGGGTTTATGTCTATCCGGCGCAGGTTGTGTTCTGCCGCCGGCCGTTTTCCCGGCTTGCCGATCTTTCGGGGCGGCGCATCCGCACATCCTCAGTCGGGCAATCGGAAATGTTCACCGCCCTTGGCGCAACCCCGGTCGTGATTCCCTTTGCCGAAATCGTGTCCGCAATCAGATCCGGCGTTGTCGAATGTGCTGTGACCGGGACATTATCGGGCAATGATATCGGCCTGCATGAGGTGACCACCCATGTGCATGGCATGGCGATCACCTGGGGGCTTTCCATTTTTGGGGCCAATCTCGGCACCTGGCATGCGTTGCCGGAATGGGCGCGCGATACCATTAGAAGTGAAGTGGCCAAGCTTGAAGCCGATATCTGGGACGCGGCGGACCGCGAAACGGGGGAAGGCCTTGCCTGCAATGCCGGTCAGCCAAGCTGCCAGAATGGCCGGCGCGGCACCATGGTGGTGGTCCCGGTCACTGAAGCGGATGAACAGCGGCGCCGCCAATTACTGACCGATAGCGTCTTGCCCGGCTGGGTGCGGCGCTGCGGCGCTGAATGCGTGGATGCCTGGAACAAAACACTTGCCCCGATGCTTGGCGTAAGGGCGCGGCCGGAGTAGCGCCGTGTTTTCCACGCGCTTCCTTCGCCACGCTGTTCTTTTTGCCGCGCTGGCATTGCTGATTGCGCAAATCGTGGCGACTGCATTGCTGGTGAACCGCGCCAAGGAAGCGCAGATTGCAGCGGCAATTGACTCGCTCAACAAGATTGGGCGCTCCACCGAAGCG
This sequence comes from Roseomonas sp., assembly GCA_020249505.1. Lineage (GTDB taxonomy): Bacteria > Pseudomonadota > Alphaproteobacteria > Acetobacterales > Acetobacteraceae > Neoroseomonas. The sequence continues at coordinate 99,340 of JADCFN010000001.1, read as the reverse complement.
GCCATCAACCGTTCCTTCGTGCAGGTAGATGCCATGCTGGCGGGCTTGCCCGCAGTGCTGGCGCCATTTCAGCGCGATGGCCGGTTGGAGGTATCGCAGGTCAATCGTGTTTTGCGTGAATTGAACAACCAAAACTTCACCTATCGCGACATTCTGCTGATCGGGCAGGATGGTTTGCCGGTGGCTACCGCCTTGCCGGTTTCGCGCCGCCGTCGCCTGCCCTTGCCGAGTGCCTCTTCCTTCGCTGAGGTCGCAGCCCGGGGCGGCAGTGTGCTGATAGGAGGGCCGGTGCTGAATGCCAATACCGGCGAATGGACATTATTTTTTGCCCGTAACATTGTACTGCCGACCTTGGGGCCGGTAATGGCGGTAGCCGAAGTGCCGGTACCCGTTGTGCAAAGCATTCTCTCAAGCGCCGGCGAAAGCCTTGGGCTTCGCGTGACGCTTGAACGCGATGACGGCACCCTGCTGGCTTCCGTTCCGCATGACGAAACGCGTATCGGGCAGAAGCTCATCCCCCCTGCAGCGGCAATTCGCTTAATGACAACTTCAGAACCAGTGCAAAGTCGCTTCACGCAGGAGATGGTTTTTGTCGCCGTACGGGCAACCCTCTACCCCGCCTTGACGGTTGCTGTGACGCTTGAGGTGGATACCGCCTTGAAAGGCTGGTATGCGGATCGCAGTCGGGCATTCCTGGTATCAGGCGCACTTGGTCTGATGATCATGCTTGTGGCCAGCGCCCTGATGGTGGGCTTGCGGCAGAGAGAGCGTATTGAAGATGAACGCGCCACTGCGCGCCGCACACTTGAAAACGCGCTTGAATCCATGTCGGACGGCTTCGTGATGTTTGATCCGAATGACCGTCTGATCGCCTGCAATAGCCGCTACAAGGATTTCTATAAAATCAGCGCGCCCTTCATTGTGCCAGGGGCACTTTTTGATGACATCATGCGCGAAGGTGCGCTGCGCGGCCAATATCCGCAGGCGCAGGGTGATATTGAGACCTTCGTGTCCGATAGCAAGGCTTTTCACCGCGGCAATCATCCGCCCATGGAACGGCTTTTGCCTGATGGGCGTTGGGTGCTGATCACGGAACGCCGTACACCTGATGGCGGCGTGGTCGGCATCCGTACGGATATCACGCCGCTCAAGCGCGCCATGCAGGATTTGGCGACCGCACGTGATACGGCGCGCGCCGCCGGGGAAGCCAAAAGCCAATTTCTGGCGCGCATGTCGCATGAATTGCGCACGCCGCTTAATGGCATATTGGGCTTTTCTGAATTACTGCTGGATGATCCCCGCCTTCAGGATGACCAGCGCGACAAGATCCGCAATCTGAACAATGCCGGCAAGCATTTGCTGGAACTGGTCAATGGCCTGCTTGATCTTTCAAAAATCGAATCCGGGCGCATGGAATTGGCCTCCCGCGCTTTCCCGTTGCAGGACGTGATCCAAAGTTCCGCTGCGCTGGTAGCGCCCGATGTTACCCGCAAGCAATTGGAATTCACACTCAATCTTGACCCGCGCTTACCAAAATCCGTGTTGGGTGATGCGACAAGGCTGCGCCAAGTGATTCTAAATTTGCTGTCCAATGCGGTAAAATTCACCCCCTCGGGTGGCAGTATTTACTTCAGTGCCAGACGCAAGGGATCCGAGAGATTGCGTATTGAGGTGCGCGATACGGGCCCCGGTATTTCACCCGAAAATCAGCGCTTGATCTTCGAGGATTTCGTACAGATCGCTTCCATGACGCAGAGCGAAGCATTGGGCACGGGGCTTGGGCTTGCCATCACATCGCGCTTGATCAAGCAAATGGGTGGCGAGATCGGCTGCCAAAGCAACTCAGGCGCTGGTTCCACCTTCTGGATCGAAATTCCGCTGGTGGTCGCAGAAATCCCTGAAACTGTCGCAGAATTACCAGGGCAGGATCTGTCACCGCCAGCCGCCCAAAAGAAACTTCGTATTTTGGTAGTTGATGACGTGAAGGCCAATCGCGATGTGGCCGGGGCGCTATTGGTCAGTCTTGGCCATGAGGTCGCTTTCGCTGGCGGCGGTACCGAGGCGCTTCAGAAAATACCGACAGAACAATTCGACCTGGTGCTGATGGATTTGCAAATGCCGCAGATGGATGGTTTCGACACAGCGCGTGCCATCCGTGCCATGCCCGCCCCCCTCGGGGAGGTACCGATTTTCGCGCTGACCGCTTCCGTGATGCCTGAACAGATCGCGGCAGCACATGATGCCGGCATGAATGGACATATCGGCAAACCATTGAGCCGCAATACCCTTGCCACCGCTCTTGCCGATTTGCACAAGATGGCCGCCGGCACGGGACACCGCCTGGAACGAGCCAATGAGGCTTCGCCCCTGCCGGACATATCCGTTGTGGATCATCGCGTGCTCAATTTGTTGAAAAGCGAATTGAAGGGTGCGGCGGCTGGCGTGGTGCGTGAATTCCTGGTGGAAATGCAGACCATCCGTGATCAATTCGCCGCTGAATTGGCGCAGGCTGTTCCGCGCGCGGATGTGATCACGCAAAATGCCCACCGCTTGCTGGGCGCGGCGCGCACCCTTGGCGCCATGCAACTTGCCCAGCACGTGACTGAATTTCAGAAGCTGCAGCCTCGTGAGAGCGGCGTTTTCCAGGTACAAAGTGCTGAAGCGCTCAGGCGCGTAATTGCAGAAACCAATATCGCCCTTGAAGCTCTTGAAGCGTTTTTCCATTCAGCGCTTATCGGAGAAACAGCCTGATCGCTTGAGCATATCACGTTCAGATGGAATCATCTGAACCTATGAAGATGCCCCAAAAACAACGATGGAGAGCGAGTTGCGTGCACCCATGTGAACGCAACACGCGCTAGTGAATGAAAGCCAACAGGCAACATTCTGGGCCGCGATCCCAATCCGCGCAATGAAATGAAATTCCCCCTCGCGCGAGCGAGAGCGTGATCCTAAGCTGCGGATCACGCCCTGCGGCACCTCAGCCCCGTCGAATGTTGTAGAATAGCGCCACCCCTTGCAGCATCCCCGTCAGGTCAGCGCGCATCGCAGTGGGCGAGAAGAATTGCCCAAGTGGAATATAGGGCACCTGATCAAAGCTCACGCGCTGCATCTGCCGACCAATGGCCGCGCGCGCCGCGTCATCGGGTGCGGCGAACCAGGCATTACGCAGGGTTTCCAATTCCGGCACGGTTGGCCAGCCGAAAATGGCACTCCGCCCATGGCCGCGGATCAGGTTATTCGCCGCCGGGTTCACCTGGGCGCTGCCCGCGGTCCAGCTCACCATGAAATTCCAGCCGCCCTGGTCAACCGGGTTCTGGTTCAGGATACGTGAGGTCACTGACCCCCAATCGGTCGCGACATAATCCAGATTGATCCCGATGCGGCGGAGATAATCCCCCGCCACCTCACTCATGGCATTGATGACTGGGAAATCAGTCGCCGCCAGCAGATTGATCTTCTCCCCGCGATAGCCGGCTTCCTGCAGCGCGCGGCGCGTATCGGCGACACTGGTCGGATTGCGGAAGGCATCCATCCCCTCATCACTCGCCATGATGGAACTCGGCACAAAGAAACCATAGGGCACGCGCCAGAGCGTTTCATCCGTGCTGCCGGCGGCGGTCATGAAATCACGCTGCACAATGCCGCGCAGAATGGCGCGCCGGATCGCGGGATTGTCTAGCGGCGGGTTGAGGTGATTGGGCCTAAGGAAGCCAATTGACCCATTCGGATCCAGGATTTCGACCTTCAGGCCACGCGCACGGCGAAGCTGTGGCACCAGATCAATCGCGGGCAATTCCCACCAATCCACCTCGCCACGTTGCAGGGCGGCGGAAGCGGTGGCGCCATCCGGAATGGTCAGCCATTCCACGCGATCAAAATGCACCTGCTTGCTGCCGGCCATATAGGAAGCCGGTTCCTGGCGCGGCACGTAATTCTCATTCTTGGCATAGACATTGCGGCTGCCAGGCAGGCGTTCACTGGCCACAAAACGGAAGGGGCCGGAGCCGATCATCTCCGGCACCGCCTGAGAAGATGGCAAATTGGCGTGGCGTTCGGGCATCATCACGCAAAGATGCGTGCCAACCTTGGCGAGCGCATCGGCCAGCAGCGGGAAGGGCTGCTTCAGGCGGATCAAAATGGTGCGATCATCGGCCGCGCCGCATTCATCCGTCACTGCCCAAAGCGCCTGGCCAAAGGCATCACGCGTCGCCCAGCGGCGGATGGAGGCAGCGCAATCCTGCGCGCGCACCGGTTCGCCATCATGAAAGCGCAGGCCTTCACGCAGACGGATGCGCCATTCGCGGCCATCATTGCTGATGGTGTGCCCCTCGGCCATTTGCGGGCGCGCGCGCAATTCGGCGTCCCAACCATAGAGCGTGTCATAGACCATCATCGCATGGTTGCGGCTGACGAAGGCGACTGAATGGATCGGGTCCAGCAGCGCCAGATCAGCCTGCGGCACAAAGCGCAATACGCGCCGCCCTGGCTGGCCTTGCGCTGCACCAAGACGCGGTGCGGCCAAAGCCGCTGCCGACGCTGCCAAAAGATTTCGACGGAGCATCTTTCTGTCCCTCCCCAGGGTTGCAAAAGGCTATTGCCCCTTTCCAGTCAGCGTCAAGGCAGATCAGCATTGCCGACCACGACGCTCCGTTGCAGACTTCGCCCATAGGCAAGCCAGCCTGAAACGCGGAGGCAGCGGCATGAACCCGGATGATATCGGCTTTCTTGGTGTGCGTGACCTGATGGCGGCCTATCGCAGCCGCAAGCTCTCCCCGGTTGACGTGGTGCAGGCCATCCTTGCGCGCATCGAACGCATTGAACCGCGCGTGAATGCCATGATGCGGATCACGCCAGAAATCGCACTGGCTGCCGCCAAGCGTTCCGAAACCGTTTTCATGCAGCGCGAAAAGCCGCGCCTGCTGGAAGGGATTCCCTTCACCATCAAAGATTTGCAACATACCAAGGGCGTACAGACGGATTTCGCGAGCGCCGTCACGCAAGGCACCATTCCGGATGTGGATGCGCCCTGTGTCAGTCGGCTTTACGCTGCCGGCGGCATGATGCTCGGCAAGACAACATCGGCTGCCGAATGGGGCTGGAAGGGCGTCAGTGAGGCGCCGATTTCCGGCATCACCCATAACCCCTGGGGCCATGGGCTCAATGCCGGCGCGTCATCTTCTGGTGCTGGTGTCGGTGCAGCTTGCGGCTATGGGCCCTTGCATCAGGGCGGCGATGGCGCGGGGTCCATTCGCATGCCGGCGCATTTTTCGGGCGTCTATGGCTTCAAGCCAACCCATGGGCGGGTCGCAAGCTGGCCCATGTCCAATAATGAACTCGCAACCCATATCGGCCCGCTGACGCGCAGCGTCGAAGATGCCGCGCTGATGACGGAAGCCATGGCCGGCCCACATCCTTGGGATTACACATCGCTGGAAGCACCGCCGCAGCATTATGCCGGGCAATTGAAGGCGGCTTCCATGCGCGGCAAGCGCATCGCCTATTCGCCCGATCTTGGCCATGCGCGTGTTGACCCCGAAGTGGCCGAAGCTGTCGCCCGCGCCATCCGCGCCTTTGAAGAAATGGGGGCGATCATCGAAGAAGTCTCTCCAGCTTGGGGCAAGCTGGGGCCGGAATTGATCCGCTTTTTTTGGCCTGCGGTTTTTGCCGGGCGCAGCGAACATCTGGCGCAATATGCCAACCGCATGGATCCTGGCTTTGTCGCCATGCTGCGCGCCAACGCCCATGTCACCACCGCGCAATATATGCAAATGCGCACGCGGCGCTTTGATTACGTGCAGCAGATCCATGATTTCATGGAAGGCTATGATTTCCTGCTGACGCCCACCGTCAGTGTCGCTGCCTTCCCGGCCAATCGCCTGCAACCCGCGCATTGGCCGCAGCATGATTGGGATTGGCTGATGTGGGCGGAATTCTCCTACCCCTTCAATTGGTCCGGGAGCCCGGCCGCCAGCCTGCCCTGCGGCTTCACCCCGGCCGGGCTGCCCGTTGGCCTGCAAATCGTCGGGCGGCGCTTTGATGATCTGGGCGTGCTGCAAGCAAGCGCCGCCTTTGAAGAGGCTCGGCCTTGGGCGCATCTCCGCCCGCCGCTCGCGCAGTAATCCAGGCTGCGCGCGCCTGGCTGGTGAAGCCTTGCCCGGCTTCATCTGCTACTCTCCGCGCATGTCACCGCGCGCGATTCGCATCCTCGGGCTTGATCCCGGCCTTCAGCATACCGGCTGGGGGCTGATCGAAACCGATGGCTATCGGCTGCGCTTTGTGGCCGAAGGCGTTGTCTCCACCTCCGCGCGCGATGCCTTGGGCGATCGCCTTTTAATCCTGCATCAGGGGCTGGCGGAAGCCTTCGCCAATCTCCAGCCCGATGAAGCGGCGGTGGAAAACACCTATGTCGCACGCAATCCGGAAAGCGCGTTGAAACTTGGCCAAGCGCGCGGCGTGGTGATGCTCGCCCCGCGCCTGGCCGGCCTGCCGGTCTCGGAATATGGCGCCATGGAAGTGAAACGCGCCGTGGTCGGCAATGGCCATGCCGCCAAGGAACAGGTGCAAGCCATGGTGCGCCATCTGCTGCCTGGAGTTGCCTTCCGCCGGGCAGACGCTGCAGATGCACTCGCCATCGCCATCTGCCACGCGCATCACCGGCAAACGCGCGCGAACCTAGCCAAAGGTTATGTCACAGCATGATCGGCAAACTCACCGGCCGGCTGGATAGCACCCATGAAGGCGGCTGCATCCTGGATGTGAACGGCGTCGGCTACCTGCTTTCCTGCTCACGCAAAACCCTCGACGCGCTCTCGGCGCGCGAAGGCCCACAGCGCGTGCTGGTCGAAACCCACCTCCGGCAAGACGCCATCACCCTGTTCGGCTTCGCCGATGCCCAGGAACGCGAAGCCTTCCTTGCGCTGATCGAGGTCAAGACCGTCGGCCCGCAAAAAGCCCTGCTCGTCCTCTCTGGCCTCACCCCCGCAGAACTCGCCCGCGCCATCGCCGCCAAGGAACGCAAGCGCTTGGGCGCCGTCAAAGGCCTGGGTGCGGCCACCGCCAACCGCATCGTGGATGAACCCGCCATGCAAAAATGGGCGGTCGGGCGCATCACGCCGAGCGAAGACGGCGAAGGCGCCATCATCACCCCACCTGATGCCAATAGCATGGAAGCAGACGCCATCTCCGCCCTTGTGAACCTTGGCCTGAAACGCCCGGAAGCCACCACCGCCATCACCCGCGCAGCCAAACGCCTGGGCGCCGACGCCACCCTCAACGACCTCATCCGAGACGGGTTGAAGGAGATGGCGCGGTGATGGGGGGGCTTGGTCTGCGGGGGCGCTGCCCCCGTGCCCCCGCCGGGGAGACAGTGTCTCCCCGGACCCCGCCAATACGGGGCCGTGTGGGGAGAGGGGCTCAGCGCGCCCGCTTGCTCGGCGCTTCCCGCCTGCCCCTCTCCCCACCCGGCCCCATGATGGAGGTCCAGGAGGATGCATTCCTCCTGGCGGGGGGGCGGGGGGCAGAGCCCCCCGCGGAGCCACCCCACCCATGACCGACACCGATCGTCTTTCCAGTCCCGCCCGGCTTGAGGAGGATGGGGCTGAGGTTTCCCTCCGCCCGCAGACGCTGGATGATTTTACGGGGCAGCGTGGCCTCAGGGAGAATTTGCGCGTTTTCATTGGGGCGGCGCGGGCGCGGGCTGAGGCGATGGATCATGTCTTGTTTCATGGCCCGCCTGGCCTGGGGAAGACGACTTTGGCGCAGATTGTGGCGCGTGAATTGGGCGTTGGTTTCCGGGCGACGTCGGGCCCGGTCTTGCAGCGCGCGGGTGATTTGGCCGCGATCCTGACCAATTTGCAGCCGCGTGATGTGTTGTTTGTGGATGAGATCCATCGCTTGCAGCCGGCGATCGAGGAAACGCTTTATCCCGCGATGGAAGATTTCCAGCTTGATTTGATTATTGGTGAGGGGCCGGCCGCGCGCACGGTGCGGATTGATTTGCCGCCTTTTACGCTGATTGGTGCGACGACCAGGGCGGGGTTATTGGCGACGCCGTTGCGGGATCGCTTCGGTATTCCCTTGCGTTTGGTGCTTTATACGCCTGAGGAATTGCTGGGTATTGTAACGCGCGGCGCGCGCAAATTGGGGTTTGACTTGTCCGAAGATGGCGCGCGGGAGATTGCGAGCCGTTCGCGCGGCACGCCGCGTATTGCGGGGCGCTTGTTGCGGCGTGTGCGTGATTTCGCGTTGATGGAAGAAAAGGTCGCGGATCGTGCGATGGCCGATGCGGCGCTTAGGCGGTTGGAGGTTGATGCGCTCGGCCTTGATGCGATGGATCGGCGGTATTTGGCGCGGATCGCGGAACATCATAATGGTGGGCCGGTTGGGATTGAAACGCTGGCCGCGGCACTCGCCGAAAGCCGCGATACTTTAGAAGAGGTGGTGGAGCCTTTCCTGATTCAGGAAGGCTTGGTGTTACGCACGCCGCGTGGGCGGGTGCTGGGTGATCGCGGCTGGCGGCATTTGGGCTTGAGCCCACCGGCCGGGGTGCAGCCCTTGTTGGATTTGCTTGGGGATCAGGAGGCGTGAGCGCGCCGCATCTTTGGGCGTTGCGCGTCTATTTTGAGGATACGGATGCGGGGGGCGTTGCCTATCACGCGCGCTATTTGCACTGGGCTGAGCGGGCGCGGACGGAAGCCTTGCGCGCCATGGGTTTGCCGCATCAGGAAATGATCACGCGGCATGGTGTCTTCCTCGTGGTGCGGCGACTCGAAGTGGAGTATTTCAAACCGGCGCGACTCGACGAATCGGTGGTGGTGGAGACGCATATCCGCCGTGTGACGGGCGTGCAGGTGTGGCTGACACAGGTGGTGCGGCGTGACGCGGAAGCCGAGGCGCTGGCGGTCTTGGAAGTGCGGCTGGCTTCTGTAGGGCAGGAAGGCGCCAGGCCCGTGCCCTTGCCGGAGCCTTGGCGTTCGGCGCTGCGCGCGGTGGTTGAAGCCGCGCCTGGGTGAACAAGATTTCGCCGGGAAAAGGTCGCTTTTTCCGGCTTTGATAGTTTCGGGTGGCTTTGGCCGCCGGCAATCGTCCCGCTGGGGCGAAGGAGATGTGGCGTGGATCGTAGCGTGACCACTCAGGCGCTTGGGCAGGCAGCCCATGACCTTTCCCTGTGGGGCCTGTTTTTGCAGGCGGATTGGGTCGTCAAGGCGGTGATGATCGGCCTGCTGCTCGCCAGTATTTGGGTCTGGGCAGTGGTGTTCGAGAAAGTCGTCACCATGCGGCGCATCAACAAGGCGGCGGATGGGTTTGAGGATCGCTTTTGGTCCGGCGGCAGCCTGGATGAGTTGTTCACGCGCGAAGGCGAACAGCCGACGCATCCGATGGCCGCAGTATTTGGTGCGGCGATGCGCGAATGGCGCCGCAGTGCGGGCGGGGCAAATGTGCTGGGTGGTGCCAAGGAACGCGTGGAACGCGCCATGGGCGTCACCATTGGGCGAGAGATGGAAAGGCTGGAACGCTGGATGGTGTTTCTGGCTTCCGTCGGTTCGGTCGGGCCGTTTGTTGGGCTGTTCGGTACTGTTTGGGGGATCATGAATTCCTTCTCGGCCATTGCGGGGATGCAGAACACGAATTTGGCCGTTGTGGCGCCGGGGATTGCGGAAGCGCTGTTTGCCACCGCGATTGGTCTGGTCGCGGCGATTCCGGCCGTGCTGGCTTATAACAAGATCAATACGGACCTCGCGCGCTTTGCCGCGCGGCTGGAAGGCTTTGCGACTGAATTCGGCGCCATCCTGTCGCGCCAGACGGAAGCGGCGGCGAATGATGGCGGGCCGCGCAGCCCGAACCAGGCGGCGGAATAGGCCATGGCGGTTTCCCTTTCCGGCGGGCGGTCTTCCGGGCGGTCTCGCTACCGGCCCATGGCGGAAATCAACGTCACGCCGCTGGTGGATGTGATGCTGGTGCTGCTGATCATTTTCATGGTTGCGGCGCCCTTGATGACGGTGGGTGTGCCGGTGGATTTGCCGAAAACCACTGCCCAACCGCTCAATCAGGAAACCGAGCCGCTGACGATTACGGTGAACCCTGAGGGCAAGATTTTCTTGCAGGAAACCGAAGTGCCTTTGGATGGGCTGGTGCCGCGCTTGCAGGCGATCATGCGGGAACAGCCGCAAGGCGCGCCGGAGCGGCGGATTTTTGTCCGCGGCGACAAGGCCATTTCCTATGGCCGCGTGATGGAGGTGATGGGCACCATTGCCGGTGCTGGCTTCACCCGTGTGGCCTTGCTGGCGGAACAGCCGCAGGCGCCGCGCCCTGGGGCAGCGCCGGCGGGCAGGCCAGCGACGCAGCCGGCGCGCCCGGCAGCGCCGCCTGCTCAGCCCAATCGCCCGGCCCAGCAGCCCCGCTGAAGGGCGGGGGAGGAGAGAGCCTTGCCCCGGGCCCTGCCCGATAAGCGCCTGAATAAATGGCTGATGGTCTCGGCGGGGCTGCATGTCGCGCTGCTGGCCATCGGGGCCTTGTTTTCGCTTGCGCGCAGCATCCCCGAACCGCAGGAACAGGGCATCGCGGTGGAGCTTGTGGCGCCTGGCCCGGCGCAAATGGCGCGTGCCGATACGCCTTCTCCGACACCGGCGCAGACCTCGACCCCGAACCCGGCACCACCGACCCCAGAACCCCCAGCGCCGGAGCCGCCGCGCAATACGCCGCCGCAGCCAACCCCGCCGCCGCCACCCCCGCCGCCGGCACCGGCAGCGGCGCCAACCCCCGCACCCCCAAGCCCCGCGCCACCCACCCCGCCGGCGCCAGCGCCCGCGCCAAGCCCTGAGCCTTCGCCCGCCCCGCGCGTGACGCCGCAGACGCCAACGCAGCAGCCCACCCCGCCGCGGCAACAGGCGGCACAGCCGCCGCGACCGGAACCGCCCTTGCCCCTGCCGCCACCGCCGGTGCCGCCACCGCCCGAGCCTTCGCGCCAGGCCGGTACGGGGCAGACACCGCCCGTGGCACGGCCGCAGGAAAACAGCTCATCCGTGCAGAATACGCTTGAGCGGTTGCGCAACGCGCAGCAGCAGGACCGTGCCCCGACGGCGCGGCCCAATCCTTCCGGCGCACCGCGTCAGGGTGGCGGTTCACCGACTGGTACGGCCGCGCTGACGCAGGGCGAGATTCGTGGCCTCGCGGAACAGGTATCTGAATGCTGGAATGTGGATGCCGGCATGCTGGGGCTGCAGGACATCACGGTTGAATTGCGCGTGCAGCTTGATCCGCAGGGCAATGTCCGCAATGTGGTGCCAGCGGGAAATATGCCGACCGATCCGCGTGTGCGGTCTGTATTCGAATCGGCGCGGCGTGCTTTATTGGCACCTGCGTGCAATCCACTGAAAGTGCCACCGGATAAAATGCAAACCGTGATGGCTTCCACTTTTCGCTTCAGCCCACGCGGGCTGGTGCGCTGAATTCGGGATGATGGGCATGACAACTAGACGCTCCCTTCTGCTTGGTGCCGCAGGCGCGGTGACGGTCTCGGGCCTTGCGGGCGCGCCGGATGCGGCTTTTGCGCAAGGGGCGGTGATTGACATCACACGCGCGCGCACCAACCCGATCCCCATTGCCATTCCGGATTTCGCGGGCACGGGTGATGGCCAACGTTTCGGGCGAGATGTCGCGCGCGTGGTGCAGGATAATCTGCGCAATTCGGGCCTGTTCCGCCCGATTCAGAATCAAGCCTTCATTCAAACGGCACAAACCGCGGCGGACCGGCCGCGCTTTCCGGATTGGCGCGTGATTGGCGCGCAAGCGCTGACCACGGGGCGCGCCGATCTGCAGGGTGGTAATTTGCGCGTGGAATTCCGCCTTTGGGATATTCTGCCAGAAGCTCAGGTAGTAGGCACTGCCTTCACCGCGCCATCCGGCAATTGGCGGCGCATCGCGCACATGATCTCCGACGCGATTTATGAAAGATTGCTGGGCGAGAAAGGCTATTTCGACACACGCATCGTCTATATCGCTGAATCCGGCCCGCGCGATCGCCGGCTGCGGCGGCTGGCGATCATGGATCAGGATGGCGAAAACAATGCCTTCCTGACCGATGGGCGCGAAGCCGCGCTGACGCCGCGCTTTCATCCGGCGGCGGATCGTGTGGCCTTCATGTCCTATCAAAGCCGCGAACAGCCGCGTGTTGTCTTGTTTGATTTGAACACGCGCGGCCAACAGGCGCTTGGCAATTTTCCGGGCATGACGCTTTCGCCGCGCTTCGCTCCCGATGGCCGTTCCGTGGTGCTTTCCGCCATGCGCGGTGGCGATGCGAATATCTTCGCGGTGGATTTGGCAAGCCGCCGCGAAAGGCAGCTTACCAGCGGCAGCGCGCTTGATGTCAGCCCCTGCTATTCGCCCGATGGCACGCAGATTGTTTTCAATTCTGATCGTGGCGGCGATCAGCAGCTTTACGTCATGGATGCGAATGGCGGTGGCATGCGCCGTATTTCCTTCGGCCGCGGGCGCTACGCCACACCGGTCTGGTCACCGCGCGGTGATTTGATTGCCTTCACCCGCTTCGGCGGCGGCAGCTTTGCGATTGGTGTCATGCGCCCCGATGGATCGGGTGAGCGTATCCTGTCCGAGGGCTGGAAGATGGAAGCGCCAAGCTTCGCGCCCAATGGTCGCATGCTCGTATTCGGCCGGGAAACCCGCGCCACTGATTCCCGCGGCGGCGGTTTTTCCGCGCGCATCCACACCATAGACATTGCAGGCTTCAATGAACGACCCCTGCCGACACCAACGGACGCGACTGATCCAACCTGGTCGCCCCTGCTCTCCTGAAGGTTTTCATTAGGTTTTGGCTTGACCCAAGCTGGTTCAGGCTTTACCGCACCGCACAAAGCTATGATTTTCCTGAAAGGAAACCAGTCATGAAGTTGAAATTCCTTGGTATTGCAGGTCTTGCGCTACTCGCCGCCTGCTCCAACTCCGACAATAGCAGCAGCACGGGGGCCGGCATGGGCGGCGCAGGCAATATCCGCCCCGGCAGCCAGGAAGATCTGGTCGCCAATGTTGGCGACCGCATCTTCTTTGATTTTGACCGCAGCAATGTCCGCGCGGATCAGCGCCCTGTGTTGCAGCGCCAGGCTGAATGGATGGGCCGCTACCCGGAAGTGCGGGTGCAGGTTGAAGGCCACACCGATGAACGCGGCACGCGCGAATACAATTTGGCGCTTGGCCAGCGCCGCGCCAATGCGGCACGCGATGTGCTGGCGGCAGGTGGCGTGAATCCCTCGCGAATTTCCACCATCTCCTTCGGCAAGGATCAGCCGGCGGCGCTGGGTTCGGATGAAAGCGCCTGGGCGCAAAACCGCCGCGCTGTCACGGTGGTGCGGTAAGGGAAGGGGGCGCTGCCTTCGGCGGCGCCGCTTGAAGACCATGGCAGGCTTTACCCCGGTTTTCCGTCTGGCGCTTCTGGGCCTTGGGTTGGCGCTTGCCGCCCCTGCGCATGCCCAGGTGGAAACCCGGGAGGGCATTGCGCTACAAAACCAGATCCTGGATTTGCGGCGGGAGCTTGATGCGCTGCGCCGCGGCGGCGCCGTGGCTGCGCCCAGCGCGCCTTCGCGCGGATCGGCCGCTTCGGGCGATCTGGTGCAGCAACTGCTTGGTCGCGTGCAGGAGTTGGAAGAAGAAAATCGCCGCCTGCGCGGGCGCCTTGATGTGGCCGACAATAATGATCGGCAGATGCGGGCCGAGGTGGAAAAACTGCGCGGTGATCTGGATTTCCGCCTGCAAGCCCTGGAGAGAGGGGCTGGCCGACCGGCCGCCACGCGCCCTCCTCAGCCGGGGCCGGCGGCGCAAGCCCAGCCAGCCCCGGCCAATCCGGCACCCTCCAACGCCCCTAGAACGGCCGAAAAGGCCATTTCGGATGGTCAGGCAGCGCTCGCTCGGCGAGAATTTGCCGTGGCTGAGGCTGCGGCGCGGGAGGCGATCCGCGCCCGCCCTGGCGCTCGCGCCCAGGATGCGTCACTGCTGTTGGGCGATGCGCTGATGGGCAAGCGGGATTTCCAGAATGCTGCGCTCGCCTATGATGAGGCGTATAGCCGCAACCGCCAGGGGGCTCGTGCGCCAGAAGCGATGATTGGCTTGGCCAATGCCTTCCAGGGTTTTGGCGCCAAGCGTGAAGCCTGCGAGACTTTGGATAATTTGCGCTCCAACTTCCCCAACCTATCCGGCCCGCAGGCGCAACGCGCGGCCGATAGCCGGCGGCGCGCGCAATGCCGGTGAGATAAGCCATTGGGGATAGCCCACTTCCTGCGCTGAGCCTTCCGGTCAGCCGCGCCGAATTCGCTGCCGCCATGGCGCCGCTTGGGCCATTTGGCGCAGAGCCCCGCCTTGCCGTGGCGGTCTCAGGCGGGCCGCATAGCCTCGCGACCGCCTTGCTGGCGCGCGATTGGGTGGCGGCGCGGGGTGGGCGGGTGCTCGCTTTGGTCGCGGATCATGGGCTGAGGCCAGAAAGCGGGGCCGAGGCTGATCATGTGATGGCGCTTTTGGCAAAGGCCGGGATCGCGGCGGATTGCCTGCGGCTTGGCTTGCCCAGCGGCGCGAGGCTGCAAGAACGCGCCCGCGCTGCCCGGCTTGCGGCACTGACAGAGGCCGCGGCGCACCATGGCTGCCCCTGGCTGCTGCTCGGCCATCATCGCGGTGATCAGGCGGAAACCCTGGCCTTTAGGGCCTTGCGCGGCAGTGGCGCGGCAGGGCTGGCGGCGATGGCGCCGATCCGTATTGCGCCCGATTGCCTGATCCTGCGCCCGCTTCTGGGCTTTGCCCCCGCCCGGCTGGAGGCGGTGGTGGCCGCCGCCAGCATTTCCCCGGTGCGTGATCCTTCCAATGATAATCTGCGCTTTGCCCGCATCCGGCTGCGCCAGGCTCTGGCCGATCCTGGCGGGGAAGATGAAGGGATGCAGGCACTTGCCGCAGCAGCGGAAGCCTTCGCGCGCCGCCGCACCCGGCAGGAAGCCGCGATCTTGGCTCGGCTGGCGGCGGCAACCGAAATCCACCCGGAAGCCTATGCCTGGGCGGACCCCAAGGCGCTTGGGGCAGATGCGATTGGCGTCGCAGCGCTGGCGCGCCTGATCGGCCTGATTGGCGGCGCCGCCTGGCCCGTCCCGCTTGAGGCCACGGCAGCGCTGCTGGCGCGGGGAGGCGGCAGCCTTGCCGGCGCCTGGGTACGGCCCGGCGCGGGCGGGCGCCTTTTGCTGGTGCGCGATCCTGGACTGATTGCCCCGGCCCATCCCCTGAAGCCGCCCTTTTTGTGGGATGGGCGCATTCTGGTGATCGGCCCGGCGCGCCACGGCTGGACCTGCGCCGCCTTGGGCGCGGCGGCGGCCGCCTTCCGGCAGCAGACCAAAACGCCGCTTGCCGCGCTCCGCGCCCTGCCAGCGCTCTGGGATGAAAAGGGAAAGCTGGCGGTCCTGCCTGGGCTGTTCTATGCTATCGGAGTGGAAGCCTCAGCTTGGCGCTTGGTCTTTGCCCCCAAGGGCGGTGGCCTGCCGCCCGGCTGATCACGCTTTTACGGCTGGAAGATTTCACGCGGGTCATTCAAGATGCGTGAAGCCTCACTATGTATGCTGGCAGCGGGCGGCGGATGACGCCGTCAGGCTCCTGAAAATGGAAGGGTTGCGGTGAATAATTTCAGCCGAAACATGGCTTTATGGGTGATCGTGGCGCTGCTGCTGGTGGCGCTGTTCAACCTGTTTCAACCCAGCGGCTCCAGCCGCCCTGGTGCCTCTCAAGTCGCCTATTCCGACTTTTTGAATGAGGTGCAGGCCGGCCATGTGCGCGATGTCACCATCCAGGGCCGTACCCTGACCGGCCAGCTCAGCGATGGGCGCCAATTCACCACCTATACGCCGGAAGACCCGGCCATGATTTCGCGCCTGACGGAAAAGGGCGTGCGCGTGGTGGCCCGGCCTGAGGAGGCCGAGGTCAATCCGCTGCTGCATTACCTTGCCTCCTGGTTCCCGATGCTGCTGCTGATTGGTGTGTGGATTTTCTTCATGCGCCAGATGCAGGGCGGCGGTGGGCGCGCCATGGGTTTCGGCAAGTCCCGCGCCAAGCTGCTGACGGAAAAGCAGGGTCGCGTGACCTTTGATGATGTCGCCGGCATTGACGAAGCCAAGGCCGAGCTTGAGGAAATTGTTGAATTCCTGCGTGATCCGCAGAAATTCCAGCGCCTGGGCGGCAAGATCCCGAAGGGTGTGCTGCTGGTTGGCCCTCCTGGCACCGGGAAAACCTTGCTCGCGCGGTCCATCGCCGGCGAAGCCAATGTGCCCTTCTTCACGATTTCTGGTTCGGATTTCGTTGAAATGTTCGTGGGTGTTGGCGCGTCGCGCGTGCGTGACATGTTCGAACAGGGCAAGAAGAACGCGCCTTGCATCATCTTCATTGACGAAATTGACGCGGTCGGGCGCCATCGTGGCGCTGGGCTTGGCGGCGGCAATGATGAACGCGAACAGACGCTCAATCAGATGCTCGTCGAAATGGACGGGTTTGAGAGCAATGAGGGTGTGATCCTGATTGCCGCGACCAACCGCCCGGATGTGCTGGACCCTGCGCTGCTGCGCCCTGGCCGTTTCGACCGGCAGGTTGTGGTGCCCAATCCGGATGTGAATGGGCGTGAGAAAATCCTGCGCGTGCATATGCGCAAGGTGCCGCTCGCTTCTGATGTGGACCCCAAGGTGATTGCGCGTGGCACGCCTGGTTTTTCGGGTGCTGATCTGGCGAACCTTGTCAATGAAGCCGCGTTGCTGGCGGCGCGCACCGGGCGGCGCACGGTTGGCATGGCGGAATTCGAAGCTGCCAAGGATAAGGTGCTGATGGGCGCGGAACGGCGCAGCCTTGTGATGTCGGATGCCGAAAAGCGCATGACCGCCTATCACGAAGCAGGCCATGCTTTGGTGGCGATGAATGAACCGGAATGTGATCCGGTGCATAAGGCGACGATCATTCCGCGTGGCCGTGCGCTTGGCCTGGTGATGTCTCTCCCGGAAGGGGATCGCTATTCCAAGCATAAATCCAAGCTGAAATCCGAACTCGCTATGGCGATGGGCGGGCGCGTTGCGGAAGAACTGATTTTCGGCGCGGATAAGGTCAGCAATGGCGCGTCCGGCGACATCAAAATGGCGACCAATCAGGCGCGCATGATGGTGACCGAATGGGGCATGAGTGAAAAGCTTGGCATGATCGCTTATGGCGATAATAGCCAGGAAGTGTTCCTCGGCCATTCCGTGACGCAGACGAAGAATGTCTCGGAAGAAACCGCGCGCATGATTGATGCGGAAATCCGCGGTATTATTGATGGCGCCTATGCGCGCGCCACGAAAATCCTGACCGAAAAAATGGATGAACTCCATTTGCTGGCGAAGGGTTTGCTGGAGCATGAAACGCTGAGCGGCGATGAAATCCGTCAGGTGATCAATGGCGAACCCGTGGTGCGCAATCGCCCGGATGAGCCGGTGAACCAGGGCCGCGGCAGCGTGCCGACGGCGGGCCGGCCGACCATGCGCCCCGGCGGGCTTTCCCCTGGTGCGGCTCCTGCCACCTGAGCCGTGGCGTCTGATCGTTGGTTGCATCCGCTGGGCCTGTTGTCAGGCCCAGCCGCGTTTCGGGCCATTGGTGAGGGCCAGGCGCTCCCCTTGCATGGTGGCGATCTGGCCTTTTCCTTGGCGCGGCTGATTGAAGACGGGCGAGAACTCGCGACCTTGCCTGTCGCGGCGCTGCCCGAAGATTGGGGCGATGAGATCGAGGCGATCACCGCGCGGCCCTTGCCCTTTGCCGGGCTGGTGAGCCCCCGCCCGCTGGTGATGGGCATTCTGAACATCACGCCCGATAGTTTTTCTGATGGCGGGCGGCATTTCGATGCCGAGGCCGCGATTGCCGCTGGCCACGCCATGTTGGAAGCGGGCGCGGATATTCTGGATATTGGCGGCGAATCAACGCGCCCCGGTGCGGAACCGGTGTCACCTGAAGCCGAAATCGCCCGCGTCATTCCGGTGGTGCGCGAATTGGCCAAGGCCGCGCCGGTCAGCATTGACACACGCCATGCCGCGACCATGCAGGCCGCCTTGGAAGCCGGCGCTGAAATCATCAATGACGTGACCGCGCTGCGCCATGATCCGGCGGCGGTTGATGTGCTGACACGCACGCAGACCCCGGTGGTGCTGATGCATATGCCGGGCACCGACCCGCGCGAGATGCAGGCGCAGGCCGAATATGCCGATGTGGTTTTGGATGTGGCGCGCTTTCTGCGCGACCGTGTCGCCACACTTGAAGCGCTTGGCATTGCGCGCGCACGGATTGCGATTGATCCCGGCATCGGTTTTGGCAAGACCATGGCGCATAACCTCGCCTTGATCGAAGCCCTGCCGATCCTGGCGGGGATTGGTTGCCCGATCATGCTAGCCGCATCGCGCAAGCGCTTCATCGGCACGTTATCAGGCGTAGAACATGCCGAGGCGCGCCTTGCCGGCAGCCTTGCCGTTGCCTTGGCCGGTGCCGCGCGGGGCGCTGCCATTTTGCGCGTGCATGATGTGGCGGAAACCATCCAGGCGCTTTCGGTTTGGCAGGCTTGCCAGAATGGCAGTGCTGGATAACGAATACCTCCATGAAGCAAATGCACCTCGGCGCCTTCATGCGCCCCGTCAGCATCCACACTGCTTGGTGGCGCCATCCTGATTCAGCGCCTGAGGCGAATTTCAGCTTAAAGCACTTGGTTCACTGCATCCAAACCCTGGAACGCGGCAAATTCGACGCCTTCTTCATGGCCGATCATCTGGCCGTGCTGAACATGCCAATCGAAGCCTTGAAGCGCAGCGGCACCGTAACGTCCTTTGAGCCCTTCACGCTTTTATCCGCACTCGCGATGGTAACGGAAAGGATCGGGCTGATCGCCACTGCCTCCACCACCTATGACGCGCCCTATCATATCGCGCGGCGCTTTGCCTCGCTCGATCACATCAGCGGCGGGCGTGCGGGGTGGAATATTGTCACCACCTCCAACCCCGATGCGGCGCGCAATTTCGGCATGACCGAACATATGGACCATGCCGAACGCTATGCCCGCGCGCGGGAATTCCATGATGTGGTGACCGGGCTTTGGGACAGTTTCGCGGAAGATGCCTTTATCCGAGACAAGGAGAGCGGCATCTTCTGGGACCCCTCGCGGATGCATAAGCTCAATCACGAAGGCAAATATCTTTCCATCGCGGGGCCTTTGAACATCGCGCGCCCGGTGCAAGGCTGGCCGGTGATTGTGCAGGCGGGGGCTTCCGATTCCGGGAGGCAACTTGCCGCCGAGGTGGCTGAGATGATCTTCGCCGCCGGCGGGCCGATTGCGGATGCGCGCGCCTATTACGCCGATATCAAATCACGCGCCGCGCAGGCCGGGCGCGACCCGGCGCTCATCAAAATTCTGCCCGGCGCGCTGGTGACGGTGGCGGAATCCGATGACGCTGCCCGCGAAAAACGCGCGCTACTGGATAGCTTGGTGCATCCCGATAGCGGCATGGCCGCGCTTTCCATCGCGCTCGGCACCGATGCGCGGGCCTTCGATTTGGATGCGCCCTTGCCCGATATTCCGGAGACCAACCAAAGCCAAAGCGGCCGGCAACGCGTGCTAGAACGCGCGCGGCGCGAAAACCTGACCGTGCGGCAATTGGCGGTGGCGCTTGGTGGCTATGGCGGGTTGTCCTTCACCGGCAGCGCCAAGACCATCGCCGATGAGATGCAGCATTGGCTGGAAAGCGACGCCTGTGATGGCTTCAACATCATGTTCCCAACCATCCCAGGCGGGGTTGAAGATTTCGTGCGGCTGGTCGTGCCTGAACTGCAAAGCCGGGGGATTTTCCGCAAGGAATATGCCGGGGCCACGCTGCGGGAGCATTTGGGGCTGCCAAGGCCGGGGAATCAGTTTTTTTAAGACCGAGACTTTGGCAAATCATTGAACAGACCAAGGCTTTCACCCTAAACTCAGCCCAGCAAATCACGGCGAAGGCTTCGCCTCACGCAAACGGGAGATAGACATGCTTCAAAGACGACACCTGCTCGGCGGCGCGGCAGCGCTCCCCTTCGCCTCCATCGGCGCGCCGGCCATCGCACAGGCACCGCGCGTGCTGAAATATGTGCCGCACGCCAATCTGCCGAATATTGATCCCTTCACCAATACGGCCTTTGTCGCGCGCGACCATGCCTTCCTGGTCTATGACCAGCTTTATGGCATGGACGACAAGTTCCAGCCGCGCCCACAAATGGTCGAAGGCCATGTCGTGGAAAATGACGGCAAGACCTGGCGTTTCACCCTGCGTGAGGGGCTGCGCTTCCACGACAATACGCCGGTGCGCGGGCGGGATTGCATCGCTTCCATCCGCCGCTGGGGCCGGCGCGATGCCTTCGGCCAGGTGCTGATGGCGCGGGTTGCGGATATGGTCGAAGTCAGCGACCGCGTATTCGAAATTCGCCTGAACGCACCCTTCCCGAAAATGCTCGATTGCCTGGCGAAGGTGACCACAAGCTGCCTGTTCATCATGCCTGAACGGCTGGCTAATGTTGATCCCTTCACGAATATCACGGAGGCAGTGGGCAGCGGGCCTTATCGCTTCATTCAGAATGAATGGGTGCCGGGCTCCATGCTCGCCTATGCGCGCAATGCGGATTACGTGCCGCGCCAGGAAGCGCCTTCCATGACCGCCGGCGGCAAGGTCACGCATTTTGATCGCGTGGAATGGCGGATCATTCCGGATGCCAGCACTGCATCGGCTGCGCTGCAATCGGGCGAGATTGATTGGTGGGAGCAGCCGACCGCCGATTTATTCCCGCTTTTCATGCGCGGTAACGCTGCCCGCAATATCCGTGTGGATATCATCAATGATACAGGGCTGATCGGTATTTTCCGCCCCAATCATATGGCGGCCCCCTTCAATAACCCGGCCGTGCGCCGCGCCGTGCTGACCGCGGTCAATCAGATTGATTTCATGACCGCGGTGATCGGTACGGCAGGCGTTGAAGGCCGCCCTGATCTTCGCCGCGAAGGCATCGGCTATTTCGCCCCGGAAAGCCCGATGGCAAGCAATGTCGGCATGGAACGCATGCGCAAAAGCATCGAAGCCGCGCGTGCCGAATTGCAGGCTGCCGGCGCCATGGGCCAGCGTTTGGTGCTGCTGAACGCAACCGATCTTGCTTCCATCAACGCCGCCACGCTGGTGGGTGCGGATCTGTTCACCCGCATGGGCTTCAATGTGGATCTGGTCAGCACGGATTGGGGGACGCTGGTCGCCCGCCGCGCCAGCCGCAATCCGCTGGAACAGGGCGGCTGGTCCGGCTTCTTCACCTTCTGGTCCGGCATTGACCATTGGAATCCGGCGAGCCACGCCTCCATCCGCGGTCATGGCGAAAATGCCTGGCCGGGCTGGCCGACCATCCCGGCCCTGGAAGCGCAGCGCGATGCCTGGTTCAACGCGCCGGATGCGGCAGCGGAAGCGGCGGCGGGCCGGGAAATGCAGCGCATCGCCTTCGATCAAGTGCCCTATGTGCCGACAGGCATGTATTACCAGCCCACCGCCTATCGCCGGAACCTGACTGGGATGCTGAAGGGCCAGCCGCCGCTCTTCTGGAATATCCGCCGGGCTTAATCCGAAAGGCTTGGCTATTTGCTGACGTGATCCAGAACACCGGGTCATGTCACTCAAAGCTTGGTCGGGGCGAGAGGATTCGAACCTCCGACCTCCTGTACCCAAAACAGGCGCGCTAGCCAGGCTGCGCCACGCCCCGATTGCGGCGCACCCTATGGGCAGAGGCGGCGCGGGGCAAGCCTTGTATTACGGGGAGGTGCCGAAAATCCGGTGCAATACGCGATCACCGACACGGATATTTAGCCGTTCCGCCGTGCCGGCGGCCAATTCCAGCGTCGCTCGCACCGGACCATTGCTGGAAACAGTCGCCAGTGAATGGGGCACGGTGCGCTCCGCAATCCGATGCACCCGCCCATCAGCGGCGATGAACACCATATCCAGCGATGCGATGGTATTGCGCATCCACATGGAACTCTCGCGCGGCGCGCCCCAATCGAACAGCATCCCCTCGTCGGGCTTCACTTCCGGGCGGAACATGAGGCCGATCATCTGCTGTTCCGGCTGCACCGCCATTTCCACGGTGAAGGCCAAGCGGCGGCCATCGCGGGTTTCAAATACCAGGGGCTCGGTCGGCAGGCGCGGCTGGGGGCGATCCACCCCCGGTTGCGCCAGGGCAGACAGGGGCAGCAGGGCGCCAAGCGCCAGCAGGGAACGTCTTTGCATGAAAGCCTTCATGGCATGGGATCGGGAAGCGCCTCAAGCGCTGCTGCCGCCGCCCGGCGCACCACGGCGCGCACCACACCGGGGCGGGGCGCATCCGCAAGGGTGGTGAACCAATGCTCGGGCGGGTTGCGCCCGGCAGCGCGATGGTAGCTTAGGCGCCGCAGCACGGCCTCAGCCGCTTCGGGCAGGCGTTCGGGCAGGGCATGGCCATTAAGCGCGCCCCAAACCCCGGCCCAGCAGCGCGCCACGCTCCAGGGATTATAGCCGCCGCCGCCCAATACGATCAGCCGGGGCGCGAGGCCCATCAGCGCGGCCACCACGGCGCGATGCGCATTATTGGAAAGCGCAAGGCGCGATAGCGGGTCTTCTTCCAGCGCATCGGCGCCGCATTGCAACATGATAGCGGCAGGCTTTAGGCGCCGTGCGATGGGCAGGATGGCTTCGTGCAGCACCCAGGCCATTTCACCGTCATTGAAGCCGGCGGGCACCGGGATATTCGCCGCATGGCCGCCCGCCCTATCACCTAGCGCGCCGGTAAAGGGCCAGCGCCCATCTTCATGCACTGAAAGCGTAAAGACATGCGGGTCGTCATGGAAGGCATCCTGCACGCCATCGCCGTGATGCGCGTCAATATCCACATAAAGCAGAGGCGAAAGCCCCTGATCACGCCAGGCGAGCAACCCCAGCACCGCATCATTCACATAACAAAAGCCGGAAGCACGATCCGCCCGGCCATGATGCGTGCCACCCCCTGGCACATGCACAACGCCGCCCGAGGCAGTGAGCCTCGCCGCCGCCAAGACTCCCCCCGCGCTGGTGGCGGGGCGGCGGAACACCTCGCGATAAACCGGATTGCCATCAGCGCCGATACGAAACCGCGCCCGATCTTCGGCGCTCACGCTTTGGGTTTCCTCGGCACGCATCAAGGCCGCGATATAATCGGCGCTGTGGAAGCGTTGCAGTTCTTCGGGCGAAGCGCGTGGGCTTTCGATGTAGTGATCGGGCGCAACCCAATTAAGCGCGCGGATCAGGTCAAGCGTGGTGGAAACCCGCGGAATGGCGAGCGGATGCTTCGGCCCATAGGTGGAACCGCGATAGATTTCCGATCCGATCAGCAAGGGCCGCATGGCGGGGCGGAAATGGCGCGGGGCAGGGGATAAGGCAAGGCGCCGGGGCGCGAGGCCCCTGGCTCAATCCCAGCCAACAGCACCCGGCATTTCCTTCACCGGCTTCGCCGCCTTCAACTTCGCCAAATCCGGCACCGGGCGGCAGCGGGCCGCATCACCCGCAAAGGCTTCCTCAATCGCTGCGGCAACACCTAGCACCAGCCTATCCCCCCCGCGCGGGCCCACCACCTGCAAACCAAAGGGCATGCCGTTGCGGTCCAGCCCCATGGGTATGGAAATCGCCGGGTGGCCGCACAGCGTCGGGTAATAGGCCAAGGCGAGCCAATGGAAGTAGGTCCGCGTCGGCTGACCATCAATTTCCGCCGGAAACAGTTCCTTCCAAGGCCGGGGCGAAATGGTGATGGCCGGCGTGATCAGCACATCATGCGCCGCGAAAAAACCCTGCCAGGCGCGGTACATCTTGGTCTGCGCCGCCGCCGCGCGGGCATAGTCATCCAGGCTATAGCGCAGCCCTTCTTCCACATTGGCGCGCACATTGGGCCCGACATCCTGCGGGCGCGTGCGACACTTCTCAAGGTGGGAGGTCAGGAAGCCCGCCGCGCGCAGCACCTCAAACGCTTCATCCCCGCCAGCGCAATCCGGATGTGCGGCTTCCGCCGCACCAAACATAGGCGCTATGGCGCCAGCACGGTCGGCGAAAATCTCGCGGATATGGTTCTCGGTGGGCGCCATGCCGAAATCCGGGCTGAAGGCCAAGCGCAGGCTCGCCAAATCATAGCGCGGCACAGGGAAGTAAAGGCTTGGTTCTTCCCGCACATAGCCATCATGGAGCGTATAGGCCAACGGATCGCGCCCATCATCGGATGCCATGGCGGAAAGCAACAGGCACACATCCGGCACATTGCGTGCCATGGGTCCCAGCACCGGCAGGCCGGACCAGCCATGGGCGCGCTTTTCGGAGGGCACCAGTCCGGGAGATGGCCGATAGCCCACAATGCCATTGAAGGCGGCTGGGTTGCGCAAAGAACCGCCGGTGTCGGAGCCCGAGCAGATCGGGAACATATTAGTCGCCAAGGCAACGCCCGAACCACCCGAAGACCCGGCCGCGGATTTCGTCGGATCAAAGGGATTGCCGGTCACGCCATAGATGGCGTTCCGCGTATTCGCCCCCGCACCGAATTCTGGTGTGTTCGTCTTGCCGGTAATGATGGCGCCATTGGCGCGCAGATTGGCGACCATGCCGCAATCCGCATCGGGGATGAAATCGCGAAAGATCGGGCTGCCATAGGTGGTGCGCAGCCCCTCGGTTTCCTCAAGATCCTTGATGCCAATCGGCAGGCCATGCAGCGGGCCGAGTTCATCACCGCGCATCACGGCGGCTTCCGCTTCCTTCGCGGCAGCGCGGGCGCGCGTTTCATCCAAGGCCACCACGGCATTCACCGCGTGGTTCACCTCACCGATGCGCTTCAGGCAGCTTTCCAGCAATTCCACCGGGGAAAGCTTGCGCCGCCCGATCAGGCGGCGCGCTTCAAGTGCGGTCAGGTCACAGGGTTCGGTCATCGGCGTTTCCTTGGTTTTTCTTGAAATTGCGCGGCTAATCAGTAACCCATCGCGCAGCCATCCTTGCGCGGGTCAGACCCACCCACCAGGCAACCCTTTTCATGGTCAATGAAAATCGCCTGACCACCGCCATGGGGCTTGTCGATGCCTTCGCAGACATGACCAAGGCGATTCAACTGATCAATCACCGCACCGCTGAAGCCGCGTTCCACCTGCACCTTGCCATCCTGCGGCATCAGGCGCGGCAAATCGATCGCTTCCTGCACATCCAGGCCGAATTCGAAGTGATTGGTCAGGAAGTAGCTATGCCCCGTCGGCTGATAACGCCCACCCATCACGCCATAGGGCATGATGGCGCGGCCATTCTTCATTACCATGCCGGGGATGATGGTATGCAGTGGGCGCTTATTGGGCGCGATGCAATTCGGATGGCCTTCCTGCAAGCGGAAGCCAAAACCGCGATTTTGCAGCATGACACCGGATTTTTCCGCGAGGATGCCGGAGCCGAAACCTTCAAACAGCGAATTGATGAAGGAACACGCATTGCCATCCTTATCCACCACACAAAGATAGATCGTGTCCTTGTGCTTGTTCAGATCGCTCTCACCCGGCGCGGGCAATTCCGGCAGCGCCGCATCATCGCGGATAAGGGCCGCAAGGCGCTTCAGGTAATCGGCATTCAGCAGTTGTTCGACCGGCACATTCACTTGCGCGGGATCAGCGAGGAAGGCATCGCGGTCCCGATAGGCCATGCGCGCGGCTTCGATATGCCGATGCAAGCGCGTCGCTGAAAGCGGCCCGCCTTCCGGCGTGGGAAGATTGGCGAGCGTGCCCAGGATTTGCAGTGCGTGCAGGCCGGACCCATTGGGCGGGCATTGATAGACCTCCATCCCGCGCCAGGGGATGGAAATGGGTGTGACGAATTCCGCCGCGCTTTGGCCATTCGCGAAATCTTCTTCGGTGTGCAGACCGCCCGCTTCGCGCAGAGTGGCCACAATATCGGCGGCCACTTCGCCCTGATAGAAAGCTGCCGCGCCACGCGCCGCAATTGCGCGCAAGGTCTTGGCCAATTCTGGCTGACGGAAGCGCGTGCCGAGCTTGAAGGCCGCGCCATTGTTCAAGAAGCGCCGCGTCGATGCAGGATTTTTCAGCAATTTCCCGACCGAACCTTCCCAATCCGCCGCCACGCGCGGGGTGATCGGGAAGCCTTCTTCAGCATAATGGATCGCCGCTTGCAGGATACGATCAAGCCCAAGCTTGCCATGGCTGCGATTGAGCAATTCCCAAGCGGAAATCGCGCCCGGCACCGTGACCGAATGGGCCGAGGTATTTTCCATCTTGGTCGCCCCGGTGGCACGCAGCGCCTCGGGCGTCGCCGCCGTCGGCGCGCGGCCAGAACCATTCAGCGCAATCACCGTGCTGCTGCCGGCGGGCACGTAAAGGCAGAAGCAATCGCCGCCAATGCCGGTTGATTCCGGTTCAATCACGCATTGCACGGCGCAAGCCGCAATCGCGGCATCCATGGCATTGCCGCCGGCGCGGAGGATTTCAAGCGCGGCGAAAGTGGCTTGCGGCATAGAGGTTGCTGCCATGCCATGGGTGCCATAGGCGGGGCTGCGGCCGGCAAGGTGAAGATCACGCATCGGGTCAGGCTTCCATCAGGTAGAGTTACAGACCCCCTCATGCCCCCTCTGGCGCGCGGGGAAAAGCCCCGGGCAGTTTCACCCCCCGCGAATCTGGATTAAAGCCCCGTCATGGAACCAACAGCCAGCCTTGATGAATTTCACCGGATTGATATCCGGGTCGGCACCATCCTGACCGCCGAACCCTTTCCGGAGGCGCGCAAGCCCGCCATCAAGCTGAGCATTGATTTCGGGCCGGAAATCGGCGTGAAGCGATCTTCAGCGCAATTGACCGTGCATTACACGCCCGAGGCCCTGGTTGGGCGGCAGGTGGCGGCGGTGGTGAATTTCGCCCCGCGCCGCATTGCGGGCTTCATGAGTGAGGTTCTGGTGCTGGGTATGCCCGATGAAGCGGGGGCCGTTGTGCTGCTGGGGCCGGATCAACGCGTGCCGAATGGCGGAAGGATGTTTTGATGGCGCAGAAATACTACACGGTTTCCTGGGACCAATTGCACCGCGATGCCAAGGCGCTGGCCTGGCGGCTTTTGGAACGCGGCCCCTGGCGCGGCGTGGTCGCCATCACCCGCGGTGGCTTGATCCCGGCTGCCGTGGTGGCGCGGGAATTGGACTGCCGGCTGATCGAAACCGTATCGGTCCTGACATACGATGAGGAAACCAAGGGCGAGCCCAAGGTCGTGAAGCTGCCCCAGGCGGCGGGCGATGGGGAAGGCTGGCTGCTGTTGGATGATCTGGTGGATACCGGCACCACAGCACGGGTCGTGCGCGCCCTGCTGCCCAAGGCGCATTTCGCCACCGTCTATGCCAAGCCCGCCGGCAAGCCGATGGTGGATACCTTCATCACGGAAGTAAGCCAGGATACCTGGATCCTGTTCCCCTGGGATACGGAGCCGCAATTCATCGCGCCGATCGCGAAATCGGCGGGGCAATAGCGGCTTTCACGCAGCAACAGGATAGTCCCATGCCCGACATCTATCAGGACAACCGCAGCTTCACGGCCTCTCGCGCCTGGGGAGCCCGCGATTTCGCGGAAATTGAAGGCGCCACGGTACGGCTGCATTGGACTGATCAGCCCTATATCTGGCACGTCAATGATGGTGCGGAGGTTTTCGTCGTGCTCGATGGCGCGGTGGAGATGAAGTACCGGCTAAATGGGGCGGAACATTCGGTACGCCTGGGGCCAACCGATGTTTTTGTCGCCGATGTCGGTGATGAGCATGTCGCCCACCCGATTGGCGCGGCGCGTATTCTGGTGGTGGAGCGCAAGGGTTCGGTGTGAATTGCGGCGCCTAACGAGGCCCGCGCAGTTCAATCAGGTCGCGGTTGCGCGTCACAAGATCGCTCAGCATGACATCAATCCGCTCGCGGAGCCTAGCACCGGCTCTGCCGATAATGCCGAAGCCTGTCTGGCCGAGGTCAGGGAACCAGCGCTTCGCCAGCGGCACCTGCGCGAGGCAACGCAAATCAATATGGAACGGTTTTTGACCGACTGCGCGCGCTGCCGCGTCCTCGAATTCCATCACGCCAAGCGGCAGCCGCGCCGTGGCGCCGCGCCATGGCCCAGAACTTGTGTAGGCAAGCAGCAGCATTGGCACTTTTGGCTTACTGTCAGTAGCCAGCACATAGGCGATGTGCCGCACTGGCCCTGGCCGGTCAGGCGGAGCCGGCGGACCGAACGGGAACATGGTCCAGACAAAGGACCCGGACGGGATCAGACAATCTGCCACGCCGCCTCAGCGGCCGAATAATGCGTCGATGGTCTTTTTGCGGCGAGCATAACTCTTGTCACTCTCGCCCGCTCGGCGATCGGGTTCGCCGAAAGGCTGACCCTGGAGTTCCGGCGCCACATGCAGGCGGATCGTGCGCTCAGCCTCGTCGCGCGCCCGGATTTCACGCTCCACAAGCAGCTCCAGCACCGCAGCGACCGAGCGATGTTCGGCCTTGGCGATTTGCTGCAGGCGCGCATGCGCCTCGGGCTCAAGGCGGACAGTCACGCCGGGACGGGCGGCAGACGAAGCATTTGGCATGCCGTTTATTTGCATCAAAATGATGCGCCATTCAAGGGCGAGGTAATTCCTGACGGTAGAATTTGGTACTCACGCTCAAACTCACGCCCCAGTCATCGCCTGTGCGATGGTACTCAGCGGCAGCACAAGCGACAGCGGCGCATCTTCCAGACGAAGCGCACCAAACCCTGCATACCATTGCGCCGCGCGGTCCGATTTCGCGTCTATGAGCAAAGCCACGCCGCCCACTTCCTGAGCGACCGCGATACAGCGCCGCCCGGCGGCAATCAGCAGCGCCCCGCCCAAGCCCTGCCCTTGCCATTCGCGCGCCACCGCCAATCGGCCGAGCCGAAAGACAGGTACCTCATAGCGCCCCAGGCCGCGCGTCAGCAGCGCAGGTGTGCGGGCATAGGCAAGCGCGCCGAAGCTGAGGCTGTAAAAGCCCAGGATTTTCTGTGGCGCGGCAGGGTCCACCACCACAAAGGTCTTGGCCCCGCCGTTTTCATGGCTTTGCCGTGCATAGCGCGCCAGAAATTCATTCAGCGCGGGTTCGCCGCAATCAAAACTCTTGCGGTCATGGCTACGGGAAAGCGGCTGCTCCCGCCAGGGGCTGCTCACGTGATTCTGCGGGCAGCCTTAGCAGCACGGCGGAGTTTTTCGGTGGGTGGCGGCGGGTTTTCCAAAAGCGCCAGGACGCGCAGGCTATCACGCTCAGAAAGCGCCAAGCGTTCGGCGTTTTCGATCACGGCGCGCGCTTCGGGCAGCATTTTGCGCAGGATGAAGGTGGTCAGGTCCATGTTCATCAGCGCTGCCGCACGGGCGAGCATGGCCTTTTCCTCAGCCGGCAGGCGGAATTCGATGCGGCCACCTTCGGGGGCGGTGACAGCGGGGGCGAATGCCAAGGACATCAGGCTACTCCTTCGGGTGCGATCTATAGCGTACGGAACCTGTCCGGACAAGAAAATTCCTCAACCCCCTCCATCGCCACCGGCTTCTTCCCGGCTGGCCAGTACCTTATCCACGCGCCTGCCATCCATATCCACAATCTCAAAGCGCCAGCCGGCCCAGACAATGCGGTCGCCCTCACGCGGCACGCGGCGCAGCAGGGCCAGCATCAGCCCGGCGACGGTGTGATAGGTGCCGGCGCCGGGCATTTCCGGCAGGTCAAGCCGCGCGCGCAATTCATCGGATGGCATGCTGCCATCCAGCAGCAATGACCCATCAAAGCGCAGCACCGCCGCTTCCGCCGGCATGGGCTCACTTGGGCCCAATTCGCCGATGATCGCTTCCAGCAAATCGGAAGCGGTCACCATGCCTTCAAAGGACCCGTATTCATCCAGCACCAGCGCCATGCCGAGCGGGTCCCCGCGCAGGCGTTCCAACGCATCAAGCGCAGTCAGCGTATCGGGCAGCACCATGGGCTGGCGAAGCGCGGCTTCAAGTGACATCGGCCCGCCGGCGAGCAACTGATCCAGCAGATCCTTGGCGGCCACCACGCCCACCACATTATCCACCCGCCCATCCGCCACAATAAAGCGGGTGACATGGGCGGCGCGCAGCCTCTCGGGCAGGTTTTCCGGCGCCTCATTGCGATCAAGCCAGGCGATATCATTGCGCGGTGTCATCAGCGCGCGCACGGGCTTGTCGCCAAGGCGCAGCACGCGTTCGATCATGTGGCGTTCTTCGGTTTCCAACGCGCCGGCCTGGGCACCTTCCGCCACCACGGCCTTTACCTCTTCTTCCGTCACCGCCTGGTCGGAGGCGCTGACAGGGCCGAAAAACCGCAGCACCAGGGCGGAAGACGCGCCCAAAAGCCAAACCATCGGCGCCGTGAAGCGCGCGAGCAGCGCCAGCGGGCGCGCGACCAGAATGGCGATTCTTTCGGGCTCTCGCAGCGCCAATTGCTTGGGCACCAATTCGCCCAGGATCAGGCTGAGATAGGTGATCGCCAACACCACCAACGCAAACGCCACTTCCTGCACAAAGGGCACTGGGAAGGGCAGCATTTCCAGGCCGGCGGCGACGGTGCCGGCCAGCCGCGCGCCACCAAAGGCGCCGGCGATGATACCAACCATGGTGATGCCCACCTGCACCGTCGGCAGGAAGCGCTTCGGGTCCTCGGCCAAAGCCAGCGCGGTATCCGCCCCCCGCACGCCACGCTTTTGCATGGCCATCAACCGCGACCGGCGAGAGGACACGATGGCGAGTTCCGACATGGCAAAGGCGCCATTCAGCAAAACCAGCAGCAGGATGATCAAAATTTCCAGGGCCGTGCCCATTTTTTATTCCCAAAGACGGCAAATGCCGCGCACCTTCTAAAATAGTTTTGCCTCACGTGAAACAATCCCGCCGCATGGCCAGCGCCGCGCTTTCTGGCATAAATCGCCCATGACCCAGATTTTGCCCCGGCTTCTGCCGCTTGAAGGTGCCTCCAACCTCCGTGATTTGGGGGGCTGGCGCGGCCATCAGGGCCGGGCTTTGCGCCACGGCGTGCTGTTCCGGTCCGATGCGCTGCACCGGCTGACCGATCAGGATTTGCTGACGCTGGAAGCGACGGGGCTCAGCACCGTTTGCGATTTGCGCGGCACGCGCGAAGCCGCCGCCGCCCCGTCCCGCCTGCCGCCTGGCGCGCAGGCCGTACCACTGCCGATTGAACCGCGCATCGGTGCCTCGCTCCGCGATCTTCTCGCCAATGGTGCGGCGA
This sequence comes from Roseomonas sp., assembly GCA_020249505.1. GTDB lineage: Bacteria > Pseudomonadota > Alphaproteobacteria > Acetobacterales > Acetobacteraceae > Neoroseomonas. The sequence goes on along the minus strand of JADCFN010000001.1, from coordinate 67,981 downwards.
CACGGGCCGAGACAACGCGGCTGCTGGGCATTGCCTATCTGAATTACGCGACCGAGCAATTGCCGGTCTATCGCCGGCTGTGTGACCTGATCCTGGAAGATGAACGCCGGCCGCTGCTGTTTCATTGCTCGGCGGGGAAGGACCGGACGGGGTTGGGTGCGGCGCTGATCCTGACCGCGCTTGGCGTCTCGCGGGAGCAAATCCTGGCGGATTATGTGGCGACGGATCGCTTCTGGCGGCGCGATCACCCCTTGCCGGATGAGGCGCCTGAGGAAGCAAAGCAGGCGATATTGGACACGCACCCGGCGCTGCTGGCCGCTGCCTTGGAGGCGGCCGTTGCACCCTTCGGGTCTGAGGCGGGCCTGCTTGAGGATGGGCTTGGGCTGACGCCGGCGCGGCTGGCGGGCTTCCGCGCGGTACTGCTGGATTAGGCAGCCGCTTATAAGCTGGACAAATAACGCGCTATCTGGCTAGATAGCTATCTGGCCAGATGGATCGGTAGCATGAATATCCCTCTTTTCGATGCCAAAAACCGGCTCAGCGCGCTTGTTGATCAAGTGGTCCGCGGCCAGGAAGTCACCATCACCCGCCGCGGCGTCGCGGTCGCGAAACTGGTGCCCGTTTTGCCAAGCTTTGACCAGGAAAAGGCGCGCCAAACCGCCGAAGCGCTGCGCACCGCCAGCCGTGGCGCGAAGCTTGCCGGCATCCCCATCAAGGAATTGGTCGAAGAAGGCCGCCAATGAGCTTCGTGCTCGATAATTCTGTCGCACTTGCCTGGTGTTTTGAGGATGAACAGTCGCCCCCCATCATGGCCCTGCTGGACCGCGTGGTAGCAACCGGCGCCATGGCGCCGCTGCTTTGGCCGCTGGAAGCGCTGAATGGCTTGCTGTTGGCGGAACGCCGGCGCCGGCTTGATGCAGCAAAACGGGCAGAGCTTGCGGGCTTGCTCCGCGCCCTGCCCATCACACTTGATGATGAAACCGCCGATAAATCCTGGGACGCTACGCTGCGGCTTGCGGAGCGCTTCACGCTTTCGGTCTATGACGCGACCTATCTGGAATTGGCGCAACGCCGGCGCCTGCCATTGGCTTCCATGGACCGCGCCTTGCGCAACGCGACCGCTGCGCTTGGCGTTGAAGTGCTGCTGGATTAGGCGACGCCCGCCACCCAAGCGGCCATCGCAGTCGCCCGCGCATCCTCATGCCATTGACCGATGATCTGCACGCCAAGCGGCATGCCCTCCACCGCCAGTAGCGGCACATTCACCGCGGGACAGCCAAGCGCGGATGTCCCTGCATTGAAGCTGATATCCCCGGTTGGGCGCGGGGCGATCGGCTGGCCTGGTTGATCGCCGAGCCACACCGGCGCGGGGCCGGGCGATGACAGCGCAATCAAGCCATCCGCCAAGGGTGCGAGTGAGGCCAGCCGCCGGCGCAGCTCGTCCCTTTGCAATAGCCGGGCGCGATAGGTTTCCAGTCGTCGGCAACCGCCACTCGGAAGCCTTCGCCACCTGGGCCGCGACCTACCGGCCCGTGCAAGCCAACCCGCGCCCCGACGCGCCCTTCGGCGGGCTTCTGTTCGACACTTCCGATGAGGCGACCGCCCATGTCTGGGCGCAGCCTGAAGGCCTCGTCTGGACTCTGATCAGCGAGGACGATGTCCTCGCCCTCGTGCCCTGCTTCCGCCACTGCGACCGGCTCGGGCATTTCGTCTGCGCCGTCGAGCGGGAGGCCAGCGCACCGACCGAGATTGTCATCGGCTGAGGCGCGCGGTCCTCGGAAAGGCTCCGCCGGCGACGGCGGGGCCTTTTTCCGCGGCTCCAGAAATGGCGACTCGGTGGTGTACCGCATCACTTGATCGAACAAACAAAACATGAACAAAATAGTCTTGTTCCCGAGGCGCTGCTCTGGCGCTAGCTGAATAGAAACTTGAACAGCGACCATCGGAGACGCAATGCCCAAGAAGAAGTCCGCAATTGATCATCTGAACAACGGCCGGGAGCCGCACATCATCCATCTCATTCCGCCTGGAGCACCGGGTTACGCCGAGGCCAAAGGCGGGGCCATGGTCGTCTCCAGTCCGGCGGAGGTCGATGCGCTGATCCGACGGATTGAGCCGGGTGAAGTCGTCACCCTCGATGATCTTCGCGCCGCTTTGGCAAGACGCCACAAAGTGGCTGTCGCTTGTCCCGTCTCGACCGCGATTTTCGCGAACATGGCGGCGAGAGCCGCCGAAGAGCGTCGACAGCGCGGCGTTCCTCAGGCCGAGTTGACGCCGTGGTGGCGGGTTCTGCGCAAGGGCGGCTTTCTCAATCCGAAGCTCCCGGGCGGGGTCGAGCGACAAGCGGCGTTGTTGCAGAACGAGGGCGTCAGGGTCTCGCCCTTGCGCAAGCAGCTGGCCGTCTACGACTACGAGACCCGTCGTCCCGATCGGCGCATTGAGGAGGCGTGACCGATGAAAACGCTCATCGTGATTTGTGGAGCCGTACTCGCCGTTGCTGGGCTCGCCTTGATTGCAGGCTTGCTTCTGCCCAAGACGACCGAGGCAAAGCGAACGGTCATGATCCATCAACCGGTTGATCGCGTTTTCAGCGCAGTGGCTGATGTTGGACGGCAGTCCGAGTGGCGCACTGACATTGGCAAAGTCGAGCTTGCCGAAGACGGACGAAGCTGGGTCGAACACACCAAGGCCGGCGACCGCATCGCTTTTCAGCTTGAGGGCAACCGCCCTAACGAGCTCTTTGCGATCTCCTATGTCGCCGCGCGTGGCTTCAGCGGCGAGTGGGTCGGCCGATTCACCGCCTCAAGCGAAGGCACCCGTCTCGATGTCACCGAACGTGTGACCATCCCGAATCCGCTCGTCCGGCTCGTTGGCCGGATCATCGCCCCGCCTGGGTCACATACCGACCTGTACCTCGCTGACTTGCAGAAGGCCATGACGGCGCCGCGTGCGCCATGATCGGCGATTGCTCTGACTATTTTCAGCTCCATCCGCCGTTACTGTAGGTTGGTCGTGGGGAAGGATCGTCCGCGAGGCTGCCGGTCGGCGGCCGTCTGTCCATGACCGGCCCGCGCCAGTCCCGCCAGGGCGGGACCCGTGTTGGTCAGGACATCCCGCCTTTTGGCCAACCGGCCTTTCGTTCGCGTCCTTCGGGACGACCAACCAACGAAATCAACCTTGGTGCCATGCTGCAAGCGCGTGAACAGCCGGGGGCTCACGCGATCGGCTGCCGTTTCCGCCAAATGCTGCAAGCCCGCGCGCTGTTCAAAAGCGCAGATATCGGCGGTGATCGCCTTCGCCTGGGAAAGCGCGCGTTCAAAACCTTCGATCAGCGGATGATCGGCGCGGCGCCAAATCTCCACCCCCGCCGCGCGGAGTTTTGCCAGCAAGCCTTCAAAGGCGGCGATGGAAGCCGCATCCAAATCCGCCCAGCCTTCGGTTTCCATGACAATCAGCCGCGCGGGCTTCATGGGTGCGGGCACACTTGCCGGGCCGAATAGGCCGGGCGCACCAGGATCTCCCCCGGCACGGCGCGCGATTTCGATTGCAACTGCCCACATATCGGCCAAGCTATTGGCATGCACCCCGGCGGTAGATTGGCTGAGCGATTGCCTCTCCCCGCGATTGATCGCGCCTTGCGTCGGCTTCAGCGCGATATTCCCGCAATAGGAAGCCGGGCGAATGATGGACCCGCCGACCTGCGTGCCAATCGCCGCCGGGATCATATTGGCGGCCACGGCGGCGGCGGAGCCTGAGGATGAACCGCCTGGCGTGCGGCGCGGATCAAAGGGGTTGGTGGTTGGCCCCGGATGCGCCATGCCCAATTCCGCCGTGACCGTCTTGCCGATGATGATGGCGCCGGCATCGCGCGAAGCGCGCACCATGATGCTGTCACGCTTCGGGAAATTGCCGGCGAAGGCACCGCAGCCCATTTGCGTTGGCATGTCGATGGTTTCGATCAAATCCTTGATGCCGATGGGCATGCCATCAATGACTGAGAGCGCGCGGCCCGCCTTGTAGCGCGCGGCGGAGGCATCGGCGGCGGTACGCGCACCTGCTTCATTCAGCACGACAAAGGCCCGCACCACACCATCCTTGGCGGCAATGGCTTCCAGGCAGCGTTCCAGATAGGCGCGGGGAGTATCCTGCCCCGCCAGGAAGCGCGGCACGGCATCATGAAAGGTCAGGCCCTTGAAGCTGGCGCGGTCATAGCTGCCCGATGACATGGTGGTTCCCCCTTGCTGCGATGGCTTGGGCGCATGTTGCATCGCTTGGGCGCGCTTGTCTGCCGCCCTACCAACTATTGGCGCAGCGCTTCACCGATGCGCGCCACCACCCCATCCCAATCGCCCGCGCGGCCTTGGCGAAACAGGCGCATGCTGGGGTACCAGGGCGTATCTTCTCGGTCCAAAAGCCAGCGGAAATCCGGTGCGAAAGGCACCATGACCCAGGTGGGCTTGCCCAGCGCACCAGCCAAATGCGCGACCGAGGTATCAACCGAAATCACCAGATCAAGCGCGGAAATCAGCGCTGCCGTGTCGGCAAAATCGCCAAGCTCCGCGCTGACATCCAAAACGCCGGAACCGGCAAGTGCGGCGCGATCCGCTTCCCGTATGTCTTTTTGCAGGGATACCCAGATATCGTCTGTTTGCAGAACGGGCAAAATCCCTGCGAGCCTCATCGAACGATTCGCGTCGTTTACATGGATTTGGCTCCCGCTCCAGACCAGGCCGATACGCCGGCGGCCGCGCGGTGGGCGCTGATCCCACCGCGCCGCATCGGCAGCTGGGACGCTCAAGTAGCCGTTTTGAAAGGCAGGGATGGTTTCAAGCCTTGTGCCGAAGGCCAGTGGCAGCGTTAGCAGCGGGCAGTGCAAATCGAAGTCATCCGCTTCGTCATTCTGTCCCACCACCGTCACGCCGGGCGCGAAATCCTTGAATAGCCGAATCAGCGGATCCTGCACGGAAAGCGTCACGCGCGCGCCCGCCGCGACGGCCAGCAGCGCATAGCGCGCGAATTGGATCGTATCGCCAAGCCCTTGTTCCCAATAGACGTAAAGATGCTGATCCTTGAGCGGTTCCTTGCCCCACCAAAGCGGTTTTGGATATTTCCGCGCTGCCAGAGTTTTGTGACGCAGATTGCGATACTCATAGGCAAGCCAACCTTCTTCGAACCGCCCAAGCACAAGCAAAGCCAAGGCGCGGTTCCATAAGGTTTCCCGATCATCGGGCCTGAGTTTCAGGGCAACATCATAGGACGCCAAGGCTTCTTCAAGCCGGCCCAGATTGCCAAGCGCAAAGCCGTAATTGTTATGCGTATCAGCATCTTGAGGGGCGAGCGCAAGGGCCTGCTCTGCCGCACCCAGCGCGGCCTCAGGCTCAGCCATCAGATTGAGCGCGACTGCGCGCCATAAATGCGCCTGTACCGATTTGGGTTCAATCTGGATGACCCTATCGACCGTGCTGAGGGCTTCAGCCGCGCGGCCAAGCGGAAGTAGCGCGCGGGCGCGCGTGATGAGGGCGCTGATATGCTGAGGATCAAGACAGAGCGCCGTGTCGGCCATCGCCAGGGCTTCGGCATGGCGCTGTAGCTCACACCAGACAAGTGCCACATTGACCATAGCGCCTGGGGAATTCGGCTTCAGGCTGAGCGCCTTTTCATAGGCCGCAAGGGCTTCTTTCAGCTTGTATTGATCCATCAGGGCGCTGCCGCGGTCATTATGCGCTTCCGCAAAATCCGGCTTCAATTCAATGGCGCGATCAAAGGCGGCGATGGCATCATCAAAGCGCTTGCACTTCATCAGGGCGAAGCCCCGATTGTGGTGGACATTGGCGGCCTTTGCATCAATCGCCAAGGCACGGTCCAGGCTGACCAGGGCTTGCTCAAGGCGGCCAAGCCGGACAAGTGCACTGCCAAGATTGCCATGGGCCACCGCAGCGCGCGGATTGATTGCCAAGGCGCGACGGATAAGGTTTACGCCTTCTTCAAGCCGGCCGGCCATGGCGGCGGCAACACCGGCAAGGTGGAGCGCATCAAAATTTTTCGGATCACGCTTCATTATGGCGCGAAAGCCCGCTTCGGCATCAGCGGTGCGGCCCTGCTGGAAAAGCGCGATGGCTTCGGCGAGCTGTTGTTTGATGGGCACGGGTGGGGGCTTCATCTGCAATTGTGGATACCCGCCTTGGGCCAGGCTGAAGGGACGTTTGAGAAACTAGCATACTTCAAGGCCGCGAAGGTGTTAACGCGTTGCGCTTTTCAGAATCCTACGCGTTCACCTCATGGGTGCCCTGCCAATGATGAAGAGCCCCTGGATCGAAAACCTGGCCTCATTGGGCGGAAGGTGGATTTTGGGTGGCGGGTAAGGCCCGCAGCGCAGCGTCTATGCTGGCGAAAAAGCCGCATCCTTGGATACCAGGGGGAATCCCCACGATCCAAAAACCAGCGGAAATCAGGCGCAAACGGCAGCACCAGCCAGATTGGCTTGCCAAGCGCGCCGGCCAGCGGGCAAACGGCGCGACCCATGCGCAACCTCTGCCGCGCGCGGATGCAGATATCCATCTTGCCAGGCAGGGATGGTTTCAAGCCGTGTTTGGAAGGTGAGCGGCAAGCCAGGCAGGGGGCTGTGCAGATCGGATGCGTCTGGTGTCTCGTTCGGTCAAATCACCTTGATGGCGGGGCTTTCAGAAATTATTGGTAAGCAGCGACAAAAGGGAGATTACGCCGCCAAACCGCGCCGCGCCAGCGCCGCTTCAAGCGTGTTTTCCAAAAGGCAGGCAATCGTCATCGGGCCAACGCCGCCTGGTACGGGGGTAATGGCGCCGGCATGGCCCATTGCCTCCTGATAGGCCACATCACCCACCAGCCTGCCATCAGCCAGGCGATTGATGCCAACATCAATCACCACGGCGCCGGGGCTGATCCAATCCCCGCGGACCATTTCCGCCCGGCCCGCCGCCGCGATCAGGATTTCAGCGCGACGACATTCGGCCGGCAGGTCGCGCGTGCGGGAATGGGCGATCGTGACCGTGCAATCCGCGCCAAGCAGCAACTGCGCCAGGGGCCGGCCGACAATCTGCGATCGCCCCAGCACCACCGCCCGCGCGCCTTGTAGCGTAACGCCCGATTCCGCCAGCAAATGCATCACGCCGCGTGGGGTGCAAGGCACCAACCCCTTCTGCCCCGCAGCCAGCCGCCCCGCATTCAGGGGGTGAAACCCGTCCACATCCTTTGCTGGGTCAACTGCGGCAATGGCGGCCTCGGCACGGATATGGGCGGGCAGGGGGAGCTGGACCAGAATCCCATCCACCGCCGGGTCCGCATTGAGCCTTGCAATTTCGGCCAGAAGGGTCGCTTCGCTGGTGGCTTCGGGCAGATGCACTGTCGCGCTATCAAACCCGGCTTCCAGCGCCGCGCGGTCCTTGTTGCGGACATAAACGCCGCTTGCCGGGTCTTCGCCAACCCGCACCACGCGCAGCCCGGGCTTAAAGCCAAGCCCCGCAATGCGTGCGGCGAGGCCGGACCGCAGCCTAGCGCCGAGCGCCTTGCCATCAAGAATACGCGCGGTCACGCCAATGCCTCGATCTTGGGGATGAGAAGGGTGGGATCACCCGAAATGCGCAGTGTCTTGTCGCGCGCCGCTGCCCCTTGGGCCACTTCCACCGCCGATGCCGGCAGGCCGAGCGCGGCGCAAACCGCCCGATTGGCGCGGCCATCTTCTGGCGCTTCAGAGACCGAGACCCGCAGCCTGGGCCCATCCGCGGCGGGCCCAAGCCCATCAAGCCCCGGACGGCGGGATTTGGGCTGCACCTTTACGCGCACCAGGAACGCGGCGGCTTCCGCGCGCCAGAAGCCGGTCATCGCACAATGCTACTGCCCAGCAGGCCATATTGGATTTCGGCCAATAGGATACGCGCGGCTTGCAGCAGCAGAATGAGCACTACCGGGGAGATATCAATGCCCCCGAGATTGGGCACAAAACGCCGGATGGGCCGAAGTGCCGGTTCGGTCAGCCGATGGAAGAAATCGGCAATCGCCCAGACGGCACGGTTGCGCGTATCCAGAACATTGAAGGCGATCAGCAGCGAGACGATGGCCCCGATAATGAGCGCCCAGACGAATAGGCTGAGCGCGGAATCGATCAGCCAAAACAACGCGTGCATGAAGCCTCCTGCCAAGACCGGTGGCGGCGCGAACTGGGGCTACCTGCCGGGTCAGGGGCCTATATCTGCAAGAAGGGCCGGGGCTGCAAGCCTTTTTGAAGCGGCCGGAGGGGCGCGGCCTGTCAGGCCAAGCCTGGCATGACAGGGTTTTGCGGCTGGTGGCCGGCGGGGCGGGTTCCTGGCTTGCCGCCGCTTTTTCCACGCTCTTTAATGAAGGACGATGACGGGCTGGCGGGCTGGGCTGCGGTGCTTTTTGGCCGCCCGATTTGGAAGGGCTTGGTGAATGGCGATCCATATTTTTCAGATTTTCTACGATGAAAATACGCAAAAAATCCTCGATCCCGCCTTCCTGCCGCTGGACAATACAGGATCGAAGCGGCCGGATTGGCTTGAATATTGGCCGATCCGCAGTGTTTTGCTGAACCAAACCTTTGAGGATTCCGATTATGTGGGGTTTTTGTCGCCCCGATTCTTCGAAAAGACCGGCTTTATGGGGGCGCAGGTAAAGGCCTTGGTCGAGCGGAGTGGGGCGGAAGTGGTCGCCTTTTCCCCGATCTTTTTCGATATTGCGCGACGGCAGAATATCTTTCTGCAGGGGGAGCGGTTTCAGCCAGGCTTGCTTAGCGTGAGTGAGGAGGTGCTGGCGGCCATTGGCCTTGGCTTGGACCTGAAGAACCTTTGGCAGGACCAGACGCGCACAATCTATTCGAACTATTTCGTGGCCAGATACCGCTTCTGGAAGCGGTGGTTCGGGTATTGCGAGCAGATCTTCGCTATGTGCGAACGTAATGACACGCCGCTGGCGGGGCGGCTGAACGCCTTTGTCCCGCATCGGCGCACGCTGAACCGTTACCAGATGAAGATTTTCATCATTGAACGTATCGTGAGTGCGCTGCTGGAGAAACTTGACCTGAATGCGGCAAGCAAATTCAACTTCATCCATCAGCGAGAGGAATACGTAAATGGCATGAAGGGCGTGGGTAAGGAGCCGCTTGATTACTCGCGCTTCCTGTTGTTGGACGCGCTGAAGGGGCAATACTTGAAGACACGCCAGGCGTCATATTTGAATTTGTATAAATTTCATCTGGTGCACAGGTAGCGTGCGGGGGGGGCTTGAGAGGGATTGGTCTTGCGAAAAGGGATCCGGGTGCCTTTGGGGGGTGTTTGTGATTTGGCTGGAAAGTCAGGGTAAGCGGAGTGCTCTCTGTACCCCTAGGAAGCCGCAGGCTTGGGGTGGGGGCTTGTGGCTCTGGCGCTTTATAGGGCGGCGTCGGTGATGAACCACGATATTCAGCACCGATCCCTTGTGGTGGAGCGGCAAACATGCCCGTTCAATACGCTGGATGGCTGCAAAACATGCCGATGCTATCATTGAAATCCGGAGCGATAACTTGGGGCGTGGTTCTTGGAGAATGCTTTTTCGGACTTTTCACGACCTTAGCTATCCTCTATTTCCCGAGAGTTGGCGTAAAGATAGCCATCGTTCTTCTTACCGCGGGGTTGAAATGACCCCCCCCCTTTTTTTGGTGGAGCAAAGCTCATGTCAATAGCGCCGGATGTTGGCTTCGAGACGAAAATCTTCAACAAGGCAGAGAGGCTTCTCTCTGGCGTTCCCTACCTTAACTTCCTTGCGCGCTTTCATGAAATCGGCGCGCCGAAAAGTTATCTTGAAATTGGCACAAATATGGGCAGTTCGTTTAGGCTAGCCAAGTGTCATAAAGTTGCGATAGATCCACAATTTAAGCTCAAGTATGATCCTATTGGTGGAAGCCCCGCTGCACATCTTTTTCAGACAACTTCTGATGACTTCTTCAAAACTTACGACTTGCGTCACTTCCTGCCGGGCGGGGTGGATTTCGCATTTTTAGATGGACTGCACCATTTCGAATTTCTATTGCGCGATTTCATGAACACTGAGAAGTATAGCCATGCAAATTCTGTGATATTTCTTCATGATTGTTTCCCGGTCAATGACGAAATCACGCCGCGCGAGTGGGTAACTGAAGGCAGGCAGATTGCGGAAACCCGACAATGGTGGGCAGGGGATGTGTGGAAGCTTCTGCCTATTCTGCGTGACTATCGCCCCGATCTTGAAGTGCACATCTTGGATTGTCCGCCTACGGGACTTGTCGTAATACGCGGGCTGAACGCTACCTCTGAGGTCCTGGCGGCAAACTATGACAATATCTTGCATAGATTTTCGGACGTTGCCTTTCAGGACTATGGGCAAGACCGTTTTTATTCCGAGTTTCCAATACTATCCAGTACACCCATCTTTGCCCCCGAAGGTTTCCGCGCATTCTTTCGCCTTGCCGGAAGGGGGGGGCGGGAGGCTAGAGTATCTGTTGTGGCCGGGAACGCTAGCCTCAGGTGATTCAAGATTTGGATGCGAACCGCACAAGTGAGGCAACATCGGAACTTTCAGGAGAGAAGAAATTGGTCAAAGAACAGCAGGCAGCGCAACCGCGCATCATATGCTTGTCGATGGTAAAGAATGAACAAGACATCATCGAACCGTTCATCCTTCATAATGCGCAATTTTTTGACGCAATGATTATCGCCGACAATAACTCAAGTGACGCAACTCGCGATATCATTAGATCTTGTCAAGCACAGATTGAAGGCGTCTTTCTATGCGATACAAGGAAATTTGGCTATAATCAAGCAGAGCGAATGACAAGCATGTTACTTCACTGCCAAGGGTCCTTCTTTGCCGATTACATTTTCTTTCTTGACGCGGATGAGTTTATCTCTGCCCAATCCCGCCAAGACTTGCTACCTTCATTAAGTGTTATCCCAAAGCGAGGTGTTGGGCTGATGCCCTGGCGTACCCATGTCTTGAGGAAGGGCCATGAAAAGGAAGACGGTGCGGATGCCCCGCGTTCATTGGAATACTGTCGAGAATATGAGAGACCACAATTCTACAAGGCAGTCCTTTCTTTAGCTGGAGAATTCGATCCCTTTATACGAGTTGTCCAAGGCAATCACTACGTGATTGATGAAAAAGGTCGTTTGCCTGAGGTTGTTTTGCGCGATGTCCCACTCCTTCATTTTCCTATTCGTAGCCAAGCTCAATTGACAGCCAAGATTGTCGTCGGATGGGCTGCGTATTTGAAGAAGAATCCCCAGGCACATAAGGCTACTGAAGGATTTCATTGGCGTGGCATATTTGAAAAAATTGCGCGTGAAGGAGATTCTGCAGTAGGAGGTACGCTAGCGCTGCTTTCGCAAAACTACGCCACCACCGACCCAGTCTCTGTAATGGAAACTCCGCTTATTCATTGTCCTGGACCATTCAAGTACAAGAGGGTTGTATCAAAGAGCGAAGCCAGCGATCCAATCGCCGTTATTTCAAGTTCTTGGCAGCAAACTTTACGAGCGCAAGATCCCTTAATGGCCTTGAATCGGCCTAAAATCATGGATAACGAAAATCGAGCTGCCGCAACGTCTTTCAATGCAGCTTGGCACTGGGATCATCTATTCGTCGATATTGCGCCCTTTCGATATCTCGCCGAAAAATTCCGTCCAAGCTCTGTTTTGGATATTGGGTGCGGAATTGGGCAATACCTAAAAGTATTCAAGACCTTCGCCGGTTCATCCGTTCTTGGGGTCGACGGGATACCCCAGGTAGCCACCGAAAGTGTTCTTACGCCCTCTGAGTATATCCAAGCAGACCTTGGGCAACCAATACTTCTCAATCAGGTGTTTGATCTTGTCTTGTGTACGGAGGTGGTCGAACATCTGAGCAAAAATCAAGCCATCCAGTTAGTTGATACCATTCATCGACACGCAGGGCGGTTGATTGTGTTCTCCGCCGCAGGTGTTAATCAGCCTGGCTACGGCCACATCAATTGTCAGCCACTTTCCTATTGGCTTGAGCAGTGGCGTCAGAGGGGCTGGGCGCCTCTGTTGATCGAAAGCATGGGTATTCGCGCATTGGCGTCGCTCTCTTGGTTTAGACGGAACCTTATTGTTTTGTCGAAAAGCGACATGGACCTTGATGCCGAATTTGCAACGCACCAGCTCGAGCGTATCGCTGCTAAAGCGTATGGATGGTTCAATCAAGGTCCTGGTATAAGAGAAGAGCCGTTTGGCGAACCGCGGTTCGCCCCTGGAGAGGGCTACGTTGCTGCAATTAAGGGAGGCTAAAGTGATCCGTGTCGTTAGGTTTGGCCTGCTACGGGAAACACTAGACTCAGGCCACCTGAGAAATTTGTCCTGCGAAGCGCTGATCCCCTACCCCCGCCAGCGGCACCACAGATCCCAAGCATGCGCAAAAAATGCGGCCGTCATGGCCATGGAAACAAAGCCCCACCAAGCCCCCGTGAGTGCCGCGCGCAGCGCGAGTGCAAAGAAAACCCCCGGCAACACCAGGGCTATCACGGATCGCGGCGGCAGGCCGCGTCCGCTCACGCGCCAGAAAGCAAGCAAGGCCAAAGCCTCAATCAGCAGCACCGCTATCATTAGGTCGGCGACACGGCCGGATGCGAAAAGGGCAGCGAAATCCGGCATACGGCGCGCCTAATCCTCAGCCGGCACGGCGAAGCCTTCGGGGGCCAGGCCGGCGGCATGGCGCTGCCACATCATGCGATAAGCGCTTTCCAGATGGCGCGTGAAGCGCGGCGTATTGAACAGGGGCGCGGTTGGAATGGCGGTGGCGAGCCTCGTCCTCAGCCCGCCGGCGCGGGCGGGGTCCCGGCCAAGTGCGATGGCCAGCGCTTCATATTCCGCCGCATCGCGTGTGATCAGCTCGGGCATGCCAACGGCGTTCAGCAGGCTTGCCGCAACGCGGCCGGCAAAGGCCTGCCCCATTTGCGTCAGTACCGGCAGCCCGGCCCAAAGCGCATCACTCGCCGTGGTATGCGCATTATACGGGAGCGTATCAAGGAAAAGATCCGCAAGCCGATGCCGCGCCAGATGTTGCGCTGATGGCAGCGAAGCACCGAAGATGAGCCGCGCCGGATCAATCTCCTGCCCTGCCGCGACCGTGCGCAGCCGATCGATGGCCTCTGCTTCATTCGCCAGAAGCCACAGCACAGAACCTGGCACGGCATTCAGAATGCGCATCCAGGAAGTGAAGACTTCGGGCGTGATCTTATAGGCATTGTTGAAGCAGCAATAGACAAAGCCATCCGCCGGCAGCCCCGCTTCAGCGCGCGATGGCGTCTCGGGCGCGATCAGCCGGCGATCATCATTCGCCTGGTAGCTATCAGGCAGATGGACGATCTTTTCGTCACAGAAGCGCTGCTGATCCATGGGCAGCACGGTCGTATCGGCGACGATGTAATCCAGGAAATCCGCGCCGACGGTGCCAGGATAGCCAAGATAACTGACCTGCAAGGGAGCCAACCGCGCAGCGAAGGGCGCAAGCCGCGCGTCCTGCGTATAGCCCTTCAAATCAACGGCGATATCAATTCCGATCTTACGCGCGGCGGCGATGATCGCGCCATCAGACAGCCGCGCGCATTCATGGAAATGATCCACCGTGGCGCGGGCGCGCGCGCGCATGGCATCCTCAATTTCCGGCCCATAGGAAAAGGCATGGATTTCGAAGGCGTCCCGGTCATGGCATTCCAGCACGCCAGCCAGCAAATGCATGGTCGCGTGGTTGTGGAAATCGGCGGAAAAATAGCCGATGCGCAGCCGATCACGCTGTGTGGCGGGGGGCGGTTGGACAGCGGGCGGGCGCGGCAGGGTTTCGCGCGTATAGGCGCGGGCAGCGATCTGGTGCAGTTCCGGATCATCGCAAATGCCAAGCAGCGCAAAGGGGTTGGCCACATATTGCCGCGCGCGCACACGGTCCAGTAGAAACTGGCGCTGCTCCGGCAGCCCTGCCCAATCCCAGCGCTTTTGCTTCGTATAGACCAGCGAAGAAAGCGCCTCAGTAACACCGGGGTCGAGCGCGACCGCCTTTTCAAACCGCGCCACGGCTTCCGATTGCCGGTTCATCGCATTCAGCGAATTGCCCTCATAATTCAGCGCTTCCGCAGAATTGGGGTCAAGCGCCAGCACGCGTTCATAGCACACTAGCGCTTCCTCATGCCGGTTTAGCAGCGCCAAGGCATTACCAAGATTGAGATGCGCATTCGGATTGCGGGGCGCCACTTCAATGGCGCGGCGATAGGTTTCAATCGCTTCCGGCACACGGCGCAAAGCCTTCAGCGCAACCCCCTTGCCGATCAACGCTTCCGCATCGCGCGCATCAAGCGCGAGAGCAGCTTCCAGCGCTGCGATCGCTTCCTCGTGCCGGTTCTCCCCGTTCAGGGCGATGCCCTTGCCGATCAGGGCCTTGACGGAGCGCGGGCTGGCCGAGGCCAGGCGTTCAAACAGCCCAAGCGCGCGCGGATAATCGCGCAGGCCCAGAAAGCCGGAGCCGAGCGAAATCAAGGTCTCCAGACTGGCGCGCTGCTTGTCCAAAAAGCCTGTCAGGAAGATCACCGCATCGCGATGAGCCCCAAGCTTCTGCATAGTGTCGGAAAGTGCCGCGGCGGCGCGTGCATGGCCCGCTTCCAACGCCAGGGCAGCGCGAAACGCTTCCATGGCAGCGGCCGCATCACCAAGCTGCAGCCGACATAGCCCGCGATTGACATGGAAATCGCCATCAATCCCAGCAAAGCCGCGCGCGATGATGTCATCATAGGTTGCGCTGGCACGTTGCACGTCACCGGCCTCCAGCAGCGCATCAGCAAGGTTGAAATAGGCAAAGACAAAGCCCGGATCAATCCTGATCGCTGCACTAAAAGCTTCAACGGCTGCCGCCCTGTCGCCGGCGGCGCGGCGCACATTGCCAAGATCATTCAGCAGCGCAGCATCGTCAGGCATCAAGCTGGACGCGCGTTCCACAAGCTCAAGCGCCTCGGCAAACTGTCCACGCGTAAAAAGTGCGCGGCCCAGCAATTGTAACGCTTCGGTATTGAAAGGGTATTCCACAAGGAAGGCGCGGTAGCCAGCAATGGCCGCGTCTAGATTGCCGGCCTGATGATGACGACGAGCGGCTTGCAAATCGAGCGAGGCCAAGGCGATTCCTTCCGGGCTGAAGCGGCGCGCCTTCCTTGCCCGGAAAAACCCCTACCCGTCCAGCAGGTTGAAGCCCCAAACTAAAGCAGCGACATCTGCGCCCCAGGCACGGCGAAGCGCGTGCAATCCAAGGCACCCGTCCCACCACCGCGCTTTTCCAAGCCAAGCCGGCGCATCGCCACCGCAAAGCGCCGCGCCAGCAATTCCGCATAAGGCCCGCTGCCGGTCTGGCGCTGGCCGAAACGGCTGTCATAAAGCGCACCACCACGGGTTTGGCGGATCAGTGACAGCACCCGGGCGGCACGATCGGGCATATGCCGCGCCAGCCATTCCTCAAAAAGCTGTTTGATTTCCAAAGGCAGGCGGAGCAGCACATAGCCCGCGCTGGTTGCCCCCGCCGCTGCGCCCTGTTCCAGCAGCTTTTCCAATTCCATGTCATTCACCGCCGGGATCATCGGCGCGGCCAGGATGGCGGTTGGCACGCCCGCTGCCGTCAATTCCCTGATCGCCTGCAATCGCCGCGCGGGCGTCGCAGCGCGCGGTTCCATAATGCGCGCCAAGGCTGGGTCGAGCGTGGTGATGGAAAGGCACACCCGCACCAGATTGCGCGCGGCGAGCCGCTGCAGGATATCCACATCACGCAAAACGCCCGCGGATTTCGTAACAATGGTGACCGGGTGGCTGAAGCTGTCCAGCACTTCCAACACCGCCCGCGTCAGCCCCAATTGGCGTTCCACCGGCTGATAGGGGTCCGTATTGGCGCCAAGCGCGATGGGGCGGGCCTGATAGCCAGGCTTGCGGAGTTCCTTTTCCAGCAGCGCCGCGATATCGGGCTTGAACATCAGCCGCGTTTCGAAATCGAGCCCCGGCGAAAAGCCAAGATAGGCATGGGAAGGCCGCGCATAGCAGTAGATGCAGCCATGCTCACAGCCGCGATAGGGGTTGATGGACCGATCAAAACCCAGATCGGGGCTTTCATTGTAGCTCAGCGCGGATTTCGCGCGATCCTCGGTCAGGCTGGTTGGCAAGGGGGGCAATTCGGCGAAGCTTTGTTCAAGCGTCGCCCAGCCATCGTCGAAGGCCTCCCGCCGCGCGGGTTCAAAGCGCACCGGCGGGTTGGAAACAGCACCGCGCCCCTTGCGCGCCAGGGATGGCATGGCGAAGCAGGTTGCACCGCTATCGCCAGGCGTCAGGTTGGGGATACCATCGGGCATGGAACAATTCCCTTTCCAATCGCCCCCACCCTGCCAAGAACGGCGTCACAGGTCAAGAACAAAATAAGAACAAATGAGTGGTTTGCCTGTCTCCGCCATCATCCCCACGCTGAACGCCGCTGCCTGCCTGCCGGCCACACTCGCAGCGTTGCGCGGCGCGGTTGCGGAAATCATCATTGCCGATGGCGGCAGCAGCGATGGCACAGCGGCGCTCGCGCAAGCCGCCGGCGCGCGGGTGATCAAGGCGCCGCGCGGCCGCGGCCCGCAATTGCGCGCGGCGGCCGAGGCCGCAACCCAGCCCTGGTTGCTGTCGATCCATGCCGATACGCGCCCCGGCGCTGGCTGGCAGGAAGCAGTGGCGAACTTCATCGCGCAGCCCAAGAACGCGACCAAAGCCGCCCATTTCCGTTTCGAGCTTGATGATGCCGCGCCCGAGGCACGGCGCCTGGAGGCCATGGTCGCCTGGCGCTGCCGCTGGCTTGGCCTGCCCTATGGCGATCAGGGCCTGCTGATCGCGCGTGATTTCTATGAGGCGCTAGGTGGCTATGAGCCCATCCCGCTGATGGAAGATGTCGCGCTGATCCGCCGCATCGGCCGACGAAATCTGGTGGCTTTGCCGGCGGCCTTCATCACCTCGGCCGAGAAGTGGCGGCGCGATGGCTGGTATGCGCGCTCAGCGCGGAACCTTTTCTGCCTCTCGCTCTGGTTCGCGGGCGTTTCGCCCGAGCGCATTGCGCGCATCTATGCGCGCCGGCGCTGATCGGCTTTGCTGAGGTGATGCGCCGCCCCGTTGTGATCATCTTCGCCCGCGCGCCGCGCCTTGGCGCGGTGAAGCGGCGCCTGGCAGCAGGTATCGGCGCGCGCGGTGCCTTGCGTTTTTACCGAGCGATGCTGGCGGCAACCGCCTGGCCTATTGCACGAGATAGGCGTTGGCACACCGTGCTGGCCATCACGCCGCGCGGGGCGCGGGCGGATTGGGCGCGCCTGGCGCCGCCCGGTACGCCGCGCATGGCGCAGGTTTCCGGCGATTTGGGGCGACGGATGGAAAAGGCGCTTGCCCGCTACCCGCGCGCCATTCTGATCGGCAGTGATATTCCAGGGCTCGGCCCTGCCGATATTGCCGCCGGGTTTCGCGCGCTCGGGCGGGCGGATGCGGTATTCGGCCCGGCGCTGGATGGTGGCTATTGGCTGGTCGGTTTTGGTCCACGCCGCCCGCATCGGCCCTTCGCGCGGGTGCGCTGGTCCAGCCGCCATGCGCTGGCTGATACCTTGGCCAATTTCCGAAGCCATCGCGTGGCGCTATTACCGCCCAAGCGCGATGTGGATAGCGCCGAGGATCTGGTAGCACTTCGCAGGGCACGGATCAGGTTTTAGAAACACGCCCAAACAGGTAACGGAGGCATTCCATGGCAGGCGTCATCCCCGCCCGCATGACAGCGCGCATCGAAGGCGATTTCGTGGTCTTTCTGATTGGCATGCGCGTCAACAAGCCCTGGAAAATCCATCGCTGGTATCCCGTGGCCTCCGCCATGCCGCGCATGTTGCGCGAAGTTTCGGCCCTTGGCCCGGAGCACGGTTTTCTTGGCTTCACGCAGCTTGGGCTTTTCGCCTTAGTGCAATATTGGCGAAGTTTTCAAGCGCTGGAAGCCTATGCGCAAAATCGAGAGAAGCTCCATGCACCAGCCTGGGCCACATTCAATCGCGCCGCACGGGATGCGCGGGGTGATGTCGGGATCTGGCACGAAACCTATGTGATCAGGGATGGGCAAGATGAATCAATCTATTCCGGCATGCCGCCCACTGGGCTAGGCAATGCGGGCCAATTGTCGCCGGCGGCCGGCACAAAGGAGGCTGCGTGCGGGCGGCTTGATGGATAAACGTGGTGAACCCCGCGAAGATACATTTCGCACCGCTCAATATTCTGCGCGCAGTGACGCATCAAATCGCTATCTCCCGTCCGTTGCGTATTCCTCGTCGGAAATAGAAGCAACGTCCGCGCGATCGGCAGCTAACCAAGCCTTGTTGGGTCCTTAGCGATGAAACCGCCGCCACCAAGCCGCCTTCTTGTGCAAGTCATAGCAACGGTTATGGCACTTCTGGCCACGCATGCGGCGCTGTCCTTTACCGAACACCCATGGTTACTTCCTTCACTTGGCGGTTCATGTGTGATTCTGTTGGGTATGCCACGCGGTATCATGGCCCAGCCGCGTTCCTTTTTCGGCGGGCATCTGCTCTCAACCACTATCGGTATCATCTGCCGCATCGGCCATGCCAGCCTTGGTGGGCCGATCGCCTTTTGGCTTGCGCTGGCGGTGGGCCTGGCGCTCGCTGCCATGGCTCTGGCGCGTTGCATCCATTCACCTGCGGGTGCCAACCCAGTTGTGGTTTTCGCGGAAAATGCGGATTTTGGCTTCATGCTGGCACCGCTCGTACCGGGCCTTGCAACCTTGTTTCTGGTCACCTTCATCGCAAATAATCTACCGCGGCCCTGGGGTGCCGGTCCTTGGCCACGTTTTTTGATCAGGCGTCAGGGCCCCACTTGATGCCCTGCTGCAATTTGACGGAAATTTAAGCTCTCCAACCTATGCTTTCATTGGGAGGTCCCCAATGGAACCAACAGGCACCGGATCGGATGAGTCAGCCCGTGAATGCCGCCAGCGTGTTGCGGCGCATTTGCAGGATTTGCATCGCATTCACTTGGCACTGGCCGAAGACAGTCGCGCGCTGAAGCGCTTCACCACCGAAGGCAATGCGCGGGTGGAGCTGGAATTGGCCGCGGAAATGCTGGAGCTTTACATGGCGTCCAGCTCGGCCTTTCTGGAAAACATGCGCGGGCGCTTTGAAGCGCGCCTGCCGCTGCTTCGACGTGGAGAGCCAGCCTTCGGCCAGCACCCGGAACGCGCGCCCGAACATGGTTCTTTCTGGCTGAGCTTCTCGCGGCTTTGTGCTGCACTCCGCCGCGCTACAAAGCAGGTTGAGGCGTAAAACCGTTTAAGCGGCGACCAGCCGCTCGGCCAGGCTTCGGAACATGGGCAGGCCATCCACGCCGCCCATGAGTGGGTCCACCAAATCTTCCGGATGCGGCATCAGCCCGCAGACGCGGAGATTGGGGGAGAGAATGCCCGCAATATTGCGCGCGCTGCCATTGCGATTGGCGGCCGCCGTTGCGGCGCTGGCCTCATCCACATAGCGGAAGGCAACCAGCCCTTCATCTTCCAGGCGATCAAGCGTGGCATCATCGGCGAAGTAATTGCCATCGCCATGCGCCATGGGGGCGCGGAAGCAATCGCCCTGCTGCCAATGCGCGGTAAAGGCCGTGCCGGCACGTTCCACCCGCAAGCGGCAATCCATGGACAGAAACCGGAGCGTGGCATTGCGCAGCAAACCACCCGGCAAAAGCCCGGCTTCAATCATGATCTGAAAACCATTGCACACGCCAAGCACATGCCCGCCGCCTGCAGCAAAATCCTTCACCGCGCGCATGATGGGCGATTGCGCCGCCATGGCCCCGCAGCGCAGATAATCGCCATAGGAAAAACCACCCGGCAGCACCACCAGATCAAGCCCTTTCGGCAGCGCCGCTTCGCGGTGAAACAGCATGGCTGGCTCGTGGCCAGAGGCGCGCTTTAGGGCGAGGCGCATATCGCGCTCACGGTTCGTGCCGGGGAATACAATGATGGCAGCCTTCATGGCCTTCAGGTCCTGATCAGGCGTAGCCAATGCAGCCCGCCCATGAATACCATTGTCACCAGCGCGGCGAGCGCCGCCGCCGTCACCCAGCGATTGATCGTCCGCTTGCCGCGCGCCACCATATTGCCGCGCGCCACCGCAGGCGCGCGTTGTTCGCGCCAGCGCAGCCCCATGGCGATCAGCACAGTGAGCACCAGCATCGCAATCAGGCTGGCCTTGACCACCTCAGATGATCTCCACCCGGAAGCTTTCGATCACCGTATTGGCGAGCAGTTTGCGCGCCATATCCTCGGCGATCTGCTTGGCCTGCGCGGGATCAGCCTCAGCCAAATCGAGTTCAATCACCTTGCCGGCGCGCACATCGCGCACACCACCAAAGCCCAAGCCTTCCAAAGCATGGCCAATGGCCTTGCCCTGAGGGTCCAAAACGCCCGCCTTGGGCATCACGTAAACGCGGGCTTTCATTGAATAGCCTCCGGCCCCTTCAGGTCGCGCACACCCGCTTCCGGCAGAATACCCAAGCGCCGCGCCACTTCCTGATAGCCTTCTTCGACCTTACCTAGGTCTCGGCGGAAGCGGTCCTTGTCCATTTTCTCGCCAGTCTTGGCATCCCAAAGCCGGCAATTATCCGGGCTGATCTCATCGGCCAGCACGATGCGCATTTCCTCATTTTCCCAAAGCCGGCCGAATTCCAGCTTGAAATCCACAAGCGTAATGCCGACGCCAAGCAAAAGCCCGGTCAGGAAATCATTGATGCGCAGCGTGAGCGCAATCATGTCATCCAGATCATGCGTCGAAGCCCAGCCGAAGCAGGTGATGTGTTCTTCGGCCACCATCGGGTCATTCAGCGCATCATTCTTGAAATAATATTCAATGATGGAACGCGGCAGGCGCTGGCCTTCCGGAATGCCCAAACGCTGCGAAAGTGACCCGGCGGCGACATTGCGCACCACCACCTCAAGCGGGATGATCTCAACCTCCCGGATCAATTGCTCACGCATATTGAGCCGGCGGATGAAGTGCGTCGGGATGCCGATCTCGGTCAGGCGCATCATCAGATATTCGCTGATGCGGTTGTTCAGCACCCCCTTGCCGGTGATGGTGCCCTTCTTCTTGGCGTTGAAGGCGGTGGCGTCATCCTTGAAATACTGCACCAGGGTGCCGGGTTCCGGCCCCTCAAACAGGATTTTTGCTTTACCTTCATAAAGTTGGCGGCGACGAGCCATGGGTCAGCGATCCTTTGCCCCGACCAGCCTTGGGCGGCTCTCGGGAAGAGTCGCTACGTATAGCAGCCCCCGCCCCAAGGGGCTACTTCGCGGCCAGAACCGCCCTTGCCCGCGCCACCACCCTGTCCGTGAAGGCATGAGCGCTGCCCAGATAGCTTGCCGGATCGGTCATGGCCTCGACCGCCGCCGCATCCAGCCGCGCCGCAATGGTCGGAATGCGCGACAAGGCCGCCGCCAGCGTAATGCCCTCGGCCCGCACCGCATCGCAGGCGTCATTCACCTTATGGTGAGCTTCGCCACGGCCCAGAATGGGGGCCAAGCGCATCATCACGGCCTCACCCATGATCATGCCATGGGTTGCATCCAGATTGGCGCGCATGCGCGCCGCATCCACTTGCAGCCCCTCGGACAAAAACCGCGCCTGCGCCACCGCGCCATGGGTCAGCAGGAAGGCTTGCGGCAGTGCGAGTGCTTCCGCCTGCCAGGGGCCGGTGCCGCGTTCCAGATCATGCGCCATGGCCGAGAGCATTTGCGGCACCAGCGCATGCACGCCACGCGCCTGCGCCAGGATATATTCGCAAGCAATCGGGTTGCGCTTTTGCGGCATGGTGGAAGACCCGCCGCGCTTTGGCACATGGGGTTCGGCGACTTCGGCCAATTCCGTTTGCATCAGGAGCATCACATCCGTGCCGATCTTGGAAAGGCTGCCACACAGCACGCCAAGCCAGCAGGCCACTTCCGCCACACCATCGCGCGCCACATGCCAGGGGATATCGGCTTCGATCAGGCCAAGTTCCTGCGCCAATTCGCGCGCCACCGGCAGGCCCTGATCACCAAGGGAAGCCAGCGTCCCAGCCGCACCGCCGAAGCCAAGCCGCAGCACACGCGGGCGAAGCTGTTCCAGCCTTTCCAAGGCCGTGATCAGCGGATTGACCCAAACCGCGACCTTATAGCCGAAGGTCACTGGCAAGGCGTGCTGCAAATGCGTCCGCCCAGCCATCACCGTCGCGCGATGCTGTGCCGCGAGTGTCGCAAACCCCGCAATGGTCGCGCGCAAATCCTCTTCAATCAGCGAAAGGCCATCACGGATTTGCAAAACAAGGGCGCTATCCATGATGTCTTGCGTGGTGGCACCCCAATGGGTCCAGCGCCCGGCATCTTCCCCGGCGAGTTTGGAAAGCTGATTGACCAGGCCCACCACGGGGTAGCCCGTATTGCGTGTGGCGGCGGCCATGGCGGCACGGTCCAAAGCCTCCACCCGCGCGACGCGCGTGATGGTCGCTGCGGCCTCGGCTGGGATGATCCCAAGCCTTGCCTGCGCACGCGCAAGGGCGGCTTCCACATCCAGCATTTTTTGCAAATAGGCGTCTTCGCCAAAGGCAGCGCGCATGGCATCCGTGCCATAAAGCGCGCCGAGCACGGCGCCATCGGCGGGGTTCACGGGCATGATCTTTTCCCCAAAACCCGGCACCGCGCGCCGGGCGGCAGTTCAAGTGGCGCTTTAGGCTGCTTCGGGCGCCGGTGCGGGCCGTGCGGGGGCAACCACTTCCGCGCCGCTTTCATTCAAATCGGGCGTGATGGTTTGCGCTTCACCGCGATATTCCGGCTGATCGCCAGCCTCGCCGCCGTCTGGCCCTTCCTGGCCTTCCTGCTGCGAATAGCGGCGCTGCTGATATTGCTGCTGATGCTGCGCTGCGGCCTGGTTCATCGCGTTCAGGATGCGGAAGTAATGCTCCGCATGCTGGAAATAGCCTTCCGCCATCACGCGATCGCCGCCGCTGGTCGCATCGCGCCCGAGCTGGAGGTATTTTTCGAAAAGCTGTTGCGCCGTGCCGCGCAGCCGCAAATCCGGCCCGTTCGAGTCAAAAACGTGGTTGCGGTTGAGCGGCTGACCGCCACCCTGGCCGCCACCCCCGCCACCATGACGGAACTGGCCGCCCCCACCATGACGGTGACCGCCCCGGCCGCGCATGCGCTTCATGTTCATCTGTATCGCGTTTCGCTATTCCGCATTCGGCATTTCCGGGGCGCAGCGGGCCAAGGCCCTGGGTTACGTCCTGAATTCCGAGTCTGTTGCATCCAAACGGTGCCGAAAGGACCGGGCAAATACCCTTGAGGCTTTTCGGGATCAGGGAGGGGAATCGAACTTCCTGCCCTCACCGCAATATTCTTGTAGCGCCTCAGCCCCGCCGCGCCAAGGGCAAAATCACGCGGCCCGCAGCACAAGGGCGCGCGGCACCCCGCCGAGATCGGCTGAGCAGGCTTCGGGCGTCAGGCCGGCTGCCCGGCCCAAGGCTTCCACCGCCGCCTGCTGGCCCGCGCCCAATTCCAGCACCGCCAAGCCCCGAGGCGCCAAAAGCCGCGGCAGATCGGCGATGGTGCGCCGATAGGCTGCCAAGCCATCCGCCCCGCCATCAAGCGCCGAGGCCGGTTCGTGCTGCGCCACTTCCGGCATAAGCGATGGGATGGCCGCGCTTTCGATATAGGGCGGGTTGCAGAGGATCAGGTCGAACCGGCGGCTGACTGCCTCCGCCCAATCGCCAGCCAGGAAGCGCGCCCTTGCCGCCAAGCCCAGCCGCGCCGCATTGCGCGCAGCCAGAGCCGCAGCATCGGCCTTCAGGTCAATGCCAACGCCGTTGGCAGCGGGGAATTCACTCAGCACCGCCAGTAGCAAGGCCCCGGTCCCAGTGCCAAGGTCCAGCACCTTGAGCATCGCGCCCTTGTCCGGGCAGGCCGCCAGCGCAGCTTCCACCAGGGTTTCGCTATCGGCGCGCGGTATGAGCGTGGCGGAGGAAACTTCCATATCAAGCGTCCAGAAGCCAACGCGCCCGGTCAGATAGGCGAAGGGTTCATGCGCCACACGCCGCGCAAGCAAGGCGGCGAAATGCTGAGCCTTATCTGCCGGCACCGCCGCGCGCGGGTCTCGCAACAGCGCTTCTTCCGTTGTGCCCAATACATGCGCGAGCAACCGGCGCGCTTCCAGCCGTGGCGCTTCAATCGCCGCACCGCGCAGCCTTTGCCCGGCCTGACAGAGAAAAAAGCCGATGGTGCCGGCGGGGTCGGCGCAGGCGGCTTCGCTCACGCCGCTTCTGCCGCGAGCCGCGCTGCCTGGTCTTCGGCGATCAGCGCATCAAATACATCGTCAAATTCGCCCAGCATCACGCGGTCAATCTTATGCAGCGTGAGGCCGATGCGGTGATCCGTCACGCGCCCTTGCGGGAAGTTGTAGGTGCGGATCCGTTCGGACCGATCACCCGTGCCAACCTGGCTGCGGCGGTCCGCGGCACGCGCCTGATCGGCGGCATTGCGCTGCTGTTCATAAAGCCTGGCGCGCAGCACCTTCATCGCCTTGGCGCGGTTCTTGTGCTGGCTTTTTTCTTCCTGCATCGCAACCACAATGCCGCTTGGCATATGGGTGATGCGCACTGCGCTATCGGTCTTGTTCACATGCTGCCCACCAGCGCCCGAGGCGCGATAGGTATCAATGCGCAGATCCTTGTCTTCGATCTGCACATCCACTTCCTCGGCTTCCGGCAATACGGCGACCGTGACGGTGGAGGTATGGATGCGCCCCTGGGTTTCAGTGGTGGGTACGCGCTGGACGCGATGCACACCGCTTTCGTATTTGAGCCGCGCGAAAACCCCGCGCCCGGCGATCTCAGCGGTTGCGCCCTTGATGCCGCCCAATTCGTTTTCGTCATAATCCAGCACTTCAAAGCGCCAACCGCGCCCTTCGGCATAGCGCTGATAGGCGCGGAATAACTCAGCGGCGAATAGCCCGGCCTCATCCCCGCCGGCTGCCGGGCGAATTTCCAGAATGGCGCTCCGTTCATCTGCTGCGTCGCGCGGCAGCAGCATGATGCGGATTTCATGTTCCAGCGCAGGCACGCGTTCCTTTTGCGTGAGCCATTCGGCTTCGGCCAATTCGCGCATTTCGGGGTCCGCCAGCATGGCCTGGGCTTCATCACGCGCCCGTTCAGCCGCACGGTATTCAGCGTATTTTTCAACGAGCGGCTCAAGCTCCGCCAATTCCTTGCTGAGCGCACCAATATCCGCCCCCGGCGCGGTGGAGAGCATATGGCGCAGCTCCTCCGCGCGCGACAGCAACCGATCAAGGCGAGACGGTAGGCTCATTTCAGCCGGGCGGGGATATCCGCAAGTGCCACGCTTTCCTGCGTGCCGGCATCAAGATCACGCAATTGCGCGACCCCGGCGGCGATTTCGGCTTCGCCCAAAATCACGGCAGCGCGGGCATTGATGCGATTGGCGCGTTCCATCCGGCGCTTGAGATTGCCGCGATAGGCGATTTCGGCCGCGATGCCGGCACGGTGCAAAGCGCCCAGCATATCCAGCGCAGGGCCTTCCGCGTCATCACCCACGGGGATCACCGCCACGGGGCGCGGCGCGGCAGGGCTTTGCGGCAGCAGCATCGCAAGGCGTTCAATGCCGGCGGCCCAGCCGACGGAAGGGGTGGGTGGGCCACCCATTTCCTCAACGAGCCCGTTGTAGCGCCCGCCCGCCATCACCGTGCCTTGTGCGCCCAACCGATCCGTCACGAATTCAAAGGCCGTGTGGCTATAGTAATCAAGGCCTCGCACAATGCGCGGGTTTTCGCGGAAGGGCACGCCAAAGCGCGTGAGGTGCTTCTTGACCGTCGCGTAAAACGCCGCCGCTTCAGGGGTGAGATGATCGCCAATCACCGGCGCACCGGCGACAATAGCGCGGTCCGTCTCATCCTTGGAATCCAGGATCCGCAGAGGGTTTTTTTCAAGCCGCACGCGGCTGTCATGGCTCAGCGCATCGCGATGCGCGCTGAAATAGGCAACAAGGGCGGCACGATAGGCATCGCGCGAGGGAGCATCGCCGAGCGTATTGATTTCCAGCACCGTACCCTCAGCGATGCCGAGTTCCTGCTGGATATGCCAGCCGCAGGCGATCACTTCCGCGTCAGCCAGAGGTTCCGCCGCTCCCAGGATTTCAATGCCGATCTGGTGGAATTGCCGATAGCGCCCCTTTTGCGGGCGTTCATAGCGAAACATCGGCCCGGCATAGAAAACCTTGCGCGGCAGATTGGATTGCGTGAGGCCGTTGGAAACCAGCGCGCGGCAAACCCCGGCGGTCATTTCCGGGCGGAGCGTCAGGCTCTCCCCACCGCGATCGGTGAAGCTGTACATTTCCTTGGAGACAACGTCGGAGGTATCGCCAAGGCCGCGGGCAAAGACGCGCGTGTCTTCGAAAATGGGGGTCGCCCATTCCTCAAAACCGTAAAGGGCGGAGATGCGCCGCGCGGCTTCGGCCACCGCATGGTGGCGGCGGAATTCCTCACCGATCAGGTCACGGGTGCCACGGGCGGGCTGCAATTGGCTGGACATGAAAAGCCTGTATCGCCGGGCGGGCGCCCGGGGCAAGGGGTAAAGCGCGGCCTATTCCGCCGCGCGTGCTGCGTCTTCCGCAGCCTTCGCCGTCCGCAGCGCGGCGGCGCGGGCTTCGACCAGCCCCACAATATGGTCCACCATTTCCTCGGTCCGGATCGTATGGTCGGTCTTACCGGCGCTATAGACCATGTGAGTCCCCGCACCGCCGCCGGTCAGGCCGATATCGGTCATCAGCGCCTCACCGGGGCCATTCACCACGCAGCCGATGATGGAAAGGCTGATGGGTTCAACAATATGCGAAAGCCGTTCTTCCAATTTCTCCACGGTGCGGATCACATCAAAACCTTGCCGCGCGCAGCTTGGGCAGGAAATCACCTTCACCCCGCGATGGCGGAGATGCAGCGATTTCAGCAATTCCCAACCGACCGAAACCTCTTCCTCCGGCTCGGCGGAGAGGGAGACACGTAGCGTATCGCCAATGCCGGCCCAAAGCAGGGACCCAAGGCCGATCGCGGATTTCACCGTGCCGGTACGTTTGCCACCCGCCTCCGTAATGCCGATATGCAAGGGGTGATTGCAGGCTTCCGCCAATTGCTGATAGGCAGCAACGGCAAGGAACACGTCAGATGCCTTCACGCTGATCTTGAATTCGTGAAAATCCTCTTGCAGCAAATGATCCGCATGCCATAGCGCGCTTTCCACCAGCGCTTCCGGATTGGGTTCGCCGTATTTTTCAAGCAAATGCTTCTCAAGGCTGCCGGCATTCACGCCGATGCGGATGGAACAGCCATGATCGCGCGCGGCCTTGATCACTTCCTTCACGCGTTCCTTGGACCCGATATTACCGGGATTGATCCGCAAGCACGCCGCGCCCGCTTCGGCCGCTTCAATGGCGCGGCGGTAGTGGAAATGAATATCAGCCACAATCGGCACATTCACTTCGCGCACAATCTCGGCCAGCGCCGCCGTTGCTTCCTCGGTCGGGCAAGACACGCGCACAATATCAACGCCGGCCAGTTCCGCGCGGCGGATTTGCGCAATCGTCGCCGCGGCGTCTTCGGTCGGCGTATTGGTCATGGTCTGGACCGAGATCGGCGAATCGCCCCCCACCGGCACGCGCCCGACATGGATCAGGCGGGATTTGCGGCGCTCGATCTTCTGATAGGGACGATAGGACATGCGGCGGACCCCAAAGGCTGGTTTTGTCCAGCGATTATGCCCAGGCTTTCGCCGCGCCGAAAGACTTGAAAAGCGTCACGGTCGCGGCGGCGTTGGTGGCGTGGGTGTCGCGGGGGCCGGGCGCGGGGCGGGTGGCGCGGCAGCCGTGGGGGCTGCGGCGGGCGCAGGTTGAGGGGTTGCGGCCGGCGGGCGCGGCGCTTGTGCTGCGGCAGGCGCCGCTGCCGGGGCTGGCGGCGGCCGCAGCCGGTCAGGTTCCAGCGCGATATTGCGCCGCACGCCGGGGCCACCAAAGGGGTCCACATCCTGCCCATCCAGCAGGATATCCAGGTTCTCGGCCTTGCCGGTAGTCAGCACAATCCCTGGGCGATTGGGGATTTCCACGGTCTCACCAGCGCGCAGCACACGGTCCGTGATAACCCGATTGGCCGGATTGTCGCGGATTTGCACCCAGCTTTCGCCCTTGGCGCGGATCACTACGCGTGGCTTGTCAGGGTCAATGCGCGGGGGCGGCGGCGCGGCGACTGGCGCCGGGGTGGGCGCGGGCGGTTCCGCGACCGGGGCGGCAGGCGTTTCCCGAGGTGCCGACGCGTCAGCCGCGCGTTCCAGCCGGGGCGGCAGGGGGGGCACGGTGTCCACCACGCGCTCGCCACGGCCACTCCATTGATACCAGGCGACATAGCCGCCCAGGGCCAGCGCCAGACCAAGCGCCGCCAGCACGCCGGTCGGGATACCGCGCCGGGGAACGGGTTCCGGGAAGACCAGATCGCCCTGCTTCGTCACCGCCGTGCCGGAAACATCGCGAAAGCGCCGCACGGCATCATCCGCATCAAGCCCAAGCGCCGTCGCATAGGACCTGACGAAACCAACGGCATAGGCGGCGCCGGGCAAATCCTTCACCCGCCCTTCCTCCAACGCCATCAAATAGCGCTTATTGATACGCAGCTGCGTCGCCGCATCCTCAACGCTCACGCCAAGGGCAATCCGCGCCTCGCGCAGTTCTTCACCAACGCGGGCGGCTTCCTGGACGGTGTTTTCGGTACGGGCAGAGCGTTTCATGGGGATTCCAGCGGGTCAGGCGGCAGCAGCGGCTGAGCGCGCCATAATCGCCTGTGCGGCCTGATCGCGCAATTCAGCGATGATTTCAGCGGCAGTTTGTTCCTGCGTCACCATGCCAACCGATTGCCCGGCCATGAGCGAGCCATTTTCGACATCGCCATCAATCACGGCGCGGCGCAGCGCCCCGGCCCAGAAATGTTCGATATCCAGCTGCGCGGCTTCCTTGGTGAGTTCACCGGATTGGAAGCGGCGAATGGTCTCGGCCTGATGTTCCAGAAAGCGCTTGGTGCCTTGATTTTGCAAAGCACGCACCGGGATTACCGGGAAGTTTTCATCCAATTGGATGGTCGGCATGGCATCGCGCGCATTACCGCGGATGAAGGCCTGCTTGAAATTGGCATGAGCGATGGATTCCCGCGCACACACAAACCGCGTACCAAGCTGCACACCAGCCGCACCCATTTCGAGATAGGACAGGATCGCCTCACCCCGCCCGATCCCGCCCGCCACAAATACCGGCACGTCGCGGATATGGGGCAATATTTCCTGCGCCAACACCGTCAGCGAAACCGGGCCGATATGCCCACCCGCTTCGCTGCCTTCAATCACGAGCGCATCCGCCCCGGCGCGGATCAGGCGCTTGGCCAGCGCCAGCGCCGGCGCGAAACATACCACCTTCGCCCCGCCATCCTTGGCCTTCTTGATTGCGGTGCCAGGCGGAATGCCACCCGCGAAAACAATATGTGAAACCTTGGCGGCCAGGCAGGTATCCACCAGCTGATCGAGCCTTGGGTGCATGGTAATCAGATTGACGCCGAAAGGCTTGGTGGTCAGCGCCTGCGTACCCGCGATTTCTTCCGCGAGCCGCGGCGGTTCCATCGCCCCGCAGGCAATCACGCCAAAGGCCCCCGCATTGGAAAGCGCAGAGACCAAATGCCGCTCACTGACCCAGGACATGGCGCCACCCATGATGGCATAGCGCGCGCCCAAAAACGCCGCGCCGCGCGCCATCAGCCGATCAAGCTGCGCCAGGGCCTTGGTCATGTCATCACTCATGCCGGCGCATCCAGCCCATAAGCCGTGTGCAGCGCGCGCACCGCAAGTTCGGTATAATCGGCGCCAACCAGCACACTCACCTTGATTTCGCTGGTGGAAATCACCTGGATATTGATGCCCTTTTCGGACAGCGCCTTGAACATGGTGGTGGCAACCCCGGCGTGGCTCCGCATGCCAATCCCCACCACGCTGATCTTCGTCACATCCGGGTCAGCGAGCAGCGCTCCATAGCCAAGTTCGGCCTGCGCCTTCGCCAGCACATCCTGCGCGCGGGCCAGATCAACCTTGCCGATGGTAAACGTCATATCCGTGCTGCCATCGGCGCCGATATTCTGCACGATCATATCCACATTGACATTGGCCTTCGCGAGCGCGCCGAAAACGGCGGCGGCCACACCGGGGCGGTCCGGCACACGGCGAAGCGTTATCTTGGCGTCATCGCGCGAATAGGCGATGCCGGAAACGACGGGCTGTTCCACGATTTCATCCTCATCAACCACAAGCGAGCCTGGCTTGTCTTCAAAGCTCGACAAGACCTGCACGCGCACACGCTGTTTCATCGCAAGTTCAACCGACCGCGTCTGCAAGACCTTGGCGCCAACGGAAGCGAGTTCAAGCATTTCCTCATAGGAAATCCGCTCAAGCTTGCGCGCGCGCGGCACAATCCGCGGGTCGGTCGTATAGATGCCATCCACATCGGTATAGATATCGCAGCGATCTGCCTTGACGGCAGCCGCGATGGCAACCGCGGAAAGATCAGACCCACCGCGGCCAAGCGTGGTGATGCGGTTGCGTTTCGGGTCAATGCCCTGAAAGCCCGCCACCACCGGCACCTGGCCTTGTTCCATGCGTTCAATCAGTGCCGCGCCATCAATGCGGTCTACCCGCGCCTTGCCATGCGCCTGGTCCGTGATGATCGGCACCTGCCAGCCCTGCCAGGACCGCGCATCAACGCCAATCGCTTGCAGCGCAATGGCGGTCAGGCCGGTTGTCACCTGCTCACCGGTCGCGACCACCGTGTCATATTCGCGGGCATCATGCAGCGCCGAGAGATCCTGGCACCATTTGACTAGCTGATTGGTGACACCCGACATGGCGGAAACCACGACAGCCACCTGATGGCCGGCATCCACCTCTCGCTTCACGCGGGCGGCGACATTGCGGATACGATCCAGATCAGCGACTGAGGTGCCGCCGAATTTCATGACAATACGGGCCATAGAAGGCTATTTTCCCTGGGCGGGGCGGAAAAGGAATGGCCGGCGGTTGCACCGGCGCGCGGGGCGGGACAGATACCGGGGGGGCGGGGGACGCGCAACCCACCCCGAAGGTTCAGCGCAAGAAAGGGCAGCATCTTGGCGGAAGCAACGGCGCTTGAGGCGGAAATCGCCAAATTCGACGCGCTTGCGGCGCGCTGGTGGGACCCGAATGGGCCGATGAAGCCGCTGCATCGGATGAATCCGGTGCGTATTGGGTGGATTGCCGAGAGGCTCGCCCGCGCCCATGGCCGCAAACCGGGCGGGGTGGCGCCCTTGGCGGGGCTCAGGGTGCTGGATGTGGGCTGCGGGGCGGGGCTGGCTTCTGAGGCGCTGGCGCGGCTGGGCGCTGACGTCACCGGCATGGATGCGGCGCCCGAGGCACTCGCCGCCGCCCGCGCCCATGCCGAAGCCGGCGGGCTTGCGATTGATTACCGCTTAGGCGGGCCAGAGGATTTGGCCGAGGAAGCGGGCGGCTTTGACGCCGTGATTTGCCTGGAAGTGATTGAACATGTGACGGAACGCGCGGCCTTCCTGGGCGCGCTGGCCCGTGCCGCCCGGCCTGGGGGCTTGGTGTTCCTTTCCACTTTGAACCGCACGCCGCGATCCTTCCTGATGGCGAAACTCGGCGCCGAATATCTGCTGCGGCTGCTGCCGGTAGGTACGCATGATTGGCGCATGTTTGTGACCCCGGCTGAGCTTGGCGCGGGGCTGCGCGGGGCGGGGTTGCGCGTTGCCGATCTGGCCGGGATGGAAATGAGCCTTGGCGGTGCCTGGCGAATCACCCGCGATACGGGGGTGAATTATCTGATGATGGCGGAGAAGCCTGCTTAGGTTTCTTCGATCCTGAAGGCATCGGCGATGCGCCGGATGGTGCCATCAGCGGCGACCAGCATGACATCAAAGCGCATGCCCGCCGCGCCATGGCCGGGGTTGGCGGCAAGCCAAGCCTCAGCCGCCGCGACCAGTCTGGCGCGTTGGCGCGGGCCAAGGGCGAAGGCGGCCTCAGTGAGCGATGGTCGGGCCTTGACCTCGATGAAGGCGAGCAAGCCTTCACGTTCGGCGATCAGGTCAATTTCGCCGGCCTCGGTGCGGCATCTTTGGGCAAGGATTTGCCAGCCCTCGGCGGTCAGCGCGGCGGCGGCGAGGGTTTCGGCATCCTGACCGGCGACGTAGGCGCGCCGGCCACGCAGCAGGCGATGGGTGGGTGGGGGTTGGCGGGGCATGGCGCGTTGGCTGATGCCTGTCTGGGATGGAGCCGCGCCGCTGCCCTAGGATGTTCGGGGGGCGGCGCTTGATTGGGTCAAACCGCCAGCTTCGGATCTGCGTAAAGATTTTACGAACCCAAGGATGCTGGAGGAGATTGATGTAGGTTGAATTGCTCATTCGGAAAAGGCCCATCAACCATGAGGTGGATTGCCACCGGCGAAATCGGGCCCGGACCACAAAAGTCTGCGCGCCCGGTTCTTGGTGGCCGGACCGCGTAGAAGCCGGCTTGATGGCGATGCGACACAACCCTCAAACACGAAAGACAAGGTTAGCATGACGCAAGCTATCATTGCTCGAAATCGCCGCCGGATTGTGGAATCTGAGCCGCGCCTGCAAGCTGATTGGCTATTCCCGGCGCGAAAGGACCAAACCCAAACCGCGTTGCGGCCAAAATCGAGGCCGCGCTCCTCGATCATCCCGGCCCCGAAGCGGCAAGCATGCTGGGGAAAACCCGTGGGAGATGCGGATGCGCCGCCAATTTTTCGCCCTGAGCCTTGTGGCACTGCTGCCTTTGCCGGCGGCTGCGCATCACCCGATGGGCGGCGCCATGCCGGAAACACTCTGGCAAGGCTTTGCTTCCGGCATTGGCCATCCGGTGATTGGGCTGGATCATCTGGCCTTTCTGGTGGCGGCCGGCGTGCTGGCGGCGGCCCTGCCGCGTGGTGAGGCGTTGCGCGCGATTGCCGGTTTCCTGGCCGCCGGCATGGTGGGCCTCACGCTGCACATGACCGGCATTGGCCTTGGCATGACCGAGGCTTTGGTTGCGGCATCAGTGCTGCTGGCGGGGCTTGCGCTGCTGGTTGCAAAGCGCGTTTCAGCGCGCGCGCTGCTGCTGGGCTTTGCCCTGGCCGGGCTATTCCATGGCCATACATTTGCGGAAGCCTTGATCGGCGCCGAGGCGACGCCGATCATCGCCTATCTGGCCGGGCTTGCGGTGATCCAGGGCGGTTTGATGCTGGGCGCCATGGCGCTGGCGCGGGCCACCCGCGCGCAGTGCCTACGCCCGGCTATGGGCGCGGCGGCGAGTTTTGCGGGGCTTGGGTTTTTGGTGGTGGCTTTGGTGGGGTAGCTCATGTCCGGTTCACATGCGTTCACCGGACACGCGCTAAATATTTGCTTGAGTCGCATTTTCCGCGTCGCCGATTTACACTACTTGGATTGAAAGTCCTAAGCCATTCGCCAAACCACCGGAAACACCTCACAATCCATCGGCGCGCCACACCGGTCATAATCAGCCATGAACTCGGGATGGAGGGGCTGGGGCATCGCGTCACTCATGACGTTCACCTCTGGCGCTGGCCTTGCCAAAGTCACCGAGACAGCTTCAGAACCTGTAACTCAGCCCAAGCCCGAAGGTTATTTGGTTTTCATCGCCCTCGCGGGTGACAATAGGGCTGTCGGCGGCATCGCCCATCAAGCGCTTAAAGCTGACAACGCCGTTGATGCCCCAGCCACCAGTAATCACATAATTCGCCGTGAGCGATAGGCTCACATCGCGGATACCACTGCTCGCCTTGTATTCAGGCAAACCGCTTGCGGCGGCGCCAGCCTGCGTCACGCCAAAAAAGGTCTGATTGTAACGATCAGAGCCATAGCCCGCGAGCGCGATGGCCCGGAGCCGCAGCCGATTGACCGGATCAAAGCGATAGCTGCCGCCGAAAAACAGCAGGCCGCCGGATGCAGTGGAAGAAACATCATGGACGTAATGCACCTCAATCGCGGCTTCGTCGCGACTGGTGAGCACGTCGCGGAAGGGCACCCGCATGAAGGCGCCAGCTTCGGTCGAATCGTCAATATCGCCAAGCAGTTTCACGCGCTTGTTTTCGACATCAGAACGGCCAAAGCGCTGACCCAAAACGGGGCCAAATTCGATGCCAGACCAGGGCGAAACATTGGCACGCAAGGCAATGCTGGCGCTCAATGTGGCGGTTTCGATGTAGTAATTATCATAGGCGAGGCGACCGGCAATGAGCGGACCAATACTCTGATCTCTCGAGCCTTGGTATTCCGGCTTGGAAAGCACGCCGAGTGCGAAGAAGCCTGATATCCGCGGGTCGGACTGGGCCATGGCCGGGGCGGCCAGACCTGTCAGCAGAAACGGCGCTGCGAGAGAGAGAAGCGGCGAGCGGCTATTTCTATTCATGGACGCGGGACCCTTCGGTTGCAGCGGTAATGTCAGTGATGCGGAAACGACGTGCTCAGACAATTTAGTTTAACGTGAAGCTGACTAATGTCGAGATAAAATGTTGTTGAACAAATTGTGGCGGATGCGCTGCCGCAGAGGCGGCGACTGAGCCGCGGGTTTGAGGGGGGAGCGCTCGGGCGCATCACCTGGCGACCCGAAAAATGTCGCGTAACGACGGACTGAAGCATATCGGCCGCGCGCATGCGTGGCAGACATGCCCTGGAAGGACGACGACGAAGGCGCATTGGTCGCTTATGGGCTTATTTGGTCGATCACTGCGTGGCCTGAAAATACTAAGCCGCCCGCCAAACCACCGGAAACACCTCACTATCCATCGCCGCGCCATGTGCCGGCGCATTTGCCGGCGCGGGCGGGCTCTCAATTCCCTTGCGGCGCGTGAAAACCGCATCATCGCCTGTCCAGCGCGCTGAAACCGCGCGGCGCCTAAGTTTCCCGCTGCGATTGCCCGGCGCGCCATGCAAGGTCAGCCCATGGAAGGCCACGCAATCGCCCGGCCGTAAATCCCAGCCCAGCAAGGTGTAATCGCCTCGATTCCCCTCAACATCCGGCACCGGCAAAAAGCGCGGATCGTCAGAAGGATGGTCGGCGCTATCGGCAAAGCGCTTCGGCTTGAACCATTCGCCCCGGCGATGCGACCCCGCGACATACTCCACGCCATTCTCCCGCGCCACAGGATCAAGCGGAATCCAGAGCGAACAAACCTGCCAGCCCTCAACCGTCCAATAGGGCTGGTCATTATGCCAAGGGGTTGGTTCTTCCGTGCCTGGTTCCTTCACCAGAACATGTTCATGAAACAGATTGACCTTGCCGCTTTGCATCAGCGCGCCGGCAATGGCGGCGGCGGGGGAATGGCGCAAAAACGCCTCATATTCCGCAATGCGCTGCCAGGAACAGTAATCGCCGAAGAACATGCCGGGCTTGCCTTCCGGCGTATAGCGTTTGCCGAAGGGGCCGGGCTCTTGCAGATTGCGCTCCACCCCGGCGGCAAGCAGCTCAACCCAATGCGGCGCGAAGGCGCCACGGATCACCACCGCGCCATCACGGTCATAATCGGCGATGATCTGGGGATCGAGGATTTGGGGCATCGCGTTTCTCCTGGCGTTGAAACGATCTTAACGGGCCAAACCCGTGTGCGCAAAGCGGCGGACAAAGTCTTCCTGCGCGGGCGTTTCAATCGCCTCAGCATTGTAGGCTGCGCGGAGCCAGGCAACTGGGTCGCCCTCTACCGCGCCGGCCAGGATGGCGAGGCATGCCATGGCCGTGCCGGTGCGCCCAAGCCCGGCCTTGCAGCCGATGTGATAGGCGCCATCGGGGGCAGCGCGCATCGCTTCCAGCATATCTGCCAATACCGTGCGCAAACCAGCTTCATCGGGCAGGCCAAAATCCGGCACATCAAGCTGCCATTCGGCTTCCGCAACACGCGCGGCGCGCGCTTCCAGGCATAGCCCGCGCGCACCTGCCGGCATGGCATCAAAGGGCCCGCCCGAGATGCTGATGCGCTGCCCCTCCAGGGGCAATTCAAGCCGCCCGCGCAGCATCAGGGCGTGGCGTTTCCCTTGCCATTATCGGCCACCAGCACGGGTTCCAGCAGGCTTTCCGCTTCCTGCTTCAGCCGCAAATAGGACCGCACCGAAAAGGGCAACATGCCAAGATAGATCATGCCCGCCATGGCCAGCGCGCCCCAGGGCTCGGCAAATAACAGCGCCATAAAGAGTCCAACGCCAAGTAGCAGCGGCAGCACCGCCGCGCGCGGTACCTTGAAATTCTTGAAGGACCAGGTTGGCAGCGTGCTCACCATCAGCCCGCCCACCAGGATCAGAATACCCCCGACCAGCACGGGGTTGCGCATGATATTGGCGAGCATGGGCATATCGGTCTGTGTGAAGAACAGCCCAGCGAACAACGGAAACAGCGCGCAGCCCGCGCCCGCCGGCGCCGGCACGCCGGTGAAGAAATTATAGGTATAGGCAGGCTTCGGTGCCGGCCCGACATCCAGCGCCGCATTGAAGCGCGCAAGCCGGAGTGCGGAGCACACCGCAAACAGCAAGGCGGGCGCAAACGCAATGCCGCGATAATCCTGCAAGGCCCAGAGATACAACACCAGCGCCGGCGCCACACCGAAGGATAGAAAATCCGCGAGACTATCGAATTCCGCCCCGAAACGAGATGTCGCCTTCAACAGCCGCGCCAACCGCCCATCCAGCCCATCAATCACGCCGGCCACCACAATCAGCACGGCCGCTTCGGCGAAGCGCTGTTCAAAGGCTGCGCGGATTGCCACCAACCCGCAGCAAAGTCCAAGCATGGTCAGGATATTCGGGATCAGGCGATTGAAGGATTGCCCTTCAAAACGCGGGCGCGTGCGCGGGCGAAAGCGACGGCGCAGCCTGCGCATGCGTCCTGCCCCGCCGATATCGCGCTCAGTATTCATCGCGCCTGCAACTCCGCCAAAACGGTCTCACCGCCGATCATGGTCTGGCCTACCGCGACCATGGGCGCAACGCCCGGCGGCAGGTAGATATCCGTGCGGCTGCCGAATCGAATAATGCCAAAACGGTCGCCCGCCTGCACCGCATCACCCACCTTGGCATCACACAGGATCCGCCGCGCGATCAGCCCCGCAATCTGTACCACCGCAATGTCGCGCCCATCGGGCAGCCGCAACGCAAGCGCATTGCGTTCATTCTCATCACTCGCCTTATCCAGATTGGCGCTGAGGAATTTGCCGTGGTGATAGGCAATGCGCGTCACAGTGCCATCACAGGGCATGCGGTTCACATGCACATCAAGGACCGAAAGGAAAATCGCGATACGCCAGCGCGTTTCCTCGCCCATGCCAAGCTCCAATGGCGGCTTGGCCGGCATGACGGACACCACATGCCCATCTGCCGGCGCCAGCACCAGGCCAGGGCGCGCGGGCGGCACGCGTTCCGGGTCGCGGAAGAAGTAAAGGCAGAACAGCGTGAACGCCACGCCGAGCCAAAACAGGAAGCTGCCCAGCAGCGCGCCGCCCAGCAGCGCCACTGCCGCGCCGCCGATCAGGAAGGGTTTCGCCGCCGGATGCGGCCGGGCGAGAACCATGCGAAGACTTTGTCCGAGTGCCATGCGCCCCGCTTACAGTGTTTTTACCAAAATTGCACAAAACTGTAGCCCATGGACGTGATCACCCTTGGCCCCCTGGCCATAGACCCCGAAGGCCGCCTTGCCCCCAGGCAGGCAGACCGCCCCCTGGAATTCACCTTTGATTGGCGCGGGAGGCGTTGCCGTGCGGAGCTCAGCGCTGATGGGCTGGTGGTGGAAACCGATGCCGCGCGCATCCCTTCCACTGCCGAAGGGCGGGATTTGCGCCAAGCAAGCTTCGCCACCCTGGCCGCGTTGAACCCTGGCCTGCCGGAGGGCTGGCGTATGGGGCTTACGCCCGATCACCGGATACGCTTTGAAGCGGATCTGGCGCTCGTGCCACCCACCAATGCGCCGGAATTGGTCGCGGCGTTGGTGCGCTTCGTCCTCGCGCTTGATCCTTATCTTGATCGGTTGGAAGCCGCCGGCGCCGGCTGGGCAACCGGCAGCGTAAAGACCTGACCCGGATAGATTTTATTGGGATCGGCGATCTGATCCTTGTTGGCCTGATAAATCACCGTGAAGCGAATGCCCCGCCCATAGGTGGCGCGGGCTATGCGCCACAGATTATTCCCTGGCTGCACCACAATGCGCTGCTGGGCGAAAGCCTCGGCTGAGAGTTCCTCGCGCTGGAAGGGTACCTCGGCGCGGGCCAGTACGCGCCCATCAGCCGGCGAAAGCTGATCAACCCTAAGCCGGTGCCGCCCGACGGAGGGTTGGTTTTCCGGCTGGAAGGCCCAGCGCCCAAGGGCATCGGCAACGGCTTCCCCGATATGCTGATCATCCACGTAAAGCCTGAGCCTGGCGCCGGGCGGCGCAGCGCCGGCAAAGCGCATGGACCCGCTTTGGTCATATTCAACGGAGTCAATGCCAAGCCGCGCCGCGGCGCCAGCCGGCGGGGCGGGTTCCGGCACCTGCAAAAGGCGCGGACCAGCGGCTTCTGACCGACCTGGGATCAGCACGGCCAAGGGGCCTGTGGGGGCGGGGGCCTGGGTTTGCGCCGGGGGTTCCGCGGCTACAGGCGGGGCTGGTTGGGCTTGCGGCGTCCCAGAGGGAGCCTGGGCTGGGGCCGCTGCCGGGGCTGGGCGCGGCGCTTCGGCGACTTGCGCCGCGGTATCGGGCACCACCAGCACTACAGTATCCGGCCCGGCCATTTCCTGATCACCGAGTCGCGCGCGAAGGCTAAGCTCCATCGGCCCGGGCGGCAGGGCATCGGCGGGCAGGATCACGAATTCACCACGCCGATCAGCCCGCGCGCGGCCCAATTCGCGGCCATTATCGGCGAAAAGAATCACCTCGGCTCCCGGTGCTGCGCGCCCCGCCACCACGGCGCTGCCACGGGCTCCGACCCGTACCACATCGAAGCGCGGCGGGATCATGGCGGTGGCCGGGGCAGCGGCATTGGGATCGGGGCGGGCAGCTTCAGTACTGGGAGCGGCAAGATCCGGCGGGGCAGGGGCAGCGGGAATCGCGGGGCGCGCCGCCTGGCCTGCGCCACCAGGGCCGGCGGCACTGGCCGGCGCTTCGGCCACCGGGGCGCGCGCCGTGCCGGTCACACCAGAGGGGTTCGGGGAAAAAACGCCGCGCCAGCCGAGAAAGACGAGTATCGCCAGCACCAGCAGCAAAGCCGGGATGATCAGCTTCTTTGCGCTGCTACCGCCGGCATTCTGCTCATTCATGCTGCAATCCCCCCGCCGCGCCTTAAATGCCATGAAAGAACCGCCATGGCCTGGAATTTAAGAACCTTCTCTAAGTCCCTTGTCATGGGCCTGCAACAAGGCCAATCGTGCCATTATCAGCCGGCAGGTGATCATGAGCGCAGATAGCACCCGAATCCGCATTTGGGACCGCCCCGTCAGGCTATTCCATTGGACCCTGATCCTGCTTGTCGCACTCTCCTTCGCCAGTGCCAAAAGCGGCGCCTGGGGGCTGCATTATGTCTCCGGCTACGCGATTCTTACGCTCGTGCTGTTTCGTATTCTTTGGGGGTTTTTCGGGTCTGAGAATGCGCGCTTCATGCATTTCCTGAAGTCACCCCTGGCTGCGCTGCGTCAGTTGGGGCGGATCGCAAAGCGGGATCGAGACACGGAAACCAGCCATAACCCAGCCGGTGGCTGGATGGTGGTGGTGCTTTTGGCGCTGCTTCTAACCCAGGCTTTCAGCGGTCTTTTTGCCAGTCACGATCCGGGTTTCAGCTATTCTCAGCGCGGCCCCTTAGCGCTGAAGGTGGATGAGGCGACCTCAGAATCGCTTTCCGCGCTGCATCTTGCCGTGCAGCGCTATCTGCTGCTGGCCATTGCACTGCATGTGCTGGCGATTATGCTCTATAAGCTCGTGAAAGGGCATGAATTGGTCATGCCGATGCTGACCGGTGAGAAATTGCTGCCGGAAGGCGCCAAGGCGCCGCGCCTGGCATCCGGCCAGCTTGCCCTTGGCTTGCTTGTGTTGGCCGGGGCGGCGGTATTCCTGTTCATCCGGTTGTTTTAGGCGCCCATGCGTGGCGCAGGGCTATCGGCTGCGACTCCGGAAGGGGCGATGGCAGGCGGTGCACGTGGCAGCAGCTTGCTGAAACGCCGCGTTCAGGGCGGCGCGGTCACCCATATTCGCCGAGGCCTCAAGGGCGCGGAGACTGTCGATCATCTTGGCATTTGCTGTGGCAAATCCACCTGCATCGGACCAGATCGTGGTCCGCGCGCGGGTTTCGCCCTCACCACTGCCGGGCGGGAAAAGTGCTGGCATGCCCTCAAAAAAGCGGATCATCTGGGCAATAGAGTCGGCAGCCGCGCGTGGATCGGCCCGCTGGTCAAGCAGTGCCTCTATTTGATCCATCTGATGCCCAACCGCTTTCAGGCCATTGCGCCGGACGCTGATCTTATCCGCTGCGGTCATGGCCGCGGCCGCGAAGGGAAGGAAAAGCAGGATCGGCAGAGCGTATTTCAGAGTTTTCATAGCAGCGTTCATCAATTCGCCATCTAAATGGGGGGTGCAACAGGCCTCGGGAATACTTGAAGTGCCCTCGGTGCTCTATTTCCCACCCGCTTG
This sequence comes from Roseomonas sp., assembly GCA_020249505.1. Taxonomy (GTDB): domain Bacteria; phylum Pseudomonadota; class Alphaproteobacteria; order Acetobacterales; family Acetobacteraceae; genus Neoroseomonas. Next base: position 27,116 of record JADCFN010000001.1, on the reverse strand, counting down.
CGGCCTTCTCCCCCGCCCGCTATAGCCGCGCAGACGTCACGGTCGGCCTCGGAGTGTAGCTCAGCCTGGTAGAGCACTGTGTTCGGGACGCAGGGGCCGGAGGTTCGAATCCTCTCACTCCGACCAATCGCCCCGGTTATCTGCCCGGGCATTCTTCCAGAACCTTGGTCCCGTTTGTTTGGGCCATTTTTCGGTGCCAAGCCGTGCCTCGTGCCGGATGTGGAACACCCATACTCCTCCCGCGGCGGGGCAGGGGATTGTCCAGGCCGGTCACCTTGCGCGTTTTGTGTGCTCTAGTGGTGCAATTCATGCTGACCTATCCCATGCCAAAAATGGCCCCGCGCACCACTAGCCGTATATCTGGTGGGCCGATTCACGCGGCTGTCGGGAACCGACAGCGGCGATCGGACCACTAGGCTCCGCGAGGCTTTGGATTTTTCGGCAATCACGGGCGCCCGTTCACGCGGTTTCCCTGCCGAAGCGTAATCGAAAACCGCGCTACGGCGATAGTGAGACCCCAGCAAAGGCCGCAGCATAGGCCGCGCCTGTCAGGGCAATCCACAGGCAGGCGGCAATCCCTACACCAGCCGGCTTTACAGATTGCATCAGCAGCACAAGCGCTGGAAGCGCCTGCATGGCATGCACGGCAAGAAAATGTGCGGTGCGCAAATCGCCCCCATCGCGCGACCAGAAGAACGGCGCGAAATTCGTAGCATCCGTCATGGTGCCGCCTATATAGGGTGTTGTCACGGTTGAGATCGTGGCGCCGGTGACGCCCCCAAGAATTCCGGTGATTGCCAGGCCAAGCCCGACCGCGAGCCGCCAATTCTTGGGTTGCTGCTGATCGCCACGCAGCAGGACCAATATGCCGAGCAAGAGCGCCAAAAAGACCAGGGTCATGGCGCCGAGCCCCATCAGCCGATAGGCAATCTCGCCAACGCGGTCTGTGGCAAAATGGCTCGGTAGCCCAAGTACAGCGCGGAACAGGATCCAGCCTTGCTCGAAAGTCGCTGCCAGGACTGTCCCCCACAGGACAATCCGCGCCACCCAACCGTCGCGCGCTGCAGGCGCAAGCACCCCCCAGGCCCAGGCCATGGTCCAAAACCAGGCGACGAAGGACGCCGCGAATTTTGCGGGCTTGACCCAAACCGAAACGCCATTGATCGTTCGGCCATCAATCACCGCCGCCATGAGGCAAAGCGCAACGATGATCAGCATCACCCAGCCCAGACGGGCAAGGATTGGCTGGCGTTGATCCAACGCCGCGAAGAGTGCCCGAAGCTTTGTCATGATGGTTGCCATGGGCCAAAGCGCCTCACGAGAAAAAATCGTAGGATCAGGAACAGCAGAAGCCCAACCGGCCCAACCAGGAATGTTGGTGGCAGGCAGAGTCGAACCAGCCAGGCATTCATTTGCTCGGCCGCGGCGATGCGGCACATCCAGGCGCCGATGAACATGTCGAAGGCAAGGTAGTGCACCCAGCCCGCCAACAATACGCCATCATTGCGGAACAGCAGGGCAACCTCGGCCAGGGATGAGAAGCCCCCTTCCGCTTGCGGCGCGTAGAGCAGCATGAAAAGCACATAGAGCATCGCCAGAAGCCCGGGGATGCCAAGGCCGCAAATCCACCAAGTCACAAGGCGCGACCGAGGCGCGACCAGCATGACCAACCATCCCGCCATGGCAAGGTTGTTGGCCGCCGAAAAGACTATTGCAGGGTCCATGAGCTACCACTATCTTTCCAATGGTCAGTTTATAGCTGTCAGGTTTTTCCATTGTCAAGCAAATCATCACACCTCATGGTCGCGGCATGACGGTCACGCCCAAGCCCAAGGGCAAACACCACCACGGCGCGTTGCGCCGCGCGCTGCTTGATGCGGTTGCCGATATTGTGCTGGCGGCCGGGCCGGATGCTGTCAGCCTCCGGGAATGCGCCCGCCGTGCTGGCGTTTCCCATTCTGCGGCCGCACCGCATTTCGGCGATCTGCGCGGCCTGCTGACAAGCTTCGCCACTGAAGGAAATCTTCGCCTGTCGCATTCGATGACGGATGCGGTAGCCGCCCTGCCGCCCGCTGCCGATGCCCGTGCCCGCCTTGCCGCCACAGGCCATGGCTATATGGCTTTTGCGCGCGACAATCCGGCGCATTTTCGCCTGATGTTCAGAACCGATCTTTTGGATACCGCTGACCCGGCATGGCAGCGCGCGGTTCGGGATTCCTGGGCGCCGCTCGCGGAAGCCATGGCCGCGCATGTGCCGAGTGCTGATGGCCGTGCCGTGCGCGCAAGGCTCACGCTGGCCTGGGCCGCCGTTCATGGATTCTGCGCCCTGCGCGCCGAAGGCACGGGGGGAGATCTATGGAATCCCGAGGATCGCGCGCAGGAGGTGGCAAATGACCTCATTGCGCTGATCGTGACGGCATGCGCCATGCGGGCCGATGGTGACGAAAGGCTGCCGCCTCTGGTTTAGTCGGTTTTCGGTTCACCTTCGGTTCCTGCGACCTACTTTAACGCATTGTTTCGACGTTTTTTTATGTGGTGTCGGCTGACCCTACCCCACGCGAAAACTCCCTTATCCCGCAGTTCAGTCGCCTCCGCTGTAACAATATCTGAATAACACTTTGTTACAAGAAATTTATCTGGACATTGGTCAGTTTAATGTTAAACTAAATTTAGGTGAGTGCTTCGTCTCCGCATCTGCAGCGTCGATGCCTCGCATAATCGGCATTGCCGTTTTAACCGAAAGGTCCTGAGTAGATGAATACAAACAGCCGCTTCCCACTGGTCGCTCTCTCAGCGCCCCTTCTGCTGACAGGTCTCGCCGCCCCGGCCATGGCTCAGTCCGACCCTCGGATTTCGGGCTTCTTCTCGCTCGGTGCGCTCTCGACCCCGGATTACCAAGGCTCAAGTGACCGGAGCGTCGGCCCGCTTGTTGCTGCGCGTCTCGGCTATGATAACTACTACATCGAAACCGCCACGCTGAGCGCTGGCATTGCCTTGCGCGCCAATATCTCGCCCTGGTCTGGGATCGAGTTTGGCCCGGTTCTGGGTCAGCGCCGTGGGCGATCTGACGTCGAAAACAAGCGCGTGAAGCTGCTTGGCGATATTGACGATTCAACCGAAGCCGGCGCCTTCATTCGGCTGCCTTTCCGCGACGTTCTCACCAGTCGCGACGAGGCTGCGATTGAAGTGCAGTACCATCACGATGTTTCTTCGACCTCATCGGGCAATCTGTTGTTTTTTGGCGGCAGCTATCGCTTCGATCCCACGGATCGGCTGCGTCTGCGCGCGATCGCACTCGCGACCTATGCCACTGATCGCTACAACCAGACCTTCTTCGGCGTGACGCAAGCCGGCGCCACCGCAAGCGGCTTGCCGGAATACAAGGCCAGCGGCGGCATCCGCGATGTTGGCCTGACGCTCACGGCCAATTATGTCATCTCCGGCGGCTGGGGCATTACCGGCGTTGTCAATTTCCGCCGCCTGATGGGCGATGCCGCAGACAGCCCCATCGTCTCCCGCGAAGGTGATGAAAACCAAATAAGCTTCGGCCTTGGCCTCAGCTACAGGTTCTGACGCTGTCTCAGCGACCCTGGCATGGCCGTCGCCAGAGGCGAATGCTTCTGCGGCGGCCACCAAGCCTCGCCATTCATGCTTGACGTCAATGCAGCCAGGAACACGCCATGTCAGTCAAGCCAACTACCACGTCGATGACCCGCGCCGAAACCATCGCCCTGGTGCTTCTGACCTTGTCTCAACTGGTGCTTTTCCTGATCCCCGTCACCGTGCTGGGTCAGGTGATCGGCTGGCCCGCCAGTTTGAGGCTGCCCGCAAACCAAGCGCTTCCCCTTGTCGCGGCCAATCCGCTTGCCATTCAGATTGGTTATTGGGGCTATCTTCTGACGGCTGTCGCCATGGTGCCCTTCGGTATCGCCTTGCGGCGCTTCGCAATGGCGCATGGCGCCGGCGGCATGCTGACCGATACCATGGCGGCCTTCGCCATTGCGGCCGGCATCCTCAAGACACTCGGCATTGTCCGATGGCTGACCACGATGCCGATGCTGGCCGATCTTTATGTGGCGACATCCGATCCGGCGGCTCGCGCCATCATCGAGGTCAACTACATGACGCTCAACGCCTATGCGGGCGGGGTGGGGGAACTACTGGGCGTGCAGCTTGTCTCGGGCCTTTGGCTGATCTCGCTCGGGCTGGTCTTCCAAAAGCTGGACATGAGGATCAACGCCATCATCAGCGCGGTTCTCGGCATTGCCTTCGCGCTTACGGCCTTTCGAACCATGGCGCCGGCACTGAATGCCCTGAGCGCCGCCGTGCCACCCTTTGCCCTTGTTTGGCTGATCGCTCTCGCCGTGACCTTCTGGCGCAGAGGATCAAGCACTAAGGAGGCCGAAAAACATGCCGCGTGAACCGCGTACGACCAAGCCTTTGCCCGGAAGCGGTGCCGAGAAGGCGACCTGACCTGCCGTTCCAATACCTCGCCGATGCTCTACGCGGGCGCAAGCCGCTCATTCATTCAGGCGACCGCTCGTTCAATCGTCAGCTGCGGCATTCCGGGCCCGGCGTATGAATGTCGCAGTCGATTCGCGCGTTTGAAATTCGCAACAGGTATGCGCCCGGCGGCGCTGTCGCGCCTTGGGTTCATTTTGGTTTTGCACAGCATGGCTTGGAGACCCGATGATGTCCGAATTCCCGATCACCCGACGTGAAATATTTGCCAGCCTTGTTGGCCTTGTCAGCGGCCCGGCGCATGCGCAGCAAATTGATATCAACCGTGCTGCCGCTTTTGTGGATAAGGCGGGGCGGGAATTGGTCAATGCCATCAATGACCCCCGCATGAATCAGGGGCAACGGCGAGATCGGGTCGCAGGCATCCTTCGCGCCGCAATTGATATTGAAGGGACCGGGCGCTTCATCCTGGGCCGCCATACGCGCCAGGCAACGCCGGCGGAATTGCAGGAATACCTCAAGCTGTTCGATGAAATCATCATCCGCAACCTCTCATCACGCTTTGGCGAATATCGCGGCGTGAAATTCGCGCTAGGGCGTTCCCAGCAGCGTACCGAGGAGGATGCGCTGGTCAGCACCCTGGTCGAACGCCCCAATACGCCGCCATTCGCGCTGGATTGGCGCGTGGCGGAAATCGCGGGCCAGCCCAAGGTGGTGGATATGATCGCGGAAGGCACATCCCTTCGCCTGACGACGCGCAGTGAGTATGCCTCGGTCATCCAACGCAGTGGCGGGCGGGTGACGGCGCTTTTGGATGCCATGCGCGGCCAGATCACCCAATTAGCTTCCCGGGAAGGGGCTTGAACTGAATTCCTACCTGGCCGCCCAGATAATGAGCGCCTTGGCAGGCCATACCCAGACAATTCCCGCCAGCGCGAAATAGATGAATTCCAGTGTCCAATGCGTGCCAAGTACATGATCCGCAAGGATTATGACGGCCGCGACATAGACCAGGAAGCCGATGATGCCGATAATCCCGGCGAGCGTTGGTTTTGACATTGCCCGCAAATAGGAACGGGCGGGAAAAATTGCCACTAGTGTCAACTTTACTGGACATTTGAATTGTCACGTAGTTATGATCATCCAGGAAGGGCTCAGCCAGGCTTCATCCGTCAAAGCGGCGGGGTCTGATTGATACGGCAGACACAAAGACAGCGCAGAAACGTGACAGACACAAACGACCAGCTTGATCTCAAGGCGCATATCCGCGGCATCCCGGATTTTCCGAAACCGGGCATTCTTTTCTATGACATTTCCACCCTGCTGCGGCATGGCCCGGCTTGGCGCACTGCCATGGCGCGCATGGCGCGCGCGATCAGCCCCCATAAGCCCGATCTTCTGGCCGGCGTTGAAAGCCGGGGCTTTCTGGTTGCCGCACCGCTTGCGCTGGAATTGGGGCTTGGCTTCATCATGCTCCGCAAGCGCGGCAAGCTGCCAGGCGAGCGTATCGGCCTTGATTACGCGCTGGAATACGGCTCGGACCGGATTGAAATGCAGGCCGATGCCGTCAGCCCCGGTCAACGCGTGGTGATTTTGGATGATCTGCTGGCAACCGGCGGCACCATGGCGGCGGGCATTGGCCTGCTGCGCCAGGCGGGTGCCTTTGTGCCAGCCGCCGCTGCGCTGATTGAACTTTCTTTTCTTGACGGGAGGAAGAAGCTCGATGTCCCATTCGAAGCGCTCGTCTCCTACAGCGAATAGCCTTGCGGCCCAATTGCCGACGCCCTTGCAGGGCGTGCTGAGTGCTGCCGTGCTCGCGACACCAACGGGCATTGTGATCTGCGATCCGAACCTGCCAGATTGCCCCATCATCTATGCCAATCCGGCCTTTTTTCGCATCACCGGCTACACCGAAGAAGAAGTGATCGGGCGCAATTGCCGCTTCCTGCAAGGCCCGGGGACAAATCCGCGCCATATCCGCGCCATTCGGGAAGCAATCGAAAAAGGCAAGGCGATTGACGTGGAACTCGTCAATCACCGCAAGGATGGATCGCGCTTTGTCAATGAACTTCATCTGTCGCCGATTTTCGGTGATGATGGTGAAGTGCGCTATATTTTCGGCATTCAGCATGATGTTTCGGCACGCGAGCAATTCGCCCGTGATGCGGAACGCGCCCGCCGCGCTGCTGAACGCGCCAATGCCGAGAAAAGCGACTTCCTTGCCTTCATGAGCCATGAAATCCGCACGCCCATGAATGGCGTGATGGGTACGATTTCGCTGCTGCTGGACACGACACTTGATGCCGAACAGCACGCCTATGCGGAAACTGCCCGGCGCTGCGGTGAATTGCTGCTCGCGACCGTGAATGAAATGCTTGATCTGTCGCGCATTGAAGCGGGGCATTTGGCGATTGAGGAAGAAGCCTTTGATCTGGCGGCACCGGTTGCCGAAGTGCTGGATCTGCTCGCCCCCGCCGTTGCGGAAAAGGGCATCCGGCTTTCAGCCAGCATTGATCCCCTTCTGCCCGCGCGGGTGATTGGCGATGCGCGGCGCTTGCGGCAAGTGCTGCTGAACCTTGCGGATAATGCGGTGAAATTCACGGCCGTTGGCGGTGTTGGCATTCGCGTGGAACGGGCCGAGGCGAATGGCCAGGTGCGCTTTGCCGTGGCCGATACGGGGATTGGCATGCCGCCCGAAGTGCAGGCGCGGCTATTTGGGCGTTTCGCGCAAGGTGGGCCGGAAACCGCGCGGCGCTATGGCGGTTCTGGCCTTGGCCTGATGATCTGCAAGCGCCTGGTGGGGCTGATGGGCGGGCGCATTGTGCTGGCCTCCACGCCCGGCAAGGGTTCCACCTTTTCCTTCGAGATTCCGCTGCGCCCCATTGCCGAATCGGGCCGCCCGCCGAGCACGCTTTTGCCCAAACCCGCGCTGGCAAAACCCCTGCCCGGCGCGCGCGGGCGTATCCTGATTGCAGAAGATGGGGAAGCCAATCAGCTTGTTGCCGCGGCCATTCTGCGCAAGGCCGGCTATGCGGTGGATTTGGCGCGCGATGGTGAAGAGGCGCTGGGCGCTGCGCGCACTGCCGCTTATGATCTGGTGCTGATGGATGTGCGCATGCCGCGCATGGATGGCTTTGCCGCAACAGCCGCAATCCGCGCCTTGGAAGGCCCCGCCGGGCGCGTGCCGATCATTGCCATGACAGCGGCTGCCATGCCGGATGAGGTTGCGCGCTGCCTTGCCGCCGGCATGGATGCGCATGTGGCGAAGCCCATGGACCTGACCGCGCTGCTTTCCGCGGTTTCCGATGTGCTGGAAAACCGGCCGCGCCGGCCACGCGTTGCCGCGGATGAGCCTGATCCGGCCGGCCCGACTCTGATTGACCATACCACCTTGCAGGAATTGCGCGCGGCCGTCGGCCCCGGGCGGCTGCCACGGCTGATTGGTGTTTTTGCCGATGAGACCCGCGCGCGTGTGGCACGCCTGACCGCGACCGACGATGTTTCGGTGATTGAAGAAGAAGCCCATGGGCTGAAATCCGCGGCTGGCACTTTTGGTGCGGCGGCCTTGCGTTCGATAGCGTCTTCCCTGGAGGAGGCGTGCGTGGCGCGCGATATGCCCCGCGTTTCTGAGCTTTGCCAGAGCCTGCCTAATCTGGTGGAAAAAAGCCTTGCTGCCTTTCCCGTGGTGCCGGGTGGTGCGGTGAATGCCAACCGGCGTGACTGAGGGGCGGAGTTTGCGATCCTGCCGCCGCAAAATGCCTCAGGCAATTGGGTGAAGGTGGTGCAGCGCCTGCCCGTGCGCATCCGCCTTGAACCCCATGCGGGCGAGCCCCCCTTGCGCGCGGGTGTGACCGCGACGGTTTCGATTGATACCGGGCGCGGGCGGAGTATTGCGGATGTGGTGACGGGGTTTTTGGACTTGTTTAGGGGCAAGGCGGAGGCGGCGGGGGCGCGTTAGGCTAGCTGCTCGCCCGGTTCCGCAGGTAGCCTCTGTAACGTGATTACCTTAGCGGGACAGAGGGGTCCGATCGGTTACGAGTAGCTTGAGCTCATTTGTCCCCTACCCTCCACCCTACAGCTTCCCCATGCCGTGCCCTAGTCAGCACCGCCCCCTCCGACGGCCGCCGCCTTTCCTTCCTTGGCGCGGCCTAAGCTCGGCAACAGGGCAGCCTGCATTTGGCCAATATGGCCCAATCCCTAGTCGGATCGGATTTTCTAAAGACCCGAGTGATCCCACTTTGTTTGAAGCAGATATGTTCCGCTCGGCCCCTCGATTCCAGTTGACCTCAAGGCACGCGTCTAGCGGGGCGCCATGAGGTATTCACGCGCAACTCGTCTTCCGGACATGGCGTTCGCCCATCACCATCTGCAATTGTAACAGGCAGTCGCGCTCTTGCTTTCTCAAGCGCCGCCCATCGAAGGGCCTGACTATCAGCTGTATTGAACCCCTCGCGTGAAAACACGCCGCTTACCTCAGTGCAAAGCCGGTGATACTCGCGCCAATCATTGGTCTGATCTGGCAGATTTGCTCTCTGCACAAGGACGAGGGGAGTTTCATTCGGTCGGCGTTGCTCAAAGGGCCGTGTATAACGGTCTGCAGAAAATGTCTTGAAATCCGGCGTCCCATCTTCACTGACATTACTGGTCAGCAGGCTGACCATCGGCTCGAATTCAATGCGGAAGCGTACAAGCGTCTGTTGCTTCGGATCAGTTACGCCGGTGTGATCTCGATCAAAAATAGTCACCAGTATCGCTCGTGCATCCCTCAGATCGTTAGAACTCAATGTCAGCGTGATAGGCTTTGCCGGCACGGATGTTGAAAGCGCCTCAGAAACCGCCTTATTCGCTGCCGCCCGATGCTCGTTGTTTATGCCCGCAAGGGTCGCGGCAAGCGGTGCAGGGATGCCGCTTGCCAGGCCAGCAGCAGTCTTCATGGCTTCAAGCGCAAGGCCCGGTAGCTTTGTTTCAACCCCATCGCCCCAGGCAAATTGCGTAGTGATGGTGTATGTGTCGCCGCCATTGATTAGGGCAGGCAGAAGCAGAACAGTTCCGTCGTTGACCTCGGGGTTGGCGGCTTGGTTGGTCTGACGCCTTGACCTCACCACGGGGACAACAAGATTGGCGTCTGGTTGCGATGCGCTTGCAACACTGACAAGTGCGGCCATTTCCTGATTTTCTTTCCAAACCGAGCTGACCGCTCGCTCCAGCCAGGAAGGATCATTCGCGTTGGCGGCGATACCGCCAATTTCTTCTATCCGCAGACGGGCACGGATGTAGCCATCCTGCTGCCAAAGGCGTTGCGCCTTGGAAGCTGCTCCTGGCTCCGTGGTGCGCACGGCATAGACCGCCTGCCGCCCCACTGAGGATAGGGGCTGGCCGTCCCTCAAAACCTCGAAGGAAACGGAGGTACCTGCGCCGTTATGGTGCTGATAATTATCAAGTTTCAGCGCGTTTGCTGACGGCCGAAGGACAGGTTCGCAATGATCTGGAAAAAGAGCGCAGCACCCAGCCATAAGGGGGGCCAAAGCGAAAATTGTTGCCAATCTTACGAGAGACATTTCAGATCTCCTTTTTCAACGAACACTAGCCGGAAAAATTTATTCTTAATACTAAGTTAATTTATACCTACATTCCCCAAAACTGTGCAAGTGTCCCGTTATCCTGAAACGATCAGCGGCAGGGCTTCGCCTACCCCCACCCCACCGCTTCCGGATACTTCACCCCCGTCAGCACCAACCCCTCCGGCGGCGCAGTCTGGCCGGCCTTGGCGCGGTCTCCGCCCAGCAGCACGGCGCGCGGCCAGGAAGCTGGGCGGCGGCCATAGCCAACCTCCACCAGCGTGCCCACCATATTGCGCACCTGGTGGTGCAGAAAGCTCCGCGCCTCGGCGATGATTTCAATCTCCTCCCCCAGCCTGGTCACATCCAGCCGGTCGAGTGTGCGGAGCGGTGATTTCGCCTGGCAGGAAGCGGCGCGATAGGCGGAAAAATCATGCCGGCCCAAAAGCCCCTGCGCGGCTTCATGCATCGCTGCCGAATCCAGGCGCTTCTTCACATGCCACACGCGGCCAAAATCCAAGGCCGGGCGCGCCGGGCGGTTCAGGATGCGGTAGCGATAGGCGCGGCCAATCGCCGAAAACCTGGCGGACCAATCTTCGGGCACTATCGCCGCACCGGTCACGGAAACCGGGTGCGGGCGGGTGTGGAAGTTCAAGGCCTCTCGCACCCGCTCGGGCGGCAGGTCAGTGCCCAAATCCAGATGCGCCACCTGGGCTTCGGCATGCACGCCGGCATCGGTGCGCCCGGCGGCGGTGACCAGCGGCACCTCTCCGCCATTCAAATGCGCGGCGGCGTCTTCCAGCACCATTTGGATGGAAAGCAAGCCATCCTGGCGCTGCCAGCCGCAAAAGGGCGCGCCATCATATTCCAGCCTCAGCGCATAGCGGGGCATGGCGTCATTCCAGGCGGGTACCGGTTGGGATCGGCAGGCCGCGCAAAAACGCCTCGGCCGGCATGGCGGCGCGGCCGGGGCGTTGCAGGCGCTGCAAGCGCAGCGCGCCCTGTCCGCAGGCAATCAGCCCGGCATCATCCAGGGCTTCGCCGGGCGCGCCCTGCCCGGCTTCAACGCTGGCGGCTGAGATGCGTATGGCTTCCCCCTTCAGCATAAAGAAGGTGCCGGGCCAGGGGTTGAGCGCGCGGATGCGCCGTTCGAGCACCTCGGCGGGTTCGGCCCAGCCAAGGCGCCCATCTTCCTTGGTGAGTTTGGGCGCGTAAGTGACACCTTCCGCCGGCTGAGGCGTGGCGGGCGGGTCTTGGTCCAGCGCGCGCAGAATCAGCCGCGCGCCGGCTTCGGCCAAAGCGTCATGCAATGCGGGCGTGGTGGTGGTGGGCGTAATCGGTACCGCTTCCTTCAGCAGCATCGGCCCCGTATCCAGCCCTTCTTCCATGCGCATGATGGTGATGCCGGTCTGATGATCGCCCGCCAAAATCGCCGCCTGGATCGGTCCCGCCCCGCGCCAGCGCGGCAGCAGGGACGCATGGATATTCAGGCACCCGCGCCGCGGCGCATCCAGCATGGTTTTGGGCAAAATCAAGCCGTAGGCCGCGACCACCGCCACATCCAAATCCAGCGCAGCAAAGGCCGCATGTTCCGCTTCATCGCGCTTCAACCGAGCAGGGTGGCGCACGGGCAGGCCCAATTCCAGCGCAGCGCGATGCACCGGGCAGGGCGTTTCATTCTGCCCGCGCCCGGCGGGTTTCGGCGGCTGGCAATAGACAGCGGCGATCTGATGCCCGGCACCATGCAAAGCGCGCAACGCCGGCACAGAAAAATCCGGGCTGCCCATGAAAGCCAGGCGCAAAGGGCGCTTTTGGCTGTTCACTCGCGCTGCTGAGATTTCAGATCCTTGGCCAATTTGCGCAGGATCATATTGCGCTTGAGTGCGGAAAGATGGTCCACGAACAAAACGCCGTCCAAATGGTCAATTTCATGTTGCAGGCAGGCGGAAAGCAGGCCGTCGCCCTCGATCTCCCGCTTCGCACCCGTCAGGTCCAAATAGCGCACCTTCACGCGGGCGGGGCGCGTCACATCGGCATATTGACCGGGGAGGGAAAGGCAGCCTTCTTCGCGCGTTGCGCGCTCAGCACTTTCGGCGATGATTTCCGGGTTCACCAGCACCAGGGGCTCGGGCTTTTCCTTGGGCTGGATATCGAGCACGACCAGGCGCAGCCCTTCGCCAATCTGCGGCGCGGCCAGGCCAATGCCAGGCGCGGCATACATGGTGGCCAGCATTTTGGGGGCTAGCGCGCGGATGGCATCGCCATCGGCAGCACCAAGCGGGCGCGCCTTAAGGCGGAGCCGTTTGTCGGGCACCAGCAGGATCGGCAGGGTTTCGGTTTCGGTCATGACTGGCCGGGGGATGTAGCCCTGCGCGCCCCCCCTTGCAACGCCAGGGCCGAAATCCAAATTAGGGATCAGCAGGGCGCTTCGGGCCCGGCAACTTGCTTCGCTCTCAGATGAGGAGGCCATATCACATGACCAGACCTTCGCTTTTCGGCTCGCCCTTGTTTCTTGGCTTCGATCATCTGGAACAGATGCTCGATCGTGTGGGCAAGAATGCCGATGGCTACCCGCCCTATAATATCGAACAGATCGGCGATAACCGGCTGCGCATTACGCTGGCAGTGGCAGGGTTTTCGATGGATGATTTGCAGATCACACAGGAAGACAATCAATTGGTCATCCGCGGGCGGCAGAAGGATGATTCGGAAGGCCGGATTTTCCTCCATCGCGGCATCGCCGCCCGCCAATTCCAGCGCGCCTTTGTGCTGGCCGAGGGTATAGATGTGGAAGGTGCGTGGTTGGATAACGGCCTGCTGCATGTGGAATTGAAGCGGCCGCTGCCGGAGGTCCGCGTGAAGACCATCCGGATTGACACCAAAACCAATGGCGCCGCCACCATCGTGGAAGGGCGCCCCGAACGGGGCTGAAGCCCCACCCCCGCCGGGCCTATTCCAGGACGGCAGAACCGCGCGAGCTATCAAAGGCGCGCAAAGGACAAGATCATGAGTGACCAGGAAGAATTCGACACTGAAACCGAAACCGAACAGGACATCATCCTGACGGATGCGGATTTGCGCCAGCTTTCACCGCTGGATTGGGCGCGCTATGGCACTAATCGCATCGCCTATATGCGCCCCGTTACGGTGAACAATCAGCGGGCGATTGCAATCCATGCGGCAGACGGCACGCAGATTGGCGCGGCACCGGATTACGCGCTTGGTGCAGCAGCGATTTTCCAGCACGGGATGGGTGTGGCGTTGGTCCACTAATCGGCACCTCATCAAAGCTACAGCGGTTCCATGACCAGCCAGGGTGTTGGCTCTCCGCGCCATTCCCATATCGCCAAAAGCTGATCCATGTGGCCAAGGTCCCGCATCCATGGCGATAGTGTCGGTTGGCTGTAGGTCTGATCCAATCGGGTTACGTGGTGCGTCGGCTGGAAGCGCGAGGTAAGGGTTTCTGTCGTGCCGCGCTTTGGACCGCCATGGCATTCGACGACAATAGTCATCTGCCGCAAGGCGTGGAATGCTTCCGGATCGAGTAACGCCTCTTCGGCGCCTTCGATGTCTACCATGACAAGCGTATCGAGGGCTGCGAACCGTTCGAAGTCCCCGCCGGAAAAAAGCCCACCAATGATGAGGCGCTCCGTGACACCGTTGATGTCAGCCATTGCACGGCAAGTTTCTTGTGCGCCCTCATTCAGGTCATATGCGAAGATTCTGGTATTTGGCATTCGTTGCGCAAGACCGATGGCGTAATAGCCTTCGGCGCAACCGATATTCAGGACCGCATCAAAACCGCGCGCGATAAATTTTTCTAGATGCGGGTGCAGCGCCTGTTCGTAACAGCCCAGCAACTTCGGTGCGAAACACCCCTCCGCACTATAGGGGGCAAGCTGCATGCCGGCAAAGGGTCCCCCTTGCACTACAAGGCCATCGCGCATCTTGATGGTGTTGGAAATCATCTGATGGCGCCATTTGCCCATCAGATGTAAAATGCCTTCAAGCTCCTGCCGGGAAAGCGGCTCCGTCTTGGCCAGCGCGCGGCGCAGCAAGGTATCCACAGTCTGATTCAAGCTGGTCATGCGCCGTGCCCGCTCACTTCACCCGCGGCAGCTTCTGTTCCACCAGCGCGGCCATGACGCCGCCGCCATAGGGAATGGCTTCGTCATTGAAATCATAATGCGGGTTATGCACATCGCAGCCGCCCGCATCGCCCGTACCATTGCCGACATGGATGTAAGCGCCAGGGCGCTGCAACAGCATGTAAGCGAAATCTTCACTCCCCATCACGGGCGTACGGTTGCGCTCCACCGCTGTTTCACCCACCAATGACGCGGCGGCATCGGCCAGCGCGGTCGCTTCTTCTGATGCATTGATGGTGGGGGCAGCGATTTCCTTGAAGTTGATCTCGGCAGTCGCGCCAAAGGCCGCTGCCGTGCCCTGCACCACGGCGCGCATGCGGTCTTCCACCAGGCGCATCATTTCCACCTTGAAGGCGCGCACTGTGCCCTTCAGCGTCACCTGATCCGGAATCACATTATGGGCGAGGCCGGCATTGAAGCAGGTCACGCTCAGCACCGCGCTATCCAAGGCCGGCACATTGCGCGCCACCACGGTCTGCAAGGCAGTGACGATCTGCGCGCCGACCACCACGGGATCAATCGTCTGTTCCGGCCGCGCGCCATGGCCGCCCTTGCCCTGGATCAGGATGTCGAAAAATAGCGCGCCGGCCATGATCGGGCCGGGACGGATGGCGAATTGCCCCACCGGCAGGCCAGGGCGGTTATGCAGCCCATAGACCGTATCGCAGGGGAAGCGATCAAACAGGCCATCGGCCAACATGGCCTGCGCGCCACCGCGCCCTTCTTCCGCCGGCTGGAAAATGAAATGCACCGTGCCGTCGAAATTGCGCGTCTCCGCCAGATAGCGCGCGGTGGCCAACAGCATGGTGGTATGCCCATCATGCCCGCAGCCATGCATCTTGCCTTCAATGCCGGATTTATGCGCGAAGCCATTGGCTTCCGGCATGGGCAGCGCATCCATATCCGCACGCAGCCCAAGCCGGCCCTGACCGTTGCCGTTCCGCAGCACGCCCACAACGCCGGTCTTGCCAATGCCGCGATGCACCTCAATCCCCCAGGAGGCGAGGCGTTCGGCCACCAGCCCGCTGGTCCTGACTTCCTCAAACCCCAATTCGGGATGGGCGTGGAAATCCCGCCGCCAGGCGGTGAGTTCTTCATGCCATTCGCGGATTTTCTCGACAGGTGTCACGCGACCATCCCCCGGTCCAAGCTTCAGATGAAAAACCTATAGGGCAGCGCCGCGCCCTGGGCTACGCTTGTTGGCAAGAGCCGGAAAGCCGGCCCAAGCCACAGGAGAGGACCCCATGCGCCCAACTCGCCGCCATATGCTCGCTGCACTGCCCGCCGCCGCCCTGATTGGCCGTGCGCAAGCGCAAGGCGCCTTCCCCGATCGCGCCCTGCGCTACATCGTGCCTTTCCCGCCGGGCGGGCTGACGGACATCATGGCGCGCCTTGTTGGCCAAAAGCTCTCGGAGATTTGGGCCAAGCCGGTGATCATCGAAAACCGTGCCGGCGGCAATGCGTTGATCGGCGCCGATGCGGCAGCGAAAAGCCCAGCCGATGGCTATACGCTGCTTGCCATTACCATGACGCATACGGTGAATGCGTCCTTGTTTCCGAATGCACCCTTCAATTTCCGCCAAGATTTCACGGCGATTTCTGTTCTTGGGTCGCTGCCGCTTGTCGTGGTGGTGAATGCCGAACGCAACCCCGCACGAAGCCTGGCTGATCTGCTGACGCAAGCGCGCGAGCGCAATCTGAACGCCGGGTCATCGGGCAATGGCTCTCCCCCGCATCTGGGGCTGGAATTGGTGCGGCGGGTTTCGGGCGCGGGGGACCGGATTACCCATGTGCCCTATCGCGGTGGTGCGCCTTCGGTGACCGATCTGGCAGCGGGCAATCTTGATTTCATGGTCTCCAATCTGCCGGAATGCATTGCGCAAATCCAAGGCGGGCGGCTGCGGCCCCTTGCCATCACCTCCGCCGCCCGCCATCCCCTGGTGCCGGATGTGCCCACCGTGCGCGAAGCGGGCTCACCCGAACTTGAAATGACCAATTGGACCGCGATGATGACCAATGCGGCGGTGCCCGCCCCCATCCTGGCCAAGCTGGAAGCCGATACCCTGGCCGCGATCCGCGACCCTGAAGTATCTCGCCGTGCGCGCGAAGGGGGCTTTACGGTGGAAGCCTGGGACAGGGCGCGCAGTGCGGCCTATATCAGCGCCGAGACTGACCGCTGGGCCAGGCTGGTGCAGGAAGCGAAATTGAAGGCGGATTGATGCGACTTTCCCTGATTGAGGCTGAAAAACTTGTCACCGCAGCGCTCGCGGCTTGCGGTGCTGGGCCTGAGATGGCCAAGCGCACCGCTGCCGCGCTGGTCGCCGCCGAGGCCGCCGGGCAGGCAGGGCATGGGCTGTCGCGCGTGGCGCAATATGCGGCGTTCCTGCGCAATGGTCGCGCCGATGGAAAGGCCACACCGCGCATCATCAATGAACGCGGCGGCGCTGCGCTGATTGATGCCGGGCATGGGTTGGCTTACCCGGCGCTTGCCTTGGCGGAACAGGAAGCGGCCTGGCGCGCGCGGGGGCATGGCATTGCCTTTGTGGGCATCAGCAATAGCCACCATTCCGGCGCCATGGGCCTGCCGGTGCGGCGCCTGGCCGAACAGGGGCTGGTAGCGCTGGCCTTCACCAATTCGCCGGCTGCTATGCCGGTGCCGGGCGGACGCCGGCCCTTGATGGGCACCAACCCCATTGCCGCCGCCTTTCCGCGCCAAGCTGCGCCACCGCTGGTGATTGATATGGCGCTGTCGGAAGTGGCGCGCGGCAAGATCATGGTCGCCGCCAAGGAAGGGCGCGCCATTCCCGAAGGCTGGGCTTTGG
Source organism: Roseomonas sp. (assembly GCA_020249505.1). GTDB lineage: Bacteria > Pseudomonadota > Alphaproteobacteria > Acetobacterales > Acetobacteraceae > Neoroseomonas. Next base: position 10,127 of record JADCFN010000001.1, on the reverse strand, counting down.
ATGCCGAAGGCCGCCCGACCACTGATGCCAAGGCCGCGCTTTCGGGCGCCATGCTTGCCATGGGTGGCACCAAGGGCGCCTTGCTGGCGCTGATTATCGAATTGCTCTGCTGCGCGCTGACGGGCGCTGCTTTCGGCTTTGAAGCCGATAGTTTCTTCCAGGATGAGGGCAATCGCCCGCGCTTGGGCCAGGCGCTGCTGGTGATAGACCCCGGCGCGCTTGCCGGCGCGGATGGCTTCGGTGCGCGGATCGAAACGCTGATCGCCGCCATGCTGGCCGATGAGGGTGTGCGCCTGCCCGGCGCCAAGCGCGATGCGCAAAGCGCGCGTGCTGGCGCTGATGGGCTGGAAATCCCCGATGCCATGCTGGAAAAGATCAAGGCATTAGCCGCGCCATGAGCAAAGCCCAGGAACCGGACCTGCATTGCGGCCCCGCCGCCGTGGCCGCGCTTTTCGCGCATCGGCCCGCCGATGTGCTGCGGTTTTTCTACACAACCATGCGCCGGCAGGAAGCGGGGCCATTATGCGCGGCGCTCGCGAAGCGGCGCCTGCCTTATCGTGAAGTCCCGCCCGAGGAATTGCAGCGCATCGCCGGCACCGTGCATCATGGTGGCATGGTGGCGGTGGCGCGCCCGCGCGGTGTGACCTTGTTGGACACAAGCGCGCTGCCGCCGCTGCTATGGGCCGCACCTGTGCTGCCCATACTGGATGGCATCGGCAATCCGCATAATCTTGGCGCCATTGCGCGATCTGCGGCGTTTTTCGGCTGCAAGGCGCTGGTGATATCGGGCGACCAACGCCAGGCGCGGCTTTCGGATGCTGCCTTGCGTACCGCCGAGGGCGGGCTGGAGGCGCTGGCCGTGTTTCAGGCGCCCGATCTGCCTGCTTTGCTACGCGCGCTTGCGCCACACATGCTGAGCCTGGCCGCCGTGGCGCGTGATGGTGAAGCGCCGGAAGCCCTGCCGCGCGGGCGCCCCTTCGCCCTGGTACTCGGCAATGAGGAAAAGGGCCTCGCGCAGGGGAGCATCGCCGCCTGCGCGGCCCGCGTCACGCTGCCAGGTTCCGGCGCGGTCGAAAGCCTGAATGTTTCGGTCGCCGCCGCGGTGCTGATCCATGCGCTCTGGCGCTGATAGTGACGCCTTGAAACGCTTGCGGAAACCTCGCAAAGCTGCGCTTGGTAGCAGGTGATATGACCAAGGCCGCCCTATCATCCCACGCCACGCCGCAAGGCAAGGTGCTGGCATTTTCCGGCACGTTGGATGCCAAAGCTGCGGCGGCGCTTTGGCCGGCCATGACGCGCGCCGTAGCCGAAAAACCCAACGCGATTGATCTTTCGGCGGTGGACGTCATGGATAGCGCCGGCGCCATTCTGGTGCTGCGCGCGGGGGATGCGGTGGCGGTGCAGGGTGGCTCGCCCGATGTGCTCGCGGTGCTGGAACGCAACCGCGCCGCGCTGAAAGCGGCCCCGCTGCCCGCCGAGGCGCCACGCGATTTTGCGCCCATCACGGCCTTTGGCGGCGCGGTGTTTGGCGGCATCCAGGCGGCACTTTCTGGCATTGCCTTTGCCGGGGAAGCTTTGGTCGCGGCCTTCCGCATGTTGTTTCGCCCGCGCATGTTTCGCGGTGCTGAATTCCTGCGCCATTTGGATGAGATCGGGCTGCGCGCCTTTCCACTCACGCTGCTGCTTGGCTTTCTGATCGGGCTCATTCTCGCCTATCAATCCTCCATCCCGCTCAAGCGTTTCGGGGCGGAGATTTTCGTGCCCAACCTTGTCGGCATATCGCTGCTGCGCGAATTGGGGCCGCTGCTGGCAGGCGTCGTGCTGGCGGGGCGCACCGGTTCGGCCTTTGCCGCAGAACTCGGCACCATGACGGTGAATGAGGAAGTGAATGCGCTCCGCATCATGGGCATTGACCCCATGGTGATGCTGGTGCTGCCGCGCATTCTGGCGGGCATATTGGTGATGCCGGTGCTGACCTTGGTGATGAACCTGGCCGGGCTCACGGGCATGACGGTAGTGATGCAGAGCCTGGGTTTCCCCTGGAGCGCGGTTTCCAATCAATTGCAGCAATGGTTGGCCCTTGGCGATCTGATGGGTGGCCTGTTCAAATCCTGCTGCTTTGGCCTGGTGATTGCGGCCATTGGCTGCCGCGCCGGGCTTGCCGCCGGCTTGGGCCCGCGCGCGGTGGGTGATGCGGCAACCGCAGCCGTGGTGGGCGGCATTGTCGCCATTGTCGCCATGGATGGCGTTTTCGCGATTCTGTTTTTCAGGCTTGGCATATGAGCGACGATACAGTCATTCGCGTTGAAAACCTGGCCGTCAGCTTCGGCCCGCGTACCATTTTCAAGGATGTGTCCTTTGAAGTGAAGCGGGGTGAGGTCTTCATCATCCTGGGTGGTTCCGGCTGCGGCAAATCCACCTTGCTCAAGGCGCTGATCGGCATTGTGCCGATTGCAGCCGGACGATCTGAAATCCTGGGCGTTGATTTGGCGGAAGCGGATGCGGAAGGGCGTATTGCATTGCTGCAAAGGATTGGCGTGATGTGGCAATCCGGCGCGCTTTTCGGCAATATGACGCTGTCCGAAAATGTGGAATTGCCCTTGGAAGAACACACGGATCTGCCGCGCCCCGCGCGTGAGGCTTTGGCGCGCGCCAAGCTTGGCCTGGTTGGGCTTGGCGATGCAGCTGGGCTTTTGCCCGCTGAGATTTCCGGCGGCATGGCCAAGCGCGCCGGCATTGCGCGCGCCATGGCGCTTGACCCGCCTTTGTTGATTTTGGATGAGCCATCGGCCGGGCTTGACCCCATCACCTCAGCGGGTTTGGACAAGTTGATCCTGGATATTGCGCGCAGCACCGGGACAACCTTTGTTGTGGTAACGCATGAATTGCAATCCATTCTGGCCATTGGGGATCGCTGCATCATGCTGGACAAGGAAGCACGCGGCATGATCGCCATGGGCAAGCCGCGCGAATTGCGCGACACCGGCACGCACCCCACCGTACGATCCTTCTTCCGGCGAGAGGCTGCCTGACATGGCGAAACCGCCCAATACGCTATTTCTCCGCGTCGGCATGCTGGCGCTATCGGCCATTGCGCTGGCGGTTGGCTTCGTTGTTTACCTGACGGCAGGGCAATTCGGCACTAAATCGGATTACTTCGAAACCTATGTCGGTGAATCGATTGTGGGGCTTGATGTCGGGGCAGCGGTGCGCTTTCGCGGCGTGCAGATTGGGCGCGTGACGGAAATTTCTCTTGCCGCTGCTGTCTATGATGTTCCGGAAGCGCGCGCCAACCGCTATGCGATGCAATTGGTGGTCATTCGCTTTGCGGTGGAACGCACGCGCGTGGCGCGCATTACCTCCCTGGAAGACATGATTGCGGGGGGCTTGCGCACACGCATCGCTTCCCAGGGGATTACGGGTGTCACCTATCTGGAAATTGATATTCTGGACCCTGCGCGTTATCCGCCCATCCAGGTGCCATGGAAGCCGCGATACGATCACGTGCCCGCTGTTCCTTCCACCATCACCCAAGTCACCAGCGCGGCGGAGCAGATTCTGCGCCGCCTGGAAGCGCTGGATATCGAAGCCCTGGTCAATAACGCCGCCGGGCTGATGGGCGATTTGCGCCGGCAGGTCAGTGACGGCGAAGTGGCGACCGTGCTGCGTGAAGCCGGCGAAACCGTGGCGGAACTGCGCGCTGAGATTCGCAAGATACGGCTTGAGGAGACAGCAAATGAATTGCGCGGTGCCATTGCCCATATGGGCGATGCCGGACGCAGCGCGCAGGAATTGCTGGCCAGCCGCGAAATTCGCGAAGCCCTGGTGCGCATCCCCGCCGCAGTCACGGCGCTTGAACAGACGCTGCGCACCGCGCGCGGTGCCACCACGGATTTGCAAGCTGATCTTTCGCCGCTGATGCGGGATTTGCGATCCTCGGTCGCCAATCTGCGTGATACGACGGAATCACTCCGCCGCAGCCCTTCGCAAACCCTTCTCGGCGCGCCGCCGCCGCCGCCCAATCGGGATCGCCGCTGACATGAAAACCTTGCATCGCCGCGCAATGCTGCTGGCAGCACCTTTCCTTGCTTCCGCCTGTTCCGTGCTACCGGAACGACCTTATCAGGAAGTGCTGCGCTATGCGCTGGAACCACGCCGGCAGGGGGAAGGCTGGCGCGGCAAGGGGCGGCGGCTTTTGCTGCTGCGCACGCTCCGCGCGCCACCGGCGCTGGATGTGCGTGGCCTGCGCAGTGTGCGACCAGATGGCACGGAAGAAATTGATTTTTACGCCGAATGGATCGCGCCACCCGCGGAAGCCGCGGAACAGGCGCTACGCCGCTGGCTGATTGACGCGCGGCTTTTCGCCGCCGTGCTCGCCCCTGGCAGCCGTGCCAATGCTGATCTGGTGCTGGAAGGCGAATTGACGCGGCTTGTTGCCAATCGCGCCGCGGGGCAGGCAGAAGCGGAATTGAATTTTGTGCTGATTTCAGAACGCGAAACCTCGCCCCGCGTGCTGGGGCAGATGATCAGCACCGGCAGCGCTGCGCTTCCGAACAACGCACCGCGTCCCGAACAGGCCGCAGCGGCGATGAATGCCGCCTTGGCCAATGCTTTTGCATCTTTGGAGCAGGCGCTGGCGCGCTACGCCTGATCCCGCCTGCGCCGCGCACGACGAAACGCATATATCAGATGCAGCGCATAGGCCGCGATGGAACCGCCCACCACCACCCAGGCGAGCGGTTCCACCCAATGCTGCACCCTGTCGTAATGGTCTTCCAGCATATAGCCGGCGATGGCGAGGAAGCTCAGCCAAATCGCTGAACCAATCGCCGTCCAGACATAAAAGACCGGGCGCGGGATCAGCACCATGCCGGCGGGGATGGAAATGATGGTGCGAATGCCAGGCAGCATGCGCCCGAAGCACAATGCGAAGGGTCCGCAGCGCTTGAGCGTGCGTTCCGCGCGGTCCATGTCTTCGGTTTCAAAGGCGAACCATTTGCCGTAGCGCGCGACCAGCGGGCGGATGCGCTCCATCCCGAACCAGCGGCCGATTTCATACCAGAAGGCATTGCCGACCACCGTGCCAAGCACACCAATCACAATAACGCCAATCAGCGAAATCTCGCCCCGCGCGGCGGCGAAGCCCGATGCGGCCATGATGATTTCAGATGGGATGGGCGGGAAGATGTTTTCCGCCACCATCAGCACAAACACGCCCATCAGCCCGGTTTCCGCGACCTGGCGCGCCACCCATTCAAACATTCAATCCACCTTGAAGATCAGCAGCGTGAGCCAGCGCCCGCGCACGTAATTGAGCCCCGTGACAGAACCGGCATCGCGCGGCGTGATGCCGCGCTCGGCCGCCGCAGCGCGAAACGTCGCTTCCTGCCGATGCGAAACCGCCACCACACGCCCGGGCTTCTGAGCGAGAAACTCAGCCGCCGCCGCACCATCGCGGAGCAGCGCAATGCCGCCGCCAAGCGCGAATTGCAGCGAAGGTTCATGATAGCCGACCACGCCGAAATCCCGGTCACGCAAGCCTGGGGCAATGGCGCGCACCTCGGCTGCGATACGCGGGGACATCCAAACGGATTGCAGGCGCGGAATGACGCCTTCCAGCACGGCGGCATAAACCGGCACACTCAGCACCGCGCCAAGCAAGGCGGCGCGCGCCCATTGCCCCGCGCGCGCCGCGCGCCACAGCACAAGGATCAGCGCGGCACCAAAGCCAAGCCCGATCAGCCCGAAGATATCCACGCGCTTTTCGGCATAGAAGGCCGCTGCCATTGCTGCGATCGGCAAGCCCAGCGCCACGCCGCCCAGCGCCAGCCAACCAATCGCCGCCAGCCAGCGCGGTGTGGGTCGGCGCAAAGGATCAAGCGCCCAGGCAGCCGCCAGCAGCATCAGCGCTGGATAAGCAGGTAGTGCATAATGCGGGAGTTTCGTTGCCACCGCTTCAAACAACAGCCAGACCGGCACGGCCCAACCCAGCAGAAAACGCGTTTGCGGCTTCAGCCGGTCCGCCCAGGCACCGGGCAGCGCGCGCAACACAATCCAGGCCGAAGGAAAGGCGGTGATACCGAACAGGAAAGTATAAAAACCTGGCGGGCCCCAATGGCTTTCCTCGCCCGATCCCACCTTGTTCAGCATGTCATCGCCAATGGCCTCAGAGAAAAACCGTCCCTCGGTCGCGATGCCAATGGCGATGAACCAGGGCGCGGCGCAGGCGATCATCAGCGGCACACCCCAAAGCGGGCGGAGTGCACCAAACCAGGGCGCGCGGCGGTCCATCACCAGCAAAGTCACGCCGGCCAGCAGGGGCACCATGGGCGCAATCGGTCCCTTCAGCAGCACGCCCGCACCCAGCGCCAGCCAAAAACCCAGGGCCTGTCTTGCAGTGAATTGCGCCGGCGCCAAATAAGCGCGGCCCATCAGCAGCATCGCCGCCGTGATGCTGGCGAGCAAAGCCGCATCGGTCTTGGCGATATGGGTTTCCACCACCAGGACCATGCAGGGGGCGAGCATGGCGGCGGCCAGAAATGCCGCGCGTCGCCCCACCAAAGCGCGCCCCAGATAACAGGTGGCCAATACCGCGAGCAGCGCTCCGATCAGCGATGGCAGCCGATACGCCCAAATGGCACCTCGCGCCGGAATGCCCACGGCTTCCAGCGCATGCACCGTCGCAGCCTGCGCCCAGTGAATGCCAACAGGTTTCTTGTTGCGCTCGGCCTCGCCCAGCTTGATCCGCACATAATCGCCGGTTTCCACCATCTGCCGGCTGGCCTGGGCGAAGCGACTTTCATCGCGATCCCCGGGCGGGATGGAAAAGAAGCCCGGCAGCCAGAGCAATAGGCACAGCAGCGCCAGCCACCAGCCTGGGCGGCGCGTTTCCGGCAATCGGTCTAGGAAGCTGCCCAGGGTCATCGCGCCGCGGCTCTAGCATGAGACTACGGCGGGTGCCATGAAGGCGGCATGCATGAAGCCTCATCCCGGCCAAGGCGCCCGCCCGGCCTGCCCACCAGGCGCGCCGCACGCGATGTGCTGGACGCCGTGCTGGAAGCGCATCGGCCCCTGGAAGAAGCGCTGGAAGCACTGCCGGCGCGGCTTGAAGCGCGGGACAGGGCGGCGGCGCATCGCATCGCAGCCACGGTTCTGCGGCGGCTCGGCAGCATTGATGCCGTGCTGGAACCCTTTCTGCGCCGGGAACCCCCGCCGCCAGCGCGCCATGCGCTACGCATCGGGGTTGCGGAATTGCTGCTGCTGGGCACACCTTCCCATGCCGCGGTGGCGTCCGCCGTGGATCTCGCGCCGCGTGCCTTTGCCGGCTTGGTAAATGCCGTGCTCCGCAAGGTGGCGGCGGAAGGGGAGGCGCTGCTGGAAGGGCTGGATGCGGCGCGGTTGGATACGCCGCCATGGCTCTGGTCCGCCTGGCACACGGCCTATGGCCCGGCGGTACGCAGCATTGCGGAGGCGCATTGCGGCCCGGCACCCCTGGATATCTCCCTGAAACCCGGCGCCACAGTGCCCGAGGGCGCGGAAGCCCTGCCCGGCGGGTCCTTTCGCCTGACCGCCGGCACGCGCGTGACGGAACTCGCTGGCTTTGCCGAAGGCGCCTTTTGGGTACAGGACGCCGCCGCCGCCCTGCCGGCACGGCTACTGGCGCCGCAGGCGGGGCAACGCATTGCCGATCTTTGCGCGGCGCCCGGCGGCAAAACGGCGCAGCTTGCGGCGGCGGGGGCGAACGTCACGGCAGTGGAGCGTGATGCCAAGCGTGCCGAACGCTTGCGCGACAATCTGGCGCGACTGCAGTTGCAGGCGGAAATCGTGACCGCTGATGCCGCGCAGTTCCGCCCAGCGGCGCCCTTTGATGCCATTCTGCTGGATGCGCCCTGCACCGCCACCGGCACCATTCGTCGCCACCCGGATGTGGCCTGGCTCAAACGCGCGCGCGATGTCGCGACCGCCGCCGCCTTGCAATCCCGCCTGTTGCAGTCTGCCGCCGGGATGCTGGCGCCGGGCGGGCGGCTGGTCTTCGCCACCTGTTCCTTGCAGGCCGAAGAAGGCGAAGCGCATTTGCGCGAAGCCGCAGCGCTTGGCTTGAAGCTTGATCCGATCCGCCCCGATGAAATGCCGGGCCTGCCCGAAGCCATCCTGCCATCCGGCGCGGTACGCACCCGCCCGGATTACTGGGCCGCGCGCGGGGGCATGGATGGGTTTTTCATCGCGCGTTTTGTGAAGGGCTGACCGCGTGAAAACCATTGCGCTTCGCCGCGCGCTTCGGCACACCTAACCCATGCCGCGCGGAGACCTTTTCCCCGATATCGCCCCCTATGAAACCGGCTTCCTGCCGCTTTCGGCCGGGCATGTCATGTATTGGGAACAGGTGGGCAACCCGCGCGGCCAGCCCGTACTGTTCCTGCATGGCGGGCCAGGCGCAGGCGCAGGTGCGGTGCATCGGCGCTTTTTCGACCCGCAGCATTGGCGGGTGATCATTTTCGATCAGCGCGGCGCCGGGCGGTCCAGACCACTTGGGGAATTGCGCGAAAATACCACGCCGCATCTGGTGCGCGATATTGAAGTGCTGCGGCAATTTCTTGGTATTGAAAATTGGTTGCTGTTTGGCGGTTCCTGGGGATCAACCCTCGCCTTGGCTTATGCGCAGGAACATCCATCACGCGTGCTGGGCTGCGTATTGCGCGGCGTGTTTTTGGGCCGGCAGGAGGAAGTGAGCTGGTTCCTGGACGGGCTCCGCCGCGTCTTCCCTGATGCCTGGGCCGCCTTCGCTGAGCATTTGCCGGCGGAAGAACGTGGCGATTTGCTGGGCGCCTATCTCCGTCGCCTATGTGACCCCGACCCCGCCGTGCATCTGCCCGCCGCGCGCGCCTGGAGCCAATATGAGGGGTCTTGTTCCACCCTTCTGCCATCACCCGAAACGGTGGCGAGCTTCGCGCAGGACCGTACCGCCTTGGGCCTCGCGCGGATTGAGGCGCATTACTTCGCGCATGATCTTTTCCTGCCGCCGGAGGGCTTGCTTGGCCGCATGGACCGCCTGGCCGGGATTGAGGCCGAGATTGTGCAAGGCCGCTACGACATGGTCTGCCCCGCGACCAGCGCCTTTGAATTAGCGGCGGCTTGGCCCTCAGCCCGCCTGACTGTCATCCCCGATGCGGGCCATTCCGCGCTGGAACCAGGGCTGCGCACGGCGCTGGTGAGTGCGGTTGAGCGTTTCCGGCGTCGGTGAGGCGTTCCCTGAGGGGCTGATTTGCGCTATTAAAGTGCTTGGTGTCCCCGTAGCTCAGCAGGATAGAGCACCAGATTCCTAATCTGGGGGCCGTGAGTTCGAATCTCGCCGGGGACGCCACCTCCCCTTACGAAAACATGCTCTCAGCCCGGGGTGGCCTTGGAAATTCGCGAGTATCTGCGGGCTTTTTGCCAGAAACCTTGATGGTGCGGGGGCGGAATGGTCGGGCTTTTTCTCTCCGAATCGGGGGATTCTCTCCAAAGCTTGAGGGTGAGCCGATTTTTCCACCAAGGTTTAAAGCGTTGATCTGAAATGATTTAGTTATGCTGCGGCGCAGCATGAGTTGGCGAAAAGGATGCCCCAGGGAATGGAACTGGGGGCGGAAAATCGCTGGCGCGTCTTTGATTCGAGTCCTACACGCACCGCCAGTGTCCATACGAGCCGTGCTCTCCGCCTGACCGGGCGTCGCGCTGAGTGACAGGTTTCCTGGGGTTTTTGGGGCGGACCTGTTGACTGGCTCGGCGCGCAGAGGGCGGAAAATCGTTCTCCGTAGGCCCTTTCTCTCCGGACCTCCTGACTTGGGCATTTTTGTACGGAACTCAAAAACCTAGGTAAAAGGCCGGTCTCAGCGCGGTCGTCACTTGCCGTGGTTAGAATCCCACTTGCCCGAAATACGTACTTCGAGAGCGAACACAGAGCTGGCTCGGGGAATCTGAACAACTGGGATAAGTGGATTTTCTGCCTGACTGCGGCATGAAGCCGTGAACAGGAGACACCATGACGAGACGACCCCGCCGCAACCACAGCCCTGCCTTCAGGGCGAAGGTGGCGCTTGCCGCTGTGAAGGGCGAGAAGACGCTGGCAGAGCTTGCCGCGCAATTCGATG